>CAIQDI010000029.1 GCA_903870545.1 uncultured Pseudomonadota bacterium
CCCCACGTCACCACCGAACCATCGGCGCGAAGGGCGGCAAAAGCATACCCAGTTGAATACAGGGTGGTCACATCCACATCGCCGTTAAGTGAGTTCGCTACGACGCTGCTATCGTTATTTTGCCCCCACGTTACCACCGAGCCGTCAGCTCGCAAGGCAGAAAAACCAGAATAATCTGAAAAACCAGAATAAATTTGAGTAACTGGAATTGAACCGTTGATTTGGCTTGCAACCAAACTCGTGTCAATTTCTAACGGTTGCCCGGTTTTTGAATAACCGCTTTGCCCCCAGCTCACCACCGAACCATCCGCGCGAAG
Source organism: uncultured Pseudomonadota bacterium (assembly GCA_903870545.1). Taxonomy (GTDB): domain Bacteria; phylum Pseudomonadota; class Gammaproteobacteria; order Methylococcales; family Methylomonadaceae; genus UBA10906. Next base: position 318 of record CAIQDI010000029.1, read on the forward strand.
GGCAGCAAAAGCATTCCCATTTGAGTAAATCTTTGTAACATCCACATCGCCATTAAGTGAACTCGCGACGGTACTGCTATCGCCACCCAAATCGGCATTCCCCCACGTCACCACGGAACCATCGGTGCGAAGGGCAGCGAATGCCGAACTATTTGAGAAAATTTGCATAACGGGAATGGTGCCGTCTAGCTCTTCGCGAGCAATTGAACTGATGTCGCCGCCTGAATTTTTATCGCCCCACGCAATAACAGAACCGTTGCTTTTAATGACAGCAAATGCGCTATAATTTTGTTCTTCGCCATAAGGTTTAGCGTTTGGTGTGACTGTTAATGTGCCGTCGCCGATTGTTGTCGTCATAGTTTTCTTCTGTTTAAATGTTAAAAGAATGTTGTGGTCTTTTCATCGTTTTTTCACAACTAGGAAGTGTGCAAAACGCAGCCGTTTATCATGTCTTAGGTTGACAATCAAAATGGATAACCCGTCGCAAATCAATGTACTTTTTTTAGTTAAGTATTATTATTTAATATCGAAAAACAGACTTTTCTACGACTTATTGGACAAAAAAACAGGCATTTTTATTTAGCGAATGATGGGGCGGTTCGTATGATGGGCGCGGCTTTGATGGGCTAAAACTGGTGGGAATGACGAGATTTAGCATTACTTAAAAAAACAAGATTATAAATTTACCCGCCGTCGCAGTGGCGGTTTAATCGTTGTTTCGTAATTCAGCGACGGCTTCAATCGTTAAGCCTGTCATGTCGGCAATTTGCGCGTCATTCATAACCGCCAATAAATTTCGGGCGACCTCCGTTTTACCGCGTTTCTCACCAATAGCTTCACCATCTAATCGAGCCGTTTCAAAACTGTTACGCGCTTTGCCAATCGCAAACCCCTGGCTTTCATAAATATCGAGTTCTTCTTGTGTCCAATGGTGTTGCGCGGCGATGTCGTAAGCCTCTTGCAAAGCAGGTGTATCGGCACTACTTGGCACATGGTCTAAATTATCGGCTTGCTGAATGAAGTAAATCCATTTGTCGGCAGTGGTTTCGAGTTCGGTTTCTGACTTGGTAAATTTTGGCAGTTCGATAAAATTAAATTCCAAATCCTTCAAATCATGCTGCCCTGTTTCGGCGTTCAAAATCAAATGCCGTGACAGCACCGAGGCATGGTCAAAAATCGTGAAATCTAAAATTCCCAAAAAGATGACAGGTTTTAACAGATGATATTTTTCAGTTTTTTGTAACTGTTGGCTGTAGGCTTTGCTACTATAATAAACGGCACGTTTTACAAAAGCGGTTTCTTTTTCAACCTGCATTTCAACAATAAATTCGCGTTTCAACTTGTCGGTGGCTTTAATGTCGAGCGTGGTTTCTTTTAAACCTTTCAAACGCGGGGCTTGATAAGAATTGCTAATCGTTACATCTTCAATGGGCGAATCGAGTTCTAAAATTTCGTTTAGAAATTCAATCAAAATGTTTTTGTGTGCGTCGTTGCCGAAGATTTTTTTGAACGCAATGTCTGTTTTAGGATCTACGAATTTCATTTTAGACATACTCCGTTGGTGGTTTCGTCATTTTTCGGCGAATTATAGCCGTATATTTACGCACACATTGCGGGTCAAAACGAATTTTTTCTAAAAAATTAAATTAGCGAAATGTAGACGGTTCGAGTTTAATCGCTATTTCGTAATTCAGCGACGGCTTCAATCGTTAAGCCTGTAAGTTCTGTAATCGTTTCCCAATCAAAGCCTTTAACAAGCATATTTTCTACAATGGCTAAGGCTTTGGATTGTTCACCTTCGGCAAACCTTTCTTTTTTGTCCGATTCAAAATTGTATTCTTCAATCATCCAGTATTTTTCTTCGGGTGAAACCAAATTTTTGGCAATTGAATTGATGACGGTTTGGAGTTCAGGGCGGTGATAATTTGTTTCTTCGATTTGTTCCGTCAAACTTTCTTTAATCGCACTTAGCCATTCACGATATACTTCGGGCGTGTCATCGGTCACATATTTTGGTGTGAGATAAATAACTTTGTGCTTGATTTCATTCAAGCCTTTGCCATAACGGTCTTTCGGGTCGAAATCAATAACAGCGACATCGGTTTTATGCTTATCGGCGGACGTTAAAACGACAATCGTGTAAACTGTCAAATTGGGGCGGTAGTTTTTGTAATTCTCGGCTTGTTCGAGCAGCGCAACGCAGTGGTAATGTAAAAATCGGTCGTAATAATCTGAACCATTTTGATGTTGAATTTCGACAATTACGCGATTTTTTAAATCTTCAGCATACAAATCAAATTCGACTTTGATGTTACCAATTTTTTGAGTAAACGATTTTTCCGTTTCAACATGATCGATTTCTAAATCAATGCCAATAATATCCTTCACAAATGCTTTAAAAACGTCAATTTGTGAAAACGCTTTTTTAAAAATTACGCCGTACTGTAATGAGGCAACTTGTTTCATTTGAGACATACTCCGTTGGTGGTTTCGTCATTTTTCGGCGAATTGTAGTCGTATATTTACGCACACATTGCGGGTCAAAACGAATTTTTTTCTAAAAGGTGAAATGGGCGAAATGTAGACGGTTATTGATTTCGAGCGGGGTAAAACGACAAAAACCCGCGTGAAAGAGTCACAACGGGTTTTTACGGATCAATTATAGGTTTAATCTTAACCCTGTTATATGGAAGCCAGCAAGCGACCATACAACTTAGTTTCAACCGAATCGAACTCGGCGAAAAGATAGATTTAATATACTAAAAATCTGTCACATTTCAAGCGTAGCATTAGCTACCCCGTCTATGAATCGGTTGCCTAATCCACTTTTAGAGCAATTGCACCATGAATAAAGTTCCAACCATCCAGCTATTTAAGCGGGTTACAAGCCATTACACTCTATTACGATTACATTGCGTAAGGAAAACCCGTGTCATTTTCATTTAGCTCAAACGTTCATTCTGTTCATAAAACTGCCGCACACATTGCGGGTCAAAACGAACTTTCTCTAAAAAGTGAAATGGACGAATTGTCGGCGGTTATTGATTTAGAGCCGCTAAAACGACAAAAACCCGCGTGAAAGAATCACAACGGGTTTTTGCTTTTATCTGGTACTGCGGTAATCTTTGCCTTGTTGTATGGAAGCCTGCGAAGCGACCAAAACGACTTAATTTTCAACCGACTCAAACTCGGAAATAAAAACAGGCACAGATAATATACTAAAATCTAGCCTTTATTTCAAAGAGTAGCATTAGCTACCCCGCCTATGAATCGGTTGCCTAATCCACTTTTAGAGCAATTACACCATGAATAAAGTTTTACCTATCCAGCCATTTAAGCGGTTTACAAGCCGTAACGTTCTATTACGATTACATTGCGTAAGGAAAACCCGTGTCATTTCCATTTAGTTCAACCGTTCATTCTGTTCATAAAACTGCCGCACATAATGCGGTGGTTCACACTTCGTCGTGTTGTAACCACGAACATGAAGACGAAAATTTAGATTTATCAACCGCCGATTTTGAAAAAAGTCGCAAGGAAATTCAGCGTGCAGCGCGTGCAGCGCGTCAGTGGTTGATTGATAATCCTGCGCCCAACACACAAGCGAGGTATTTTTTGCCATTATCCGATGAGCCGTATTTGGATTTGACCGATGAGTTGTATTGTCGATTGGTGAATACGGTGAAGTTCAAAACCATGACCAAAACGAACTTCGATTATTTGCGTACGATCAATGTTTTTTACGATACACAGACGGACAGTTTTTCAACCAAACCGGATTTAACCGCTCAAAACATTGATTTAATTGAAGAATTACCGACAGGCGAAGCTCTCGTTAAGAATTGCGAAAAGTTTCTGCATGATTTTCCGCCCCCATTTGAACCCGATTCTGAGCAGCCAGTTGTCGCTTCGGAGTTTTATAGCGAATTATCGGCTGTTATTGAGGCTGGCAGCGATGTAAAAGATTTTCTGGAGTACGACGAGGTAAAACGAAAGCGCGAGCAGAGGCGCATAAAACCGGCTATTAAACCAGCAACGGATTTCAAAGTTCTTGGGGACATGAAGAAAATGCAGCATGGCATGAAGTCCAAGCGCATTGAAGATTTACAACTGTTGGACTTTAACGGCACTGATTTCAAACAGATTTTAGATATTCCGCCGAATTTAAAGCTGACCGATTTTGAATATACGGAGTTTAAGCAGGTTCGTTGCATCGACAAATCAACGGGCGAAATGTTGACGTTCATGGTGAAAGGCAAAGGCAAACACCGTAAATTTATTTTGCAGGCGACGATGTCCAAGCGGGCAGATCGTCTGTCGATGCAAAACATTATGGCGAAGTTGTTGTCGGAATACCGCGTGTCGAAGTGTATGCGCTGTGTGCAAAGCAATAGCAAGCCTTTGGTGGCGTTCAAAAGTAAAGCACACAGTTCGGTGTCGTTGAGTAATTTACAGTCCGACGGCTCGGTCTGGCATTGTGCCTGGTGTGCGGCAAAGATTAGCGAACGTCGGCGCATTGAAATAGCGAAGGCGATGGAAGCTCATCGAGCGTTGCTGGGTTCTAATTCGTTTGTTACTCGGACGGTGCCGCACACGAAATATAACAGCTTGTTATTTTTGCGCGATGGCTTCCGTAAAGCGGATAAGTACATGAAAGGTAGCCGAAAATATAAAAAAATGATGCTGCGGTTTATGTGCGAAAACAACATCAAGGCGTTTGAATCGACGGTTGGACATCTCAACGGCTGGCACTTACACACCCATGAGATATTTTTTCATGATTCAAATGCGTTTGAAGGTGATGCTGTGGCGACCAATCCCGCGTATGTGACTTTTCTGAAAGAGTTTGAACAAGCCTATTACGAATTATGGAGCGTAGCGGCTGTTAAAGCAGGTTTTGATATGCCGAGCCGCCAACACGGTTTACAAGTCCAGAACGGCGATTTTGCGGCTGATTATGTGGCTAAATGGGGTTGTGAACCCGAATCAAAGTGGGATGTGTCTACTGAACTCACCAAAGCGCACATGAAGAAGTCGCGTCATGGGTATACGATTTGGGAGTTAATCCGTCTTTATCGTGATACGGATGATGAACGTTTAGTGCCGATTATTAAGGAGTTTGCCCACACCATGCACGGTCAGCAGCAGTTAATTTGGTCGAAAGGGTTGAAAGAAAAGTACGGTATTAACGATATTTCTGACGAAGAATTGGCTGAGAAATTAGACGACGACGGTGAAGAAATTGGTATGTTGTCGCCCGTGCAATGGAAATTCATTGTGAAAAATGATTTGCGGGCGGAATTCTTCGATTTTGCCGAAAAAGGTTGGGAAGTCGTGACGGATTTTCTCCATTCGTTTGAGGAATATCCCCGCGTTTTTGATATGGGAATGATTCCTCAAAATTCGTAAAATCGGCTCTTACGGCGTAGCTACGTCTAAAATTCGGTGATTTGTTACTTATTTCACTATTTTTTCATGTCATACGCAAAAAAAGTTTCGCCATTTTTTCTTTTGAATACTTTAACGCCAGCAGAAATGTAGCCTAATGCTGCACATCGTTTTTCTAACTCCTCCAAGTCATCGTTATTTGTTTTTGCATCAAAAGAAATAAGATGAGTTTCATTTGTTAATACATCCTCGTTATTTCTTAACGACGATAAAACTTTTTCTGCTTCTAAAAATTTTGACATTTTTCTTAACCCTCTAAATTTAAATTATTGCGAAGTAACGGGTACGATTTTAGACGCACGCCATACGACGAACCAAATACGTTGTACACACGCAATTGTAAACAGAAATGGGTGAGTTTTGCAGATGGTTTTTATGTGTGTGCTAACTTAATAGCCTGTAACCTATGCAGAACAAGGCGTTACACAGTAAACCGCCTATTCCCAACCGAGTGCGCTGGAACTGTTGCCGGTTTTCATAGCTTTCAGAGAAAATGTGATAAATTAAAACGCAAAAAACCATAAACATAAAAATAATAAAATTTAAACACTCTAATTTCATGCCACACAATAATTAGTTGTTTTTATTTATAAAATAAAAATTGGCACGTTTATTACTCCGCACTAATCGCGTAAAATTAAAACGGGTAAATTATTTCAAAATCGCTGGAAGTAGTGAATAATGCGGGTCGTTTCAGCACGCTCAGTTTGGAGTGAAATAGAGGCAGTTTGTGCTACATGACCCCCACCATACTTTATAAAGCGCGAGTGGCGCGTATGCTGAATAGAGTCAATCAACAAATTTTCTGGAATCTGATGTTTGGAACTGCTACATTACGGCTTTCTGTAAAATTACAAATCCTTAATTTAACCAAAAAATAATTATGATTATAGGTGTTTTAAATCAAAAGGGTGGTGTGGGCAAAACTACTCTCAGTGTCAATTTAGCAGCGAGTTTTGCTTTAGATGGTTCAAGAGTATTGCTTATTGATGCCGACCCCCAAGGCAGTGCGTTGGATTGGGCAGCAGCTCGTGAAGCCGAACCTTTATTTTCAGTCGTTGGTTTTCCGCGCCCATCGATTCACAAAGAGATTGCACAGATTGGGTACGGCTACGATCATATTATTATTGATGGTCCGCCACGAGTAACCGATTTGGTTCGTTCTGCGATTATGGCTGTCGATTTGGTGTTAATTCCTGTGCAACCTAGTCCTTATGATATATGGGCTGCGGATGAGGTGGTGAAGCTGATTGCTGAAGCGATAATATATAAAGAAAATCTTAAATCAGTTTTTGTAGTTAATCGTAAAATTACAAACACAGCCATTGGGCGGGACGTAGGCGAAGCTCTAATGGCTTATAACACGCAAGTTTTGAATGCAGCGGTTACTCAACGAGTGATATTTGCCGAAGCGGCTGCACAAGGTAAATCTGTTTTTGAAATGAGTCCAGGAGGTTTAGCCGCACTGGAAATAGAAGCCGTTAAAAATGAATTAGTGGGGATGACATTATGAGTACGACAAAAAAGGTAGCTATTGGTACAAAGCCAACCAACAAAATTACAGCACCCGAAGCAGATGCTTGGGTAGAAAATCGTGATACGGCTCAGAGTGAACCAATGAAACGGTTAACTATAGATATTCCTGAAAGTTTACACCGAGCGGTTAAGTCCCAATGTGCCATGCGGGGTACCAAGATTGCCGATGAAATTAGAGTATTACTTTTACAGAAATACACAATTACTTAAATGTCACTTTGTAAATTACATTGTAAATGGATTTAATTGATCATGAATACTACGCGGCTTTATAAAGAACATCTTACTGATTTAAAAGCAATTCTTCATTCCAAACGCGCCAACATCTTTTATTTAGAAAAATGCCGAGTCAATGTTAAAGACGGTCGAGTCGTTTATTTAACGGATGCAAAAGCTGAAAAGCAGTATTGGAATATCCCCATTGCCAATACAACGGTAATTTTGCTAGGAATTGGTACATCGATTACGCAAGCCGCAGTCAGAATGCTTGCCTCGGCAGGCGTTTTAATTGGATTCAGTGGAAGCGGCGGAACACCGTTAATTGCTGCAACGGAAGTTGAGTGGTTATCACCACAAAGTGAATATCGTCCGACTGAATATCTACAAGGTTGGATGTCGTTTTGGTTTGAGGATTCAAAACGTTTAAAAGTTGCTAAACAATTTCAACATTTGCGATTGGCTTATATTCAACAGGTTTGGTCAAAAGATAAAGATTTGCAAAACGAGGGATTTCATCTTGACGATGTTTCAACCGAACAAGCATTAAAAACATTCTCAGAGAAAATAGAACCTTGTACAAACGTTAACCAATTGATGTTAGTTGAAGCTGCATTTACCAAGCATCTCTACAAAGTTGCTGCAACGTGTACCAAACAAAATGGTTTTGTGCGTAGTCGAGATAGTGATGACGACGCTAACGCTTTTTTGAATCACGGTAATTATTTAGCTTATGGTTTAGCTGCGACAACACTTTGGGTTTTGGGAATTCCACATGGATTTGCAGTCATGCACGGTAAAACACGGCGCGGTGCGTTGGTTTTTGATGTTGCCGATTTGATCAAAGATGCAATTGTTTTACCGACTGCGTTTGTTTGTGCGAAAGCCGAAATGAGCGAGCAAGAGTTTAGGCAACAAGTTCTGCAAGCCTTCACAAAACACAAAACGTTAGATTTCATGTTTGACGCTGTTAAGAAAATGAGTTTGGAAGGCGGCACGTTATGATGGTTACATTCGTTTCACAGTGCGAAAAAAATGCGCTGAACAAAACCCGTCGTGTTTTGGATAGTTTTGCGAATCGAATTGGGACAAATGTTTGGCAAACGCTTATCACAGAAGAAGGGTTGCAAGCGGTTAAAAAATTATTGCGCCAAACAGCAACCAAAAATACCGCTGTTTCTTGTCACAGAATACACGGTTATAACCGTTCCGAATTAGACTGGATTGTGGGAAATCGTAGTAAATTTAACTCACAAGGTTTTGTTCCCGTTCACACAACAAAACAAAATGTGATCAACACGCAATACGAAAATGATTGGCATTATTTGCCGCTCATTAAAAGTTTAACTGCGTTATCGGCGTTGTTTCACGATTGGGGTAAAGCATCGACTTGTTTTCAAGATAAATTAAAGCCAGCGAAGTCAAAGAAAGCTATCAGCGATCCCCTTCGCCATGAGTGGGTTTCTTGTTTATTGCTTCACGCATTTGTAAATGGGGCAAAAGAAGATTCAGAGTGGTTGGCGCGTTTAGCCGCCGGTGAAATTAACGAAGCTGTGATTATTGAAAATTTAGCCGCAATTAAAAATCCGCTTAAAAATTTGCCACCGCTTGCGAGTTTGATTGCGTGGTTAGTTTTATCGCATCATCGTTTGCCGTTACCACAAGATAAAAATAAACAAGACTTACAAAGAGATAAAACGCCTAAAGATTTCAATCAGCTTTTCTCCATTATCACTGCCGATTTTGGTTATCAAAATGCGGGTGATTCGGCGGAATGTTTAAAATTTCCAAACGGTTTGCCACATCAATCACAGCAATGGCTGAAAGATGCAAAAAAGTGGGCAACCAAAACGCAAAACTGTGAAACATCTGCAAATACCGCAATTGCAAATGGGGCGTGGCGGTTAGTTCTGCATCACGCACGTTTATCTTTGATGCTCGGCGATCATTATTATTCGTCCCAAGATGCAGATTTAAAATGGCGTACTGAGTTTAAGCCTATTGCCAACACTGACCGAAAAACAGGAAAACCAAAACAGAAACTTGATGAGCATTTAGTCGGAGTCGCTGAAAATGCCTTGAAAACTGCACATTTTTTGCCGCAATTTGAACTGCAATTACCATTTGCAACAGACATTCGTAACTTGAAAAAGAAAAGTCCGCCGCGCTTTTCTTGGCAAGATACTGCCGTGACAAAAATTAAAATGTGGCGTGAAAGTGAAGCCACTCAACATTTATCACAGTTTGGATTTTTTGCTGTCAATATGGCAAGCACGGGAGAAGGAAAAACTTTTGCGAACGCCAAAATTATGCGAGCGTTATCGCCCGAAGCCGATAGTTTGCGTTATGTTTTGGCGTTGGGTTTACGGACTTTAACGCTACAAACTGGTGATGAATATCGTAGTCGAATTGGTTTAGATAGCAGTGAACTAGCGGTTTTAATTGGTTCAAAAGCTGTCATGGAATTACATCGACAAAATAAAGAAGATGTTCTTGCTGAAAAATTAAACGACGAAGAAAGCGGTTCGGAATCGGGTGAAGATTTACTCGATGATGACGTAGATTTTGAATGTGCAATCCCAGAAGAAGGTTTTGCGACGGTTTTACGCCAAGAACGTGACAGAAAATTTTTATACGCGCCCGTGTTGGCTTGCACCATCGACCATTTGATGGCTGCAACTGAAACTAAACGTGGTGGAAAATATATTTTACCGAGCTTACGTTTGATGTCGTCGGATTTAGTGATTGATGAGATTGATGATTTTGATGGCGATGATTTAATCGCAATCGGACGATTGATTCATCTGGCGGGAATGTTGGGTCGAAAAGTAATGATTTCGTCGGCTACGATTCCGCCTGATTTGGCTGAAGGTTATTTCAATGCGTATCAAGCAGGTTGGCAAATTTTTGCGAATTCACGCGACGTGAAAAAAACCGTTGGTTGTGCGTGGATTGATGAATTTTCAACGCAAACTGAATCGATAACCGCGAAAGAAAATAATCACGTTGAATTTAACACCGTTCACGCGAAATTTATTACGAAGCGCGTAAAAGAACTCGTAAAAGAACCTGCAAAACGCAAAGGCGAAATTATTTCGCTTGAATCGCTCAAAAAAGATTCCGACAAGGAGAATAAAACAGCAGGTTATTTTGAAATTATCGCCAAATCGATTGTTGAACAACATTCACGGCATTTCAAAATTGATCCCAAGACGGGCAAACACGTTTCGTTTGGTGTGGTGCGAATAGCAAACATTTCGCCGTGCGTTGAAGTTGTTGAATTTTTAATGCAACGTGATTGGGAAGCTGATTTTGATGTGAAAATTATGGCGTATCACAGTCAACAAGTGATGTTGATGCGAAGTGAACAAGAAAAGCATCTTGATCATGTTTTGAAACGTGGAAATCCAAACGCGCCTTTTGACAATCCAATTATTCGTCAGCATTTAACGGAAAGTACCGCGCAAAATGTGATTTTCATTGTTGTTGCAACGCCAGTTGAAGAAGTCGGGCGCGACCATGATTTTGATTTTGCGATTGTAGAACCCTCTTCTTATCGTTCGATTATTCAGCTCGCAGGACGTGTTTTGCGTCATCGGCATGATGAAATTCCGAAAGCTCCGAATATCTCTTTGCTTCAATATAATTTAAATGGTTTGTTGCGCTCTGAAGAAAACGCTGTTTTTTGTAGACCTGGGTACGAATCCGAGCATTTTCATTTGCAAACGCACGATTTGAAAAAGCTGATTGATGAAGCGGCGATTGCTCAATCGATTAACGCAATTCCACGAATTCAACGAAAGGCGAATCTCGAACCGCAAACGAATTTAGCTGATTTAGAACATCATGTTATTAGTCAATTACTGACTTCTTATGACAAAAAAGGTGCTGCAAATTTAGAAGGTTGGTTGACTTCATGTTGGTTTTTGACTGCGTTACCGCAAGTTTTGACACCGTTTCGTTCGAGTGAAAAGCAAATGAAGCTGTATTTAATTTCCGACGACGATGGTGAAACGTGGCAGTTTGTGGAAAAGAACGATAAGGGAAAAACAGTGAATTGCGAAACAATTAAACGGATTGAAAAGCGCGAATTAAGCGAAAAATTTTTAAATCGTCTTTGGTTGCACAGAGATTACGCGGAATTGCTTGAAACGTTAGCGTCGAAAAAATCAATGACGTTGCGAGATGCTGCATTGCGTTATGGGGAAATTAGTTTGCCCGACCGTGAAAATAATTCTGGGTTTGTGTATTTTGAGCAATTCGGGATGATTACGAAAAAGCGCGGTGATTAACTGTTGGCAGCCTATACTGCCACAAAACTATCAACAACAAGGTGGCAAAATGTTAGACGAAGCAATCGTAACGTTTTTATCAGAGCGCAAAGCAGTTAAATTGAAAGGCGTTAGCGATGAAGAACAAATCAGTAAGATAAATGAAACTTTTCACCCCGAAAATTGGCTACTGGATGCAGCAAGACGCGCGGGGCAATTATCATTAGTTAGTCATCCGAGTAAATTTACTCACCCAAGTGCAAAAACAAGCTCAATTATTTCCCGTAGCGAATATCGTGAAGATGGTTTTTTACGTTCTGGGAATGCGAATTCTGAATTGGATGTTTTTGGTAATGCCGCTGCAATGGACGTTTATAAATTTTTGTCGCTGATTTTGGCAGATGGCAAAACCGTTTTAACACATTTGGAAGAAAACACGGATTTAATTCAGAAACAGTTAAAACTCGCTTCAATATCGTTCGGCGAATTACGCGACAATTTTTTAGCGATTAAACAAGATAAATCCTCAAAAATCCGTACGAGCGGACAAGTCAAACAAGTTTATTTCCCCGTCGCCGACGACTATCACCTACTTTCTGTTTTAACACCGTCTGGTTTGATGTTTGCGTTGAAAGAGAAAATTCAAAATATTCGATTTTCAGAACAAACTAAATTAGCGCGTGAAGCCGAAAAAAATGGCGCGTTCAATGAACAGGGTTTTGATGAATTATACAATTTAACGATTATGGGATTCGGTGGCACGAAGCCACAAAATATCAGTGTTTTAAACAGTAAATTTCACGGTGAAACGTATTTATTACCGTGCATTCCACCGCAATTTAAAGAGCGTGATGTCGAGCCACCGCATTCTGATTTTTTCAAAAACAGTGTTTACCCTCGTTTGTACAAGGATAGTTTTCAAGTATTTCATCGATTGATTACCGCCAGCGTGAACAATGTCAACATTCGGGACGGACGCGATAATGTGATTGGTTTTGTGATTGATAAAGTTATTGAACGTTCGTGGCAACTTCGCCAACTCGATACAGGTTGGTCAGAAAAAACCCATTTACCGACTTATCAGAAAATTTGGCTTGATAACGCATTTTTAGAAGAACGTGAAAATACCGACGATTGGCTCAATCTCGTAATTAAAGAATTAGCGCATTGGTTTTTAGACGGTTACAAAAAAGTAATTGGTAAAGATGCTGAGTTATTGGGCGATGAAGAATTGAGAGATATTAGAACGCTCATTGAAGAAAATCAGGACGGTTTGTTATGAAAAGTATTTTGTTATTGCCGCACATTAAAATTCAAAATGCCAATGCGCTTTCAAGTCCTTATACGATTGGTTTTCCAGCAATGACGGCGTGGCTTGGTGCGGTTCATGCGTTGCAACGGAAATTGAATCAAGCGGATTTTGAAGAGTTGAAATTTAAAAGTGTTGGTGTGGCGTGCCATGATTTGAATTTGCACATATACAAAGGGCGCGGCGATTATGTACATTCTATTGTTAGCACGGGAAATCCACTGGATAAAGATGGCGGTCGTCCCGCGTTTATTGAAGAAGCACGTTGTCATTTGGATGTTTCGTTGATTATTGAGGTCGAAGACCTTCCATTTGATGACAGCGAACTGATTGACCAAGTTACAGCATGTTTGCAACGCTTGAAAATGGCTAGTGGTGATATTTTAAGCTGCGGCAAAATTGAATTGTTGACTATTCATGATGAAGTTACGCATCGCGCATTGATGCGAAAATTGATGCCGAGTTATTTTTTGATTGAGCGACGTGAATTGATGATTGAAGCACATCCCCCCCGCCCCCCTTCAAATGGGGGAAAGCAAGATGCAATTGACACGTTGCTCGATTATTTAACAATTCAACATCGTTGCGTTGAAAATGAAGATGGCAGCATTGAATGGACGCGAAAACGTAAAATTAACGGCTGGATTGTGCCGATTGCAACAGGTTTTCACGGCATTAGTGAGTTGGGAAAAGCCGAAAATGCGCGTGATATGACAACGCCCCATCGTTTTGCAGAAAGCGTTGTGACGTTGGGTGAATTCGTTATGCCGCATAGAATCAAAAACTTAGATCGCATACTTTGGCAGTATTCCGCAGATGTAGAAAATAATTTGTACCTTTGTAAAACCCTCACAACTTCACCAACACAATAAGGAAAAATCTCATGGCTACAAAAAAAGATGATAAAGCGTCCGTTTTGGCGTTCGAGAAAAAACTCGTTCCGTCAGATGGTTATTTGTACGGCACAACGTGGGCGGATCGCTATGTGAAAGCCGAACCTTTGGAACTGCGTGAAAAATCCGTGCGCGGCACTATTTCAAATCGTTTGAAAAAAGCGTTGCAAGATGACCCGATGAAATTGGACGCTGAAGTCGAAAAAGCCAATTTGCAAACGGTCGATAGTTGTTCACTTTTACCCGAACAGGACACATTAAAATTGAGTTTTACGTTAAAAATTCTCAGCGGCATTGAAACACCTTCGGCGTGCAACAATGCGGCGTTTTATGAAAGTTATCAATCGGCGGTGAAAAGCTATATCGCGGAAGAAGGTTTCACCGAATTGGCGAAACGTTACGCCACCAATATCGCTAATGGGCGTTTTTTGTGGCGCAATCGTGTTGGCGTTGAACAGCTCGAAATTCACGTTAAAGTTTCAAATTCCGAAACGGCGTGGACATTTGATGCTACGCAAATTAGCACGCAACATTTTGATAATGCTCACACGGATATTGCAAATTTAGCGGTGAAAATTGCTGAAGCGTTGTCGGGTAAAACAGAATTCTTACTTTTAGAAATTAACGCTTACGCACAAATCGGTCGCGCTCAAGATGTTTATCCAAGTGAAGAGTTGGTGCTGGATAAAGGCAACAGCAAATCTAAAAAAAGTAAAATTTTGTATCATGTCAAAAACATTGCCGCGTTACATTCACAAAAAATCGGCAACGCACTCCGCACCATTGATACTTGGTATCCTGAATTTTCTGGTGAAACAAAATCAGCTGGCGATATGTTTGAATCTCAAAAATTAGCACACGGCAAACCGATTGCAATTGAACCTTACGGCGCAGTGACAAATTTAGGGAGAGCGTTCAGAACGCCGAAAGAAAAAGTCGATTTCTTCACGCTGTTCGACAAATTCGCTCGTGGCATAAAGTTAGATAACAAAGACGCTGAACATTACGTCATTGCTGTTTTAGTGCGTGGTGGCGTGTTCGGCGAAAGCGATAAAGAGTAAGTGCCATGAAACATTATGTAGAAATTACATTGTTGCCAGATGTTGAGATTCCGCTTAATTTTATTTTGCAAAAAGTCTATCAACAACTGCATCTTAAATTTGTCGAAATGAAATCCCCCCCAGCCCCCCTTTTCAAGGGGGGAGAAACTCAGCCCGTTGGCATTTCGTTTCCAAAATATGATGCGGCAGCCAACACGCTCGGCGATAAAATTCGGTTGTTTGCTCATGACGTTGCGACGCTTGAGCAATTTAACGCGAAACACACGCTTAGAAAGTTAAGCGATTATGTTCACGTTACAAACATTCGAGATGTGCCACAGAATGTCCAAACTTTCGCGTGTTTTCAACGCTTGCAACTCAAAACGAGCAATTTACGTTTAGCACGACGCAAAGCGAAACGCGAAAATGTGAATGTTGAAATCGCGTTGTCTGCATTGCAACGTTTTGAAGTGCAACAAACCACCGCGCCTTTTGTCATCATAAAAAGTGTTAGTAATGGGGAAACGTTTAGTTTGTTTGTTGTGTGTCACGAGCAATCAAGCGATAATTGCGAGGCTGGGTTCGGAACGTATGGTTTGAGCAGTACGAGTACAGTTCCAATTTTTTAACCCATTTTTTTTCGTATATTTTTAAAGCAAATGGAATCAACGTGTTATGAATGCTGTAAAAATAATGGGTAAAACCGTGAAATTTGACGTAATTCGTTGTTCTGTTTGAATTTTGTGCGAAAAAGTTGTTGTTATCTGCCGAACAGGCAGCTTAGAAATCTGCTTTTAATTTTGCTAGTGCTGCGATTTGGTTATCTGCCGAACAGGCAGCTTAGAAAGATAGGCTTGACAAGTTAGTTAGTAGTGTGCTGTTATCTGCCGAACAGGCAGCTTAGAAATGCAAACCCACAACGGCAAAGTGGTCGAAACTGTTATCTGCCGAACAGGCAGCTTAGAAAACGCGACCAAACGAGTTGGCGTTGACCGTGCATGTTATCTGCCGAACAGGCAGCTTAGAAATAAGCAAAAAACACGCGGGTAATCATCGAAAGGTTATCTGCCGAACAGGCAGCTTAGAAAATTAGAATTAAAACCTACGATCAAAGCGTATAGTTATCTGCCGAACAGGCAGCTTAGAAATTCAGCACGTCAAAACTTTCCAAGCTTGTTGCGTTATCTGCCGAACAGGCAGCTTAGAAAGGCAGGGGCAACACCCAACACGAGAGCATCAAGTTATCTGCCGAACAGGCAGCTTAGAAAAACCCGCGCAAAACAAACGTCATCGATAACCAGTTATCTGCCGAACAGGCAGCTTAGAAAGCGTCAACGATTAGCCTTTTTGTTTTGTTACCGTTATCTGCCGAACAGGCAGCTTAGAAAATTACTGAAAAGAAGCACGAAACGTGCTTCTTGTTATCTGCCGAACAGGCAGCTTAGAAAGACTACGATAATCGGTGATTCAATCACTTCCGGTTATCTGCCGAACAGGCAGCTTAGAAAGACAACGAACACGAACCGACACCACCGACACCGTTATCTGCCGAACAGGCAGCTTAGAAAAGTTCCGCCGCGATGCTTTGTAGACGGCATCGGTTATCTGCCGAACAGGCAGCTTAGAAATTTGTCTTCCCAATGGCTCTGCATCTCCATTTGTTATCTGCCGAACAGGCAGCTTAGAAAAACTTGTCTTTTGTGCGCCTTGTGAACCTTGTGTTATCTGCCGAACAGGCAGCTTAGAAAGCCACACAGCAAAATGCAAAATTATTGGAGAAGTTATCTGCCGAACAGGCAGCTTAGAAATCGGTTAAATCACGCAACAAATTCACAACACAGTTATCTGCCGAACAGGCAGCTTAGAAAGGTCGTGGCGTTTGTGTGTGGGTTCTGCCCGTGTTATCTGCCGAACAGGCAGCTTAGAAAATTAGGTTTAAAGGTTGTTTGCCGATTTATTCGTTATCTGCCGAACAGGCAGCTTAGAAACCGACCAGCGACGCACGATTTCATTTGTTCGGGTTATCTGCCGAACAGGCAGCTTAGAAAGCGTGTTCGATTGCAACAGCAGCATCAATTTGGTTATCTGCCGAACAGGCAGCTTAGAAAGACAAGCAAAGAAGTCAAAGCCACGCTCGATGGTTATCTGCCGAACAGGCAGCTTAGAAAAGCAGCTTCTAATTCTTTTGTTAATTTGATGATGTTCACTGCCGCACAGGCAGCTTAACGAAAAGCGTGAAATAGCCAGATATGGTATAATACAACCTATTGAATTACTTTAGGATTATGCCAATGACAACATCAATTGCGAGAATTTCAGCTAATCGAATGAACGCTCAGAAATCAACTGGAGCTATCACTCAAGCGGGTAAAAATAAAGTTTCGAGAAATGCAGTCACGCATGGTTTATTTTCAAAGCAGCTCGTTTTAGAAAGTGAAAATCCGCTTGAGTACCAAACATTGTTAGAGCAACTACATTCGGGATTGTTTCCAGTCGGTATTTTGGAGGAATCTTTAGTTGAGAGGATTGCGGTTTCGTTGTGGCGGCAGAAGCGATTGGTTAAAGCGGAATCGGCTTATCTCAGTTTTGAGTGTCGATCTGAGAAAATTGCCAGTGCTGTCGAACGCGAAATCTATCCAGCTTATAATTCCTCGCGTGCTGTTTCTGAACGCGATTTAGCAGAAATCGATTATGAGCATTTGCAACAATGCCAAGATATTTTGGACGAATATAGCGGTTTTAGTTCATCAACCCCATCCAACATAGCGGAAATAGAAATACTTTTACCGTTGACGTACCAAAATCTTTTGCGAGATGCCGATGACAATAAAGTCACACCGGAGCAATACCTTCAAGGTTACAAAACATTTTCAGAGTATTTTGTTGCAGTAGTGCGTTACTGTCGAGAACAGCTACAAGACGTAAAACAGAAAGAACTGATTCTCGATGTTGCTGAACTTATCAGAAATAAACGTGCGATTTTGCCCGAGAAAGCGCGTGAGAGTTTAGCGAAGTATCAAGTCATGTTGGATAACGAATTGTACAAAGCTATCAAAGCATTGCGCGAAGCTCAGGAATGGCGATTAAAATGTTTAAATTCTGTCAATGATGTAGGTTTTACGTTGAACTGACCCCGTCCATACTTTTCGGTTGGAGCTTGTGTGGGCTACTCAATGGGAGCAGCTGACAAATTTTTCGGTTTTTGAGTTTTGGGAGCGCAACTGCAATTGCGCTAAATTCTCAGATTAAGCCGCTTTCAAATCCATTAACTGCGTATGTCTAAACTTTAACGTTTTGGTGTTCGTGTTCCCTGCTAATTTTTTTTGTCATCCAATCATTCCAGTTAAAACTCATCACCCGCTACAGGTTCGGCATCAGGACTAAAAGCTAACCAAGTATCAAATGCCATTGGTTCGCCGCGTGCTTGGCGTTCGGGGAAATAGACTTCTGTTTTCAAAGCCGATACTTTTTCGGCAATGGCACTCACAAAAAATTGGTTCATCGAAACCCGCTCTTCTTCTGCCACTTGGCGTGCATAAGAAAATAATGATTCAGGGATACGCAAAGCATAATTAGCCATTAGTTCAACTCCTCTTGTAATTGGCGCAAGAACGCACCTGATGACAAAACCCGTAAACTGAAGCGGCTTGTGGGTTTAAAATCCTTGATGCTACTTGAATTATCGGATGTTGGCTATATTTTTAAACGCTTGCCCATCACTTTGAGAATTACGTTATGCCGTTAAAAACCGCTTTGTTATTTTTGTTTGAAAAATTGGGTCATAGAGAAAGATGTGTGATTGTTAGCTTCAAACAAATGCTAACGTGGGAGAACTATGTGTTGCCGATTTTACTGAAAGAAAGGCTGATTATTGAGGCTGAACTAGCACAAACTTTACCTTGTCACTGTGGAGAAAAAGGTTGTGTAATGAATATAATATCAAGCAATGTGAGTGATGAATTTACTGGTAAACCTCTTGACGTTTGGTATTTTGGTATTTGTAACAAAAATGGTGCTGTTGAAAAAATTGAAAATTGTTGGTTGAAACAATGGCAAATCACTCCTCAGATGCTGATTGATTGGCTTATGAATTATTTACGTCTTGAATCACCAAAAGAAGCTAATCGAGTAGGCGTGGTACAACTCGGCACGTTGACGTTAAACAGTGAAAATTATGTCTTAGCATTGGGGACTGCTGACGAATTAGTTTTGCTGGTTAATGGTAGTGCGATTTTAATGACTGAATTGTTTAGTGTCAGTGAAGGTGGAGCGATTGAAGTGAATACGGGAATGATTGGAAACGCACATAACGCTTTAATCCCAAAAAGTTCAGATAAGGCAAAGCGTAATGCTCAAATGTTCAAAAAATACCACGAAATAAAAACTCAATTTCCTAACTTAAAAACTGATAACGATGTGATTCCGCAGATGATGAAAGATAAAGAGCTTGTGGGGGATTTGGATTCAAAAACCATTCGACGAATTCTGAGCAGTCAAAAAAAGTTGAGCAAATAAAATCGCTCAAATCCAACTTACTGAAAAATAAAGTTTTAGGTTTCAATTTAGCACGCCAAATATCTTCCTAAAAATCTTCTCAACCCTCGTAATCCCACAAATCTCTGAAAATTTGAGCGATTGAGCGAAAAACACGCCACTATTTTCGCGCAAATTGCTCAGATATTCTTTGCTCCTCTGCAATTTTGCAGTATTTTTGGAGTAAAAATCATGTCAAATACTTTGACGCTAAACAAAACACCCATCTCAGCAACAGCAACAGAATCAGCACCTGCTAAACCTGTTTCAATGTTCGACCCCGCTGCATTGCGTCTTTCGCAAAACTTCTCGGATTCGGCTGGCGTTAAAAAGCTGCTGACGACCATTCCCGTTCGTAAACCGAACAAACAGGACTTCGTCCGCGTCCATCCAGATCCGGCTTTTCAATTAGAAACTGCGGTGTTAGAGCTTAAAGAGGATCGTGAGCATTATTTGGTTGCGCCACATTTGTGGGCGGATTTGGCGGGCGAGTTGATACCAAAAGTGTTGTTTACCACAATGAATCGTCAGAAAGTGTTGTCTGTGTGGGCGATTCGGTTGCCAGGAGAAGACGGGAAGCACGACGATTGGAACGCTTCTGCCTTGGAAGCCGCGAAAATGGCACAGAAAGATTGGGTGCGCGTTTCAGCAAACATGAACTTGGGCGCATACGACGTTTTCCAAGCCACTGGCAACCTGACCGAACCCGAATGGGGTGATATGGATTTCACCAAAATCTTAGAAGTTGCGTTTAAAGGGCGTTTCATCAACGATTTAGAACATCCCGCGTTACGTCGTTTGCGCGGCGAAGTTTAAACGGGAGGGGAAATCGTGAATCAGTTCAAAGAAATTTGGGCGGTTGACTTTGAATTTGCAGCCCTTTCGGGGGCTGTACCTCAAGTTCGTTGCTTGGTGGCTTTAGAAGTACATAGCGGTCGTAGAATTCGGCTTTGGTGTGATGAGATTACGCAACTCACCGAGCCGCCTTATTCAATTAGTTCAGACGCATTGTTTGTTGCGTATTACGCCAGTGCTGAATTTGGCTGTCATTTATCACTGGGATGGGCTTTGCCTGTTGCTGTATTGGATTTATTCGCAGAGTTTCGTGTCATAACAAATGGCTTGAATGTGCCGTGTGGAAGCGGCTTACTCGGCGCGTTGGCGTATTTTGGTTTGAGTAGCATTGACGCTGCTGAAAAAGAGAGTATGCGTGATTTGGCGTTGCGGGGCGGTGATTACTCTGCTGACGAGCGCGAAGCATTACTTGATTATTGCGAAACCGATGTTGATGCGTTGGCACGGTTGCTTCCGGCGATGTTACCTAAAATTGTGATGCCGTATGCGTTATTACGGGGTAGTTATATGAAAGCCTCCGCCATTATGGAGTTTAATGGGATGCCGATAGATTTGAAGATGTTGACACGGTTGCGTGAACATTGGACAGAAATTCAAGATACGTTAATTGCCGAAATTGACCGCGATTACGGTGTTTACGAAGGGCGAACGTTCAAAATCGCTCGGTTTGCTCAATGGTTAGTGAATCATAATATCGAATGGATACATTTACCCAGTGGCGCATTAGATACAAAAGACGACACATTCAGAGAAATGGCACGAATACACCCCGAAATTTCACCGTTACGCGAATTGCGTGCGTCATTGTCACAAATGCAATTAGCGGAACTGTCTGTGGGAAAAGATGGGCGAAACCGTTGTATGTTGTCTGCTTTTCGCGCTCGAACAGGGCGCAATCAACCGAGTACCAGTAAATTTATTTTTGGTTCATCGGTTTGGTTGCGTGGTTTGATGAAGCCAGCGGAAGGTTTTGGTATTGCGTACATCGATTGGAGCCAGCAAGAATTTGGCGTGGCTGCCGCGTTGTCAAATGACCCGTTAATGAAAGATGCTTACGAATCAGGAGATCCATATTTGGCGTTTGCTAAACAGGCGGGTGCAGTGCCATCAGACGCTACAAAGAAATCCCATAAAGCCGAACGCGAACAATTTAAAGCGTGTGTTCTAGCGGTTCAGTACGGAATGGGTGCCGAATCATTGGCATTGCGTATCAGTCAACCCGTGATTCGGGCGAGAGAGTTGCTGCATTTACATCGGGAAACGTATCGCGTGTTTTGGGCTTGGTCGGATTCTGTCGTTGATTATGCGATGTTACGCTGTAAATTGTGGACAACATTCGGCTGGGAAGTTCAGACGGGTAGAGATCCCAACCCGCGATTCTTGCGTAATTTTTTGATGCAAGGTAATGGTTCCGAAATGTTACGTTTGGCGTGCTGCATGGTCGCTGACGCGGGTATTAAAATTTGTGCGCCTGTTCATGATGCCATTTTGATTGAAGCTCCTTTGGGCGACCTTGACCGTATTATTGAACAAACCAAGGCTCTTATGGCAGAGGCGAGTTCAATTGTATTAAATGGCTTTGTTTTGAATTCGGATGCAGAAATTGTCCGTTATCCTGATCGTTATAGCGATGAGCGGGGTGTCAAAATGTGGGAAACCGTTATGTCAATTTTAGACCGTTTGGATAGTTCTGGTTCGTCGGTCGTACACCCTGATGTGCATCCACAAACCACTACCTGTATGACCGATATGGCACCCGTACAATCTTATTATCTTGTAGGAGAATCTTAATAATTATGGATACTTTTAATCCTCAAAGTTTAGCGTTACCCAAGTCATCTATTTCTTCTGTGATTAGTTTTGAAAGAAAAACACCACCACGTCACAGAGCAGGTGAGAAATTCTTGAAAGGACCCATTCCGTATGCGTGGTTATCTCGTGCTTCGGAATTGCAAGGTAAAACGTTGCACGTTGGGTTAGCCATTTGGTTTTTAGCGGGTGTGACGAATTCGCGCACCGTGAAGTTGCCGCAGCTGATATTGGGTGATTTCAGCGTGAATCGGCATTGCAAATATCGCGCATTGAAATGGTTGGAAGAAGCTAATTTAATTACGGTGAAGACCGAGGCAGGTTGTGCAACTGTGATTACGTTACTCGATGTCACAATGCCAAAGCAAGATTAGAGCTACGTCAGTGAGTGGGTGCGGAAATCAGCAACTAAATGTAAAATTAGCGATTAAAGTTGGCTGAGGTTATTCAAATGACAGAAATAAAAGAAGTGAAGACAACAGGTGTGAGCTTTCAATGCACCGAGGCACAACGCGACAATTACATCAAAGCGGCTGGTGGTAAGAAATTAAGCGTGTGGATTCAATCCATATTGGATGCGGCTATTAAACAGCAAGCCACTAGCATTAAGCCTAAAGTCAAACCAGTGGTTACTACGAAGATAACGGTTAAACCACCGATTGATGATGAAGAAGACGATTACGATTCAAGAGGTAACAAATAACCGCGAAGCCAATCCATTCACGCGAATAACAAAAGCGGCATGATGTCGCTTTTGTTGTGTCTTTTTAAGCCGCTTCTGGTTCAACAGCTGGTTCACTCACGGCAACTTTTTTCGGCTGAACGACTAATCCAGCATCTTCAATTACCCCGTACTTTTTCATGGCACCTTGAAGAATAGCATTACAGCCATCTGCCCCGAGTTCTTCAATACTGTTGATAACTTTACGGTAGGATTTTGAATTTATAGTCGTAGTGACTTTAATATCGGTATTTGCTACTTGAATGCTAAAGGTAACTGTTTTTTTGCCTGTGCTGTCAATTATAGGAATGCTGGCAGGTTCAATCACCAACGTAACTTTTAAACCTTTGGCTATAGCCACATTTCCACTTGGTGCTTTTACAGGAGACGGTTTAGATTGAATGGCGATTTTTTCGATTGTAGGCTCAACGACTTTTCTTTTAAGTCCTAGTTTTTTAGGTTTAATTTCTTCTTTTATTTCAATGGGTTCAGGTAGGTTTGTCATTTCAGCAGGTGATTCCATTTGTGGTTTAGTCATAGTCTTGTTCGTTTCGGTGTATTTGCGACAAGTATCACGCAAAATTTCTAAAATGTCATCATTGCCAATGAACATTATTTAAGCATTACAGCGATAACAAAAATTCTGTTAATGGCGAAATAATTTTTCTATAATTTGCCCATGGGGAAAATTTATACTGAAAATGGTTGGTTAATTCGTGTCCAAGGCAATGAACACTCGCCCGTTCATGTTCACATTTTACATGCCAATGGCAAGGCACTGATTACGCTTGATGGTCAGGTTAAGAATTCTGGCGTGCCAGCAAAAGTCATCAAACAAGCCGTTGAATGGATAGCTTTGCATCAAGACATCATCAAATCCGAATGGCAACGAATGAACAATCCACGGGAAAATCATCATGAGAAAAAATAGTTTTCGCTTAGAAACCGTCACGCCTGTTTTACCGTATAAACTTGAAATCATTTACACGGATAAAACATTGATAATGGTGGATTTAACATCACTTATTCACTCCCTGGAAGTGTTTGCACCACTGGAAATAGCCGAAGAATTTACGACTGCGACGATTACGGACTTTGGCTTTACGATTGAATGGGCGTGTGGTGCGTCGCTGGATTCGGACAGATTATTTGAAATAGCGTTGGAGCAGTCGGGAAGAGTTGCCAATGCACATTTTAGGCGTTGGCAAGATGCGAATGATTTGTCACTCACGCAAGCTGCACAAGCAATTGGCTTAACACGACGAACCATTAGTCAGTACAGAACGGGTAAACGTCCTGTACCGCGTACTGTTTCGTTAGCCTGTAAAGGATGGGAAGTAGAGCAAGTGAAAAATGTAGACGCGCAAAGTGATTCCAGCGATTACTTTTTACATTTGTGAGATTTTAACAAATTCACTTTCCGGTTAATTTGCACGATATTATCTGTTACAAAATAAAGTCACTCACAAGCAAACTGGTTACGCCGTTCAGTTGAATTGAAAACTCTGGGGCTATGTCAGCATCTGTGCTGCCGTAGAGAATTTTGCTGGCGGTATCGAAACGTAATTGTCCAGCTGCGTTTGTTTTGTTAAATGCCGCGCTACCGATAAACGTAAAGGCTTGGTCGCCAGTTAATGTTTCATTTGCGTCGAGTGCAGAAAGGTCGATTTTGTCTGTACCACTGAGAAAATCAGTAATTGTATCGCGTGTTTTTGAGGTGATGCCAGACTCGGTTAACAGGGTTAATTTGAAAACATCTGAATCCGTGCCACCCGTTAAATTATCTGCACCAGCTCCACCAATCAACGTGTCCAAACCTGCACCACCAATCAACGTGTCATTGCCTGCCAAACCTTTTAACAAATCATTACCCGCCAAACCATCGATTTTTTCTGACTTTGTCGGACCCGTGATTTGATCATTGCCGCTGGTCGCATTGGTGTTCACGTTACTGGTAACGGCTGTTGTTGCTTTACTTGTGACGAGTTCGTCTGTGCCTTCACCGTCCAAATAACTGACTTGCACGCTGATTTTTTTTGCCAAATCCACCGCCGATAAAACATAACTCGCCTTCGTTGCACCGATAATTTCTGCACCATTACCTAACCATTGAAAACTAAAATCACCCAAACCGTCTTCGTCAGCAAGTGTATTTTTTACTGTTAAGGTTTGCCCTTGTTTTGCTGTACCTGCGATGGTGATGTTCCCAGTAGGTGCTTGATTAACGTGAAGTTCTTCTGCTGGGATATAAATGTCGTCGGTGGCGGGATTGGCAAAACTAACCACGTCAGTAAGCTGAAAGGCACCGCTATCGCCACCCCAACCGGCAGATCCCCACGTCACCACCGAACCATCGGCGCGAAGGGCGGCAAAAGCATACCCATTTGAATACAGGGTGGTCACATCCACATCGCCGTTAAGTGCCTCGGCGACGGTACTGCTATCGCCACCATCACCGGCATTCCCCCACGTCACCACCGAACCATCGGCGCGAAGGGCGGCAAAAGCATACCCAGTTGAATACAGGGTGGTCACATCCA
>CAIQDI010000030.1 GCA_903870545.1 uncultured Pseudomonadota bacterium
CGTGGAAGGACGTTTAGCCACTCGCGCGGATGCCGCGAAACATCAAGGCGATTTCCGTAAAATTGTCGAAGGTGTGAATAAAACGTTGGACGCGGTTATCAATCCGTTGAACGTGGCGGCAAATTATGTCGATAACATTTCGAAAGGTGTCATTCCCGCCAAAATTACTGATACTTATAACGGTGATTTCAACATTATCAAAAATAATCTTAACACCGTGAATAGTTGGTTATCGGAATTGATTATTTATGTCACTAAAATTGCCAATGGTGATATGAGCGCAGAAATGGGGAAAGCATCCAACAATGACCAAATCCACGAATGGCTAATGTTGCTCAAACATAACATTCAAGCTCTGGCAATCGACGTTAATATGCTGTCAGTTTCTGCTGTTGAAGGCAATTTACAAAAACGTGCCGATGCCACAAAACACCAAGGCGATTATCGTAAAATTATCGAAGGTTTGAACAGCACGCTGGACGGTATTATTCTTCCCGTGAATGAAGTGGTAGCGGTTCTCACCGAAGTAGAAAAAGGCGATTTAACTAAAACTGTCCACGGTCATTACAAAGGCCAACTCGAAGATTTTAAAGATACCGTCAACAATACCATCGCTAAAATTGCCGAAATCATTGGAGAAGTGAATAGTGCGGCGGCGAATATCGCCTCGGCAAGTGGCGAAATTTCTGCCACCGCGCAGAGTATGAGTCAGGCGACCAGTGAACAGGCGGCGAGTGTGGAAGAAACCAGTTCTGCGGTCGAACAAATGTCAGCTTCCATTAACCAAAACACGGAAAATGCGAAAGTCACCGACGGTATGGCGACGCAAACCAGTCGTGAGGCTATAGAAGGCGGTGAAGCGGTTAAAACAACCGTACGGGCAATGAAAAGTATCGCGGGAAAAATCGGCATCATCGATGATATTGCATATCAAACCAATTTATTGGCGTTGAACGCGGCGATTGAAGCGGCACGCGCAGGTGAACACGGTAAGGGTTTTGCTGTCGTCGCTGCCGAAGTTCGCAACCTTGCCGAACGTAGCCAAGTGGCGGCAAAGGAAATTGGGGAACTTGCTGAAAGCAGTGTCGAAATGGCTGAAAATGCGGGCAAACTTTTGGATACGATTGTTCCGTCGATTAAAAAAACAGCGGATTTAGTGCAGGAAATAGCGGCAGCTTCTGAAGAGCAATCAACGGGGGTTGGACAAATCAATACGGCAATGAATCAGCTCAACCAGATTACCCAACAAAATGCCAGTGCTTCGGAAGAACTTGCCGCTACGTCGGAAGAAATGAGCGGTCAAGCCATGCAATTACAAGAGATGATGGAATTTTTTACCGTGAGTGGTCATAAAGCGTCCGCGAGCAAGCACCCGTCTTCCAAACAGATGATTAAAAAAACAGCGACCACTCATTATCATGATGAATTTAATGAAGATGAATTTGTGAAATTTTAGGGGGAAATCATGGATGCAACACAAGCGGCAAAAACGCTGTCAACCGATAGCGGTAGTGAAGATCAACAGCAATATCTGACGTTTATGTTGAGCGGTGAAACCTATGCCATCAGCATTCTTAGCATTAAAGAGATTATTCAATACGGTCAACTGACTGAAATCCCCCGAATGCCTGATTTTATTCGTGGTGTGATTAACCTGCGCGGCGCGGTGGTGCCAGTGATTGATTTAAGTTCACGCTTTGGGAAATCACCCACACCGATAGGACGGCGCAATTGCATTATTATTATCGAAGTCATGTTAGGCGAAATGACTCAGAATGTAGGCGTGATGGTAGATGCGGTGAACGCGGTACTCAAAATTCCAGCCACTGAAATCGAACATGCGCCGTCGTTTGGTTCTAATATCCGAGCTGACTTTATTGCTGGAATGGGCAAAATTAAAGGCAAATTTGTGATTATTTTAGACATTCAGTATGTGCTGTCGATGGATGATATGGCAACGCTAGCGGCGGTGAGTTCTATCACCGCTGATAAGGTGGTGCCAGCAGAGTAACGTTCAGTTTTACGAACGCTGATTTCGTCATTCCCATGCCCTGTTGCGGGAATGACGACAGTAAGTGAATTAACCAATGGAACAAAAAATGATGAAAGCTGCATTCCACAACGCGAATCCTCTAGCCGCCGCCGTGGTGTTGCACGAAAAGGAATTCACACAGTTTTGTGACCTCATCTATCGCATTGCGGGCATTACTTTGTCGTCCAGCAAAAAACCGCTTGTGACCAGTCGCCTGGCAAAGCGATTAGCACATTTCGGACTGAGGAGCTACGGCGAATACTTTAAAATGATTACCGCCATCGACGGTAAGGCGGAATTACAAATGACCGTGGATTTACTTACCACGAACGAAACCCACTTCTTTCGTGAACCCAAACATTTTGATTTTCTGCGCCAGCACATTTTACCCGCGCGAAAATCGGGTAAAACCTTTCGAATTTGGAGCGCAGCGTGTTCCAGTGGCGAAGAACCCTACAGTATTGCGATGTTGTTGGATGACGTATTGGGTGTGGCACCATGGGAAATCGTCGCTTCTGATTTGAATATGAAGGTGTTGGAAATGGCACGACGTGGTCATTATTCGATGGAGCGAATGTCGGAAATCCCTCAGAATTATTTGACCAAATATTGTCTTAAAGGAATCGGGAGTCAAGACGGAACGTTATTGATTGAACGTAAATTACGCGAACGTATTCAGTTTAAACAACATAATCTTAACGAAGCTCCGCCACAATTGGCTGAGTTTGATGTGATATTTCTGCGTAACGTCATGATTTATTTTGACCAAAATACTAAACGACAAGTGGTTTCGCGTCTGCTGACACTATTACGCCCCGGCGGATATTTTTTCGTGGGTCATTCCGAAACGCTCAACGGTATAAATGAAGAAGTACGTTTGGTGCAGCCGTCCATTTATCAGAAGCCCTAAAATGACGAATTCGCTACCCCTTACAGATATGTTTTTACACCCGGGTGATTATTACTTTGGTAATCGTGATACACGCATTCGCACCGTATTGGGCTCCTGTGTTTCGATTACTTTTTGGCATCCTCAATTATTGGTTGGGGGCATGTGCCATTACATGTTGCCAGAGCGACGTGATACAAATCGAACCATACTGGATGGACGTTATGCCGATGGGGCGATTGCCTTGCTACTAGAGAAAATGGATGTTATTGGCGCACCCTACAAAGAATATCAGGTTAAGTTATTTGGTGGCGGCAATATGTTTCCCGAAGCACCAGAAAATAAGATACTCGATATTGGCACTCAAAATGTGCAAGCTGCACGGCAACTTATAAAACAGCATGGTTTTAAGTGCGTTTCCTCGCATTTGGGCGGGTCGGGATCTCGCACCGTGATTTTTGAAGTGTGGAGTGGAGATGTTTGGATGAAGCACTGCCATTGTTTTCCGCAGCCAAGTATTAAAAAATAAATAGGAACTTAATGTGGCTCAAATAAACGTATTGTTAGTGGATGATTCCGCCGTGGTGCGACAAGTATTGACGGCTAACCTGTCGCGTGATCCAGGTATTACTGTAATTGGTGCCGTTTCCGATCCGATATTTGCGATGACTCGCATGCGTAAGCAGTGGCCAGATGTAATTGTGCTGGACGTGGAAATGCCGCGCATGGATGGTATTACGTTTTTGAAAAAACTGATGTCCGAACGACCTACGCCAGTAGTCATCTGTTCTTCGCTCACCGATAAAGGTGCGGAAACCACTATGCAGGCACTCGCAGCGGGAGCTGTAAGCATTATCACTAAACCAAAAATGGGGGTTAAACAATTTTTACAAGATGATTCGGAAAATTTGATTGCTGCCGTCAAAGCCGCTGCCCGCGCCAACGTGCGTCGATTGTCCGTTACTGTGCCAGTGCAAGTTAAATTAACAGCGGATGCCATTCTCCCCGCCGCACTGACCGCGATGGCTGAAACTACGGATAGAATTGTTGCCATCGGTACTTCTACAGGCGGGACGCAAGCACTGGAAGTTGTATTAACGACCTTGCCGCGTGTTTGTCCAGGTATCGTGATTGTGCAACACATGCCAGAAAAATTTACTGCCGCATTTGCCGCACGTCTGAATAGCCTATGCCAAATTGAAGTGCGTGAAGCCGTGAATGGTGATCGCGTATTGCCGGGACGCGCTCTGATTGCACAAGGTGGACGACACATGCTATTAAAACGTAGCGGCGCACAATATTATGTTGAAATTGTAGATGGTCCCTTGGTTACGCGGCATCGTCCGTCGGTAGATGTGTTATTCCGTTCAGTTGCCAAATGTGCAGGTAAAAATGCACTCGGCATCATTATGACTGGCATGGGTGATGACGGTGCAAGGGGGTTGAAAGAAATGTCTGATATGGGAGCGCAAACGCTAGGACAGGATGAAGAAAGCTGTGTGGTATATGGAATGCCGAAGGAGGCAGTAAAATTAGGGGCTGTAAATAGAGAATTGTCGTTAAATCTTATTGCTCATGAGATTGTAGCTTATGGTGGCAAGCGATAATTCAGCGTTCATGGAATAACGCTTCCGCTCTGGTTTTGTTTTGGGTGAGTTATCGGACAAACCGTGACTGTTAAAGCTAATCCCATATAAATTGATTTTCAATGAGTAAATCCACTTTCATCAACGCGATAGGGGTAGTAAAAATCTTCAAATTAGATTTTTTTATTTTGACAAGGTGTCTGTGTAGTGATTAACTTTAACGCAGTTTGTCTGCGTGCTGTTACACAGATTTTTTACATTTTTGAGGAGATTATCAGATGAAAGTCACAAATAGATTTAATTCTCATGACACTGGTCATTTGAACCTAAAACCAATTTTTTTACGCTCAAAGCTATTCTTAGCAATAACGCTTGGATACGGATTAGTGTCAATTTCTAACGCCTCCGTACCAGAGTTTGGTGCTGCAACTGGCACAGAATGGAAAACATCAGGCGGAACGCTTCAAGGAACTCGTTATAGTAGCCTTGCCCAAATCAATGCAAGTAACATTGGACAGTTAAAAGAAGAGTTTACGCTAAACACTGGTGTTAGCGGGCGTTTTATGGGTGAACCATTAGTCATTGGTTCGACACTTTATGTTGTGACGGGTTTTCCAAACAAGTTAATTGCCTATAATTTAGCTACTAAAGATGGGGCAATAAAATGGACTTATACGCCAACGGTTAGTCAATACGCTAAAGGTGCTAATTGCTGTGGTGGAATCAATCGCGGTGCGGCTTATGCGGAAGCATTTACGGATAGTGCAGGAAATTCACAGCCTGCAAGAATCGTATTCAGTGCTTTAGATAACACTGTTATTGCAGTTAATGCTAACGA
The DNA here is from genome assembly GCA_903870545.1 of uncultured Pseudomonadota bacterium. Taxonomy (GTDB): domain Bacteria; phylum Pseudomonadota; class Gammaproteobacteria; order Methylococcales; family Methylomonadaceae; genus UBA10906. Next base: position 5,346 of record CAIQDI010000030.1, read on the forward strand.
TGGCACGTTAATTTGGAAAAATACTCTTGCAGACCCGCACACAGGCGTAACCATGACGGTTGCACCTATCATCGTTCCAACTAAAGACTCTTCATCACAAAAAATTATTGGTGGGAAAGTGATTACCGCATCATCAAGTGGTGAAATGGGCGTGCGAGGTTGGATTGAAGCACTTGATTTAGTAACGGGTCAACACAAATGGCGTGCATATAACACCGGACCTGATGCTGATGTTTTAATCGGTTCTAACACCCATCCATTTTATACAAAAGATCAAGGCGATAATTTAGGTAAAACCAGCTGGCCAGAAACGACGGTTGGTGAAGCTCCAGCTGCAAATAAATCTTGGTTATTAGGTGGTAGTTCTGCTTGGGCTTATTTAACGTATGATCCTGACTTGAATTTATTGTTTTATGGCACAAGTCAACCTGGTGTTTGGAACGCTGATATGCGCCCGGGTGCAAATAAATGGGGTTCTTCAATTTTTGCTAGAAATCCTGATACAGGTGAAGCAAAGTGGGTTTATCAAGTTACTGAAAATGATAGCTGGGATTATGATGCCGCGAGCGAAAACATTTCAGTTGATCAAAAACTGAACCCTGATGATGCAGATGCAAGAAAACTGCTGATTCATTTGAATAAAAATGGGCTTGCGTACGCTTTTGACAGAAATACTGGCGAAATTATAAAAGCAGAACAATTTGTTGATCATGTCAATTGGGCAACAGCTGATGATTTTAATTATGCAACAGGCACTCAAGCTGTAGATCCGAATATGCGTGTGCATCAAAGTACAGTTGAAAAGCCAGCTCAACCTACAACAGTCTGCCCATCGGTATTAGGAGCGAAAGGGTGGGAACCTGGAGCGTATTCACCCAATACAAAACTCTTTTATATGCCAACGTTTAATTTCTGTAGTACGTTGGACGCATTAAAAGCGGAATTTGTTTCTGGTGCGCCTTACATGGGTGCGAGTTACAGTGTAGATCTTGATATTACAAACGTTGATTTATCTAAGCCAGAGACCATTTATCTTAGTGAATTGATGGCTTGGGATGCCGTAAAAGGTGAAAGAAAATGGACGGTAAAAGAACCATCAATGATTTACGCAGGGATTTTAGCAACAGCTGGGGATGTCATTTTTTATTCTGCTCAGGCAATTCAAGCGGCTGCGTCATCTCCAGGAAGTGGGAGTAGTTCGGGAGTACCTTCAGATATTACTTCTCCACATTTAAAAGCCGTTAATGCTCAAACTGGAGACCCATTGTGGAGCATAGCTCTAACGTGTAACGCGGTTGGTAATCCGATTAGTTTTCAAGGTCCCGACGGCAATCAACGTATTGCAGTTTTCAGTGATGATTCATCATGCGCTACGAAAAAATCGGGCAGTGTTGGTGGTCAAGTTCATGTGTACAAACTCAATCTAGTCCCAGCTCCATAAGGGATAAGGTTAAGGGGTAAGTAATATGAATCCAAAATTTTATTTACGCTCTCGGAAGCTATGTTTTTCACTGGTTATGTTTTTCAGTTTAAACATGACAGCAATAGCAGAAGATGAACTTCGAGTTTGTGCAGAACCTGATAATTTGCCGTTTTCTAATCAAAAACAAGAAGGATTTGAAAACAAAATTGCGACACTTTTAGCGGGTGAATTGAATTTGAAACCCCGTTATCTTTGGGAAAAACAAAGGCAAGGTTATATAAAGAATACGTTAGAGGCAAATCGTTGTGATGTTATTGTTGGCGTGCCTTATGGTCACGCTCGATTATTAACGACTAAGCCCTATTACCGTTCTGGATATGTTTTTGTTACTCAAAAAGAACGTAATTTAGTCATTGAATCTTTCGATGATCCTATTCTTCGTACTTTGAAAATTGGATTGCACGCAATAGGTAATGATGGTTCAAATTCGCCTCCTGCTCATGCTTTAGCTCACAGAGGGATTGTTAACAACATTGTTGGTTATTCAATGTGGGGGGATTCATCGGTAGAAAATCCTCAAGCTCAGGTTATAGAGGCGGTGGCAAAGGGAGAAATTGATATTGCGATTGTTTGGGGACCAATAGGTGGTTATTTTGCAACGAAATATGGCGAACAATTAGCAGTGGTTCTTGCGCTCGCCGATGTGCAAATGCCAAAACAACCTTTCTCTTTTGATATTGCTATTGGTGTCAGAAAAGACGACAGCGGTTTAGCTGCAAAATTGCAACAAGCTCTCGAAGAAAAGCGTAATGAAATTGAAGAAATTTTGACTACCTACCACATACCACTCATTAAATCATCACCTGACTTGGTCTCATCAGAAGCCAATGGTGAAACGAATTAACACAATTAAAGGGTAATTGATTATGCGAGTTCTAACAAATATTGCGAGTACAGTTTTAGGATGTATTCTGCTTGTAGGTACAATCGGTATTGCTAACGCGGATAATGATTCATCGGCGGATTTTAAAGTTAGTACAACAAAAAATTCATCAGAGAATTCTAAAAATGGTGCTGGTGGCTCTAAAGGTAATGGTGGTGGAACAACCGGTGCGATAAAAAATCCAGCTGCTGATTCTATACAAATCACTAAGCCTAATTGTTCAAGCACGGGAACTACTCAGGATATGGCGATTGAAGGACGACGCGCCTTTATGCGATTGAATTGTTATAGCTGTCACGGTATGGGTGGGCATGGAGCAGGTATGGGACCAAGTCTTATAGGGAAAGCGAGTGAAATGGATGCTGTCACTGGAGGCGAAGAAGGTGGTATGCCCTCGTTTAAGAAAAGCTTATGCACCAACGACATTAAAAACTTGAGTGCTTATGTGGCATTACTGGGAACTGCTAGTGAGCCAACTTTCACTCATTGGTGGGAAAATGGCAGACCATCAAGATAGTGCAAAACATTTTTCAAATTTAGTTTTATTAAGAGGTTGATGTATGGTATCTGATTATCTAATGTTTTTTAACATTTGTTGGTCTTTACAATGCGTTGTTTCTAATGAAAATTCATTGTAAGATGCCGTTTGCTAGCACTGTACCTTATGGCGATAACGAAGCTCTTTGTTAGCAAAACAAAGAGTGAAGCCTTTTTAGCTTCACATTGGTAGATACACCCACTCATAACGCTGTTATGGGATGCAGTTAACGAAAGTTAAGAAAAAGTATCGGATTTGACTACCCTATGTGTCACCATAGTTGTCGCTTCCTTTAGGAAGCATTATGAGCGTTCAATTTAGTTTAGAATTCAAAGAACCAGTCGTCGAAAAAGCCTTACAAAAAGTTGTTTAGCTTGATATTCGTGAATGTTAATTCGAATCAATCGGCAACCCGACGCAATCCGTTTGTTTGGTGACTAAGCGTGTGCCTAATAATTCGTGCGTAAACGTAAAAACGTCGTCGGGCGTTTTAGCGACTTTTACGCCGCCGACTTTGCCACGTCCGCCTGCATGAATTTGGGCTTTTACCACCCACGATTCGTGCGTTAATTCTTGGGCGATTTTTTCTGCTTCAATCGCAGATGTGGCAATGCGCCCTTCGGGAATTGGAATGGCGTAGTTTTGAAATAATTGTTTGGCTTGATATTCGTGAATGTTCATTGCATCCGTCTACTTTTTAAAAGTTCATCAACTGATAATCCAATATCTTTTGCAATTTGTCGTAGCAAAATTGGCGATAGGTCGCGTCCCGCATGGAATGGAACCGTCGTGCATCTACCATCAGAATGTCGAAACTGTTTGTGAGAACCACGCTGACGAACTTCAATAAAGCCTAAAATTTCAAGCAAAAGCACAAGTTCACGCGGTTTTAAAACTGGAATACTTCCCATCGTTCACGCCACGGCGATAGTTTGAAGCCCAACAAATTGGCTTTCAAATCGTGGCGTTCCTTCTTCAAGCAACATTTCAATCACTTCTTTTAGATTCTGATTTAACTCATCTAAACTTTCGGCTTGCGTGTGTGCGCCTGTAAATCCAGGCACAAAACCCACATACAAACCCGTTTCGGTGCAGCGTTCGACAATGGCAGTATAAGTTTTCATAAAGTTGTTTGGCTTGATATTCGTGAATGTTCATTGAAGCACTTATTTGTAAAAGTTGATGTCTTGGAAATACTGAACGCGCTCACCGTCTGTTTTTTTGTCTAAATCATCAGCTAATGACTTCATATTCTTTATGAATTCTACAGCGACAACCCAGTAACAATCATCTTTTTCTTCTTCCGTTAATAATGGTTCAATTTGTTGTGCTATCCAGCCGAACATATATGTGTTGGCTGATTTTGGAATTGCTTTTGCCTTTTGTAAAAGGGCAATTTGTTCAAAGGCTCGTAACAATTCAATAAATTTTTTATCCTCCTCGCCGTTCGGTGTATCACGATGAAAATCTCCGCTTTCCAGTTTATCCCTGTTTTCAGAAAGAAATTTTGTATCCACTAATTTCTGATGTGCATCGATAAATCGTAACGCATTATCAACAGTCAATTGGCGGTAGTGCCATGCTGAATTTGTAGCATAAACTACCAACGCTAGAAAAACGCCTATATCTTTTAAATCTATCGTATTAAAAATCATAAAATTCCATGTGAAAACCGTAAAAGAATAAAGGCGGCGTGTTGAATTACGTCGCCTTTTCTGCGATGTTGAGAGCGGGAGCGAACCGACGGGCGCGGTTTAATTACTTAACTAGCTGGAACAGCCGCAAGAAATGATTTTATATAATCTGCTGGTATCTGAAAAATCTCTTCTCCGCCCGTTCCGCTAATTTTTAATTTAATTCCAGTATCTTGTACACTTGTAAGGTACTCTCGCGTCACATTTGCACCAACATCTTCCCTATATGTACACGAAAATGACTGACAACCAACATCGCTAGAAATAGTAGTGGTCGGTAAAGAGTTTCCATTTAAGTCATAAACCGCATCATAATATCGCCAGGAAGTCCATGATACATAAACAGATGACATGTAAATTTGGTATCGAAAAGAATCTAAAATTTTAAACGCCCTAATTGTCCATTTGCTTCTTAAATCCCAAAAACCTGCTTTCTCACCAGTTTCCGATAAAATGGTCACGCCTATATAACTTGTCATCTTTTTGAACACATCATAACTTTCAGTTACTGGATACGTTACAGCAATAGGAACTGTAACAACTGGAGGCTTAACTTCAACAGGTGCAAGATTTGAAACAATAACAATTTTAGAAATTGATTTGCTTTTTAATACGGGTGTGCCTTTGTCGCTTGCAAACGCATTCCAAGAAAAATCACCTTCAGCAGCATAAGTGTGATTAAAAACTAAATCTTTACTGTCTGTTGCGGTTAACGTATCCGGTGAAGTGCTATCACCCCAATTCATTGTGATTGAACCTAGATTCGCATCAACATCTTTAGCATTTAACGTGACGGTGTATTTTGTATTTGCCGTAGCTGTCGTGTCTGAACTAATCAACGTTAATGTTGGCGCATGATTAACGGGAGCTGCGCTTGTAACCTTGTAAGTTCCAGTATTGATGGCACCTCGTAAAGCACCACGACTGGTGTAAATGCCAACCGTATACTTTTTTACACCAGCGGTGAATAGAGCTTGTGATAACGAGTATTGCGTCTCCGTTCCAGTCATCGCAATTAAAGTACCGCTGCCAACATTGATTTTAACTTTATCGCCAACAATTAACGGTGCGCTTAATGTTGTCGAGAATTTAAATATCGCCCCAGCGGTTGCAGTAGCTGGCGTTACACTAATACGGGAAATTCTAGGAGCAACTGTTGCAGCTGTCGCTACATTAACCACTAAAAACATAAGCGGGATTATAAATTTGGAATGAATCATCATTTAACCTCTTTCTCGCGTAATAAAAAAACGGATTCAAACAGCACGCGCTATTTGAATCCGCTAGTTTCTAATCGTAGCTGTAATGTTTTTTCAACGGTTTCACAACTTCCCAGTCGCTTTCTAAACCTTCGAGGAAAAACACTAAATCGCCCGCCACAATTCGCACAGGTTCTCCGCCTTTTGGCGTGACTAAAATTTCGCCTTCCAAAAGATAGGCTTTTTCGGTTTCGTCGAAATCGATGTTAAATTTCGACACTTCTTTTTCCCAGATTTCCCAACTCGACACACCTAATTCTTTGAGGCGTTCGTCGCTTGGATTGTGTTCAATGACGATAAGGTCAGACATTTTTTTCTCCAGTAAAAATTAGGCTTCGTTTGCAGCTTGGTCAGCGTGATACGTTTCGTAGACGTAAACAGGAATGTTTAAATCGCCCAATTTTTTCTCAATCAACGGCAACACGTCCGCCCAATCTAATTCACCCACACCAGTCGCCAAACGTGGCAACGCCAGTGAAGTTAAATTTTCTTTGACAGCGATTTTCGCCAAGTTTTTCAACGCATGTTGAACGAGAACCAGCGTCGATTTTCCATGACGATGATCGTGACTATCCGCGCCTTCTTGTGTGATTAAATTGACAACGTATTTGCCTTCTGCGCTAACCCACGCCCACGCTTCGCCGGCTTCGGGATTGTTTTGATGACACCAGTGGTGAAAGTCTTTGTGCATCGCGGGATACAAATTGTGTAGCGATAATGCCAATCCTTTGTCCATCGAATCGTTAATGCCAACGCCTTGAACAATGGCGTGAGCGTTGCTCAATAAAATATCGCCTTCTACTAAATGAATCATGAGATTTCCTTTTTATGGTTGTTAAAAATTATTGTGTTGTGATTTGAGATTGCCAAAACTCGAACGTCGGATTATTCAAAAGCGTTTCCATAAATTCAGACGCTTTGGCTAAATTTTGTTTTGCTTTATCGCCTAAATCTTCGCCCAATTCAAAACTGTCTGCGCCAATTGCCAATAAAAAACAAGGCGGTGGCGTTTCGTTTTTAATCGTTTGATAAGTGTCCAAAATCGCGGCGGGACTCATGGCGTGCGTGGTGTGACTTAAATCTCGAATCGGTTGTAATTGCGTAAATTCAAACGCAATTTCACTTTTCACTGACGCATCGACGAAAACCACAAGTTCACGGTTTTCTAAATCGAGTGCGTGTTCAATTTGAAGCTGAAAATCGGTCAGTAAATCGATATTTTCTAGCGTGAAACGCGCTTCAATGTGTTCCAACATCAACACACCAAGCGCGTCGTCGCCGCGACTTAAATTGCCATAACCAAAAACTAAAATCGGTTTAGTAGACACGTTCAATTTCGCCCGTGTCGTGTTTGACCAATTTATCAATCAATTCGCCTTTTGAATTGACCAATTCAAGTTGCAACGGCATTTTGCCGACGGCGTGCGTCGCGCAAGACAAACACGGATCATAAGCACGAATCGCGACTTCTAAATTATTCAAAAGTGGTTCGGTCAATTCTTGTCCCGACAGATATTCTGCCGCCACTTGGCGCACCGATTCATTCATGCCCATGTTGTTGCTGGTTGTCGAAACGATTAAATTTGCCTTCGTCACAATATCGTTTTCATCGACTTGATAATGATGAAATAACGTGCCGCGCGTGGCTTCAATTACGCCAACGCCTTCAAAACGACGTTCGCCTTTGGCGGGTTCTTCGTGTTTCAAAACGTCAGGGTCATTCAATAATTCTTTGATACTTTCAGCGCAATGCAAAAGCTCAATCAATCGCGCCCAATGAAACGCTAACGTGCTGTGAACCATTTGTTCCGCGCCACCGTGCGCTTTGAATTCAACCCGTTCTTTTTCAGCAATCGGCGTATTGATGTAATCGCAATTGTTCACGCGAGCGAGTGGCCCAACGCGATACCAGCCATTTTCTTTGCCTAATTCGGTTAAATACGGAAATTTCATGTACGTCCACGAACGCACTTCTTCGTGAATGTAATCGTTGTATTTGCAATAATCGAGGTGGTCAAACAGCGTTTTACCTTCGGCATTTTTTACCCGCAAACCACCGTGATACAGTTCCAACGCGCCATCAGGCTGAACCATGCCCAAATAATTGGTGCGAATCGTGCCGAAATCGTCGTAATACGGCAAGTTTGAACAATGCACGGTTTTGACCAATTTCACCGAAGCCGCCGCCCAGTCAATAATTTGGTCAATGTCAGTCAACAAATAATCGCGCTCTTCTTTGCTTAACGGTTTATTCATGCCGCCCGCAATCGCGCCCGTGCCGTGAATCCGTTTGCCAGAAACCATGCGAATCACTTCTTGCCCATATTTACGCAATTTCACGCCTTGCAAACCAATATCGGGAAAATCGTTTAATACCGCGACAATCGACCGTTTTTGGATTTCACTTTCAAACCCAAACAACAAATCCGGACTGGATAAATGGAAAAAATGCAGCGCGTGCGATTGTAAAACTTGCCCAAAATGCAGCAATTTTCTGAGTTTTGTCGCTGAAATTGGCAAATTTTCAGGATCCACACCAACGAGTTGATCAATCGCTTTTGCCGCCGCGAGATGGTGACTCACCGGACAAATACCACATAAACGCTGCACCAAAACAGGCAATTCCCAATACGGACGACCTTGAATAAATTTCTCAAAGCCGCGAAATTCCACGATGTGCAAACGCGCTTGCTGAACTTTGTTATTTTCGTCGAGTAACAACGTCACTTTGCCGTGACCTTCTACCCGCGACACGGGGTCAATCACCACACGTTTTAAATTTTCGGTATTTTTGGCAGTTTCTAAATGTTCGTACATGACGCGCCCTCTTTGAATTTATGAATAAAACGGCAGTTTAACGGGTTGAGTTTTCAAACAAGTGACACAAATTACTTTTTATCTTTTTCGCTTTTTAATCTTTCAAGTAATTCTTTAGCGGGTAAATACCCAGGATAAATGGTGCCATTTTCGCTGACAATCATTGGTGTACCGGTGACATCAAACTCGCCAGCCAGTGCCATGTGTTCATCGACTGGATTTTCACACGTTTTTTCTTCAATTTTCTGATCTTTTTTCGCCGCTGTTAATGCCGCGTTTCTATCTTTGGCACACCAAACCGAAACGGCTTTTTTGTAAGATTCCGAACCTTTGCCAGCACGCGGATAAAATAGATATTGAACTTGAATGCCTTCGGCTAAATACGAATCCAATTCTGAATGCAATTTGCGACAATAGCCACAATCAATATCAGTAAAAATCGACACGGTGTAAGTATGAATTTTAGGTTTGAAGATAATCATTTTATCCGCGCCTAATTTTTCCAACGCGATTTTACGCGCTCCGCCTAATTTCTCTTCGGTCAAATCGGTGCGGGTTTGCGTGTCAATCAATCGCCCTTGCAACAAGTATTTGCCATCATCCGAAACATAAACCATGCTGCCACCAATCGTGACTTCAAAAACGCCTTTGATAACAGACGGTTTCACCGTGTCAATTTGCATCGTCGGCATCGATTTTGTGAGTTGTTCGCGGATGGTTTTTTCGTCTGCGTGAACATTGGCGGCGAGTAACGCAAAAGTTGCGCTTAACAGTAATTTTTTCATTTTATAATTTCTCAAGGTAGGCGCGAATAAATTCGCGCTTTGTGCAAGTACAGCGCGAATTTATTCGCGCCCACAATTTTTAACTTATTTTCAGCTACTGAAACAATCGCCCAACATCCATAAACATCGCTATCGACATCAACAACCCCAGAAACACAATACCAATTTTTTGAAAAAAGAGCTGAATTTTTTCCGACACGGGCGAGCCTTTCAGCCCTTCAAGTGCGAAGAAAAATAAATGTCCGCCATCTAAAACAGGAATCGGCAATAAATTCAACACGCCCAAACTCACGCTAATCAATCCCATGAATTTCAGAAAATGCACCAGCCCCATGTCAGCAGATTGCCCCGCATATTGCGCGATGCTAATCGGGCCACTCAAATTATCGAGCGACGCTTTGCCCGCAAACATGCGTCCCATCATTTTTAGCGTGGACGTAGCATAATGATAAGTTGTACTGAACGCAGCAGGAATCGCAGCCAATGGCGAAATCGCATAATGTACTTGAAGCGATTTCAACAGATTTTCAGGAATTTGTGCCGACGCGCCAATTTTTCCATCCGCATTCGGTGTCAGTGACAAACTCGATTGCACACCGTCGCGTTCCACTAAAATTTGCACCGCTTGATTCGGATTCGCTCTGATAATATCGACCCATTGTTGCCATTCTTTCACCACCGTTTCATTAGCGCGAAGAATCAAATCGCCTTGTTTTAGCCCTGCTAATTTTGCCGCACCATTCTCTAAAACATGACCAATCAAAGGCTGCAACGTTGGCGAAAATAATTTAAAACCCAACTTTGCATAAAGCGCGTCAGGGTTTTGCGTTTCAGTCATGTCAACGTGCAAGGTTTTAACAATTTGCGTGTCATCACGATTTTTCACTTTGACCGCAATATCTGCATCGCCTTCCAACGCTGTTGAAATAATGGCAGACATCGCGCTTGTCCACGTTGGCGTAGGTTCGTCATTGACGGAAATAATTTCGTCGCCTTCCGAAAAACCGGCATTCGCAGCGAAAGATTGGGCGGACGATTGACCTAAAATCGGTCTAATACCTACTTCGCCAATGACCAAAACACTCCAAAATAACGCCACCGCCAATGCTAAATTAAAAATTGGGCCAGCGGCAACAATCGCGGTTCGTGCTAAAAGAGATTGTCGATTAAACGAAAAGGCTAAATATTCCGCTTTGACTTCGCCTTCACGTTCATCGACCATTTTGACGTAGCCGCCCAACGGAATCAGCGATAAAACGTATTCAGTGGCGTTTGGATTTTGTTGGTATCGCCACAAAACATTGCCAAAACCAATCGAAAAACGCAGCACTTTCACACCTGCACGTCGCGCCACCCAGAAATGCCCAAATTCATGCACCGTCACTAAAACGCTAATGGCGACAATGAAATAAAACAGCGTGTGTAAAAAATTCATTAAAATCTCGGTTCGCAAATCAACATTTCCGCTACATCACGAGCATCTTGGTCAACTTCTAAAATAGTTTCCAAGCTATCAGCTGGTTCCGATTTAATTATTTTCATCGTTTTTTCAATTATCAAAGGAATATCGGTAAAACGAATTTGCTCATTTAAAAACGCTTCAACCGCAATTTCATTCGCCGCATTCAAAATTGTTGGCATCGTGCCGCCCGTTTGAATTGCCTCGTAAGCCAAGCGCAAACACGGAAAACGTTGTAAATCAGCCGGTTCAAAATCCATCTGTTTGACTGCGAAAATATCCAGCGGCGTGGCACCAGATTCAAAACGTTCGGGATACGCCAGCGCGTGAGCAATCGGAATCCGCATATCAGGACAACCCATTTGCGCCAATACCGTACCGTCAACGTAATCCACCATCGAATGAATCACGCTTTGCGGATGAATTACCACTTGGATTTGTTCCGGTTTCAGGTCGAATAACAAACAGGCTTCAATCATTTCCAGCCCTTTATTCATCATGGTGGCGGAATCGACAGAAATCTTTTTTCCCATATCCCAATTCGGATGCGCGACGGCTTGCGCGGGGGTGACGTGCGCTAATTCGTCTAACGGCAGGGTGCGAAAAGGGCCGCCCGATGCGGTCAATAAAATTCGTCGCACACCTTTTGCGGACGCGCCCGTTTGATAGGCTGACGGCATACATTGAAAAATCGCGTTGTGTTCGCTATCAATCGGCAACAATTGTGCGCCCGACTTTTCGACCGCATTCATAAAAATATCGCCCGACATTACCAGAGCTTCTTTGTTGGCGAGCAAAACGGTTTTGCCTGCTTCCGCCGCCGCCAACGTGGGCAATAATCCCGCCGCGCCTACAATTGCCGCCATCACCGAATCCACATTCGGCAACGTCGCGACTTCAATCAATGCGTCTGCACCAGACAAAATACGCAAATCGGCTAACGTTGAATGTTCAATTTTGGTTTTAAATTCTGCCGCTTTTTGTTCATCAACAATGACCACGACTTCGGGCGAATGCGCCAAACATTGCTCATAAAGCGCGTCGATATTTTTATTCGCGGTCAACGCCACGACGTTGTACAAATTCGAATGCCGCGCCACCACGTCCAACGTGCTAACGCCAATCGAACCCGTTGCGCCCAGAATGCAAATACCTTTCATGAAAATAGCCCGACAGATTCTAAATAAATTCCCGCATAAAATAGCGGAATAGCGGCACACAAACTGTCAATTCTATCTAAAATTCCGCCGTGTCCCGGCAATAAATTTCCACTGTCTTTTGCGCCTGCGCGACGCTTGACCACGCTAAAAAATAAATCGCCATAAACTGAAATTAAGACGGTTAAAACAGAAAGCAAAATGAAATCTGCGATAATCATTGGTTGTTCAAAACCGTCAATCAAACTCAACGCAATTCCACAAACTATTGCGCTACCCAATGCGCCGTACATGCCTTCGACGGTTTTTCCTGGACTAATTTCAGGCGATAATTTGGTTTTCCCCCATTTTTTTCCCACAAAAAAGGCGGTAATATCTGCGACCCAAATCAAAAGTAAAAAATACATCGTCATTTCTGAGCCAAAAAAAGCGCGTAATCGTGACAAAAACATCCAACTCATCAACAACACAAACCAGCCAATTAACGCTTGTTTGAACGGTGATAATTCGAGCTGCAATACGCCTTCCGGTGAATTCCGAATCACCATCATCGTTAATACCCAAAAGAAAACGGCGGGCAACGCTAACCATTCTAAAAGTCCGGATTGATTGCGAATATCTTCCATCACAAATTTGAATTTTTCCGCTAAATAATCCATTAACGGAGCCATCGCTTCTAACAAATACGTCCACAAATGAATGAACAACATTGCGCCAATTAACGACACGAAAAAAAGTCCGCGCATCTTGAAATGAGTGACTTTGGTGAGATTTAACCATTCGTTTGCGCCGAGTAGCACAATAACGGCAATTAAAAGTGAAAAGTAAGTCGAGGGAAGTTCAAACACCGCTAAAACCACCAACGTGGCGAGCAATGTTGCGGTGATAATGCGCTGTTTTAACATAAGAATTTGTTTGAAAAAGATTTAAGGAGTGGCAAGCGCGGCAATTTGATCGCCGGTATGCCCAAAACGCCGTTGTCGGCCTTTAAAACTGGTAATCGCTTCTTCCAAAGCGGCTTGATTGAAATCCGGCCAAAGTGTCGGCGTGAAATAAAATTCGGTGTAAGCGAGTTGCCAAAGCATAAAATTACTGACGCGCTCTTCGCCGCCGGTGCGAATGAACAAATCGGGTTCGGGCAAATCAGCCAGACAAAGATGTTGATTTAAAACCGTCTCGTTAATATCGCTAGATTTCAATTCGCCCGTTTCAACTCGTTCCGCAAGACGTTGACAGGCTTGTGTCATATCCCAACGTCCACCGTAATTTGCTGCAATGACCAGCGTTAACGCCGTATTATTTTTGGTTTTTTGTTCGCCTTCGTTCATTTTTTGTTGCAACGCCAAATCTAACGCGGTGCGGTCGCCAATGAAACGTAAACAAATGTTATTGTTATGCAATTTGTCGATCTCTCTTTCTAACGTGGTTAAAAATAAGCGCATCAATAACGACACTTCAGTTTTCGGGCGATTCCAATTTTCACTACTAAAGGCAAATAAACTGAGGACATCGCAAGTCGGTTCGGCGGCGCAATATTCGACAATTTTACGCACTGCTTTCACACCTGCACGATGCCCGACGGCACGCGGTAAAAAACGTTGCTGCGCCCAACGCCCATTGCCATCCATAATGATGGCAATATGACGGGGGGCGGCTAAATGAATACGTTCAGCAGACATTTTTGTTACATCGATAATAAATCAGCTTCTTTAACTTCTAAAAGCTTTTCTACTTCTTTAATGTGTTGATCGGTTAATTTTTGAACTTTATCTTCTACGCCTTTCGCATCGTCTTCCGAACATTTTTTGTCTTTGACTAAATTTTTAATCGTCGTGTTCGCATCGCGGCGAATGTTGCGAATCGCGACACGTCCATCTTCAGCGGCATTTTTAACAATTTTGACCAAGCTACGACGGCGTTCTTCCGTTAACATGGGCAACGGAATCCGAATAGTCATGCCGTTTGTCATCGGATTTAAACCTAAATCGGATTTCAAAATGGCTTTTTCAATCGCTTGTACCATGCCTTTTTCCCATGGCGTAACGCTCAACATTCGCGCATCTTCAACGACCACATTGGCAACCTGCGAAAGCGCAGATTCTGTGCCGTAATACGACACCATGATTTGGTCTAATAAACTCGGATGAGCGCGACCGGTGCGAATTTTAGAAAAATCTTGCTTTAAAGAGTCGATGCTTTTGCCCATTCGTGTGGCAGCATCTTGTTGAATATCGCTAATCATTAGGGGTTTCCTCGTTCAATAAGAGAGCCTATGGATTGTCCTGTCATAAGTTTCATCACAGCACCTTGTTCAAAGATATTCATCACCCGCATCGGGACATTATTGTCTCGACATAAAACGAGTGCGGTGGTGTCCATCACATTTAAACGTTGATCTAAGGCTTGGTCGTAAGTGAGATAGTCATAAAATTTGGCATCCGCATCTTTGTTGGGATCAGCCGAATAAACGCCTTTTACTTTGGTGGCTTTAATCATCAATTGAGCGTTAATTTCAATGGCGCGTAAACTCGCCGCTGAATCGGTGGTGAAAAAAGGATTGCCCGTTCCCGCTGCAAAAATGACGACACGCCCTTTTTCCAAATGACGAATCGCCCGCCGGCGAATGTAATCTTCACACACTTGATTGATTTTTAACGCTGACATAACCCGCGCAGGTTGCCCAAGATGTTCGAGCGAGTCTTGCATCGCCAGAGCGTTAATTACCGTGGCAAGCATTCCCATTTGATCACTCGTAACGCGATCTAAACCTTCACTGGCTTTTTCCGCGCCGCGTAAAATGTTACCGCCGCCAATCACTAAACCGACTTCCACGCCAACATCGCAAAGCTCTTTGATTTCGGTGGCGAGACGTTTCACGGTATCCGCGTCAATACTACCGCCCGTTGGACTCATTAACGCTTCACCGCTTAACTTCAATAAAATTCTTTTGCAAATTAGATTAGTCATATTTTCTCTGGTGAAAGGTTTTGAAAATGTAAGAGCGAAAAAATTTTCGTCTCTACCACTCGAAAGTAAGGGCGAAAAATTTTTCGCCCCTACTTACACAAATCAATTTATTTCATTGAATTAACTTGCGCCATCACTTCGGCAGCAAAATCTTCTTCTTTTTTCTCAATGCCTTCGCCCACTTCAAAACGACTGAAACGAATAATGGTGTTGCCTTTTGACGCGGCTAATTTACCGACCGTTACTTTGTCGTCTTTGATAAAAGGTTGACCGTTTAAAGTCACTTCGGCTAAGAATTTGCTGATACGACCTTCAACCATTTTCGCAATGATTTCAGCAGGTTTACCGCTTTCAGCCGCTTGTGCAGAGAAAATTTCTTTTTCTTTTTCGATGATGTCCGCAGAAACTTGATCTTCTGACACACATTGTGGTTTCGTTGCGGCAATGTGCATCGCAACATCTTTGCCTAATTCAGCATCATTCACCGCTAATTCAACGATGACACCGATTTTTGTGCCGTGCAAATAACACGCGGTGCCGCCTTCTGATTGATATTTTTGAAAACGACGAATAACGATATTTTCGCCCAATTTTGAAATCAAACCACGACGAATTTCATCAACCGTAATGCCGTCTTCCAACGGCATGGCGAGCAATTGTTCTTCGGTTTCGATACCGTCATTATTCAACAAAGCGTGCGCCACGTTGTTTACAAAGCCCACGAAATCTTCCGCTTTTGCCACGAAATCGGTTTGGCAATTCACGTCAACAATCGCGACATTTTGACCACAATTGCTGACTTTTACGCCGATGATACCTTCTGCCGCGATGGTGTTCGATTTTTTGTCCGCTTTCGCTAAACCGGCTTTACGCATATTTTCGATGGCTAATTCCATGTCACCTAGTGAATCCACTAAGGCGCGTTTGCATTCCATCATGCCAGAACCGGTGCGTTCGCGTAATTCTTTTACCATTGATGCGTTAATTTCTACAGTCATTTTTTATCTCTCTATTGCTGATATTTATTGTAAAAACGCCCCCAAAAGGAGGCGTTCTTGTTCTAACTTAAAACGGTTAATCTCGCGCGGAGCTTCACTGAAATAAGATTATTCTGCCGCCGCTTCTTCAACGAAATCGTCAGAATCTACTTTTGCTGAAAAACCTGCAATAGCATTTTTAGCATCTAAAACGGAAGAGGCAGCGGTTTCACAATACAATTTAATCGCGCGAATTGAATCGTCATTACCAGGAATGATGTAATCAATATTGTCTGGTGAATTGTTTGAATCGACGATACCAACAACAGGAATTCCTAATTTGATTGCTTCAGCAATCGCATTTTTTTCATAGCCAACGTCCAAGACGAAAATGACATCTGGAATGCCTTTCATGTCTTTAATGCCGCCTAAGCTGCGTTCTAATTTTTCTAATTCACGTTCCATACCTAACGCTTCTTTTTTACCAAAACGTTGATGTAACGAGCCATCTGCTTTCATTGCTTCAAGTTCTTTCAAACGAGCAATGGATTTTTTAATGGTTTTGAAGTTCGTTAACATGCCGCCTAACCAGCGGTGATTAACGTAAGGCATTCCGCATAATGTCGCTTGTTCAGCCACGACTTTACGCGCGGCTTTTTTCGTGCCGACAAATAAAACGGTGCCTTTATTGGCAGACATTTGACCCAAATAATTCATTGCGTCATTGAACAAAGGAAGCGTTTTGTCCAAGTTGATAATGTGAATTTTGCTGCGTGCGCCGAACAAATAGTTCGCCATTTTTGGATTCCAATAACGGGTTTGGTGTCCAAAATGAACACCCGCTTCAAGCATTTCGCGCATAGTTACTGCTGCCATTTATTTCTCCTAAATTGAATTGGGACTGGCTGTCCCATTGGGTTACGCCACCGATTATCCCGTTTAAAAAACTTGTGATTTTACACGAAGCACCCTTTTAAACGTGACGATAAACGTGAGGATTGTTACAAAAATGAACGCGGATTTATAACATGATTCGCTTTTTACAACAAGATGCCTCTGTTAGAATCATCCATTAACTGTAACAACTGTAACTGTGTTCTTAACTACTTAAATTTGGAAACCATGAGTATTATTATCAAAACCGAAGTTGAAATTGAAAAAATGCGAACCGTTGGTCGTCTGGCTGCCGACGTGCTGGATATGATTGCACCGCACGTTGTAACGGGCATCACCACGAATCAATTGAACGACATTTGCCACGATTATATCGTCGATATTCAACAAGCGATTCCGTCGCCGCTCGATTATCGCGGCTTTCCAAAATCAATTTGTACGTCCGTCAATCATCAGGTTTGTCACGGTATTCCGAGCGATAAAAAGCTGAAATCGGGCGACATTATTAACATCGATATTACGGTCTTAAAAGACGGTTTTCATGGCGATACCAGCATGATGTTTTTTATCGGTAAAGTTTCATCACACGCGCAACGCTTGTGTAAAATCACCCACGAAGCGTTATTTTTGGGCATTGAACAAATTAAAGCGGGAGCCACGCTCGGTGACATTGGTCACGCGATTCAAACACACGCTGAAGGCAATCGTTATTCAGTGGTGCGTGATTTTTGCGGTCATGGCATTGGGCGGGATTTTCACGAAGAACCGCAAGTGTTGCATTACGGTAAAATGGGCGAAGGCACCGTGTTGGAAGCGGGTATGATTTTGACCGTCGAACCGATGATTAACCAAGGCAAACACGCCACCAAATCACTCGGCGACGGCTGGACAGAAGTCACGAAAGACCACAGTTTGTCGGCACAATATGAACATACTATTTTGGTGACACAAACCGGTTACGAAATTTTAACGCTCCGCCAATCTGAACGGTAAACCCTTATGAATTCGCCACTCAATGCGTCGTTATTTGCCAAACCAAATGTGCTAGCCACGTTTAAAAATTTACTCAAAACCAAAGAACTCGCCTTGCGCGAAAAATTTAATCCGAAACAATCGGTATCGAAATTATTACGCGAAAAATCCGATTTTATTGATGATGTTTTAAACTGTTGTTGGCAACATTTTTTAGGGGAACAAGCGAAAAACGGGGCATTGTGTGCGGTCGGCGGTTACGGGCGGCAAGAAATGTTTCCGTATTCGGACATCGATATTCTGGTGATTTTGCCCACCGATGACATTGCCGATTATCAAGAAAGTTTGGGCGCGTTTTTTACGTTTCTTTGGGATATTGGTTTGAAACTGGGTTACAGCGTGCGGAGTATTCCGCAATGTATCGAAGTTGCTACGAATGACCAAACGATTATGACCAGTTTGCTGGAAATTCGACTGATTGGTGGCAGTGCAAATTTATTGAAGTCGCTTAAAAATGAAATTTCACCGGATAAAATTTGGTCGTCAGATGAATTTTTTGCCGCCAAAATGGCAGAACAACACGCCCGTTATGCGAAATATCACGACACCGCTTACAACTTAGAACCGAATGTCAAAGAAGGTCCAGGCGGATTGCGTGACCGACAAGTTATCGCCTGGGTTTTCAAACGGCATTACAACGTGGCAACGTTAAAAGAGTTAATCAAATACGGCTTTTTGCCCGAAGCCGAATACGCCGAATTAGTGGCGGCGTTGAGCGTTTTGTGGCGCATTCGTTACGCGCTGCATTTGCTGACGAATCGGGCGGAAGACCGGTTGGTATTTGATTATCAGCGTGACCTGGCGGCGCAATTTGGCTTTAGCAGTGAAACGCAAGGTTACAATCAAGATGTTGAACGATTTATGCAGTTTTATTTTAAAACAGTGTTGGGTTTGGAACGATTGAACGAAATGTTATTACAGCTGTTCAGCGAACGTTTCGTGCCGCGTGAAGCGGACGACGTGCAGAATTTGGATGCCAATTTTGATGTCATTAACGGTTATTTGGACGTAGTAGATGAACAGGTTTTTGAACGGCAGCCGTTGGCGTTGTTGGAATTATTTTTAACGCTCGAACAACACGACGACATCAAAGGCGTTCGGGCGGCGACGTTGCGCTTAATTCGGAAAAGTTTGCATTTAATCGATGCCGATTTTCGGAAAAATAAAGCCGCGAATCGATTGTTTATCGAAGCATTTCGCAAACCGAGCGGCATCACCAATCAATTGCGGCGCATGAATCGTTACGGCGTGTTGGCGGCATATATTCCGTGTTTTGCGAATATCGTGGCGCGAATGCAATACGATTTATTTCACATTTATACCGTTGATGAACACACGTTATTTGTCGTTCGGAATTTGCGCCGTTTCACCATCGAAAAACACATTGCCGAATTTCCATTTTGTAATGCGATTTTTCAGCTGATTGCGAAACCCGAAATCTTGTACTTGGCGGCGTTATTTCACGATATTGCAAAAGGTATGTCCGGCGATCATTCGGTTGTGGGCGAAACGATTGCGCGGGAATTTTGTGTGCAACACGATTTATCGCGCCACGATACGAATCTGGTGGCGTGGCTGGTTCGCAATCATCTGATTATGTCGATGACCGCGCAACGCAAAGATATTAGTGATCCCGATGTAATTCACGAATTCGCGCAAAAAGTTGGCAGTACCGAGTATTTGAATTATTTATATTTACTCACGGTGGCAGATATTCGCGCCACTAATCCGGAATTGTGGAATTCGTGGAAAGATGCGTTGTTGAAGGAATTGTATTCGGAAACTTATCTTGTCATTCGTAAAGGTTTACCGAATCCCGCTGCATTGACGGATCGTTTGCTCGAAAATAAACAAGAAGCGAAAACAGAATTGCTGAAATTGGGCATGCTTGAACCCGCGATTGATTGGGCGTGGCAGCATGTGAGCGACGATTATTTTTTGCGTTATTCGGCAGATGAAATTGCCTGGCATACGATTGCAATTGCCGCGTCACAGGAACAGGATTTTCCGTTGGTTTTATTACGTCCACAAACGCAACGTGGCAGCGCGGAAGTGTTTGTTTATACCAGAAATGAAGGCGCGATTTTTTCGTTAAGTACCGCCACGCTTGACCAATTGGGCTTGACCATTTTGGACGCGCGAATTATTACCACGTTGGATAATTACGTTTTGAACAGCTTTTTGGTGCTGGAACAATCCGGCGAGCCGATTGAGGATTTATTTCGCGAAGTGCATATTTGCACCACGTTACGCGAAAATTTGTTGCAAAATAAAGTTAAAAAAAATAAAAACATTCATCGCCAATCACGCCAAGCCAAACATTTTCCCATTCCGACACACATTGAATTTCATGCCGATGCGTTGAACCGTTACACATTGATTGAACTCGTAACCACTGATCACGCGGGGTTATTATCGAAAATTGGGCAAGCATTTGTGCAACAGCATATTCACTTGCACAACGCGAAAATCAGCACGATTGGTAGCCGCGTTGAAGATATGTTTTACATTGTGGACGAACAAAAACAGCCGATTACAGATACGCAAACACTGGAAGCGTTACAGTCGGCGATACTGAAACAATTAGCTATGATTTAACGACAAACAATTTTAAAAAACCGTTGTGGATTAACGCTCTTCTTTTTGGAGCAAGCGGCGTATGTTACTTTCGTGTCGCCATAATAAAAGCCCCGTCATAACCAATGCAGCGAGCGTTAACACAATATCTTCGGTTAAAAACCACGCAAAAATGGGCGACAATGTCGAAGCGATTAACGCTGATAAGGATGAGATTTTGCCCAATTTGTAAACGATAACCCACGTTAATATAAACGCGCCACCGACGAATAAATCAAAACCTAATAATACGCCCGCCGAAGTCGCCACGCCTTTTCCGCCTTTAAAACCAAAAAAGACCGGATAAAGATGTCCCATAAATGCCGCCAATCCCGCAAATGCCAATAAATAAGACGGTGCGCCAATAAATTTAGCCAGTAAAACAGGCAAAAATCCTTTTAATAAATCGCCTAAAAATGTAATGGCTGCCGCTTTTTTACCACCAATCCGCATCACGTTCGTCGCGCCAGGATTGCCCGAACCTTGTTCACGCGGATCGGGCAAACCCATTAAACGACACACAATAATGGCACTCGAAATCGAACCGATTAAATACGCGAGGGGAATAAGAAAACCTAGAATCATTTTACACCTGTTAAAATTCGTGAAAACTTGTAAATATGCCGACTTTGCGGCGATACTTACGCCCTTTTTAAACGACTATCATAATCGGAAAATCAGCAAACATGACAGACATCATTTTTTTACGCGACTTACATATTGACACGTTAATCGGCATTTTTGATTGGGAACGCACCGCCAAACAAACGCTTATTTTTGATTTAGAAATGGCGTTTGATTGCCAACCCGCCGCAGAATCGGATGACATTGCCGACGCGCTCAATTACAAAGCCGTTTACGATCGATTAGTGGAATTTGTCGGGCAAAGTGAATTCTTTTTAATTGAGAAACTTGCCGCCGAAATGATTCATTTAATTCAAACCGAATTTGGCGTGTCGTGGCTAAAATTAACGGTCAATAAAAAAGGCGCAGTTGGCGCAGATATTAGCGTCGGGGTCATTATGGAACGCGGTTCACGTTAATGGCGTACTGTTATATCAGCGTCGGCAGCAACATCGACAAAGAAAAAAACGTCGCAGCGGGATTGTGTTCATTGCGTGAAACGTTTGGCGAATTGCGTGTTTCGCCCATTTACGAAACGGCTGCCGTCGGGTTTGAGGGCGACGATTTTTACAATTTAGTCGTGGGATTTGAAAGTGAATTATCGGCGCACGCTGTTTTTCACACGTTGCGCGAATTGGAATTTAGGCACGGACGTTCGGCAAATAGTCAGAAGTTTTCACCGCGCAGTTTGGATTTAGATTTGTTGTTGTACGGCGACGCGATTATTGACGATGACTTATTAACCGTGCCTCGCGTGGACATTGAACTTTATATTTTTGTGCTGCAACCGCTCGCCGATATTGCGCCGAATTTGCTTCACCCCGTTTTTCAAAAATCGTATCGGAACATGTTGACAGCGCAGCAGAATTAGAAAAATCACACTCAAAAGGTTAGTTATGTTTACAGGAATTATTTTAGCAGTCGGTAAAATTACCGCGATGACACCGCGCGGTGGCGACATGCGTTTAACTATTCACACCGGAAAATTGCCGCTTGCCGATACAAATTTAGGCGACAGCATTGCGGTAAATGGCGTGTGTTTGACGGCGGTGGAATTGGGACACGATTATTTTGTCGCAGACGTGTCGAATGAAACTTTATCGCGCACCAGTTTAGCCACCGCGCAAATTGGTTCGCCGGTGAATTTGGAACTCGCACTCACACCGACCACGCGCCTTGGCGGGCATATTGTCAGCGGTCACGTCGATGGCGTGGGGACGATTATCGACAAAAAAAATGACGGGCGTTCGATTCGTTTTAGCGTGCAAGCTCCGTACGAGTTGGCGAAATATATTGCTGAAAAAGGCTCGATTTGTATTAACGGCATTAGTTTGACGGTGAATAATGTGAATGGCGCGAGTTTTGACATTAACATCGTGCCGCACACGTTGAAAGAAACCACGTTGAACGATGCAACAATTGGCACGAAAGTGAATGTAGAAGTCGATGTGTTGGCGCGATATATGGAACGGCTCATGAAAGGTGAAGCCGCCGCAAAACCGTGTTCCGCTGTTACAATGGAACTTTTGCAAAACAGTGGATTTTTAGCGAAATGAATAGCACCGAAGAAATTATTGAAGATTTAAAACAAGGCAAAATGGTCATCATCATGGACGACGAAGACCGTGAAAATGAAGGCGATTTGTTGATGGCGGCAGAGTTTGCCCGTTCCGAAGACATTAACTTTATGGCGCGTTACGGACGCGGTTTGATTTGCCTGACGTTGACGCAAGAACGTTGTCAACAATTGCGTTTGCCGTTGATGGTCAGCGATAATAAAACGCCGTATTTCACGAATTTCACCGTATCGATTGAAGCGGCAACTGGCGTAACCACGGGGATTTCTGCCGCAGATCGAGCGCGAACCATTCAAGCGGCGGTAGCGAAAAATGCGGTTGCGGCGGATTTGGTTCAACCTGGGCATATTTTTCCGTTAATGGCACAAGCCGGCGGCGTGTTAAATCGTGCCGGTCACACCGAAGCCGGTTGTGATTTTGCGCGATTGGCGGGCGTTGAACCAGCGGCGGTGATTGTCGAAATTTTAAATGAAGACGGTTCGATGGCGCGAAAGGCGGATTTAGAAGTTTTTGCCGCTGAACATCAACTCAAAATCGGCACGATTGCGGATTTAATTCATTATCGAATTGAACACGAAAACACCTTGGAGCGCGTGAGTGAATGCGCGTATCCGACGGAATTCGGCGATTTTCGGTTATTTGCGTACCAAGATCACACCGATAATAATCTGCATCTTGCGTTGGTAATGGGAAAAGTGTGCGGCGATGAACCGGTTTTAGTGCGCGTTCATGCGCGAAATGTGTTGGATGATATTTTTTCGTCAAAACGTAACGAATCCAGTGTGTCGATTCGGTTGGCAATGGAAAAAATTGCGGAAGCGGGTTGCGGTGTTTTGGTTTTGATTCGTCAAAGTGAGAATAATCAAGCGTTGGCGGAACAAATCCACCGTTATCAATTGGCTGATAATGGGCATCAGGTCGCGCCAAATAGTGATGTCGATTGGCGAACAACCGGAACTGGCGCACGCATTTTGGCGGATTTGGGCGTGAAAAAATTAAAAGTGTTGGGCGCACAGAAAAACTATATTGCGTTGTCGGGTTTTGATTTGGAAGTTTCGGAACACGTTGGTTGATTCTTGTAAAAATGGGCGCAAAGTGATTCGCGCCCATTTTTTAATTCAAACTACCCGCGATAATCCGCTATCTGATCAAAATTTAAATATCGATAAGTGTCAGCGGCATTGTCGTTAATGTTTGCGGCATAACGCATATATTCTGAAACCGTTGGGATTTTGCCCAAAATCGAACACACCGCTGCCAATTCTGCTGACGATAAATACACATTCGTGTTGTCGCCCAAACGATTCGGAAAGTTTCGCGTTGACGTTGAAACCACCGTCGCACCTGCTTTTACTCGTGCTTGATTTCCCATGCACAACGAACAACCGGGCATTTCTAAACGTGCGCCCGACTGTTCAAATGTGTCGTAATAGCCTTCTTTGGTTAATTGCGCGGCATCCATTTTTGTGGGCGGCGCAACCCATAATTTGCTTGGCAAATCGCCATTTTGTTGTTTAAGTAAATTCCCGGCCGCGCGAAAATGCCCGATATTTGTCATGCACGAACCCAAAAACACTTCGTCGATTTTCGTTCCTGCTACGTCCGACAATTTTTTAATATCGTCAGGATCATTCGGACACGCGAGCAGCGGCTCTTTGATGTCATTCATGTTGATGTTGAGAATTTCAAAGTATTCCGCATCGGCATCGGGCGCGAGTAACACCGGATTTTCAAGCCAATCTTGCATTTTTGAAATACGGCGTTCAATCGTCCGCGCGTCGCCGTAACCTTCTTTAATCATCCAGTTCAACAACGTGATATTTGAATTTAGATATTCACGAATCGGGGCTTCATTCAAACGCACCGTGCAACCCGCCGCCGAACGTTCTGCGGACGCATCCGACAATTCAAACGCTTGTTCGACTTTCAAATCTGGCAAACCTTCGATTTCTAAAATTCGTCCTGAAAAAACGTTCTTTTTGCCTTGTTTATCAACCGTCAACAAACCGCGTTGAATCGCGGCGTAAGGAATCGCGTTGACTAAATCACGCAAAGTAATTCCAGGTTGCATTTCGCCCGTGAAACGCACCAAAACCGATTCGGGCATATCGAGCGGCATCACGCCGGTCGCTGCCGCGAAAGCGACCAAACCTGAACCTGCTGGAAACGAAATCCCGATTGGAAAACGGGTGTGCGAATCGCCGCCCGTGCCAACCGTATCGGGCAATAACATTCGATTTAACCACGAATGAATAATGCCGTCGCCCGCGCGTAACGACACGCCGCCACGATTCATAATGAAATCGGGCAAAGTGTTTTGCATCGTAATATCAATCGGTTTCGGATACGCGGCGGTGTGACAAAACGATTGCATCACCAAATCTGCCGAAAATCCTAAACACGCCAAATCTTTCAATTCGTCGCGCGTCATCGGGCCGGTTGTGTCTTGTGAACCGACCGTGGTCATGTGCGGTTCACAATAAGTATTCGGGCGCACACCCGCTACGCCACACGCTTTGCCGACCATTTTTTGCGCGAGTGTAAAACCTTTGCCGCTGTCTTTTTCGTCAATTGGACGTTTGAAAACAGTGGACGGTTCTAAATTTAACGCGATTCGCGCACGGTCGGTTAAACCGCGTCCGATAATTAACGGAATGCGTCCGCCCGCTCGCACTTCGTCTAACAAAACGTCGGTTTTAAGTTCAAATTTACAGATAATTTCGTCGCTGTCGTGGCGTTTGACTTCGCCTTGATACGGGAAAATATCAATCACGTCGCCCATATTTAACTGGCTCACGTCGCATTCAAACGGTAATGCGCCCGAATCTTCCATGGTATTGAAAAAGATGGGCGCGATTTTGCCACCGATGCACACACCGCCTTCGCGTTTGTTGGGAATGTGCGGAATGTCGTTGCCCATAAACCATAAAACCGAATTGGTCGCGGATTTGCGTGACGAACCGGTACCCACTACGTCGCCAACATAAGCGACGGGAAAACCTTTTTGTTTTAATTGGGCAATTTGCGCTTCAGCATTGGTAATACCGTCGCGGGGAATTTTCAACATCGCTTTCGCGTGCAACGGAATATCGGGACGCGACCAGGCATCGGGTGCAGGCGATAAATCGTCGGTATTGGTTTCGCCGGTGACTTTGAAAACCGTCACAGTTAATTTTTCCGGCGTGGCATTTTTCGCGGTGAACCATTCTGCGTCCGCCCACGCTTGCAGAACTTGTTGCGCGAATAAATTACCTGCTTTCGCTTTGGCTTGAACATCGTGAAACGCATCGAAAATTAACAATGTGTGCGACAATCCTTTTGCCGCAAGCGTACAAATCGTTTCGTTTTCATTATCGAGCAAATCAATTAGTGGCGCGATGTTGTAACCGCCGAGCATGGTGCCGAGCAATTCAGTCGCACGTTCTGCGGTTAAAATCGGCGACGTATTTTCAGCTTTTGCAATTGCCGCTAAAAATCCTGCTTTCACATAAGCGGCTTCATCTACACCCGCTGGAATACGGTTTGCGAGTAAATCCAAAATAAAATCGGTTTCATCAGCAGGCGGATTTTTAAATAATTCAATCAGTGCGGCAGTTTGTGGCGCGTCTAATGGTTGGGGTACAACGCCTTCTGCTAAACGTTCTGCAACGTGTTGTCGATATATATTCAACATAAAAATCCTTAAGGTTAGTTATAAAAATGGGTGTGTAAAAAGGGCGATTAAGTCACTTTATTTTTAAAGTAATCAGCGTAGAATCCGATACAGTTCAAGGCGGGTTACTTTGTACAACACCTGCTCTACATTTTATTCGATTTTACTGCCTAAAAGGCGAGGTTCGTCATGTCATTTAATATATCATCTACTTCCATTAGTACCAGCATTTACAACACACAGACTACCAATCAAGTTGCAACCGTCAATAGCAGTAATCTAGCCAATAATGCGGCAAATCAATCTGCGTTTTCGTCGTACATTGGACAAGCATTTGCACAAATTGGTGTGGCGAATCCGACTAATGCGTCTGCACCCGTTGTTAGTGGTGCCAATAAGACTAGCGCAAAAGAGCAAGAATCACAAAAATCAGTCAGCACGTTTATTCAAGATTTGTTTTCGATTTTAAGCAATCCAAACACCGCTCAAAAAGTTGCTACCTCAGTCACACAACAATCCAACTCGTCACCATCTCCATCACAAAATAACGGTCAGAAGGGCAATCAGTCATCCGATTCCGACATCAATCAATCTGCTGTAGCCGCTTACAATGCAGAAAACAGCACGACTGTCGGCAATATCGTTACCAACTTAAAAACGCTGGTTAATCAACTGAACTCTGCCAGACAAGATTCGCAGAATAACAACGCGGCGACGATTCAAGCCTTGCAAAATGGATTTCAAAGTATCTTAGACGCTCAAGGTGCATCAGCAAGTAGTAATAAAACCACGCTTGGCGGTTTTTTACAAACATTGGCGCAAAATTTACAAGGTCAAAGTCCGTTGGGCATTATCATCAATACCGAAGCCTAATCACTGAAAAATGCACAAAAAAATAGCGCGGCTGAAAAGCTGCGCTAACAACATAAACATGCACTTAATCGTGATTAAGTGACCTATTCAACAATTTTATACTTATCCGATGACGCATTGACGCGATCACGCAATTCTTTACCCGGTTTGAAATGCGGAACGTGTTTTTTCGCTAACGCGACCGATTCCCCTGTTTTAGGATTACGTCCCATACGCGGTGGTCGCAAACGCAACGAAAAACTTCCAAATCCTCTAATTTCAATACGTTCACCCGCAGATAACGCTTGATTCATTTGTTCTATAATACATTTTACAGTTGATTCTACGTCTTTTACGGCAAAATGCGCTTGCTGTTTTGCCAACACCTCAATAAGTTCAGATTTTGTCACTGGCTCTCCTGTTAAAATAAAAAAGGAGACACGACAAATCGTGTCTCCCTTACAATCCGAAGATTTTATTTTTCCATTTGTTGCTTGAAAATATCA
The DNA here is from genome assembly GCA_903870545.1 of uncultured Pseudomonadota bacterium. Taxonomy (GTDB): domain Bacteria; phylum Pseudomonadota; class Gammaproteobacteria; order Methylococcales; family Methylomonadaceae; genus UBA10906. The sequence goes on from CAIQDI010000030.1 coordinate 33,118, forward strand.
CCTAAAGTGGGTGATGCAACGCTTTGGTTTTGTTGTGCTGAATACTCTTTTGCAGAAATCGGATGTTCTCTTTCTGTGTGCGTGTGTGCGTGTGCTTGAGCATGATGCACTTCTTCTTTTGGTTTCATCGATAAGCTGATCGTTTTCGCTTTTTTATCGATACCAATGAATTTCGCTTCAATGCTGTCGCCTTCTTTCAACAAGGTACGCGCATCTTCAACGCGATCACGTTGAATTTCAGACGCTCTCAAATAGCCTTCGATGCCGTCTTCTAAAACGATAGTTGCGCCTTTTGCATCAACTTCTTTAACGGTACCTTTCACTGCGCTGCCTTTTTCATGGGTCGCGAGGAAATTTTGGAACGGATCTTGTGCTAATTGTTTGATACCTAACGAAATGCGTTCACGTTCTGAATCAACCGCTAAAATAATCGTTTCCAGTTCATCGCCTTTTTTGAAATCACGAACAGCCGTTTCGCCTTCGCCTTCCCAAGAAATGTCAGACATGTGAACCAAACCATCAATGCCGCCATCTAAGCCGATGAAAATACCAAAATCAGTAATCGATTTGATTTTACCGGTGATTTTGTCGCCTTTATTGTGCGTGGCTGCAAATTCATCCCAAGGATTAGTTTTGCATTGTTTCATGCCCAATGAAATACGACGACGTTCTTCGTCGATTTCCAAGACCATGATTTCAACTTCGTCGCCCAACTGTACTAAGCGTGATGGGTTAACATTTTTGTTTGTCCAATCCATTTCTGAAACGTGAACTAAACCTTCAACACCTTCTTCGATTTCAACAAAACAGCCGTAATCGGTTAAGTTATTCACTTTACCCGAAACGCGCGTGCCAGCTGGGTAGCGGCGTGCGATATTCAACCAAGGATCTTCGCCCATTTGTTTCATACCCAAAGACACACGATTTTTGTCTTTGTCGTATTTCAACACTTTCACGTTGATTTCTTGACCAATTTCAACGCATTCTGACGGATGACGTACACGTCTCCACGCCATGTCGGTGATGTGTAACAAACCGTCGATGCCGCCTAAATCAATGAATGCGCCATAATCCGTTAAGTTTTTCACTACACCGACAACCGTCGCGCCTTCTTCAAGCGTTTTCAACAATTCTTCGCGTTCTGCGCTGTATTCTTTTTCAACTACCGCACGACGTGATAACACTACGTTGTTACGTTTTTGGTCGATTTTGATGACTTTGAATTCTAAATCACGACCTTCTAAGAAAGTTGTGTCACGAATTGGACGCACGTCAACGAGTGAACCGGGTAAGAACGCGCGTAATGCGCCCACTTCCACAGTAAAGCCGCCGCGTACTTTGCCGTTAATACGACCAATGATGGTGGCATCATTTTCAAACGCTGTTTCGAGTTCGAACCAGGCTTTATTTTTCTTTGCTTTGTCGCGGGAAAGAATGGTTGAACCTAAACCATCTTCAAACAAATCTAAAGCCACTTCGATTTCATCGCCAATCGAAATTTCTAATTCGCCTTCAGCATTCAAAAACTGCCATTTCGGAATAACGCCTTCTGATTTGGAATGGGTACTGACGATAACCATATCGTTTTCAATATCAATAACCGTACCAACTAACATCGCACCAGGACTCATTTTCGTCTTGGTTAAACTCTCTTCAAGTAATGCAGCAAAGCTTTCGCTCATTTTTCTTTCCCAGATTGGTTTGACACCAATCTTTTCTGTTATTTAAAAGTTAATAAAAAACCGCAGAATGTTGCGGCGACTAAAAAATCCGTTATCGGACTAAACTTAACACTTCTTCAACGACAGCTTGAATGCTTAAGTTGGAAGAATCAATATAAACTGCGTCAGGAGCAGGAATCAGGGGTGCAAATTGACGTTCTCTGTCACGCTGATCGCGTTCTTGTATATCGGCAGTTATCTTTGAAAGGTTAGCATCAATTCCTTTCAGTTTCAACTGTTTATAACGTCTTTCTGCGCGGGTGAATGCGCTGGCGGTTAAAAAAACTTTATATTTCGCTTCTGGAAAAACCACTGTTCCCATATCACGCCCATCAGCAACCAATCCATTTGCTTGTTTAAAATTGCGCTGTTTTTGCAATAATGCCGCGCGTACTTCCGGAATCGTAGCAATTTTTGAAGCGTTATTTCCGGTGCTTTCTAAGCCTAATAAATCGGTAATATCTTGACCATTAAGCATTACCGATTGCTCTTCGCCACATTCAAAAGCTAAATCCATTGCCAAAGCCACTTCTACGATTTCAGCAATTTCTGCGTGTAAAAAATCTTTTTCGGTCAGTTCAAGAGCTAACGCGCGGTAAATTGCGCCACTGTCTAAATAACGCCAGCCTAATTGTTGCGCGACTAAACGACTGACCGTGCCTTTGCCCGCGCCACTGGGACCGTCAATTGTTAAAATTGGAATGGTCATTAACCTTCCTCGCTGGTAAGTTGCAATCCTAAATCGGTGGCTAATTTTTTAAACGTGGGAAACGACGTGTTCACATTCGCGCAATCTAAAATCGTAATCGGTGCCGTGGCGCGTAAACCGGCAATCGCAAACGCCATCGCAATACGATGATCACCGTGAGATTCCACCGTTCCACCACCGATTGCGCCGCCTTGAATAATCATGCCGTCTGGCGTAGGTTCTGCGTTGACACCCAAAATTTGCAAGCCGTCCGCCATCACTTGAATGCGGTCAGATTCTTTGACGCGCAATTCTTCCGCGCCGGTCAAACGAGTTTCCCCTTCGGCACAAGCGGCGGCAATAAATAACACGGGAAATTCATCAATCGCTAATGGCACCAGGTGTTCGGGAATATCGATGCCTTTTAATGGACTCGAAATCACGCGCAAATCCGCAACGGGTTCACCGCCAACAATTCGCTCATTCAACACTTCGATATTCGCGCCCATCAAACGCAAAATATCAATCACGCCCGTTCGCGTTGGATTGATGCCAACGTGTTTTAATAAAACATCGGAATTCGACGCAATCGACGCGCCCACCAAGAAAAATGCTGCCGACGAAATATCGCTCGGTACGTCAATCGTCATTGCGGTTAATTGTCCGTTTGCGGTGATACTCGCTTGATTTTTATCAACGGAAACCGGATAACCAAAACCCGTCAACATACGTTCCGTGTGGTCGCGAGTGGGCGCGGGTTCGGTAACTTTCGTTTCACCTTGCGCGTACATTCCCGCCAATAATAAACACGATTTTACCTGTGCGCTCGCCATCGGCATGTCGTAATCAATGCCCGTTAACTGCCCTGCTCTGCCCGTAATTTCCAACGGTGCGGTGCCTTTTTCGGTGGTTTTAATATCCGCGCCCATTTGCGCCAATGGTTCAGTAACCCGTTTCATCGGGCGTTTGGATAACGATTCGTCGCCGGTCAAAATGGAATCAAACGCTTGTCCGGCTAATAAACCGCTTAACAGTCGCATCGATGTTCCTGAATTTCCCAAATACAACGGGGCTTGCGGAGCTTTTAAACCGTGTTTGCCGACACCGTGAATGGTTACGCAACCGCCGCCAGTTTGTTCAATTTCTACGCCCATGTCTCGAAAGGCTTGCAAGGTTGCCAGCGCGTCTTCGGCTTCTAAAAATCCGGTGACGTGTGTCACGCCTTCCGCCAATGAACCCAGCATAATCGAACGGTGTGACATCGATTTATCGCCCGCAACTCGTGCTTCGCCGCGTAATGAACCGCCATTTTGAACTTTGAATGTTATTTTTTTAGTCATGTTTTATTTTTTTGTGGTGGAATTATTTTTTAAATACAGTGATTTTGCATTTACTTGCCGATATTATCCAACTTTAATTGAAAAAGTTCGCCCAAAACCATCAAAAAAATTGCCACCTAAAATGTAAGTTTCGATATTTCTACATGCTATGCAGGCAAATCAAAAACAACTATCGTGCCACCGCTTGTGGTTTCTTTTAAACTCACCGAACCATCGCAACTCTCGACAATGCGTCGAACAATCGCCAATCCAATGCCTGTCGAATCTTGTTCTTCTGTGACTTGTAAGCGTTCAAAAACTAAAAAAACACGTTCACGATATTCTGGTGCAATACCCATACCGTTATCTTCGACGTAATAGCGAATTCGAGATCCTTTCCTTTCCGCGTAAATCCGTATTTTGGGTGAGCAATTAGGTTGTGAATAACGGATAGCATTATGAAGTAACTGACTAAAAATATCATATAAACGCGCACTGTCAATTGTCACATTAAGCAATTTACCATATTCAATCCGTGTATCGGTTTTAGAAATTAACGTCGCGTTATCTTCCAACACCTTGCGAATAACACTCGCAACATCAACGGATTCAAGAGCTGAACTCGGCTGTATGGCAGCAAGATAAAGTTGAATATCACGCACCAATGCCCGTTGGCGCAACGCACTCTTGGTAATAAAATTTAGCGAGAAATTCACCTCTTCGTTAGGTGTGATGATATTCGCTAATTGAGTTTGTAATAGCTGTGCAAAACTCGCCATTCGCCGCGTCGGCTCTTGTAAATGATGCGCGGCAATATTGGTGAATTGCAATAAATCCGCATTACTTATCGCCAATTTCCGCTCTTTTTCTAACAATATTTTAATGGCTTTTTTACGCTCAACATTCCGGTAATGAAGAATTCCCATAATCGTCAACAGAAAAATGCCAATAACAGGCGTGAGGTACTTAATCAGCAAGGGGAGAAACTCTTTTTCTTCATAAATACCGAACCATTTCTCATACAGTTTGCCATAAACACCACTCGCTTTTGTTAAGGCTAATCCTTCGTTAATTTGGGCGAGCAATTCAAAATTCCCTTTCTGCACGGCAAACGAAAACTTTTGAGCAAAACCAACTTTAATCGGCAGCACTTCAACGTTGGTAATGTTTAGATTTGCCAGCGTTTGCTTACCTGTCAATTTTGCTAATAACAACACATCATATTGTCCCGAAGCCAACAATTGAAAGCCCGCTTCAGCGGTATTAACCAAAATAAGCTGTTTTTCCCACCCTTTTGACACCGCGTAATCGTGTGCGAGATCCGCATTCAAAACAATAATTTGTTTGTCGCTTAAATCCGCTTCAGAATGAATTCGACTTTCACCATTACGCACAAAAATCGCGCCATGAACAATAACGTGCGGCACCGTGAAATCAACGAATTGACGGCGTTCATCTGATTGCGCCAGATTGATCAACACGTCTATTTTCCCCGCTTTAAATTCGGTCAAAATGTCATGAAAAGGCAAAACGTGAATGGTTGAATTTAGGTGGCTTTCTGCTGCCACAGCACGCCATAATTCAACGGTAAACCCGTCCGCCGTTTCATCAGTCAAACCCAATGCAAAAGGTGGATAATTTTGTTCACTCCCGACAATTAAAGGCTTTGTGTCGGCTTGACTGAATGTGCTGATACTCACAAAAAGTAACAGAAAAATAATATATAAGTTTTTCATTTTTCAATTGTTAACCATCTTGCTCAATTATGTAATAATTTTTATGGCATCGACATTGTAAAATTCCTCGCGCTGCCCAATTTTGGTAGAGTTTACAGACAAGCTGCTTAAACGACAAAAATAGAGAAAATTCATGAACAACAAATTTTGGCGACAATTGCTTTTGATTAGTTTATTGACCAATGCCAATGCAATTTTCGCCCTCGAACTGGACAAAATTGAATTGCCCGACATGGGAGATTCGGCGGGCGCGTTGATTAGTCCCGCTGAAGAAAAACAGTTTGGCGAGGCATTCTTTCGCAGTTTGCACACGCAAGTAACCATCAATCAAGACAGCGAAATTCAACAATATATTCAAACGATTGGCGAAAAATTAGTCGCGCACAGCGACACGCCCAGTTATCCCTTTCATTTTTTTGTGGTGTTGGAAAATGATATTAACGCTTTTGCAGGCCCCGGCGGTTATATCGGCGTGAATTCGGGATTGATTTTAATGACGGAAGCAGAAAGTGAACTCGCTTCGGTGATGGCGCACGAAATCGCCCACGTTACGCAACGCCATTTGTACCGTTCGTATGAAGCAAGTTCGCGTTTGTCGATTCCAATGGCGGCGGCGACATTGGGCGCAATTTTACTCGGCACGCAATCGGCGGCGGCGGGACAAGCGGCGATTATGGCGATTCAAGCGGGCAGCGTGCAATTTCAAATCGATTTCACTCGTGAACATGAAGCCGAAGCCGATCGCGTGGGAATGCAAACGTTGTCGAGTTCAACCTATGACCCGCGCAGCATGCCGACTTTTTTTGAACGTTTGCAGCAATCGACGCGCTATTCGGGGCAAAATGTGCCGGAATTTTTACGCACACATCCGGTGACAGCGTCGCGGATTTCAGACACGCGCGGGCGGGCGGATAATTATCCGTATAAACAATATCCGGACTCGTTGGCGTACCAGCTGATTAAAACGAAATTGCAGGTTTTATTGAGTCGCGACGACCATGAAATTCGGGCGATTTTACAGGCGCGATTGAATCAAGGATTGCCCGAACAGCACACGGTGGCGACATATGGATTGGGATTACTCGCGCTCAAAATGCAAAACTTTGCCGAAGCTGAAACGATTTTTCAAACCTTAACGCAAGCTAATCCGGAACAACCGCATTACGCGGCGGCATTAGCGCGAACGGCGTTGGAAGCCAGTAATTACAAACTCGCTTTGACGCGCTATCAAAAACTCACCGCTCAGTTTCCAGATAATGACGCGATTAAGCTGGAATATGTCGGCGCATTATTGAAAACGGCGAACCCCGTTGCCGCAAAAAATTTGCTGCTCACGACCTCACTGAAAACCCAAAGTTTGCCGGTATTTTCAGAACTTCTCGCCCAAATTTACGGCGATTTGAATCAACCCGCTGAATCGCATCGTTATTTGGCGGATTATTATTTTGCGACGGGCGAAACCCAGCAAGCTATTTTACAAATTCGATTAGCGCAACAAATTAAAGGCATTGCTCCACAAATGGTGTCAATTTTGCGCGAAAAATTAGCTTTTTTATGGTCAATCGTCGAACAAGAGCATCGCAATCCATAATTAAGAAAAATACACAACAAAACAGCTTTTATTTGCGTTTTCAAGCATATTTTAAGTATAATCCGGTGCTAAAAGTCGTTAACCGATCTTAACTGCGTGGATAAATAATGAGCGAAGAACAACAGCAATCACAGCTAAAACAATTGATCGCCAAAGGTAAAGTTCAAGGTTACTTGACTTTTGCCGAGGTGAACGATCATTTACCCAGTGATATTGCTGATCCAGAGCAGATTGAAGATATTATCAATATGATTAACGATATGGGAATTCAGGTGCATGAAGTGGCACCCGATGAAGACTCGTTAATTACTGATTCTGCTGCGGTCATTACGGACGATGAAGATGCCGAAGAAGTGGCTGCATTAGCATCTTCAGATAATGAATTCGGACGCACCACCGATCCAGTGCGAATGTACATGCGTGAAATGGGTTCCGTTGAATTATTGACTCGAGCCGATGAATTAAAAATTGCCAAACGTATCGAAGAAGGACAGCGACATATCGTGCAAGCGATGGCGCGTTCTTGTATTGTGGTGAGTGAATTTATTTCGGCATTTAAATCCATTCCGCTCGAAGAGGTCGTTAATAACAATTCAAAAAACAGTGACGAAAACAGCATTCGTTTAATTGATTTAATTTCTGGCTTTATCGATTTATCTGAACCTGAGGACTTGATTGCCTCCTTGCCTATAGCTACTGATGACGATGCTGAAGTAGATGACGAAGAAGAAACTGCCACGGTCGATGAAAGCGGTGAAGACGAAAGCAAAGGTTTGAATTATGACGAAGTTAAAGAAAAAGTTGATGCACTGCAACAGCAATTAACGCGCGTTTTAAGTGCAACGAAAAAACACGGTTATACCAGCAATGAAACGGAAGAGGAGCTTGAAAAGCTCACCGAACTGTTCATGGAATTTAAATGGTCATCGAATTATTTGAAAAAAATGACCAGCATCATTCCGCGCGGTATCGTAATCGTTCGAACACAAGAAAAATTGATTAACGAAATTATCGTCAATCATGCCAAAATGCCACGCAAAGAATTTTTAGCGTTATTTAGCGAAAATGAAACGAATCCTGTATGGCTGGAAAAATGTTTAGCGGATTCGGTTTACGGTGAAAGTATAAAAGAGCGTGAGAAAGAGTTACGCAAATCCTTGAGAATATTAACTGAAATTGAATCTGAATATGGTTCAACAATCAGTGGCTTAAAAGACATCAACCGACGCATGACCATTGGCGAAGCTAAGGCGCGACGGGCAAAAAAAGAAATGATTGAAGCGAATTTACGACTGGTGATTTCAATCGCCAAAAAATACACTAATCGCGGATTGCAATTTCTTGATTTGATTCAAGAGGGCAATATTGGGTTAATGAAAGCGGTTGATAAATTCGAGTATCGACGTGGCTATAAGTTCTCAACTTATGCGACGTGGTGGATACGCCAAGCGATTACACGCTCGATTGCTGATCAAGCTCGCACAATCCGAATTCCAGTTCACATGATTGAAACAATCAATAAGTTGAATCGAATTTCACGACAAATTTTGCAAGAAAAAGGACGTGAAGCCACACCTGAAGAACTGTCTGAACGCATGGAAATGCCAGAAGATAAAGTCCGGAAAGTGTTGAAAATTGCTAAAGAACCGATTTCAATGGAAACTCCCGTCGGTGACGATGAAGATTCACATTTAGGTGATTTTATCGAAGACGCGAAAGTGTTATCGCCGATTGAAGCCGCGACAATAGAGGGTTTGAAAGAATCTACCCAAAATGTGTTGGCAGGTTTAACGGCTCGTGAAGCAAAAGTGTTGCGGATGCGTTTTGGTATCAATATGAATACTGATCACACGCTGGAAGAAGTTGGCAAACAGTTCGATGTAACACGGGAACGGATTCGACAAATTGAGGCAAAAGCCTTGCGAAAACTGCGTCATCCTTCTCGCTCTGAACAATTGCGTTGTTTTTTAGATAGCGATTAAAATTTTTTAAGGGCCCTTAGCTCAGTTGGTTAGAGCGTCCGACTCATAATCGGCAGGTCGTAAGTTCAAGTCTTACAGGGCTCACCATTCAATTCAAGCCCTGCGGCGGTTTTCGTCAGCAGGGCTTTTTTGTGCGTGTAGTAAAACCATTTTTAAATCTGCCCAACCACTCCAATAATCCACAGCGTTTGTTTGTGAACAATTTTTGCAAAATTCGCTTCAACCGTCTTGATTTCTAACTTGGTGGCTTGAATTTTCTTTTGCAAGCGCAATTCCGTATCAAGCAAAATCGGGCTTTAACACAAGCCCACTTTTACCAAATTTTCGCCGCAAAACTTTTGTCATTTCGCAATTCCAAATGCTCACCGTTTTGACCAATCACATACAACCCTTTGCGAATCGCATACGTTGCCACATTGTCAGGAATGACCATACCTGCGACAGCCCCTAAAATTCGACAATCTTTATAACGCGGTAAAAGACGCTTCACTTTTTCTAGCCGGTCAAGCTGTTCGTTCACGTCATCGATGCTTAAATTACTTTTGCATTCAATCACCACAACATCTTCGTTATTCACAACAAGTAAGTCGATTTCTAAGGCTTCACCATCACGTTTTGCGGTGACATTTTGTTGAACTTCGTGAATATCAATTCCGCGTTCTCGAAACAAACGCACCGCCGAAGGGCGTACCGCTTCTTCTACAAATTCACCTAAACGGCTTGTTAAACGCCCAACGCTTGTATTTACTTCTTTCACATCAACAGACAGTTTTTTCAAAATCCTATCCGTTTGCTTTTGCGCCGCTTGCAACGCTAATTGTCCGCTTTTGAATTCTTCCTGTGATTTAGCCAACCCACGCAAAATATCCCAAATCTCATTCGCTACTGCACTCATTTTTAAATCCTCAAATGCGTTAAAAAGTTACGCAAATCCTACCACAAAAAAACCGCCTCACAGTTTCCCACGAAGCGGTCTTTTCTGACAAGGTCAAGTAACAGCGGGTTTTTACAGCACCAACAAATTTTCAGCTGCATCGGTATGAATCAAATCACCGCTACGTTGTAACACAAAAAACCCGCGATTTAAGGCTTCACTTTTTGCATCGTCGTTAATGTGAAACGATGCCATTGCGCCGTAAAGTTTGTAATTTTCAAACCACGGAAACAACGTTTTAAAATTTTTCATTTTACGCTCTAACTTTTCTAAATCATTGATATGTGCTTTGTATTTCACTTCAACAATGCCAATCGCGTTCCCGTTGGTCATCACAATATCGTATTCTTCTTCAGTTTTACCC
>CAIQDI010000031.1 GCA_903870545.1 uncultured Pseudomonadota bacterium
CGCAATCGTTTGTTGAATTAAATCCGCTAACGGACACGATTCAATCACAAAATCCGCGCCGGCGCGTTCTTCAATTCGGCTTAAATCCAATAATTCGTTAATCATGGTAATGAGCCAGGTTGATTGCTGATAAATCATGCCAATAATGTCAGGCTGCATGTCGGCTGGAATCATGCCGCTATTCAATAATTCCGAATAACCGTGAATCGTCGCCAATGGCGTGCGTAATTCATGGGTCGCGTTGGTGAGAAAATCCGATTTAATGCGGTTTGATTCTTCTTCTTTGGTGATGTCGTGCAAGAAATACAATTTGCCCAGCAAATCGCCATTCGGTAAATAAATTTCACGCAAACCACACAACAAATTCACGCGGCGGGGTTTAATTAAATCGATGCGCTGTAACTTGTCCGTGCTTTCTATTGGTGTAAGCGGTTTTTTCGTTTGACTGGATAAATGCGCCCAGAATTTTTCTTCTGGCATCGCCAACAATTCAGGCATCGACAATCCCGTCATGACATTGATAATGTTATTCGCCAACAAAATTTCGCGCTGCGTATTCACTAATAAATAACCGCTTGGACTGACATCAAACACAATTTGTAATTGTTCGGTACGCTTATTCAACTCAGCGGAGGCAATTTCCCGCGCTCGATTTGCGGATTCCAGTTGTGTTCCCATGTCTAAAATACCGGACGCAGTGGAGTGTAATTCTTGCACAAAAAAATCGTGCTGCGAACTGACACGTCGTCCCGCTGCAATGTCTGCAACAATATTGCTCATCTCTTTTAGTGGTTCTGCCAAGGTCACGCTCATTTTTTTTGATTGCCGATAAAGCATGGTAAAAAAGATGCTGTAAAACACCAACATTCCGGAAATCATCAGCTCGGCAATGGTATTTAAACGCGCCGATAACGCTACACTGGGTTTGAAAATGGTGTTGGTTGGCACGACAATTAACAATTCCCAACTAGTTGACGGCACGGTTGCCCACGCTAAAATCACTTTTTTACTCAGCATAGTATATTGCACGCCGTTGGTGGCTTGTTTGAGTATCGCGGCAATTTCTGGTTTTTTGTTGTACAGGTTGTAATCTTCGCTGCGAAACGTATCTTCGATTATTGGAACAGAATTATTCGAAGCGGTCATGTTATGAACATTCCAATCGTTCTCACCCAGCGTCGGCAACGCCAAAATGGTACCATTTTTATCAATTAAAACACCGTAACCGTTCCACGGAATTTGTAAGGCTTTGACCTCATCGATAATAGTTTTAATCGTAATATCGACACCAATTACGCCTTCTAAAAAATCGCCGCTATAAACGGGCGCACTACACGATGTCATCCAACCTTGCCCAGCGGGATCGATATAAGCATCCGTCCACACCGTACCACGACTTGGATTATGCTTTTCATCCGCCTCATAATAAAAATTGTAAGACGGAATGTCTGTTTTCGCGGAATATTGTGAAATCACGTCAAAATACGGATAAATACGATTTAACGAGTCATAGGTGTTGATATAGGATTGGGCGATGAGCGGAAAGGATTGTTTAACCGCTTTTAGCGCAGGATCCAAGGCAGCACTTGTTAAGGCTTTTTCTTTTTGTGCCTTACCAATTGGCACAAATCCGCTGTAAAAAACAGCACTCCCGCCGGTGTCTTTCATCGTGTAATACACGCCTTCTTTGCTCATGGCAAAACGCGCCGGATTATCGCGCAACAATAAATTTTTGCCCGACATGACTTCCGTGGAATAGGCTTGTAAATACATGGTCGCGTGAACAATTGCGTCGAGTTGATTGTCAATACCGCTGGCTTCGCGTTTGGCTAAATGTGAGAGTTCTTGTTCAGCCACTTTCACAATTGTTTTGATATTTTCCTTATTAGCAAACTGATTGCTCAAAAAATAAGTGCCAATTAGTGCGATTTCAACCACCAATAATGGCACAAAAGATGTTTTAAAATAGGAACGCCAAATCCATTGAAACAGCGTAATTTCAGATGTATTAAGTATTTGTGTCATGTGTGAAACTGCATATAAAAAGATTTCCTGCTAGAATAATAACATTCAAATTCTAAAAGCCAAATTTCAAAATGTCCGACTTGATACCAACTGACAACGACAACTTATTGCTAGAAAATATTCGTTTAAGCAAAGCGTTAGCGGAAGCTGAATTAAATTTTAGTCGGCTCATAGCCCAATTGAGTGAAGTTGTACTCACAATGAAAGATGGATTTTTTACCTTTCTCAATCCGGCATGGGAAACCATAACGGGCGTTTCCGTCGAACAAAGTTTGAACACCTCTATGCAAAATTACATTCATTTTGATGATGTGAATAATGTGTGGGAACAACTTTCAACGGCTGATATTTTCCCCGCTGAACGACAAATTGAATTTAGAATTATCCATAAAAATAGACAAGTTAGATGGGTGGCATTGACTGCACAACTTAACCAAACTCAAAACGCGAGCATAGAAATTACCGGTACTTTGCGCGACATTACAGATCATATCGTCACACAACAAGCCTTAACCGCAAGTGAAGAACGTTATGAATTAGTAGCGAGTTCGTTTAATGACGGCATTTGGGATTGGAATTTATCGAATAACGACGTTTATTTATCCCCACGCTGGAAAGAAATGCTCGGTTACAGTCCCGCCGAATTGCCCAATGCGTTAACGACTTGGACAGATTTAGTTCACCCCGATGATTTAGAAAGTGCGTTAGAATCGGTGGAAAATTTTTTAAACGGTCACGACACGTTTTACGAAAATATTCATCGGCTAAAACACAAACAGGGCGATTGGGTTTGGATATTGGATCGCGGCATTGCAGTTCGTGACAAATCCGGCAAAGCATCACGCATTTATGGCGCACACACCGATGTTACTTCGCTTCGTAATGTCGAAGAAACTCTGCTCCAGCGGGAACGTGAACTGAACGATATTGTTACAATTAGTCCGGATGGCATTGTCACCTTTACGCCCGAAAAGATGGTCAGCTCGGTGAATCCCGCGTTTTTAAGTATGACCGGTTTTAACTGTGACGATTTGTTGTTCATTAGTAAAAACGAATTTGATCAAAAGATGATGACTCTGTGTGACGCTGAAAAGCCTTATAAAATCGATATAGAAAATACGGCTCCATTATTGATTCAAATTTCAAAAACAAAAGAAGAGAATTTACCCGCCCAAGCTAAAACGTCGCAAAATTCTAAATTTAATTTTAGTCACCATCAACCTCGTCATCGTATCTTGCGATTAACACAGTATTATTTGAATAATGCCACGACAGCCATCATTCTGTATTTTCGAGATGTGACGTTGGAAATTGAAATGGATCGCATGAAAAGTGAGTTTCTATCGGTGGCGGCACACGAATTACGAACGCCCATTTCAAGTATTTATGGCTACAGCGAATTACTGATAAATCGTGAATTTGATGACGTAGCTAAACGGGGTATTTTGCAGGCGATTTACGATCAATGCAGCAGTCTAGTTGTGCTGATTAACGATTTACTGGATTTGGCGAGACTTGAAACTCGTAGTCAGCCCTTTTTTCACTTTGAATTACAGCCATTAACTGCCATTATTGAAGAAGCGATTAGCAGTTTTAAAATGCACGAAGAGATTCACAAAATCGAGGCACACTATTTTGTTGATGAATCGTCATTGATTTACGCAGATAAAGATCAAATTAAACGGGCGGTGCTGAACGTATTGAATAATGCGTTTAAGTATTCGCTAAATAGTCAAAACATTATAGTAAACGTTCAACTACGCACGAGTGAGTTGAGTGAAAAACAAATCGGTGTGACTATTGAAGATAAGGGAATTGGGATGAATCCGGATCAAGTGAGCCGTATTTTTGACCGATTTTGGCGTGCGGATAACGTTAGTGACATTGTCGGTACAGGATTAGGAATGGCGTTAGTAAAAGAAATTATTGATTTTCATCACGGTGAAATCGAGGTGGAAAGTGTTTTTGGACAAGGTACGAAAATTGGTTTGTGGTTACCACTGAATAACTCGCAATCGATTGAAAATAAAGAATACAAATAAAGGATATAAATGAGAATTTTAATTGTAGATGACAATATACAAATGCGTAATTTACTGCGAATTACGTTTAGTACCCACACGGATTATGAATTATTTGAAGCCAAAAATGGTTTGGAAGCGATGGATTTAATTCGCAAATTTCCACCCGATATTGTGTTTTTAGATATTATGATGCCAGGCGATATTGATGGTTTGGGCGTATGTGAATTTATTAAAAAATCAGAATATAAATCCTGTTTTGTGGTGTTGCTATCTGCGAAAGGGCAAAAAATGGATATTGAGCTGGGATTAGAAATGGGCGCAGATATGTATTTAACGAAACCATTTAGTCCTATCGCATTGCTAGACGTTGTCGAAGATTTGAAAACAAAAAGCTAACTTTATATTGCTTTGTGGCGGCGTTGACCAAAAAAGTCTTTCAATAATTGCGAACATGTCACGTCTAAAACGCCACCTTGCCACACAATGTGATGATTCAAAAAGGGCGCGTCGGTGAGCCTTAACGCATTACACACTGCGCCCCGTTTTTCATCGAACGCGCCAAACACCAAGCGTTTCACTCGTGCGTGACTCATCGCACCCATGCACATCACGCACGGTTCCAGCGTCACATAAAGCGTGGTGTCGATTAACCGATAATTCTCAAGCACTTTTCCCGCGTGGCGCAACGCCACAATTTCCGCGTGGGCGGTTGCGTCCAGCGTGGTAATCACGCGATTCCAGCCTTCGGCAATCACGCGCTCATTTTTAATTAACAACGCGCCCACCGGCACTTCGCCTTCCGCTTCGGCACGTTGCGCTAATCGAATCGCGTAACGCATCCAGCTTTCGTCAATGTCGTTTTGGTTTTCAGTTAAAATATCGCTCATTCTTATTCTCACTTTTAAAAATTCAATGTCAAAATTTACTATTCAAACTCTTTTTCGCCCCGAAGTTTTAGCGTTATCCGCGTATCACGTCGCCGACGCACACGGTTTTATCAAACTCGATGCCATGGAAAATCCGTATTCTTGGTCGGACGAACTCAAACAAACGTGGCTCGCGCATTTAAAAACGTGTTCGTTAAATCGCTATCCTGACCCTGAAGCGCGTGAATTAACAGCGACGTTGAAAAACCTCAATCAATTACCCGACGGCATAGATTTGTTATTGGGCAACGGTTCGGACGAAATTATTCAATTATTATTGATGGCTTTGCCGCCGAATTCGCACGTTTTAAGCACCACGCCCAGTTTTGTGATGTACAAACAAATTAGCGATTGTTTGGGCTTAAATTATCACGGTGTATCGTTACGCGCGGATAATTTAGATTTGGATTTACCTGCCATGTTAGCGGCAATTGAGCAACATAATCCGGCTATTATTTTTCTGGCGTATCCGAATAATCCAACCGGAAATTTGTTCGACATTGACGCAATCAATCAAATTATCGACGCAGCGAATGGTTTGGTTATTATCGACGAAGCCTACGAACCGTTTGCGAATTCTAGTTTTATGAGTCGCGTGAAAAATAACGTTTTAGTGATGCGGACAGTTTCAAAATTAGGCTTGGCAGGTTTGCGCTTGGGTTACATGGCGGGTGAACGTGCCATTATTGAACAACTGCACAAAATCCGTTTACCTTACAACATCAACGTGTTGACGCAATCTAGCGTGCAATTCGCGTTGGAACACAAAGAAATTTTCACTGAACAAACTGCCGCAATTTGTAGCGAACGGGCGTTAATGTTGACGGCGTTAAATTCGTTAAACGGCATTGTTGCTTATGAAAGTTTGGCTAATTTTATTTTGTTCAAAACACCCGAAAATCAAGCCACGCGGATTTTTGAAGCGATTAAAGCGCGAGGCGTTTTGATTAAAAATGTGCATCCACAAGGCGGATTATTAACCGATTGTTTGCGTGTGACTGTCGGCACGCCTGACGAAAATCAGGCGTTTTTGCAGGCGTTGAAATTAGCGTTGTAACAGTTCCAAAACCAACGCCGCCATGTTTTGAATGCCGCCGCGCTGCCCTAACTTTTCGCGTACGATTTGTAAATCGGCGCGACAATTTTGGGCAGCTTCGGAATTCGTTAACAAACGGTGAATTTCTGTCGCCAAATTCGCCGCCGTTGCGTCATGTTGAATCAATTCCGGCACGATGCTTTCACCAAACACAATATTCGGTAAACCAATAAAACGTATGTTCACCAATCGTTTTCCAAGCTGATAGGTCAACGGATTCAAACGATAACAAATCACCATCGGAACGCCCAACAACGCAATTTCCAACGTCGCCGTGCCGGAACACGTCATAATCGCGTCGCAACATTGCATCACATCATAAGGCTGATTTTTAATCACAGTGACATTGATGTTGGCGTGATTCAAATACGTTTGAATCAACTCATCGGAAATAGAATCGGCTTGCGGCAACACAAATTGGCAATCGGGAAAATCGAGTTTCAACCGTTCCGCTGCGGCTAACATCACCGGCAACAAACGTTTAATTTCATTGGTGCGACTCCCGGCAACTAAACCGATAATCGGCGCATTTTGATTTAACGAGAATTTTTCGAGCGCGTCGGTTTTTGTAAAAGTCGGAATCACTTTATCCACCGACGGATGCCCAACGTAACGCACCGGCACATTTTCGGCTTCATAATACGCGGTTTCAAACGGAAAAATCACCGCCATCATATCAATCACCGCACCGAATTTTTTCACCCGATTTTTACGCCACGCCCACACTTGCGGACTGACATAAAACAACACTTTGATGCCATTTCGTTTGGCAAATTTAGCGAGTTGATAATTGAATTCTTTGTAATCGACACAAATCAACAAATCGGGGCGTTCGTTCAACAACAATTGCTGCATTCGTTTCAACGTGCGGCGGATTTCGGCGTAATGTTTCAACACTTCCACCACGCCAATCACCGCAATTTGGCTGGAATCGTAACAAAGTGAAATACCGGCTTGCGCCATTTTTACGCCACCCATACCGATACCGATTAAATCGGGTAACTGCGTTTTAAGTTCCAAAAATAAATGGGCGGCGTGTTGTTCGCCTGAACTTTCACCGGCACTGAAACAAATTTTCAACGGCACGTTAGCAGACATAAATTTTAAAATTGTTGTAAATCGATGCTTTCGTGGTCTTGGTAAAGCGCGTGAATTTTTAACACGTCATCCCACGCCCGAAAAAAAGCGTTTACACATTCCGGATCAAAATGACTGCCGGTTTGCTGTTTTAAAAATAGCATGGCATCATCCAGCGACCATGCTTTTTTGTAAGGACGTGTCGAAGTCAGCGCGTCAAAAACATCGGCAACCGCGACAATTCGTGCATAAAGTGGGATTTTGTCACCCTTTAAACCATCGGGATAACCGCTGCCATCAAATTTCTCATGGTGACGGAGAGCCATGGTTGCAGCGGTGCGAATTAACAAGGAATCGCTGTCACACAAAATGCTATAACCGTGTATGGCATGCTGTTTCATGACAACAAATTCATCGTCGGTCAACTTACCTTCTTTTAATAAAATGGCATCAGGCGTGGCAACTTTGCCAATATCGTGCATCGGTGCCGCTTGTAAAATCAATTCTTGTTCCGCGTCGGTTAAATCTAATTTTTGGGCAATTAGACGTGCATAATTCGCCATGCGTAATAAATGTTGACCGGTTTCTGGATCACGATGTTCTGCTGCTTTGGAAAGGCGCAACACCATTTCTTTTTCGCGTGCGATTAAATCAGCGGTGGCTCGCTTGATTTCAATCGCCAACCACGTTGCGCGATCCACCAGCTCCATTTGACTGTGACGCAAGGCTAACAAGTTTCGGATTCGCGCCAAAAATTCAATTTTATTAACCGGTTTATTTAAAAAATCATGTGCGCCCAATTCCAGCGCACGATACCGAATATCATCTTCTGTATCGGCAGTTATCATTACCAATGGAATATCTTTATAGCCGGAAATAGCGCGAAAACACTCGATAAATTGCAGACCATTCATGGATGGCATTTGATAATCGAGTAGCACTAAATCAGGTTCATTTGTTTGGCACCACTCAACTGCTTTTTTGGGTTGATCAAAACAAATGCTTTCAACATCCTCTATTTTTTTCAGTAAATGACGAAATAACACTAAGTTTGTGACATTGTCATCAACAATCAAGACACGAGACATAAGTAGAAATCCTATTTTTTATTTTCTATAAATACTCTGGTGCGATCCAGTTCGATTTGAACCTGTGCTGTTAAGGTATCGATCTCTGACCAATTTTTATCTAACAAAGCGGATTCAATTTGTTGAGCTAATTTACCTAAAACCACTGCGCCCACGTTGTAAGCCGACCCTTTTATTTCATGAGCCACGGCTTTGACATCCATCGTTCTATTATTAACAGCTGTCGCCAATTTTGCTTTTAACGGCATAAGAGAAGTATAAAAAATGCTCAATAATTCTTCAATTGCCTCTTTGTCACCATCCAATAAATCAATCAGCCGACTCATTTCAATGGGACAATTTTCCGTCGTAAATTCAACCGAATCATTAGTGTGGAAAGTTAAGTCGGTAACAGACTCAGTGCCATTGAGATAGTCTGGCAACCATTTTTTTAAAACATTCGCCAGTACCTTTATGTCCACCGGCTTTGCCACATAATCGTCCATGCCAGCTTTTAAACAATGTTCTTTGTCGCCTTGAACAGCATTAGCGGTCATAGCGACAATCGGAATTCTTGTTTGATTAACCGCTTTAATTTCACGATTACGAATAATCTGTGTAGCTTCAAAACCATCCATAATGGGCATTTGACAATCCATTAGCACC
The DNA here is from genome assembly GCA_903870545.1 of uncultured Pseudomonadota bacterium. GTDB lineage: Bacteria > Pseudomonadota > Gammaproteobacteria > Methylococcales > Methylomonadaceae > UBA10906. The sequence continues at coordinate 8,882 of CAIQDI010000031.1, forward strand.
AGCACATAAGATGATTTTTCTAACGCATTTAACGCTTCTTTGCCATTATTCACGACGTGTACAGCGTACCCCAGTTTTTTCAGTATATACTTCGCCACCTGCTGATTGACCAAATTGTCTTCCACTAGCAAAATTAGAAGTTCATTTTTTACTACATCATCACCTGTTTCCAATATATCGGATTGTTCCAATAAAGGGTCATTCAATTTTTCAATTTCTGCTAATTCTTCTGTATGAAAAATAGTCACAATGGCATCAAATAAAGCAGATTTTTTAACCGGTTTCAATAACACCGTATTCGCACCCTGCTCAATCAATTGCTTTTTAAAATTCAGGTCAAACGTGTCTTGGCATGTAATAATCGGCAATGTTTCAAAGCCTGCTTTTGACCGCACGGCTTGAATCATCGAAAACAGGTCATCGGATTTTAATTCCACCAGCATCAACACCTCGTAATCTTGATGAATCGATTTTGCTTCATCCAGCAAATACAACATTTCATCGACATTGTCAGTGGTGTTAATTAAAACGCCCCACGAACTTAAATAACTCAAATAAAAATCATGATTCCCCGTATTCTCACCTACCACTAGAATACGTTTTCCATACGATTGCTCAACGGGGAAAATGGGATCCTGGCGAAAAATTTTTAAAGGAAACTCTATCCAAAATATGGTGCCTTCACCCGCTTTACTTTCTAATCCAATGTTTCCACCCATTAGTTCAATCAAGTGTTTAGAAATCGATAAGCCTAAACCTGTGCCGCCATATTTTCGGGTAGTAGAACTGTCAGCTTGTGAAAATGGTTGGAATAAATGCTGTTGTGCTTCAGGCGAAATACCAATACCATCATCACTGACTTCTAAGCGTATCGAGACTGCATCATCGGTTTTATTCAGCAAAATAGCACGCGCAATCACTGCGCCTTTCGAGGTAAATTTAACCGCGTTACTTAAAAAATTAAGTAAAATCTGACGCAATCGCATAGGATCACCAATCAGCCGTTCAGGAATTTGGGGGTCAATAAACGTGATGAGGGACAATGATTTTTCGTAAGCCTTTGGCGCAACAATGTTAGCGCAGCCTTCGACAACGTTTTCGATTGAAAAATCAATCGATTCAATGTGAAGTTGTCCAGCTTCAATTTTAGAAAAATCTAAAATATCATTGATAATGGTCAGCAACAAATGGGAAGACGATTTAATAATGTGCGCGAATTCGATTTGTTGATCCTGAAGCGGCGTGTCTAATAATAAATCGACCATGCCAATAATACCGTTCATTGGCGTACGAATTTCATGACTCATGGTCGAAAGAAAATCAGACTTAATGCGTAACGCTTGTTCGGCTGCTTCTTTTGCGTCGATAAGGGTTTGTGCGATAATTTTTTGCGAAGTGCTATCGTGAAAACACGCTACCGAACCAATAAGTTCGCCATTATCTAACAACGGCGCACCGACCATGCTGACTGGTACAAGAGTTCCATCTTTATGAAAAAAAACCTCATCATCCGAACGATAAGTATTTTTCTCACGCATACTTAATGCAATCGGACAATCTTCAAGTGCTAACGGCGAACCATCGGCACTATGATGGTGAATAATCGGGTGAATCGCTTTGCCATTAACTTCTTCAAACTTCCACCCCAACATACGTTCCGCTTCGGCATTAAAATAAGTCAGATTTCCGTCACCATCCAAGGTGTAAACGCCATCGCCCAAATTGTTGAGAATCGTTCTTTGCCATTTTTCAGCTTTTCGGGTCAGATTTTCGATTTCTTTTTGTGCGGTAATATCCGTCCGAATACAAACGTAATGATCGATATAACCCTCTTCGCTTAAAAAGGGAACAATTGTCGATTTCACCCAATACAATTTGCCATTTTTGGTTTTATTTTGAACTTCGCCTTGCCAGGTTTCGCCTTTGCTCAGAGCCTGCCATATTTGTACAAAAAATTCACGCGGATGATATTCCGCGCTAAGAATATGATTGCCACTCAGTAATTCTTCAGAGCTGTAGCCACTTATGTCACAAAACTTTTGGTTAATGTAAGTGATTTTTCCTGACTTTCCTGCAATACAAACGATAGCATGTTGATCGAGAGCCACTTGTTGCTGCGTCAATTCACGATGCGAAATTTGGAGTAATAACGCCGATTCATTATAACGCTGCGTTTTTTTTAAAATAATACTGATGAGCAGTAAAAAAGTCGAAATACTTAACCCAATGTAATACCAATTATCCATATTCATGATGTAAGTTAATTTTTATGGTGCAACGATTACTTCTTAACAATCGCATTCCACGCCGCCAACCACGCTTGCGACTGATACAATTCGCTGCGTTTTTCAAGCGTGCCGTTAAGCATCAAAGTTAATGTGGCGTTAATAATGCCGAAAAAATAACTGTAAATTAGCATCGGCGCAAGGCTACGAATTTCACCGTTGTTAATGCCTAATTGAATCATTTTCAACATTTTATTGACGGCGGGAGTTTGCAAAAAGGGTTTTTCATCTGGCAAAAATTCAGCTGCGTTAACCAAAAATAAAAATCGTAAGGCTTCAGGAGCTTCTTCAGTCAATTTAAAAAGCAAATTCACCAAACTGTGTAATTGTTCAGCGGCTTTTTTATTGCGGCGACGAATTTCATCAATAGATACGCTTAAACTATCCAAAATGCTGTTGTATAACGTGGCGGCAAGTTGTTGTTTACTGTCAAAATGTGTGTAAATTTCTTGCGTTTGTGACAATTGAGCAGCGCAAGCAATCTCGCTCAACGACGTATTAAAATAACCTTTCGTGACAAATAAACTCAACGCACAACGTAGAATTTCGTTTTGCGTCTCGTTTTTCTGTTGAATCAAAGTTTTTGTTTGTTCCATATTTTTCTAACCTTCCGTTGGAGGTGATTGTGAGTTAATGGCGGCAAAAGCCGCGTGTAAATATTGAATCATTGACCATAACGTTAACACGGCGGCGATATAAAGTAAGCCGTAACCTAATTCCATAACGGGTAAACCGAATAAATCATCGTGATAAAGAAAGAAGCCAATAGCGAGCATTTGTGCGCTGGTTTTCCATTTTCCTAATGAAGACACTTGAACATGAGCGCGTTTGCCGATTTCTGCCATCCATTCACGCAATGAGGCAATAGTGATTTCACGTCCGATAATAATCGCCGCCGGAATCGCTAAATAAGGGCTGTTGATTTGTTGAACCAATAAAACCAAGACCACGGCGACCATCAATTTGTCCGCGACCGGATCTAAAAATGCGCCGAATTGCGTTTCAAGTTTCATTTTCCGTGCTAAGTAACCGTCTAACCAATCGGTAAAGCCCGCTAGCAAAAAAATCAACGTACACGCGATATTCGCATTTTCCCACGGCAAATAAAAAACTATCGTCAATAGGGGAATTAACGCGATGCGTAACAGAGTTAAATACGTTGGGATATTCAATGCTAATGCCATGTTGAATTGCGTGTGCGGTTTGAGAATGACGCTATCATAACATTGTTAATGCTAAATTATTATGCAATTAAAAGCGGCAAAATTGCTTCAAAAACGGCATTAAAACTTTCTTTTGTGAGGCGTTTTGTATTCACGTTATAACGGCTGGTGTGATAGGAATTCACTAAAAAATGTCCGTTTGGTAGTTCGTGTTTGACGTTGTGAGCGAATTTCGCGTGGGATAATTTCAACCCATAGGCTTTCAAAACCGCCTGATGTGCGATTAAACCGAGCGTCAAAATCACCGAATTTTCGGGCAACGTTTGTAATTCTGCCGCGAGAAATGAATTGCAAACGTTGATTTCGTCGCCAGTCGGTTTGTTTTGTGGCGGCAAACACTTTACCGCGTTGGTAATGCGGGCATTTTTCAAAATCAAACCGTCGTTTAACGATTCCGAAGTCGGGCGATTACTAAAACCAAATTCATGTAAGGCTTCATACAGAAAAAGTCCCGCATAATCACCCGTGAAAGGTCGTCCCGTCGCATTGGCACCGTGCATTCCTGGGGCTAATCCGACAATTACTAATTTCGCATTTTCGTCACCGAATGGCGCGACAGGTTTGCAATGATACGTCGGATTTTTTTCTTTCACGTCGCGCAAAAACGCCGCAAGACGCGGACATTTTTGGCAATTCACATCAAAATAATCTGCGTGCATTTAGTACACGTCACGCACATAACGTTTGTCTTTTTTCAGCTGATTAACGTAATCAATGGCTTGTTGTTCAGACTTGTTGCCGTACGTCGCAATCACGTCGTGTAAGGCTTTGTCCACGTCTTTTGCCATGCGATACGCATCACCACAAACGAAGAAATAGCCGCCTTGTTCGAGCCATTCAAATAATTCTGCGCCGTGTTCACGCATTTTATCTTGAACATAAATTTTTTCTTCTTGGTCACGCGAAAACGCTAAATCCAAACGGTTTAACAAACCGCTGTTGCCCATTTGTTCTAATTCGTCGCGGTAAATAAAATCAGTTTCTGCGTTGCGGTCGCCGAAAAATAACCAGTTTTTACCTTTCGCGCCACGAGTTTCACGTTCTTGTAAAAATGCACGGAATGGCGCAATCCCAGTTCCAGGCCCAACCATAATAATTGGCAAATCGTTGTTTTCGGGAACACGAAACACTTTATTCGGTGTAAAGAAGCAACGAATTTCTGTCCTGTCATCGGTCAAATCCGCGAGGAACGTTGAGCAAACGCCTTTGTGTGAACGTTCAAACCCGTCGTAACGCACGCTCGCCACAGTCAAATGCACGGTTTCAGGATTCGCTTTGCCACTCGACGAAATGGAATAGGCGCGATGTTGTAGTGGTTTTAATAACGCGACAAATTCAGCTGCTGAAAATTCAGCCGTTGGATTTTGTAACAATAAATCTAACGTATCACGCCCCCACAAATAATCGTTTAACGCTTCTTTGTCATTTGCTAAAAGCAGTCCGTTTAATTCTTGATTCCCCGAACGGGTGGCGATTTCTTGCAACAATTCTTTGCTAGGCAATTTGATTTCAAACTGTGTGCGTAAAGCGTTTTCTAAATCCGCACCTTCACAGTGAATCGCTTTCAAAATATCAGCAACCAAATTTGGGCAATTTGTCGGTACAACACAAAGCGCGTCGCCCGCTTCATAACTCAAGCCCGAACCCGCGATTGAAATTTCATAATGGCGTGTTTCTTTCGAGGAATTTTCAGCCGTCAATAAACGATTCACGAGCAATTTCGCAGGGAATGGATTTTTACGGTTGAATAGTGATTTTTCGTCGTCTTCAGAAATAATTGCGATAGTTACGTCGCTACCTGCCAACGCGGGAATCACAGAGTGCATCCATTCTTCAGCGGATTCTTCAAATTCTACGTCGCAATCGACGCGGGTTTGCAAACGAGTTGCGCCCAATTCGGCTAAACGATTGTCCCAATCAATTCCTGCTTGGCAGAATAAATCGTAACTGGTGTCGCCAAGTGAAAGAACGGCATATTTAAGGTTTTTCGTGTTCGCCATTGAATCCGCTTGAACCGCAGACCACAACATTTGCGCGTTGTCAGGCATTTCGCCTTCGCCGTAAGTGCTGGTGACGATGAGCAAGGTTTCCATTTTTGTCAGTGCATCAGCATCTATTTCATCCATGCTTTTGATAACTGGATTTAAACCGTGTGCTTTAGCAACTTTGACGGCATCACGCGCCACCGATTCGGCTGTGCCAGTTTGTGAACCGTACAAAATATGAATTGTACGAGCGGTTTGCGCGTTTGAGCTGTTTTGCACAAGTTGTGAATGCAAGCCCGCGAAAAATCCGCCGAGCCATGCACGTTGGTTGTCGCTGTAAGGTGCGTCGTTTAGAAGTTGGTGTGTTTTCATGTGATTGTTATAGTTTATAAATTAACACGTTGAAGTATTTTTGTTAGTGTCTTGCAACATCCCGAAATTTCTTTCAAATTCACTGGAATCCCGCTGTGACAATCGCCCTAATTTTTTGATAACAAGCCGATTATCAATCGTAAAAAGTTTCATACGGATTAAACAAGAAACAGGCAACCCCGCTGCTGTTAAATCCGTAATCTCTGTATCAAGTAGCCATGTTGAACTTTTTGCACTGGTTATCATCGCCATAACAGATTGACCTACGCTCACGTTAAAGTTTCTATCGGATATAACTAAGGCAGGACGTGTTTTAGTTGCCTGCTTATCTGTGAAAGGGAATGGCACTTTTACAACGTCAAAGCGTTCAAAGGTCACGGAATGCCTCATTATCTTCGGTGCCGTTCCATTCTTCTGCCAATGAATCGCTAACACTCGACAAATAGAGATCATCTTCCGTAACGAAATTTCTCGCAAATTTTTGGTAATTCTCAACCCATTTCGCAATTAACATTGTAGGACTACTTTGTTCGATTTGTGCGATGTGGTTAATTTGCTGTTCTAATTCAAGTGGTAGCGTAATCATAGGGAGATTCAATTATTATTCAGTTTCTACAAGTCCCAATTCTTCAGCAAAATCGGGCAATTCCGAATAATGCAAAAGAAAAACGCCCGTAGCATTAGCCAATTTTTTAGCCGAAGCCGTGAATGTCGAATTAGTTACCACAGCGGCAACGTGCGCTTGCTCAAAAGCCTTTCCTGCAATGATTTCTTGAACTGCACTATTTCCAACTGGTTGCGAGTATTTTTTAACCTGAAAAACAGCTTTCACATTTTCGTAAGTCGCAATAACGTCAATGCCTTGGTCGCCGCTTGCTTGCGTGACGCGAGCTGTCCAACCACTTTGATTCAAAAGGTCGGCGCATTGATGTTCAAAATCTATCGGGCTAACGTCATCTAAATTTTTAACTTTCGGGGGCGTGTTGTTTTCGTAAGCAAAAATTAAATCTACAACAATTTTCCAAGCTAAATCTTCTTTGTTATAAGGAATATCAATTTTTGTTTTGATAGTTTTATCAAAAAAATAATTAAGTTCTTTTATAAAAGCTGACACATCTTCGTTGCCATAATCATCAACACGAACAAGCTGCTTTTTCTTTAACAACAACTTATCTAAATATGGTTTAACCAGAGGTGGTATTTTTGCTGAAATCTTTTCAGTGAGAACAACATCATCTTTCTTTGCTTGTTCATGGGCAACAATACGGGCTTCAGCCGTAGCATCCCCAGATTCAAATCTAGCTTTTTCTTTAGCTAAATCAGCAGCGATTAAAAGCTCCCCTCGCTTACTCTTATTTTCTGCTCCACTAAAGCGTGCAAGTTCAGCATCTAGCTCTCTTTCAATAAGAAGAATTTGAGCTTTAAGCTCAGTTTGAATTCGGGAAATTTCATTGCTCATAATGCGCCCAAACCATCTTGAGCCAATTCCAGCCCAACCAAACTCGCCAAATGTTTTTCAACAGGCGTAATGTTTGCCAGTGCCGCGCGATTTGCGTGATTTTGTTCAATAATCCAAACCGTTGAACCCATCGAGTTAATACTTTGCACTGAGCGATTCGTTAACGCCATTTTGTAATCATTCAGCCGTTTATTTGCCAGCAACGCCGCAATTTCGTCAGCGTTATAACTGCTGTAGGCTTCACGAGTGGTTTTAACCAACGCATCTTGCAATTTGCGCGGACGTTCCAAAATCAGTTTTTTCGCCGCTTTTTCAATGTGAGCTGGCGTGCGTTGTGATTCTGGCGCGGTTTTGAGCATTTCAGTTGCGACAATTTGCGCTTTATCAAACACCGCAAAACTGTTGATCAAATCGAATGCTAACGCGCTGTCAATTTCGCCAAACGCAGGAATCGCACCATTAAACAACGGTTGCGCGGATTGATAGGCTTTTTTGACTTGCGCGATTTGCGTTTGCGCCAATTCGACCGCCAATTCTTCAATCATTTCTTTGGCATCCATCGACGCTTTTAAATAGCTCGCCGTTTGGGTTTTGTACAACCACGACGGCGTTGCAAATTTGAAATGTTGACGTTCGTTCGCCCAATTCGCCAATAGATTTCGCGCTTTGCTTGAATTCGCATAATCGGCGTGTTGTTCCAACAAATGCAGCACAATTTGTTCATGCGCTTTTGCGGTGTCGCTGGCTTCGGTCAAATCGCGTAATTCAACAGACGTTTTATCGTATAACGCCGCAAGTTTATTTTCGGGGTCATATTGATAAGCGTTGCCGCCTGACATTCCGTTGCAGAAACCTTTGCCAAATCCGCCAATATTTAATATCGCGCCATTGGTCATATATTCGCAACCAAAATCGCCCACGCCTTCGACAACTGCCGTCGCGCCTGAATTTCGCACTGCAAAACGGTCGCCTGCTTCGCCATTGATAAATGATTTTCCGCCCGTCGCGCCAAACAAAGCAAAGTTGCCGATTAAGACATTATTGCCTTGCGTTTTGATGCCGCCACCTGGTGATTCAACGACTAACACGCCGCCGCTCATCGACTTGCCCACGCCGTCGTTCGCCGTACCTAAATGATGTAAAACCATTCCGTCATTCATAAACGCGGCGTAACTTTGACCCGCCGAACCGTGTGTGCGAATCGCGATAGTTTCGGGAGCTAGATAACGTCGTCCGTTTGAATGCGTGTAAATAAAGGGCGCGTCGCCTTTGAACTCGTAATTTAAAATACGTTCAATATCAATCGCCACCTGACCGCCAACGGTTTTGTCGTTGTTATTCAGTTTGAAATTGTCGCCATCAATAACCAATTGTTCAGCGTCGCCATTTTCTAAAAATGCTTTGACGCGCTCAAGAATCACGTCGTCAATTTTAAAATTCGCTTCCAAATAAATCGGTTTTTCGATTTTAATTTCTTCAACTTGGCGCAACATTTTGGTCAAATTCAACTGCCCAATCATGCAAGAATGGTCGATTAAATGGAGCAAATCGGTTTTGCCACGAATGTCACGCAAATTTTTATAACCCAGCGACGCGAGCAATTCCCGAACTTCGTGCGCGACGTTCATAAAATACTGCGCCAAAACACGCGGGTCGCCTTTGAATTCTTCGTGCGCGGTGGTCAAACCTGCGGGACATTTGATATTGCAATTTTTCGCCATTACGCAACGCAACATCATCAACGCCGTCGTGCCGAACTCGAACGAATCCGCGCCTAAAATCGCTGATTTCACCACGTCCAAACCGCTTTGATGTGCGCCAGAAGCACGCAAAATCACTTTATCGCGCAAACCATTTAACGACAACGCTTGATGCACTTCGGCGATGCCAATTTCAGGCGAACGTCCCGCGTGTTTCAAACTCGTTACGGCTGCCGCGCCCGTGCCGCCTGTGTTTCCCGCGACGTTAATAACATCTGCGCCCGCTTTTGCCACGCCGACCGCAATTGTGCCAATGCCTTCTGACGAAACCAATTTCACGCCCACTTTTACACGCGCCGCTTTGGCATCGTGAATCAACTGCCCTAAATCCTCAATTGAATAAGTATCGTGATGCGGCGGCGGGCTGACGAGTTCGACTTTCGGTGTGCCGCCGCGCAATGCCGCGATTTCCACCGACACTTTCATCGCGGGCAATTGTCCGCCTTCACCAGGTTTTGCACCTTGCGCGATTTTAATTTCGATTTCTTCAATCGTGGGGTCGGCTAAATAACCTGTCCACACGCCAAAACGTCCAGAGGCAAATTGTTTGATTTTGCTAGAACGAATGCTGTTAAAACGGCTGGAATGTTCGCCGCCTTCGCCCGAATTGCTGGATGCGCCGACGATGTTAGTGCCTTGGGCAACCGCTTCGTGCGCTTCCGCCAATAACGCGCCGTGACTCATTGCACCTGACGCTAACGTTTTCGTGATTTCATGCGCGGGCTGAACATCGACCAATGGAATCGACGAATTTGCAGTTTTAATTGTATTTAAATAATTGCACAACAAACTGCCCGCTGGCACGTTCGCGACCATCAAAGAATCCGTGACCACGCACAACGAACAAGAGACTAAATGAAAATCTTGCACAAAACGTTTTTGCAAATGAGTCGCCAACGATGCCAGCCGATTTTGCGTATTATTTTCAGTAAAGACGATTTTGAACGCGCCATCGGTTTTCGCCACCGACAAACCACGAATCACATAATTGACATTGCCGCGCAGATTTTGTTTGCCCAAAATTTTGTCGAAATCGTCAACACTTTCTGCACGCGAAATATCCGCCGGAAAATCCATTACATCGCGCAACGCCGCTGGTCGTGCGTCTCGTTCTTCGTAGAGATTTTTCGCAAAACTACGATATGCAGGCGTAATTCCCGCGTTATCAATTTGTTCAGGCGTGCGTTTTTCGTAACCCAAATCTAAATAGGCTAAATCGCTGGCTTCGGGCGATTTTTCGACGTACAAAATCGCTTCGTCGGTCATGTGAATATATTCACGCACCGCCGTGTTGCCGTAAGAATGCCCCGCGCCATCTTGACGTTCTTTAAATAATCCTAAAAAGGGAATGTCTTTTTCAGTTTCGACGGTCAATGATTTATGATGCCATTCGGTCGCGCTCGCGGCAATATCGCTGTAACGTACACCGCCAACTGACGAATGAATGTTGGGAAAATACGGGCTGAGTTTCGGTTCGTCGGTGTCTAAATAATTCGACTCAAAAAATTCGCCACCAATATAACTTTCAGCGGTACACAAACCGAATTTGCCCATCGTTTTCATGAGCGATTTTTCGGTGCCTTTCGAGAATTTATCGAGAGCTTTTTGTTGGTCAGAACCTGAATAAAGAGCAATCGCACGATTGTGAACGCTCAACGAACAAATCGCCGACGCGCCAAATCCTAAAATTGTTGCTACATCGTGCGGGCTAGCGGCTTGTCCGGTTTCTGAAATCAATGACGAATTAAAGCGCAAACCTTGTTGAACCAAACGTTGATTTGCCGCCGCAATCATCAATAATGCCGGAATTGCCGCTTGCGTTTTGCTAATCGCCACGTCGCTCAAAATAATGATGCCGATATTATTTTGCGCCGCTTGTTCAACTTGGTCGCAAACTTCATTGATTGCCGTGGTTAAAGCGTGTTCATTGGCTTCAGTATTTTCAAAATTCGGTGTGTATAACGCATTTAATGTTGCGGTTGAAACAGCGGTTTGACGACGAATTTGCTCTAATTGCGTGCGCTGCAAAATCGGACTTTCCATAACAAGCTGTTTGCTGTTTGCTGAAAAAGTCGGTTTCGCACCTAACGCCACGCGCAATGTCATGCCATCACTTTCACGAATCGAATCAAGCGGCGGATTGGTCACTTGAGCAAAACGCTGACTGAAATAACGCGACATTCCACCTTCCGAACCACAAAGCGCGTTCGGCGCAAGCCCGTAACCCATCGCTGAAATACGTTCCATGCCCGTCGCTAAAATTGGATCGAGCAAGAAACGGAAACTTTCTTGGTTCAACGAATACGCGGTAAAACGTTGGTCAACATTCAACTCGTGATCGTTGTTGAGTTCGCTCAATTCAACTTTTGGCAAATCAGACAAATGCACGCAACGTTGCGCTAATAATTCGGTGTAATTTTTTTCTTTCGCTAAACGCGCCAAAACTTGATGCGAATCGTAGGCTTCGCCAGTGCTGTGGTCGAAATACAGCATTCCGCCCGCTTCAATTCTTCCACGTTTTAAAACGTCTTGCGGGGGAAAATCAATTTGACCCGCCTCCGACATGACGGCTAAATAATCCGTCGTTTCAACCGAACGCAACGGGCGCAAACCCAAACGGTCTAAACGCGCACCGACACGAATGCCGTCATTGAAAATCAACGCCGCTGGACCATCATTTTTTTCTTCGTACAAACTAAAGTATTCGAGCATCGCGCGAACGTCGGGCGATAACGTCGTATCGTTTTCCCACGCAGGCGGCATCATCGCTAGAATCGCTTCCACGATATTCAAATTATCTTCGTTAATGCGACGATTCAACGTTTGGTCTAAACGGCTCGAATCGGATTGTCCTTTTGGAAAACAAACCGATTTATTGTGTTGACGGGCAATCGCATTTTCGCTGAGACGATTTTTTTTGTCAGTATTCAATTCACCGTTATGCGCCATGTAGCGGAACGGTTGCGCCATCATCGTGGCAGGCGCGGTATTCGTTGAAAAGCGCGTATGAAAAAATAACGTGCTGATTTCGTGGTCGGTGTCGTACAAATCTTTAAAATATGGAATCACTTCGCCGGAATTCAAACGCCCTTTATAAACTTGTGTGCGTGAACTCATCGACAACGGATAAAATCCCGCCAATTCCGGACGGGTAAAACCTTCCACTTCAATCGTCACCAATGCTTTTTGAACGTGTTTTTCAAATTCATCGTGCGTGGCATTTTGTAAATGGGCAGGACGACCGAAAATGAATTGTTCAATTGGCAATTGGGCTTTGACCGCCGCAGGATTGATGACAAAAACGTTATTATCAACAGGAATGACACGACGCGCGATAATCGGCAAATCGAATTCTTTAAAATAACGCTCCACTAATTCATTTGCCGCCGAATCATAATGTGCGTGATCTGCTGGGAAAAAGAAATTTGCTACGCCAAATCGCGCTAACTCTAAATCCGCATTGCCGGTGACTTTGCGGAAAAATTTTAATGACAAATCGATATTCACCCCCGCGCCATCGCCCACACCTTCTGCACTCATGCCGCCACGATGCGGAATCGTACACAAGGCTTCGTGCGATTTAACGAGTAAATCATGGGTTTGAAGACTGCGTTTGTGGGTAATAAAACCAACACCGCAATTGTCTTTCGACTGGTCAGCGTCATAAAGCAACGGTTGTAAATTGCTCGATTCAGATTGTATCGTCATGTTGTAAGCCTTTTTTCTTTTCTTCATTACTTTTTAAGTAATGGCTAAGGTTTTGTTTTTAGTTAATGTGGTGAAAATGAAAATATTCCGTGTTCACTTAATATCCGGTATAGATTAAGCCATATTCAATTTTTGTCAGCAATTTTTGTGCAAAAAAGCGTGTTACCACCACTCTTTTGCTTTGGTTAAATAACCCGCAGGATTCACTGGCACGCCGTCAAACGTTAAGATTTCGCCCAATTCACTCATCGCTTTGTGATACACCTTGCGTTTAAAGTACACAACATCTTTGAGCGGCTCCCAATAATCTACCCATCGCCAGCCGTCAAATTCGGGATTCACACAATGATCAAAACACACACTGGAATCCGATGTAACTAGCCGTAAAATAAACCAAATCTGTTTTTGTCCAATGCACAGCGGCAACGAATGTTTACGAACATATCGGTCGGGCAATTGATACCGTAACCAATAACGAGTTCGCCCTAAAAGCTGAACGTGGTGGCGTTGTAAGCCGGTTTCTTCCCATAGTTCTCGATACATCGCGGTTTCTGGATCTTCATTTGGATTGATACCACCTTGCGGAAATTGCCACGAATTTACACCTACTCGTTTTGCCCAAAACACGCGACCCTCGTTGTTACAAAGGATGATGCCCACATTGGGTCGGTATCCTTTTGAGTCTATCATGTTAAAAACCTGTTTGTTTGCGACCTGCCCGCTGTTTGAAATGGTGCTTAATGTTAGAATAACAGCGCGGTCGGGTTTTCAATAATCGCAACATTGTTCCACAAAAAAATGCGAGATACCAGAGTACCGCTTTCTTTTAACTACTTTTACGGCAACAACGAATGACTTTAGCGATTTTTGATTTAGACAACACGCTTATTGCGGATGATAGCGATTATTTGTGGGGACAATTTTTAGTCGATCAGGGCATTGTCGATAAAACGATTTACGCCCAAATTAACGCGCAATTTTACGAAGATTATCAGCAAGGAACGCTCGACATGGTGGCGTTTTTGCGTTTTGCGTTGAAACCGTTAACCGAGCATTCACTCGACCAGTTGCACGTTTGGCGCGAACAGTTTATGGCTGAAATTATCACGCCCGTTTTGTTAAACGCGGCGCAAGAATTGGTTGATAAACATCGAGCGCAAGGCGACACGCTGTTGGTGATTACCGCCACGAATCGTTTTATTACCGCGCCGATTGTGGCGTTGTACGGCATTGATAACCTGATTGCGACCACGCCAGAATTAGTCAACGAACGTTATACCGGCGAAATTGTTGGCGTGCCGTGTTTTCAAGAAGGCAAAGTCACGTTGTTAAAAGACTGGCTCGAAAAAACAGGTGAAACACTGCAAGGCAGTTATTTTTACAGCGATTCTCACAATGATTTACCGTTGTTGCGGTTGGTCGATTATCCCGTCGCGGTGGATGCGGATGAAAAATTACGCGCCGTCGCCGTCGCGCAAGGTTGGAAAATGATAAGTTTACGCAGTTGATTTGGATTTGCTTAACGATAGAAAAATCTAAGGCAAAATCAAAAGCAAAATCCTAGATAGAATATAAAAGAAAGAAAAAAAAGCCTAAAGCCAATTCGTGCGCGGTTTGTGGCGATTTTCAATTCCTTGTGGTTAGGGATTTCTTCCTCGTAGTTAGGAGACTTCTCCTAATAGTTAGGAAACAAAGTTTTTTTATTGAGTAACGAATATCTATTTTTTTAGATAGAACTTACCAAAATAGTTACTCAATTTTCAGTAACAGTGATTAACGACAGAAAACGCGAAGTCATCACCGAACAAATTGGCGCGGACATTATCCAAATGCCCGCTCAAACTCCCGCCGAATAAACACCAAATCCGAGAAATTACACGCCATCGCGCAAAGCTCGAAAATCATGAGTTTGCGCGGTTGATTGGTTTGATTACGAAAATACAAAATCACAGTTAGCCACGAACTAATCGAACTTTGTAACGGAATCCTTTGTCTTTAAAATCACTGCCTTTTATTTTAAAGTCGATTACTTTTGCCGCCCATGTATTGAAGTCATAAAGCGTGGATGACCAAAAGTATTCACTATTATCAAAAAAAACATTCACAGCGAAAGTATTTGAAACAATGTTCAATTCGTTAATAGTTGGGACGCGCCAATCGTTGTGATTTCCGTAACTGAAAGTTGTTGGAATTTCCATTGCATCATTCCAATTAACTTTTTCAGCAATTCCTTCAATAGCTCCATTTTCCCATCGTTGACCATAAGCAAATCGCAACCACATCAAACCCGTTTCGGTGTCAGTTGCAACGCCATCTTGAACAATGAACTTGCCAATTTTATTCGACGAAATAACGGGCGCAGGTTTTGGCGGAATGATAATTTTCGGTTCGGGTTTTAGAATTGGCGCGGGTTCGGGCGTGATAATTTTTTGCGCTAACGGCGATTGAATCACGTCCAACGCTAACGCCCACGATTCCACCGCCCAAAATGCAAACTCTTTTTGCGTGCCAAAATTATTGTGTAACCGTTGCGCCAAAATATCCAAATGTATCGACAACGGCGTGTGCGTTTTTTGCATTAAAGCCGCGACAATGTGGTTGTCTAAAGCCAACATCAACAAATTGGTTTCACGGGTATTTTTTGGCGCGAGGTCTTTTAACATTCCTCGACAACGACGCGGATTTTCAATAATCGAACGCCCGTATTTTTCGAGCATAAACCGTAATTGTTGGCGCGGATGTTCGTCTAACATTTAACCTCCATATCGGTACAGCGTTTTGGGTTCTATATCAACGGAACCATTTTTGAATTCTAAACAACCCCATTCCTCATCAATTCGCGCGGTGTTTAAAGCCTCAATAGCAACATGTGAACCAATCAACGCTTTTAAATCCGTTTCTTTGACCTCGCCATTTTCAAAAAACAACTTGAATCGATAACCGTCTTGTTGCTCAAAATTCTTCAATTTCATGATTTATTCCAACGGTTCAAGACGGTGAAAATTTTGCGTATTCCACATTTCAATCAATTCGTCTTGATGAATTTCAGCCCATTCGCGTACTAATTGCCGACATTTTTTAGGCAATGAACCATCGATGATATTTAAATTCGTCAATTCCATTACGGCTTCGTGTTCACCGTATTTTATGTGGATATGTTGCGGCGGATGCTCATTATCAATCAAATACATTCGGATAATGATTCCGTAAAATCTACAAATTTCTGGCATTAACAAAACTCCTATTTCGCATAAATCACCGCCAAACTAATATCGTCGCCGCTGCCACTTTGCGAGGCTTCATTTAACCAATCGGCTAATTCTGCTTTCACAAAATTCGCGCCGTCGGTTTCAATAAAACCGTGAATATCGCCCAACGCTTGATAAAAACCTTCGGCGTGTTTGAACGAATTTTTATAACCGTCGCTGACTAAAAAAATCGCTTTCGGCGGTTCGATAATCGGTAAAAAGGCTTCTCGAAAATCTTGCCACGGGTGTTTGCCGCATAACGACGTGGTGTCGTTTCCCAACAAACGCTCATCGTGTGGAATCGGCATGGCAGGCGTGCCGTCGGCTTGAATGACCACAATATCACCGTCGCCAATTTGCCAATACAACACGCAATTTTCTAACACGCACGCGACTAAAAGCGTCGTGCCGAACAGCAAATAACGGTTTCCAGTCGCGGCTTCGGTTCGTAAACAATCTTCAATTCGCAAATAATCGTTAATGTACGCATCGACTTTTCGTTGCCAACAACGGTGAATCGCTTTCGGAATGCCTTCGGATAACGTTCGCAATTGTGGCAACGACAAATTCGGTGCATTGAAAACTTGCTGCACAATTTCAATCGCGGCTTCCACCGCAAACTTTGCGCCCAAATCGCTGCGCGTACAACGTGCGCTGCCGTGACCATCTGCGACCGCGACCACCAACGGATGTTGTGCGCTGGCGACGGCATCTTGATTCGGCAAACCGTTTCGGTGATGGCTTGCGCCGCGCACACTTTCAGTTAAAACGCGCCATGTCACCATACGTCCGCCGCTGAATTCGGATCGACGGTTGGAACGGGCGGAATTGGCACATTGTTATCGCTGATGCTGTCTGTCACTTGGCTCGGTGGCGCAGAAGCCGCTTGTAAAACTGCCGTCGAAACCCAACGAATATAATTCACCAACTGTTCCGCGTTGTGCGCGTGCAACGGTTGCAATTCTTTGTTGCCGATAAATTGCTGCAACACTTCCATATCGGCATCTTCACCAATCGCAATGCCAATCCGCACCGCTTTTTTTCCCCACGGCAACGCCATCAATTCTTTCAAACCACTTTCAAAATCGTCGGTCGGTTGACCGTCCGAAATCAACACCAACACAGGCGGCAAACCACGTTCCGTCATCGGTGGCATTTTCAATTGGTCTGCGACTAAACGAAACGCCGCGCCCATATCGGTCATGCCATCAACCTGTAAATCTTGCCATTTGAAATCCTCAACGGGCGTGGCGTTAGCAACGTGCCATTTTGCGCCGTTTGAAAATTTAACCGCTCGCACCAACACTTCGGCATTCACATTGTCAGCGGCGACGTTTTGCATCGCGGGAATCGCTTCACGAATCGCGTGATTTAAACCTTGAATTTTGTTGCCTTCCATCGAATACGAACAATCTGCAATCCAAATAAAATGCAGTGGACGTGTCGCTAATTCTCCACCTGGACGTTTTTTTAAAGCTACCATTTTCGTTTTTTCCTGTTGTTAATTTGTTAGCGAATGTTACGCAGTTGTCATGACAATCGATATATTTCTGTAGGGGTTCACTGCGTGAACCCGCATAAATGCGACTCTTGATGATAGCTTTGTGCATTGCGGGCGTACGCAGTACGCCCCTACGAAAGTTTTTGCGTAACATCAGTGATTAAATGCGGATTTCAGCTTGCGCTTGTCCGAAATTGATGGTGATTCCCGTTGCTAAGGTCACGCTTTTACCTTGTTCGACGGTTTTCAAAACGCCGTTATCGGTAAATGTCCACGCCTCAGCGGTGAGATTTTTCAAACCCCAAATGTTGGGATTGGTCGGGTGTTGCACCACTTGCGCGACGGCGGGCGTAATATCGTTTTTTCGCGCGGGGTACAAATGATACGGATACAACTCGGCTTTGTTGTTCAACATCACCGTTAATTCTTGTCCCGTGCTTTGTTTAATGCGAATGCGCGGCGGCAAAACCAACGTTTTTTGACAACTCCAACACGGTTTTAACTGTCCGTTCGCTTTCAATTCGTCTTCGTCATAAAAATTCTCCGCGCCACACCCGCAATCGACAATCGTATCTTTTAAACGTAACAACTGCCGCCGCCATTCACTTTCACGGATTCTCGAATGCACGTCCGACAAACCCGCCGTGAACGATTGCGTAAATAAATCGCGGATAAATTTCGGGTAAATCGCCCAATAAATAAGCGCGTTGTCTTGATAATTTTTAACGGGATAATTGCTTTTATCGTTCGGGTCAAAAATAAACAGCGGCTCAAAACCGTACAATTTATTCATCGCAGGCAAATCAAAACATTTCATGTCCGCTTCTTTTTTACCTTCCAACGGATGATGCAACATCAACATATAAAACAGCAGCACCGCCAACGAAAACAAATCACTGTCGCTATTCGGATTATTTTCGCGGCGCACAATTTCAGGCGACATAAAACGCGGCGTTCCGACCACACCCGTATTTTGCGAACCGTTCACCGTCACATTGTCGTTGTCGCAAATCAAAATATCGCCCGTGTTCGGGTCGATAAAAAAGTTCCCAAACGAAATATCCCGATAACACAGCCCTTTCGCGTGCAAAAGCTGAAAACTGTCCGCAAGTTGAATCGTCGCAATCAGCAATTGCCGAAAACTCGGCTCAATGCGGCGTTTCATTAAATCTGAAATGTTTTTGTAATTGCTTTGCCGAATCGACATCGCATAACCAAACCCCGCGTTTTCAGTCGATGACGCTAAATGCAACGGGAATAAAAAGTTGGTATTCGGCGCACCGACGGCGAGTAATTCTTGAAGCGCGGCGCGTTGTTCCGCCGTGGCTTGTTGCGAGTAGTACCATTTCAACGCCATCGATTGTCCTTCGGATTCGGCGCGATACACTTCGCCTTGTCCGCCCGAACCTAAAAATTCTTTGACGACACACGTTTTGCCATTGTCGAGTTGAATGGCTTGATTGAGCTTGAGTAATTGGTTCATAAATTTAGTCTGTAAAAGTTAAAAACAAAAGGTAAAAAACACTGTCGCTACCTAACCAACCGAACAAAATTGCTAAAGTACTTAAGGCTGACGTACGAACCGCCGTCGTAGAAGTAGACACTCCACGCATTGAAACTAAAGTAAGCATCAGGCGAGGAAGACCAAAACCATCTTTCATTTTTAGGAAAAACATCCGCATCAATGTAATTGCCACTCGTGCCTTTGACTTTATCGATTAACGTTTTTAGCTCGTCAATGTTCGGAACGCGCCAATCTTTATAACCTTCGTAACCTTGTCGATTGAACTTTTGAGGGATTTTCATTGCATCATTCCAATTTACTTTTTCAGCATTTCCCGCAACAGTTCCATTTTCCCATCGTTGCCCATGAGCAAATCGCAACCACATCAAACCCGTTTCGGTGTCAGTGGCAACGCCGTCTTGAACGATGAATTTGCCGATTTGTTGTGGTGATGATGTTGAAACGATTGGCGCAGGTTTTGGCGGAATAATAATTTTTGGTTCTGGTTCGGGCGTGATAATTTTTTGCGCTGACGGTTGTTGAATTACGTCCAACGCTAACGCCCAAGATTCAATCGCCCAAACCGCGAAATCTTTTTGAATGCCGACATTGTTATGTAATCGTTGCGCCAAAATATCCAAGTGCATCAAAATCGGCGTGTGCGTTTTTTGCGTTAATTCGGCGACGAGTTTTTGGTCTAACGCCAACATGAGCAAATTGGTTTCGCGTTGATGTTTGGGCGCGAGGTCTTTTAACATTCCACGACAACGGCGCGGGTCGTCAATAATGGAACGCCCGTAATTTTCGATGATAAAACGTAATTGGTGGCGCGGGTGATTGTCTAGCATTCGATTATTGAAAGTGGATTGAGGAAACCGTCACAGTATAGAACATGGCTGCGACAGGTTGTGTCATTTCGCCAAAATAGAACTAAATTGCGTAATTTTCATCAAAAATGTTGCGAAAAATGAATCAGTTGATATAATTCGCGGACTGAAATTAAAGAATTTCAGGCGCGTAGCTCAGTTGGTTAGAGCACCACCTTGACATGGTGGGGGTCGGTGGTTCGAGTCCACTCGTGCCTACCAAACAAATAAAGCACTGCTAGTCAGTGCTTTTTTTTATTGTGCAACATAATGGTTTCAATAATGCTAGTTATCACGCTCCCAGATGGTTCTCAACGCAATTACGACGCGCCACTCAGTGTGCTTGAAGTCGCCCAATCTATTGGTGCTGGACTTGCAAAAGCTACGCTTGCCGCGAAACTCAACGGTCAACTTGTTGATGCCAGCACACTTATCGAATACGATGCTGAATTGCAAATTATCACCGCCAAAGACGACGAAGGTTTAGACGTTATTCGTCATTCCACCGCGCATTTACTCGCGCAAGCGGTCAAACAATTATTTCCTGACGCGCAAGTCACCATCGGGCCCGTAATTGAAAACGGTTTTTTCTACGATTTTGCTTATTCACGCGCGTTTACGCCCGATGATTTAATCACGATTGAAGCGAAAATGGAGCAATTAGTTGCTGAAAATCTGCCTTTGACACGTTCGGTTTTATCACGCGACGCAGCGGTTGATTTTTTCAAAAACCAAGGCGAAGCCTACAAAGCTGAAATCATTGAATCCATTCCTGCTGACCAAGATTTATCGCTGTATCAACAAGGTAATTTCACCGATTTATGTCGTGGTCCGCACGTTCCCAGCACGGGAAAATTAGGTGCGTTCAAATTGATGAAAATCGCCGGCGCATACTGGCGTGGCGATGCAAAAAATGAAATGTTGCAACGCATTTACGGCACCGCGTGGCGCGATAAAAAAGAATTACAAGCGTATTTGACCCGTTTGGAAGAAGCTGAAAAACGTGATCATCGCAAATTGGCGAAAACGTTAGACTTTTTTCACATTCAAGAAGAAGCACCTGGAATGGTGTTTTGGCATGAAAAAGGCTGGGTAATTTATCAACAAGTCGAACAATATATTCGTAGCAAATTGCGTGTAAACGGTTACGGTGAAGTGAAAACGCCCCAAATGGTGGATCGTTCGTTGTGGGAAAAATCAGGGCATTGGGATAAATTCGGTGCGATGATTTTCACCTCGCACTCCGAAAATCGCGATTACGCCATCAAGCCGATGAATTGCCCGTGTCACGTTCAAATTTTCAACCAAGGCATGAAAAGTCACCGCGATTTACCGATTCGGTTGGCAGAGTTTGGTTCGTGCCATCGCAATGAACCGTCTGGTACGCTACACGGTTTGATGCGGGTTAGAAATTTCGTGCAAGATGACGCACATATTTTTTGTACGGAATCACAAATTCAAGACGAAGTCGCGACGTTTATCGAGTTGCTGTTTGATGTTTATAAAGATTTTGGGTTTGAAGAAGTCATTATTAAACTGTCAACGCGCCCTGAAAATCGAGTCGGTAGCGAAGAAGTTTGGGACAAAGCCGAAGCTGCGTTAGAACTCGCATTAAATGCAAAAAATTTAGCGTGGGAATTACAGCCAGGTGAAGGCGCATTTTATGGCCCGAAAATCGAATTTTCGTTAAAAGATTGCATTGGTCGCGTGTGGCAATGCGGCACGATTCAAGTCGATTTTTCGATGCCAGAACGTTTAGGTGCCAGTTTTGTTGCGGAAGACGGTTCACGGCAAGTGCCGGTAATGTTGCATCGCGCCATTTTAGGTTCTCTGGAACGCTTTATTGGAATTCTGATTGAACAACACGCCGGAACACTGCCGACATGGCTTGCGCCTGTGCAGGTAATGGTGATGGTAATCGCCGATCGCCATGCCGATTATGCCCACAAAGTATTTAAAACGCTGGAATCTCAAGGTATTCGCGTAAAAATAGACTTGAGAAATGAAAAAATCGGGTTTAAAATTCGAGAGCATTCAATACAACGTGTGCCGTATCTCGTCATTATCGGTGACAAAGAATTAGAAGAACAAAGCATGACGATACGCACTCAGAAGGGTGAAGATTTAGGTAGTTTGTCGATGGAAAACTTTAGCGCACAACTCGCGCAAGTCATCGAAAACAAAGAATAATTAACGTGGAGGATTAAGGTATCGCTGCGAAAAAAGATGAAACACGCTTAAACGACATGATTACCGCTAGACGGGTCAGAGTCACAGGGGCAGAAGGCGAGTCATTGGGGATTATCCCGTTGGACGAAGCTAAAAAAATCGCGTACGACGCGGATTTAGACTTAGTCGAAATCTCACCGAATGCGGATCCGCCAGTTTGTAAGATTATGAACTACGGCAAATTTCAGTTTGAACAAAGTAAAAAACTGGCTGTTGCGAAGAAAAATCAAAAGCAAATCCAGATTAAAGAAATCAAATTCCGTCCTGGAACGGACGAAGGCGATTATCAAGTCAAACTGAAAAATCTGATTAAATTCCTGACGGAAGGCGATAAAACCAAAATTACGTTGCGTTATCGCGGACGTGAAATGGCGCACAAAGAATTGGGAATGGACGTGTTGAAACGCATCGAAAAAGATTTGGAAGAGTTGGCGATTGTCGAGCAGTTTCCGAAAATGGAAGGGCGACAAATGGTGATGGTTCTCTCTCCTAAAAAGAAAAAATAGTCGTAAAAATCACACAGGACGTGTGATTTTAGTTTTGTTTGGGCCACGCATTTTGCCTAATCGAACTATTCTTAGGGACACTTTTAACTTTATTTGGAGCTAAACAAATGCCAAAAATTAAAACTAATCGCGGTGCTGCGAAACGCTTCAAGCGTACGGGCAACGGCGGTATTAAGTGTGGTCATTCACACCGTCGTCATATTCTGACGAAAAAATCAACCAAAAGAAAAAGACAATTGCGCTCGCCAAACTCGGTACATCCTTCGGATATCCGCATGGTAAATCGCATGATTCCTTATCTATAACCCTCACATTTAAGGAAATAAATCATGCCTAGAGTAAAACGTGGTGTTACAGCCAGAGCCAGACACAAAAAAGTTCTTAAACAAGCAAAAGGTTATTACGGCGCAAGAAGCCGCGTTTACCGCGTTGCGAAACAAGCGGTAATCAAAGCAGGTCAGTATGCGTACCGCGATCGTAAACAAAGAAAACGTCAATTCCGTGCGTTATGGATTGTCCGTATCAACGCGGCTTCGCGGATGTTCGGCATTTCCTACAGCCGTTTAATCAACGGTTTAACCAAAGCGAACGTGAAAATCGATCGTAAAGTGTTAGCCGATATTGCGGTTCGTGATATTGACGCATTCGGTAAAATCGCTGAAATCGCGAAAGCAAACATGAGTGCGCTTTCGTAACATTGCGATTCCCGTTTTAACCTTAAAAATCTGCCTGATTTGAATAAAGTCGGCAGATTTTTTTGTGCCTGAAGAATTCTAAAATGGCGTTTGATTTGTTGATATAAAATGTACGCTAAATGATGCAGGTTTTAAAAGAAAAGTCATGATGTTATTATTAACGCAGTCTATAAGCGGCTGTGAACGAGTTCCAACGATGAAAGCTGTTTTTTTACAGCTTTTTGCATTTAATTTTAATTTTTCAATAAGGTGATAGCGTGAGTAAAGATTTCATTTTTACATCTGAATCTGTATCAGAAGGGCATCCAGATAAAGTGGCGGATCAAATTTCAGACGCGGTTTTAGATGCGATTTTAGCGCAAGATCCTAAAGCGCGTGTGGCGTGTGAAACGTTAGTCAAAACCGGCATGGTCATTTTAGCGGGTGAAATTACAACAAATGCCTGGGTTGATACGGAAGCGTTGGTGCGTAAAGTCGTGTGCGAAATTGGTTATGACAATGGCGAAGTAGGTTTTGATGGCAACAGTTGTGCGGTGTTAAATGCGATTGGCAAACAATCAGCGGATATTGCGATGGGCGTTGATGAAGATGCAAGCCATGAACAAGGCGCGGGCGATCAAGGTTTGATGTTTGGTTATGCCAGCAATGAAACCGACGTTTTTATGCCAGCGCCGATTACTTACGCGCATTTGTTAGTGAAACGCCAAGCCGAATTGCGTAAAAATAAAACGTTGGCGTGGTTGCGTCCAGACGCAAAAAGTCAGATTACGTTCCGTTATGAAAATAACAAACCGGTTGCGATTGATGCAGTAGTTTTATCGACGCAACATTCACCTGAAATCAGCGCGAAAGATTTACACGATGCGGTGATGGACAACATTATTTTGCACGTTTTGCCGAAAGAATGGTTGCACAAAGACACCAAGTATTTCATCAATCCCACCGGTCAATTCATTATCGGCGGACCTGTGGGCGATTGCGGTTTAACCGGTCGTAAAATTATCGTGGATACTTACGGTGGTATGGCGCGTCACGGTGGCGGGGCATTTTCAGGAAAAGACCCCTCAAAAGTAGATCGTTCAGCGGCTTACATGGCGCGTTATGTGGCGAAAAATATCGTGGCGGCAGGTTTGGCTGATCGTTGTGAAATTCAAGTTTCGTATGCGATTGGCGTGGCAGAACCGACTTCGATTAGCGTTGAAACGTTTGGCACGGGCAAATTAGAAGAAAGTCGTTTAATTGCGATTGTCCGTGACGTGTTCGATATGCGTCCAAAAGGGTTAATCGCGCAATTAGATTTATTAAAACCGATTTACCAAACGACAGCAGCTTACGGGCATTTTGGTCGAACGGAAGACAGTTTTAGTTGGGAAAAAACCGACAAAGTTGACGAATTGAAAGCAGCAGCAGGTTTATAAAATCAAATATTCGGAGTACAAACCAAAGGTTTGTACTCCGAAATTTTTATGCACAAACCCAGGTTTGTACACCATGACAGGACACAAAATGAGTTTTTCAGATTATAAAGTTGCCGATATTTCGTTAGCAGCGTTTGGACGTAAAGAAATCAATATTGCCGAAACCGAAATGCCTGGATTGATGGCGTTACGCGAAGAATTTGGCGCGTCACAACCGCTGAAAGGCGCACGCATTGCGGGTTGTTTGCACATGACAATTCAAACTGCCGTGTTAATCGAAACCTTAACGGCTTTGGGCGCATCGGTTCGATGGTCGTCTTGCAATATCTTTTCAACGCAAGACCACGCGGCAGCGGCAATTGCCATTTCTGGCGTGCCTGTTTTTGCATGGAAAGGCGAAACCGAAGCCGAAGCGGAATGGTGCATTGAGCAAACCATTATCGGCACAGACGGCTGGCGCCCGAATATGATTTTGGATGATGGCGGCGATTTAACTACCATGATGCACACAAAATTCCCAGAATTGATGGCGGACGTAAAAGGTTTGTCGGAAGAAACTACGACGGGCGTGTTGCGTCTTTATGAAATGGTGAATAAAGGTACGTTGAAAGTCCCCGCGTTCAACGTGAATGATTCCGTCACAAAATCAAAATTCGACAATTTGTACGGTTGCCGCGAATCATTAGTTGACGGTATCAAACGCGCCACTGACGTGATGATTGCCGGTAAAATCGCCGTCGTTTGTGGTTATGGCGACGTGGGCAAAGGGTGCGCTCAATCGTTACGCGGTTTAGGTGCGACGGTTTTGATTACTGAAATCGACCCGATTTGTGCGTTACAAGCGGCAATGGAAGGTTATCGCGTCGTCACAATGGAAGACGCTGCGCCATTAGCAAATATTTTTGTAACCGCAACAGGCAACTTCAATATCATTCGTCATGAACACATGACAGCGATGCGTGATCAAGCGATTGTCTGCAACATCGGACATTTCGACGCGGAAATCGATATTGCGTCGTTGCGTCAATACACTTGGGAAAACATCAAACCGCAAGTCGATCACGTCATTTTCCCAGACGGCAAACGCTTGATTATTCTGGCAGAAGGTCGTTTGGTGAATTTAGGCTGTGCGACCGGTCATCCAAGTTTCGTGATGTCCAACTCGTTCTGTAATCAAGTGTTGGCACAAATTGAACTCTGGAATAATTCGAGTTTCTTTGAAAATAAAGTCTACATTTTGCCGAAAAAATTGGACGAAAAAGTGGCACGAGCGCATTTGGCGCAATTGGGTGTGAAATTGACAACGTTAACGGCAGAACAAGCGGCTTACATCAGCGTTCCCGTTGAAGGCCCTTATAAAGCTGATCATTATCGTTATTAAGCTGTAAAATTTAGTTCCCGCGTCTTTCGGGGCGTGGGGATGTTAACGATATTGGAAACTCAATGACAACTCCCCGATTAGCCTGGGCGATGACCGGATCAGGACACTACATTACCGAATGCGTTGAATTTTTATTAACGCTTGAAAACGTCGATTTATACGTTAGTCAAGCCGGCGAAGAAGTCTTAAAAATGTACGGCATTTCACTCAGCGATTTGCGCGAAAAAATGCCTGTTTATCGCGACAAAACCGCTTCCTGTCCGCCCGTTGGACATTTCTACAAAGGCTATTACCACACGTTTGTTCTTGCACCCGCGACTTCCAACACGATTGCAAAATGCGTGTTAGGAATTGCCGATTCTCTCGTCACCAATTTATACTCACAAGCTGGAAAATGTCGCGTTCCCAGCATCGTTTATCCGTGCGACATTGCACCCGAAATGGAAACCACCGCTCCGAGTGGAAAAGTGATGGTTTATCCCCGAAAAATTGATTTAGACGGCACAGAAAAAATCCGCCAATTTGAATACACCACGGTGGTCGAAAGCGTTGACGCGCTAATTTCAACGGTTCAACAACGTTTAAAATCGCTGTCATGACAGAACATATTTTATTTTTAACGGGTTCGCTCGCTGAAAAACAGCTGCGAAGTATTTTGGAAAAAATGCAGCCCGAATTTACTTACACCGTGCATCAATTAGGGCTGAAAGTCGCGGCGTTAATGACGGCGGACATGATTGAACGGCGGCTAACCGATACATTTGGCGCAACAAAAATCATCGTTCCTGGTCGGTGTCGTGGCGATATAATCGCGCTTTCTGAAAAATTGGGTATTCCTGTCGAACGTGGCACGGAAGAAGTAAAAGATTTGCCGTTGTTGTTTGGTAAGAAAATTCAGATTGCGAATTTAGACAATTACAGCGTGAAAATTTTTGCTGAAATCACCGACGCGCCCAATTTAACGGTGCCTGAAATTTTAAATCGAGCCGCCTATTATCGGAAAAATGGCGCGGATGTGATTGATTTGGGCTGTTTGCCGAGTACGCCGTTTCCGCACATGGAAGACGCGATTGCCACCTTAAAACAAGCGGGATTTTTGGTGAGTTTGGATTCGCTCGACACGACGGATTTATTGCGAGGCGGTAAAGCGGGCGCGGATTATTTGTTGAGTTTGCACGAAAGCACGTTGTGGATTGCGGACGAAGTGAATGCCACGCCGATTATTATTCCCGAAACGCACACCGATTTAGACTCGCTCGACCGTGCGATTAAAATTATGCAGGCGAAAAATCGTCCGTTTGTCGTGGATCCGATTTTAGACCCGATTCATTTTGGTTTTACCGCGTCGATTGTGCGTTATCACAAAGTCCGTCAAAATCATCCGAACGTAGAAATGATGCTCGGTGTGGGCAATATCACCGAATTAACGCACGCCGACACGGCGGGCATGAATGCGTTATTGATGGGCATTTGTTCGGAGTTAAACATCAATCATATTTTAGCGACCGAAGTCAGCAATCATGCGGCGCGAGCGATTAAAGAAGCGGATTTGGCGCGACGGATTATGTTTGCCGCCAAAGAACACGATACGTTGCCGAAACATATCCATTCGGGTTTGATGGCGTTGCACGAACCGGCAGCGTTTCCGTATTCGTTGGACGAAATTCAAGAACTGGCGGCGCAAATTAAAGATCCGAGTTATCGCATTCAAATCAGTGAAAACGCCGTGCATATTTTTAACCGCGACGGCTTTCACAGCGCGACCGATCCGTTTGAATTATTCCCAAAATTGGGCGTTGAAAACGATGGCGGTCATGCGTTTTATTTGGGGGTGGAATTGGCACGAGCTGAAATCGCCCAAAAATTAGGCAAACGTTTTAATCAAGACCAATCATTGGATTGGGGTTGCGCGGTGGATTCAACAGAATCTGAAATCGATTTACACACGTTTAAACCTGCTGGAACTACATTAAAAAAATGAATACGTTACCGCAACGCCGTTCGATACGTTTACGCCATTATGATTATTCACAAACGGGTTTCTATTTCGTTACGATTTGTACGCACGAAAAACAGGCATTATTGGGTGAAATTATCGCTGGGAAAATGCGTTTAAACCGTGCGGGAATCATTGCACAATCGGAATGGCATAAAACGGGGTTGATGCGTGAGAAAATTATTTTGCATGATTTTGTGGTGATGCCAAATCATGTTCATGGGATTATCGAGATTGTGAATTCAAACGACACAACTTCCGCGAATTATCAAAATGTAGGGGCGCACTGCGTGCGCCCGCATAACGACAACATTCACGACAACAATAATTCCATCTATTATCCAAATTCCGTTATTGGCGGGCGCACGCAGTGCGCCCCTACGTTGGGTTTTGTGATTCGAGGTTATAAAGCGGCCGTCACAAAACAAATCAATTTGCTGCGGGGTGTCACAGGTCAAAAAATCTGGCAACGTAATTATCATGAACACGTTATTCGCAACGAAGCCTCTTACCTAAAAATTGCCGAATATGTTCAAACCAATCCGTTAAAATGGCACGACGACCGTTACCACTTCTAACTTTATTATCATGATTCAAGAACTTATTGTTACCACGAAAAATGCGGCTGGCATCCCACATCTCGCGCCAATGGGTGTTCACGTTCACGGCGACGAAATCCACATTTTGCCATTTCGACCGTCAACCACGTTGGCGAATTTACTCGAAACCAAAATCGCCGTTTTAAATTATTGCGACGACGTGCGAATTTTCGCGGGATGTTTAACGGGACGGCGCGATTGGACTTTAAACGGTTTGGTTTTGGACGGCGCGTTGGCGCACAGCGAAGTTGAATTAGTGCGAATTGAAGACGACGACACGCGCCCGACTTTGATTTGTAAAGTTTTAAAAACCGTCAATCACGCGCCATTCAGGGGATTTAATCGCGCTCAATTCGCCGTTTTGGAAGCAGCGATTTTAGTCAGTCGGTTGAAAATGTTGTCGTTAGAAAAAATCGACAGTGAAATTGCCTATTTAAAAATTGGTTTGGACAAAACTGCTGGTGAACGTGAATTAGAAGCGTGGAATTGGTTAATGGACGCGATTGAAACGTTCAAAAAGGAGAATTTACAATGACCAGAATGTTAGCCAGTGTTAAAAATTTAGTCGAAGCGGAATTCGTTTTAAACGCTAACGTCGATATTATCGATTTGAAACAACCCGAATTTGGCGCGTTGGGCGCGTTGCCCGTCGAATTAGTCGCAGAAATTGTCGCAAAAATCAACGGTCGTTGTCCCATCAGCGCAACGGTGGGTGATTTGCCGATGGATGCGGATTTGATTTTTAACGCTGTTTCAAACATGGCAAAAACAGGCGTGGATTTTGTCAAAATCGGATTTTTTCCCGAAGGCGATTGGTTTTCGATTGTGCAGAAATTGGCAAATTTAACAGAAAAAACACGTTTGATTGCGGTGTTATTTGCTGATGAAAAGCCTGATTTTTCGATTATTCCAGAATTGAAAAAGGCGAATTTTGCCGGCGTGATGCTCGACACGATGCACAAAAAAAACGGTTCATTGACGCAAGTCATGTCGCCCGAAACGATTGCCGAATTTGTCGAACTTGCTAAAAAAGAAGCGTTAATTTGTGGTTTAGCGGGTTCGTTGCGGTTAGAAAATATCGCGGAATTATTGCCGTTTGACGCGGATTATTTGGGCTTTCGTGGTGCGTTATGCAATCAGCATAATCGCGTGGGGGAATTAGATTTGAACGCGCTGCAAAGGATTTACAGCGCAGTTCGGGCAACGATTTAAGCCAATACGCCGCGAATTACGTCACAAATTTCGTGAATTTCATCATCGGTCAAAAACGGACAAATCGGCAATGAAAAACACCGCGCCGCCACAGATTCCGTAACTGGCAACGTCATTCCCGCGCATTCTTCTTTGAACGCATTTTGCTGATGCAACGGCACGGGATAATACACCGCGCAGCCAATTTGTTGGGCTTGCAATGCCGCCATCACGTCGTCGCGTCGGTCGCAAAGCAACGTGTATTGATGATAAACGTGTTCGCCGCAACCATCTTCCAACGGCGTTTCGAGTGGCAAACCTGCCAACAATTCCGAATACAAATGCGCGACACGACGACGACCTTCGTTGTATTTATCGATGTGTTTGAGTTTGGCGCGTAAAACCACCGCCTGAATTTCGTCCAAACGGCTGTTGTAACCAATCACGTCGTGATAATACCGCACGTCCGAACCGTGATTGCGAAGTTGGCGAATTTTTGCCGCCGTTTCGTCGCAATTTGTCGTCGTTAAACCACCATCACCAAACGCGCCTAAATTTTTACTTGGGAAAAAACTGAATCCCGAAGCGTGACCAATTGCGCCCGTTTGTTTGCCGTTAATTTTCGCGCCAAACGATTGGCAACAATCTTCAATCAGTTTCAAATTATGCTGTTCGCACAACGCTAAAATTGCCGTCATATCCGCTGGTTGCCCAAATAAATGCACTGGCATAATCGCTTTGGTTTTCGGTGTAATCGCGGCGGCAATCGCTTTCGGGCAAATGTTAAACGTGCGCGGATCAATATCGACAAACACCGGAATCGCGCCGACATATTTAATCGCTTCGGCGGTCGCAATAAAGGTAAACGGCGTGGTAATCACTTCGTCACCCGCGCCAATGCCTTCCGCGATTAACGCCAAATGCAATGCGTCCGTGCCAGAAGCCACGCCAATCGCGTGTTTTACGCCAAGATATTCGGCGGCTTCACGTTCAAAGGCTTGCACATTCGGCCCTAAAATAAAGCTGCAATTTTCGATTGTTTCTGCAATGCCACGTTCAACTTCGTCTTTAATTTCCGCATATTGGGCTTTGAGATTAACCATTTGAATCATAATTGTGTTTCCGTGTGAATAAGTTGTGTAATTTGAATAGCGGTTGCTAACGCTAAACGCGCCGCTTCGCCAGTCACCAACGGTTGTTCGCCCGTTTGAATGCAGCTCACAAACTGTTGAATTTCAGCGAGCAGCGCGTCGCTGGTTTCAAATGTCGCTTCTTCGCTAATAATTTCTGGCACGCCGGGAAACATTTCTTTTTCACCGGTGCGGTATTTTTGCAAAATGCGATTTTGAAAATCAACGGAAGCGTAAGAACTTGGGCGAAACAAACGCATTTTGCGTTCGAGTTTCATGCTGATTCGGCTGGCGGTGACATTCGCGACACAACCATTTTTGAACGTCAAACGCGCGTTGGCAATGTCCGTGCCTTTGGTTAAAACCGCCGTGCCGCTTGCGTCGATGCGTTCAATGTCTGAATCGACCAACGCCAAAATAATATCAATATCGTGAATCATCAAATCTAAAACCACGCTGACATCGTTGGCGCGAGGATTGAACGGCGACAAACGATGCGATTCAATAAACAACGGTTTTTCGTCTTTATCCAACGCCAAAACCGCCGGATTGAACCGTTCTAAATGCCCAACTTGCAAAATCAAATTTTTCGCTTTCGCCATGGCAATCAATTCGTCCGCTTGTTCAACGGTCGTGGTAATGGGTTTTTCAATTAGAACGTGTGAACCCGCATTTAAAAAATCTTTCGCTACTTGGTAATGTAACGTCGTTGGAACCACAATACTCACCGCATCGACGTTGCCCAAAAGTGGCGCGTAATCTGTTAAGGCTTGTGCGCCGTGTTTTTCTGCAATGGTTTGAGCGGTTTCGGCATTTATATCCACCACTGCGATGAGTTCACAATCCGGTAAATTCGCATATTTTTCAGCGTGAAATTTACCTAAATATCCCGTGCCAATCACCGCGCATTTTAATTTTTGCATTTGAAAATCCTGTAAATTATTAACTTAAAAAAGCTCGGCTTCGTCAATATTTTCACCTTCGCCCGCCGTTAACTCCGGTGTTAATTCGTAAACCACCACTTGATTTCGACCGTGTTCTTTGGCGTAATAAAGTGCTTTATCTGCCCGATCTAAAATTTTGCTTGGCATTGCCGCTGGAGAGATATGTGTTAAACCTGTGCTAACTGTGATGTTACCTACGACAGGAAGGAGATGCTTTTCAACGGCTTCACGAAAACGATCAAAAATAGCAAATGCCTTTTCTTGTGTGACAAAATTCAATATCACCACAAATTCTTCGCCACCAAACCGAAACAGAAAATCGTTATAACGGAACTTTTTTCCTAAAAGTAAACTGAAAGTAAGTAATACTTCGTCACCGTATAGATGCCCAAAATTGTCGTTCACTCGTTTGAAATAATCAATGTCTAAAATCGCCAGCCACGAGCTTTTTTCAGTCACTTTGTCAAAAATTGGATGGTCAGCATAATGCTGACAAACTTGCATCAATTTGGAATCCAGAGATTGACGATTCGGTAAATTGGTCAACACATCACGCTCTTTTGCGTCGTGTAGAATGACTAAATTTTGATAAATTTCGCGTAAACTTTGCAAAATTTCTAGCGCGTCGGCATCTAATTTCCCTTCGATGAGCATCGCCCGATCTGGGCCATTGCCCCCTTTCACCGTTAAAATTACCCACGAATAAAATCCCTGATTATCAATTTCACTAGTAGAAATGCCGACAATAAGATCAGCTCGACTAACATTTTCGTTATTTTCAATGTCATATTCTTTAGTGAAATTTAACGGAAAGCGACGAATTAAACGTTCATCCACACAGACATTATTAGAAATTTTTCGTTTATGGTTATAAATTTCATAACCACTTGCGTTGTTGACGTGTGGATATTCTGTCAGAATTTCCAAAAATTTATGTGTGAGTGATTGATAATCTTGCTGCGCGGATAAGCGAAACATCCACGAAAAAATTTGGCTGGCGTTTAAAATGCTCATGATTTTCTATTCAAAAAACGTTGTAAATTGGCGTTATTGTAGCAGTTATCACGATTATTTCGCGTAAATCCATGCCGTGTTAGATGAATCGGAACAATGTTTGCCCAGTAAATGGGCGAATTCAGCACGAGTAATTTCTTCGGCACCCAAACTGACTAAATGTTCGCTGTGAA
Source organism: uncultured Pseudomonadota bacterium (assembly GCA_903870545.1). GTDB lineage: Bacteria > Pseudomonadota > Gammaproteobacteria > Methylococcales > Methylomonadaceae > UBA10906. Next base: position 42,069 of record CAIQDI010000031.1, read on the forward strand.
CTTGGCAATCAATCAACTGAAAATTCCATATTTTCAATTGCTGGACACAATGTGCGAAGGCGATTTTTGAAGCATCAGAAACGGTGTGAAACATCGATTCGCCAAAAAATACGTTTCCCAATGCGATACCGTATAAACCGCCGACTAATTCGCCGTTGTGCCACGCTTCGACAGAATGCGCGATGCCTTCACGATGTAATTGCGAATAAGCGCGTTGAATATCGTCACTAATCCACGTTCCTTCGGCATCCGCACGCAATGCGGCACATTTTGAAATGACGGCATCAAACGCGCCATTAAACGTCACGTCGAATTTATTTTGGCGCAACGTTTTGGCGAGACTTTTTGAAATTTGTAATTTTTCGGGAAATAAAACCAAACGCGGATTCGGCGACCACCATAAAATCGGTTCGTCGCCGCTAAACCACGGAAATGCGCCGTGTCGATACGCATTGATTAAACGTTCACTCGACAAACACCCGCCCACCGCTAACAAACCATTCGGTTCGCGCCACGCATTTCGTAACGGTGGAAATGGTTGGAGTGGATTGGTTGAATCGAGACGCGGCAGCTTCATTTTTGATTATAAATCTAAAAATTTTTCGGCATCTAACGCTGCCATACAGCCTGCGCCAGCAGAAGTAATCGCTTGTTTGTAAACGGAATCCATTACGTCACCCGCTGCAAAAACACCTTCGACGCTGGTGGCGGTGGCGTTACCTTCGATACCACTTTTCACTTTAATGTAACCGTGATTCATGTCCAGTTGACCCGCGAAAATTTCAGTATTCGGCGTGTGTCCAATCGCAATAAATACGCCGTGTACGTCGATTTCTTTGGTTGAACCGTCTTTGTTTTTGATACGAATTCCAGTTACGCCCATGTCATCGCCTAATACTTCGTCGAGTTCGCTAAACCATTCGATGACGACGTTGCCATTTTTAGCTTTTTCTAACAATTTGTCGGACAGTATTTTTTCAGAACGGAATTTGTCGCGCCGGTGAATAATGGTGACTTTTGAGGCGATATTCGATAAATATAACGCTTCTTCGACGGCGGTATTTCCGCCACCAATGACCGCGACGGGTTTGTTGCGATAGAAAAAACCGTCGCACGTTGCACACGCAGAAACGCCGCGACCTTTGAAGGCTTCTTCCGATTCCAAACCTAAATACTGCGCGGATGCACCGGTCGCAATAATTAACGCATCGCAAGTATAATTTCCGTTGTCGCCGCTCAATTTAAAGGGGCGTTCCGACAAATCAGTAGTGTTTATGTGGTCAAAAATAATTTCAGTATTAAAGCGTTCCGCGTGTTGCTGCATTCGCGCCATCAAATCAGGTCCTTGCAAACCTTCCACATCGCCAGGCCAATTATCCACTTCCGTGGTGGTGGTTAGTTGTCCACCTTGCTGCATTCCGGTGAGAATAACAGGATTTAAATTGGCGCGAGCGGCATAAATGGCGGCGGTATAACCAGCGGGACCCGAACCTAAAATTAACAGTGGGCAATGTTTTGTATTAGTCATAAAAATATCCAAGAAAAAAGAAAGAGGTGAACATTTGAAATTATGGCGGTGAAATAGCGTTTGGTAAATGTTTATTACGCTATAATTCGCGCCACTTTAGCTAACACAATAAAAAAGGAGAACGCAATGAGTAACGATTACGACGATGTGCGCCACAATTTAATTACCATGCTGGAAGAACTAGATGAGCGTTTGACCACGATTACGCAAGAAGTTCGTCACACAGATGAAGTGGTTGAAAAAGATTCCGAAGAACAAGCGACGCAAAATGAAAATAATGAAGTGCAGGATTATTTGGGTAATTCCGCGCGAGTAGAAATTGCGGCGATTAAGCAGGCGATTATTCGAATTGATCGAGGTGATTACGATATTTGCCAAACGTGCGGTGAAGCGATTAACCCCGAACGTTTAAAGATTTTGCCGTATTTGGCACAGTGCATTAAATGTGCAAGTTTAGCTGAAAAAATCTGAATATTCGCAGACCATAAAAAAGCCCTGTAACAAAATGTTACAGGGCTTTAATTTTATTGGCTCCCCCGGACGGATTCGAACCGCCGACCCAATGATTAACAGTCATTTGCTCTACCGGCTGAGCTACAGGGGAATAAACTTTTGTATTTGGTGCGCTTGGAGAGATTCGAACTCCCGACCGATCGGTTCGTAGCCGATTACTCTATCCAGCTGAGCTACAAGCGCGTGGTTAAGCCGTTATTATTATTTTTAATCGAATTTTTGTCAAACGTTAATTTAAAATTTTTAACTTTTAGTTGCCGCCACTAAAGACAAATAAAAATGAAATCAAATAATTATGAAAAAATCACTCGATTACTTTCGGCACTAAATACAAGCCATTTTCGGTTTGTGGTGCGATGATTTGAAAATAATCACGTTGATTGGTTTCCGACACGTTATCGGCTCGCAATCGTTGCACTTGATCCATCGGATGCGCCATTGGCTTGATACCAGTCGTGTCTAACTCAGACATTTGCGTCATCAATGTCAAAATACCATTCAAATCATTAGCGTAAGCAGCGACGTTCTCTTCTTCAATACCCAATCGTGCTAAATGCGCTATTTTTTTTACTTCTATTGCTGATAACATTTCCTCTAACTCCCACTAAAAAAATTTTGAATTTTGTATTATCATACTACCTAAACTTTAACACTTGCTCAACTACACGCTTGATTGCTAAAGTAACCCAATTTTATCGCCCATAAAGGATATAGCTAGAAATGTTCAAGAGAATTCGCGGTCTTTTTTCCAACGATTTGTCCATTGATTTAGGAACCGCCAATACGCTAATTTACATGCCAGGGCAGGGCATTGTACTCAATGAACCTTCAGTGGTGGCGATTAAAGAGGACAAAATTCGCGGTGCAAAAACAATTGCCGCTGTGGGTATCGAAGCTAAATTGATGTTGGGACGTACACCCGGCAATATTACGGCCATTCGTCCGTTGAAAGATGGCGTGATTGCTGACTTCGCCGTAACTGAAAGAATGTTGCGCTATTTCATCGAGAAAGTTCACAAAAGTAAATTTTTACGCCCTAGTCCACGCATTTTAATTTGTGTGCCGTGCGGTTCAACGCAAGTCGAACGCCGTGCGATTCGTGAATCTGCTGCGATGGCTGGAGCAAGAGAAGTCTATTTAATCGAAGAACCGATGTCAGCCGCAATGGGTGCCGGTTTACCAGTTGATCAACCGTGTGGTTCGATGGTGTTAGACATTGGCGGCGGCACGTCGGAAGTCGCTATTATTTCCATTAACGGCATCGTGTATTCAAATTCCGTGCGGATTGGCGGTGATCGCTTTGATGAGGCGATTGTGAATTACGTCAAACGCAATTACGGCACGCTAATCGGTGAAACCACCGCTGAAAAAATTAAACAACAAATCGGCACCGCTTACCCTGGAAGCACCATGCAAGAAATGGAAGTCACTGGACGCAATTTAGCAGAAGGCGTACCCCGTAGTTTTACATTGAATAGCAACGAAATTCTGGAAGCCTTACAAGAACCGCTTTCGGGCATCGTAGGTGCTGTGAGATTGGCTCTCGAACAAACACCACCCGAATTAGGTTCAGATGTGGCGAGTCGCGGTATTTATTTAACGGGCGGCGGCGCGTTGCTGAAAGACATCGACCGTTTAATTTCAGAAGAAACGGGTTTGCCCGTTCACATTGCTGATGATCCGCTCACTTGTGTAGCGCGAGGCGGCGGCATGATTTTAGAAATGCTCGACAAAAAAGGTGTATCCACATTTTCATTAGAATAATTCCGCATTCCTTTCACGTTCACAGGCTTTTTTTATCAAACTCTTATTTGCAACGGGTTCTTCAATTAACGTACGTTTGCTGATTGCAATCATTGCAGCGGTTGCGTTATTGATTACCGAATATCGTAGTGAACGTTTAATGCCGTTACGCGCCACTTTGTCTGTTTTTACCGATCCGCTGAAATACTTGGTTGATTTACCGGTGAGCTTATTTGAAAACGCCTCGGAAACCTTAACCAGTTACGACACACTGAAAACTGAAAATACCACGTTGCGTGAACAGCAATTGGTCAACAAAACGCAATTACTCAAATTCGAGTCGCTCGAAAAAGAAAATATCCGTCTCCGCGCGTTATTAGAAAATTCGTTCAAACTGGGCGAGCAAGTGTTAATTGCCGAATTGCTGTCAATTAACCTCGCGCCTTACGAACACATGATGGTGGTGAATAAAGGCACTCGTTTTGGTGTTCACCCACGCCAACCGGTTATGGATGAAAATGGTGTCGTTGGACAAGTCTTTCGAGCGTTGCCGTTGAGTTCTGAAATCATGTTAATCACCGATCCGAATCACGCCATTCCAGTGCAAGTGAATCGAAATGGTTTGTTAACGATTGCGGTCGGTAGCGGCATTTCTAATCAGCTTAATTTACCGTATCTACCGAATAACGCCGATATTCAAGCAGGCGATTTGCTGATTACGTCAGGTTTGGGGGGTACCTTTCCAGCGGGTTATCCAGTTGGCGTGGTCGATGATTTTCCGCAAACCTCGAATAAATCGATTACGCATATTACCGCTACACCGAAAGCGTTGCTCGATCGCAATCGTGAATTATTGATTGTGTGGAGTAATAGCACGCCGGTTTCGTTGACTACGCCTGCGATTAAAACGCCAGACCCTCATGAATAAAGATCACAACAGCGTTCGCATTTTCGTGACGTTAATTATTGCCATGTGTTTACGCATTCTGCCATTACCTGAAAGTTTAGCGTTATTAAATCCTGATTGGACGTTGTTGGTGTTGATGTATTGGAGCGTGGCAATTCCTGAACGTGTCGGCATCAGTTATGCGTGGGGATTTGGTATTTTAACGGACGTATTAACCGGGCGATTATTTGGACAATACGCGCTGGCGTATTCACTGATTATTTATTTGTGTTTAATTTGGCATCGGCGTTTACGGCAATTTCCACTTACTCAGCAAAGCGCATTTGTGTTCGGTTGTCTGCTGATTTCCCAATTGTTGTTATTTTGGTTTGAAAATCTACGATCACCGGCGACGTTACACGGCATATTTTGGTTGCCTGTTTTGAGTGGCACCGCGAGTTGGTTTGTTGTTTATCGCATTATGCGTTTGGTTCAACGCTTTTAATCCATGCCGCGTCTTTACACACTCAAAGATAATTCAGTCGAAAATCAGGTTTTTGTTAATCGAATTATTGCCGCCTTTTGCATTGTGGTCTTGTTGACGATTGGGCTAGTGGTGCGATTGGTTTATTTGCAAATCGTCGGTCACGAACATTACGCCACGTTAGCGAAAGAAAATAGCGTTAAAATTCAACCGCTCGTACCGACACGCGGCATGATTTATGACCGCAACGGCAAAATTCTCGCTGAAAATACTCAATCGTTTAGCCTCGAACTCATTCCCGAACAAATCAGCGATTTAGACACCACCTTGACGCAATTGCAGCAACTGTTAAACATTCCTAACGAAAAAATTGAGCAATTTCAAAAACAGCGTAAACGCCAAAAACGGTTTATTAGCACACCGTTGTTGCTCAGTATGACTGACGAAGAAATTGCAAAATTCGCCGTCGTGCGTCCGTATTTTACCGGTGTTGATATTCAATCCCGCCTCGTGCGTCATTATCCGTACACCGATTTAGCCGCGCACGTTGTCGGTTATGTCAGTCGAATTAACGAAGCCGAAATGAAAACGCTACCGCTGTCAGAATATCGCGGTTCGAGCCACGTTGGAAAATTGGGCATCGAAAGTTATTACGAAACCCAATTGCACGGCAAAACCGGTTACGCTGAAATCGAAACGAATGTGCAATCTCGCGCCATCAATACGTTTAATACCGTGCCGCCTGTCGCAGGGGCGAATTTGTATTTGACGCTTGATATTGATTTGCAAAAAACCGCTTACGACGGATTGGAAGGTTATAACGGCGCGGTGGTGGCGTTGGATGTGCAAACTGGCGGCGTGTTGGCGTTTGCGAGTCGTCCGGGATTTGATCCGAATCCGTTTGTGGTCGGCATTGATTATGAGGCTTATCAAGCGTTGCAATCGTCTGAAAATCAGCCACTTTATAATCGAGCGTTACGCGGTTTATATCCGCCTGGCTCAACCATGAAACCATTTGTCGCGTTGGCGGGTTTGGAATATAACGCCATTGGTTTTGAACAAAAACATTTTTGTCCCGGTTATTATCAATTGCCGAATGTGCCGCATAAATACCGCGATTGGAAACACGGCGGTCACGGTTCCGTTAGTATGAGCGACGCAATTACCGAATCGTGCGACGTGTATTTTTACAGTCTTGCGTCGGTGTTAGGCATCGATAATATGCACCGTTTTTTACAGCAATTTGGCTTTGGTGAAAAATCGGGCATTGATTTAGTCGGCGAAAAAACAGGTTTATTGCCGTCACGCGAATGGAAGCAGCAGCAAAAAAATCAAGCGTGGTATCCCGGTGAAACCCTGATTACGGGCATTGGACAAGGTTATTTGCAAGTTACGCCGGTGCAATTAGCGCGAGCGACCGCGACGTTGGCAAATGGCGGAAAAGTGGTTACACCGTTTTTAGTCGATAAAATAGTGACGGCAACGGAAACGCAATCGGGTTCTGAAACCCACGGTAAAATTATTCCGTTGAAAGCCATCAATGTGCAGCACATTACCGACGCAATGGTGAATGTGGTGCATGATGCACACGGCACCGCAAAAAATATCGGCAAACACATTACTTATCACATCGCCGGTAAAACAGGGACGGCGCAGGTTTTTAACATCAAACAAGAAGCGAAATATAACGAAAACGCCATTGATTTTAAATTACGCGACCACGCGCTTTTTATCGCGTTTGCGCCCGCTGAAAATCCCAAAATTGCCGTCGCCGTTGTCGTTGAAAATGGCGGACACGGTGGTTCAGTTGCCGCGCCAATTGCCGGAAGAGTGATTGAACAATACTTGGAGAGTCTCAATGCAAAATGAAACGCGCCACGAACAATTTGAACGGCATTCTTTTTTTGGTAATTTCTTACGCAAACTGCACGTTGATATTCCGTTATTTGTGACATTAGTGCTGATTTCAATTTTGAGTTTCGTCATTCTTTACAGCGCGGGCGGGCAAGATTTGGACGTGTTGATTCGGCAAGCGACGCGCGTCGGTTTGGCGTTTGGATTGATGATTTTATTGGCACACGTCGAACCGTATCAATTCAAACGCTGGTCGGTAATTTTGTTCAGTTTGGGCATTGTGTTGTTGTTGGCGGTGTTGATTTTGGGCGAAATTGGCAAAGGCGCACAACGCTGGTTGGAATTGGGCGCGTTTCGTTTTCAACCATCTGAAATGATTAAAATTACCACGCCGATGATGATTGCGTGGTATTTAGCCGAATACTCGTTGCCGCCGAAACCGAAACAACTATTGATTGCCAGTGTGTTGATTGCGTTGCCGACGTTGCTGATTGCGAAACAACCCGATTTAGGCACGGCGTTATTGGTCGCGAGTTCGGGCGCGGCAGTCTTATTTTTTTCGGGTTTATCGTGGTGGTTTATTATTGGCATTGGTTCGTTATTAACCGCACTCACGCCAATTTTGTGGCATTTTATGCACGATTACCAACGCGCTCGCGTACTGACTTTTCTAAATCCTGAAGCCGATCCGTTGGGGCGTGGTTATCACATTATTCAATCGAAAATCGCGATTGGTTCGGGCGGCGTTTACGGAAAAGGCTGGCTCGGAAGCACCCAATCGGAATTGGATTTTTTGCCAGAAAGTTCGACCGATTTTATTTTTGCGGTCTTCGCCGAAGAGTTTGGTTTATTCGGCTGCGTCTGTTTGTTGGTGTTGTATTTGCTGATTATCAGTCGCTGTTTATTTATCGCGTCGCAAGCCAACGACACTTACAGCCGTTTATTGGCGGGCAGTTTGGCGTTCACCTTTTTTGTGTATGTGTTTGTGAATATCGGCATGGTGATTGGCGTGTTGCCCGTCGTCGGCGTGCCATTGCCACTGGTGAGTTACGGCGGCACGTCGATTGTGACATTGTGCGCGGGTTTCGGCATTTTGATGTCGATTCACACCCACAAAAAATTATTACCGCATTAGATTCCAGCGTTCGCTGAAAATGAACGCAATCAAAAACAACGTTACAATGTGCCTTTCTGGCAGTCCTCATTCAAAATTAAATTATGAAATATCACGACCTGCGCGACTTTATTGCTCAACTTGAAAAACAAGGCGAACTCAAACGCACGCTTTATCAAGCTGACCCGCATTTAGAAATTACTGAAATTTGTGATCGCACGCTAAAAGCGCAAGGACAAGCTCTGCTTTTTGAACGTCCGAAAGGTTATAACGTGCCGTTGCTGGGGAATTTATTTGGTACGCCGCACCGTGTCGCGATGGGAATGGGCGCGGATTCTGTGACAGAATTGCGCGAAATTGGCAAATTGCTCGCGTATTTGAAAGAACCCGAACCGCCAAAAGGATTCCGCGACGCGCTGGACAAACTTCCCGTGTTGAAACAAGTGCTGAATATGTCGCCCAAAATGGTGAAAAATCCCGCGTGCCAAGAAAATGTGTTGCGCGGTGACGAAATCGATTTGGGGCGTTATCCGATTCAACATTGTTGGCCCGACGATGTGGCACCGCTGATTACTTGGGCGTTGGTGATTACAAAAGGCCCGAACAAAGAACGGCAAAATATGGGCGTTTATCGTCAGCAAGTTTTAGGCAAAAATAAAACGATTATGCGCTGGCTCGCGCATCGCGGTGGCGCGTTGGATTTCAAAGAATGGCAAGCGGTGCATCCGAATGAACCGTTTCCCGTGACCGTGGTTTTGGGCGCAGACCCTGCTACGATTTTAGCGGCGGTGACACCGATTCCCGATTCGCTTTCCGAGTTTGCATTTGCCGGTTTATTACGCGGCAGCAAAACCGAATTAGCGAATTGTTTGAGTAATAATTTACAAGTTCCCGCCAGCGCGGAAATCGTTTTAGAAGGCTTTATTTATCCGAATGAAATGGCTCCTGAAGGCCCTTTTGGTGATCACACCGGTTATTACAACGAAGTCAGCGAATTTCCTGTTTTTACGATTGAAACCATTACCGAACGTAATAATCCAATTTATCACAGCACTTATACCGGTCGTCCGCCCGATGAACCGGCAATTTTGGGCGTGGCATTGAATGAAGTTTTTATCCCCATTTTGCAAAAACAATTCCCTGAAATTGTCGATTTCTATCTGCCGCCCGAAGGCTGTTCGTATCGGATGGCGGTGATCAGCATGAAAAAACAATATGCCGGTCACGCCAAGCGAGTGATGCTCGGAACGTGGTCATATTTGCGGCAATTCATGTACACGAAATTTGTGATTGTGGTCGATGACGATATTAACGTGCGCGATTGGCAAGATGTGATTTGGGCGATTACCACGCGAATGGATCCGGCGCGAGATTTGACGATTTTGGAAAATACGCCGATTGATTATTTAGATTTTGCGTCACCAGTTTCGGGGCTAGGTTCTAAAGTCGGTTTCGATGCGACGAATAAATGGGCAGGTGAAACCAATCGGGAATGGGGTAAAACGATTACCATGTCGCCCGATATTATTCAGCGCGTGAATGATATTTGGGGGAAATTGTAGATTTGGATTTAGTTTTTTAGACGTAAAAAAAACCGCCCTTCGCGTGAGCTAGGGGCGGTTTTTTAGTTTTAAGGGAGTTTGAAATTAACTCGCTTTTGCAAAATTACAACTTAGACAAACAAGAAGTCAGCCGCAACAACAGCTGCAGATGATGTACCTGCAAGTTGAATCATTAAATCAGTTGCTGCTAACGCCGGAGTTCCATCATTTACGATGAGAATATGAGTATAACCAGCTGCAGCCAAACCAGTACCTGAAAGAGTTAAATCATAAACTTGCGGTACGGTGGTACTTGATGCCGTCATAGCACTACTTGCATTGGCAGCAGTAATCGCCGCGTCAAGAGCAGAAAAATTGGCGATATTTGCTGCTAAAGTTAAAGAATGTACAACCGCTGTCGATCCTGCAACAAAATCAGTACTAGTTAGTAAAGCTACCGAAATTTTATCCGACGTTGTAGTGAAATTACTAATTTTGTCACCAGTAGCAGTAGTGTCTGTAGCAACGCTAGCAGGAGAATCCGCAGAAACTAGGTATTTAAACGTATCGATACCTGCACTAGCGGTAATTACGTCAGAACCCGCATTACCAGTGATAGAACCACCACCAACCGCTGCGGTAATTGTATCAACACCAGAACCACCAGTTATATTAGTTACGCCAGCTCCTGTACCTGTCAATGTTGTAGTACTTGAAGCAGTGGATGCGTTGATACTCATCGTACCGGTGTTTGTTGTGATTAAACTCAGGTTAATTGTTGCAGTTGTGGTGGTTGCGTGTGTGGTAAACGTGGTTGTTCCAGCGTTAGTTGTAGCTGAACTAGCAGCCCATGAAGGTGTTCCAGTTACCAACGTAGCAGTTGCTGTTGAACCAGTTGGGACAACCAAAACATCCACGCCTGTATCACCAAAACCAGTGATTGTTGCAATTGTCGCAGCACCTAATGTAATTGTATCAACACCTGTACTAGCAGCAGCAATCGCAACGCCGTCTGTATCGGTAATTTTGAGTGAGTTCACAGTCGCACCCGTAGGCATCGTAATACTATCAGTAATACCTGTACCACCCACTACGGTTGCAGTTAAAGCAACCGCCGCTGCAAAAATAATGTTATCAACACCCGAACCACCCGTAATACTTTGTGCGCCAATGCCGACTGAACCTGCATAATTGGTGATACCCGAGGCAGCCGATAAATCTACGTTGAGCGTTCCTGTATTGGTCAAAGCCGTTGCTGTAACCGTGGCGGTTGTTGTGCCAGTTGCCGCAGTAATCGTGGCGGTTCCTGCAACGGTACTTGTTCCGACTGTCCACACAGGTGTTGTGCCGTTTAACGTTGAGGTTAACGTTGTACCAGTAGGTACATTTATAACGTCTGCACCGTTACCCAAACCTGTGACTGAGGCAGTAGTTCCTGAGGTTAATAAGGTAATTGTATCAGCGGCCGAGCTACCCGCTGTGATAGCAATACCGTCTGAATCAACAATCGTCACGGCGTTGACGAGAGCCGCTGCCGGTAACACCAGCGTGTCGGCACCTGTTCCACCATTCACAGTGACATTGGTTAACGCAGTGGTTATGAAGGTAAGCGCGTCCACACCTGTTCCGCCGGTGACAGACATTAAAGCACTGTTGATAGTTAACGCATTGGTGAAATTACCTAATACAACAACATCCGCGCCACCACCACCAATAACCGTTGTCGTGGCAACCGTTGCGGCGGTACTAAAAGTAAGCGTTTCAATGCCTGCCGTTCCGTTAATCGTGATGCCGTCAGTGTCAGAAATAGTTGCAACGTTTGTCGTCGTACCGACAAAAGTGAGAATATCTTGACCGGCTCCACCTACGACAGTTGCTGCGGTTATAGCGGCTGCAAAGGTAATAGTATCAATACCCGCACCACCATTAACGCTATCACCCGAAGCAAGAGCGAAAGTATCAGCACCGCCACCACCCGTAATTGTGTCGTTAGCACTACCACCTGTGACGCTAGCAGTACCGAACGAAGCCAATGCTGTGGATAAATCCAAAGCACTTGTGGCTGCACTCGACATTGTTATATTCAAAACTCCTGCTGCGGAATAAACACCGCTAATTGAATCCGCGCCATTACCGAAATCAAGAATCGTATCCGTTGCGGTATCCGCTGCTGTAATGACAAAGGTATCAGCCTCGGTTCCGCCTGTAACGGTATCCGCACCCAAACCACCTGTAATGGTATCTGCACCAGAGCCGCCGAGGATTGCGTCGCCAACGATAGAACCCGTAATGCTATCCGCTCCGGCAGAACCAGTAATGGATACGCTCGTTGCGCCCGTTGCAGTAATCGTGAAGCCTTCGGTTTGAGCGGTTAAATCAACTGCCAACCCAGCGGCACCATTGATTGTGATTAACTCAACGCCAGAAAGATTTGTGTTCACGTCGGACGCAGTGGCAAAAGCAGTAGTAATTGCGAGTGTATCCGTACCGTCGCCGCCAATAATCGTATCCGCAACATCGGTAAAAGTAATAATATCGTTACCAGCTCCCCCGTCAATGCTGTCATTACCTGTGCCACCGGTAATGGTATCGGCACCTGAACCACCCAGAATCGTATCATTGCCAGTGCTTCCATCAATCGAATCTGCCGCTAAACTACCCGTAATCGAATCAGCTCCCGTGCTTCCAGTAATTGTCACCGCCGATTTACCCGCCGTAATCACAGTCGCTGTCGTGGGTGCAGTAACGATTCCAGATGTTTCGATGCCGCTGTTTGTAGCGGTGCCGCCCGTTAAAGTGACATAGCCTTTCGTGTCCAGCAGCCATGATTTTACGTCACTATTTAACACAGCAACTTGCGCCTGCGTGAGTGTTTCTAGCTGTGTGCTGGCGGTTAACACGTTTAACTGTGCAGTAGTAATAGCAGGAACAGCGGTCGAAGTGGTTAACTGTGGAATCATTCCTGTTGTTGCTAAACCTTTAAATGTCGCTGGTTTCATTGCCTCAATTTGCGATGCCGTTAAAGCGGCTGTTTGGGCTTGAGTTAACCCCCCAATTTGAATTGTCGTCGCGGTTAAAAACGGCACTTGATCGCCAGTTAATGCAGCAATATCAGCGGCAACAAAACCGCGCAAATCTAAACCTTTAATGACTTTAGGGTCTAGCGCAGCAATAGCGGCTGTTGTTAAAGCGGTTGCTTGTGCGGAACCTAATTTAGCCACTTGTGCAGCTGTTAATGCCGCCGCCTGATCTGCACCTAAAGCTGGTAATTGACCCAATGTGGTGGTGGTCAATACAGCAATTTGAGCGGTAGTCATTGCTGCAATTTGGTCGGCTGACATCGCTGCAAAAGCGGCGGCAGCAAGCGAAGGAATTGCTGTCGCAGTAATGGCTTTCAACGTGGCAGGCTGTAATGCAACAACATTATCCGATACCAAACTATTCACCTGTGTTGCCGTCAGCACTTTAGCTTGTGCCGGTGTCAACGCTGCCGCTTGCTCCGCAGTCAACACCGCAACTTGAGTAGAATCTAAACCCAGAACATTTTTTGCCGTTAATCCAGAAATTGAAGCGGGATCAATCGCCGCTACGGCGGCAATAGTGAGCGCGTGTACCTGCCCCGAAGTTAATGCTGTCATGGCTTGCGGGGTTAATAATGCTGCACCATCCGCATCAATAGCCGCGATGGATGTGGTGCTTAAAAAAGCAAATTGAGTCGGTTTCAACGCCGCAAGTTGTCCGTCGCCGGTTAAATCAGAAAGCGTTAAGCCCGCCATATTTATTTTATTAAAACCCGCAATCGCTTTGACATCTAATGCCGCAATATCTTCTGCGGTTAACGCGGCAAGTTTTGCCGAGGTCAACGCGCCAATTTGTCCCGCCGTAATAGCCGGAGCTTGTTCTGGCGTAATAGCGGCTAATTGATCCACCGTTAACGCACCAAAAGTTTTGGCGGGAAGGGCGGCAAGAAAAGAGTTGTCTAAAATCGCCAGAATATCGGTAGGCAATAACGGCAACGCCTTAGACGGGAAACTTAACGCTTGTGCGGTGCTTAATGCCGGTACTTGATCCGCTGTTAAACCAACAATTTGCGTGGAGGTAATGGATGCAATTTGCGCGGCGGTTAAGGCGGTGATTTGGGTTGGTGTTAAATATCCAACATGCTCGACATCTAACAAAGTGATTTTCAACCCCCCTAACCCACCGGGTAATTTTGCAGTGCCTGTAGATAACGCACCTAAATGATCACTATCTACAGCCGCTAATTGGGTTTTGGTAAACGAAGCGACTTGCGCCGAAGTCAACGCCGCCATTTGCTCGAGCGTTAAGCCATTAACTTGATCGGTTGTTAAGGGCGTAATCGGTAAACTCGGAATCACCTTCACGCTAATACCAGTCAACGCGCCAGGATCGATAGCTTTGAATTGTGGGGTGAGATAACCGATGGTTTTTACGGTCAAAACAGCTAATTGTTCCGCTGTTAAACCCGCCGCTTGTGTTTTGGTCAATTTAGCAAAATCGGCGGTGGTAAATTTAAGAAACAACGCCGGCGTGACTTCGGCAATATCCGTGGTGGCTGCAAATACAAATTTGGTTGTGGTGACAGTTGCCATTTTTAAATCCTCGATAGTAATGAAAATATAATTGTATAAATTTTAACGTTAACCCGTTAATCGGTACAAAAATGCAAATCTTTTGCCTACAGCTCGAAATACTACTCTACTACACAAAAAAAGTTAAACCGATTATGCCCGCCTAACCTTCTCGCGTCCAAGGAATAGACACTCGTGGTTCTAACCATTGTTGTAAAAAATCTAAAAAACAGCGTACTTTTGCGGAAAGATATTTGCGATGTGGGTAAACAGCGTGAATATCGAGCGGCGGCAACGCATAATTTGCTAAAACGGTTTTTAGTTTACCCTTTTCAATATCGCGGCGCACCACATAAGACGCTAAAACCACTAAACCTAAACCGTTCAACGCCGCGACTCGATTGGCTTCGGCAACGTTTGATTGCATTCTTCCTGACACATGAATCGTCGTATAACCGGCATCCGTTTTGAATTTCCATTTATCCTGCGGCACACTCGCCCAATTAACCAAACAACTGTGATTCACTAAATCTTCCGGTGTTTGCGGCACACCATATTTTTCTAAATAATCAGGCGAACCACACACAATCATCGACGAACTGGCTAATTTTCGTGCCACCATGCTGGTGTCGTCTAAATCACCCAAATAAATCGCAATATCAATGCCTTCATCAATTAAATCCGTGTGACTACTTTGCAAAATCATTTCGACGTTTAAGTCGGGATAAATTTTTAAAAACTCCGCCACCGCGCGGGTGATATGTGTGGCACCAATCACCGGTGGCGCACTGATTTTTAACGTGCCGCGCGGTTCATTTTGCAAATGCGTAATGGCGGATTCCATATCCTGAATGTCGAGCAGCACTTGCGAACAGCGTTCCAAATACGCCAAACCCAAGTCGGTTAAACTCAAACTGCGCGTGGTGCGATTAAATAAGCGCGTTCGCAAATCTGCTTCAAGGTTCATGATGTGTTTGGTCGCCATGGCACGGGAAATGCCCAATTCGCGTGCGCCGCCGACAAAACTGCCGGCTTTGGCGACGCGCTCAAATACTTTCATGCTGGTTAATTTGTCCATTTTTCTCTTAATTTTTTAGTAATTGCCGACATAATTCAGGCACGGCAGGCGGTTCGGCCGAAACGGATTCTTTTCCTTTAACCGGATGCGTGGCTTCAAATGAAAACCACCACGCCAAATCGTCGCCACAGCCATCACCCGACGGCAACGGCTCTTGATGTTCGCAATGTGGATTATCTTTCGGGCAACTTAAACGCACATGAAAATGGTCATCGTGTTTCCACCACGGGCGAATTTTACGCAACGCCGCCCGTTGATTGGGTTGCGCGTGTTTGCAAAGTTCACGTTTGATAATGGGATTCACGAAAATGCGTTCCACGTCGGGCAATTGCGCGGCAGATAATAAAACCTGTTCGTGCGCCGTCGTCCAGCGTTTCAGTTCGATTTTTTCAGAACTTGCCAGCATCGATGGTGCGCTTAATGTTTCGCGTTCGTGGTCGGTCAACGTATTCGCGGTAGACAACGAAAACCAAATATCCACATCCAGCCCATTTTGATGACTGCGATGCCCGCTCGGGGTGCGTCCGCCGTAACGTTGTCCCAAATCACCAATCAATAAATTGCTGGCGTGTTCAGTCGCCACAGTTTGCCCCAGGTCTTGAATAAATTGAATCAGATTCGGATGACCATAAATCCGTTCGCGCGACAAACGCATCACTTGATAACCCGTGCCGTCAATCGGTAACGCCACCGCGCCACTCAAACAGCCATTTGTGTAGGTTCCGATACTTTGCGCGGTGTCGTAATTGGGTGAAATGCGACTGTCTGGTGCGTGCGTGGTCGCGCTACTATTTCCGATACACACCAGAATTAAACAAAATGAAAGGCTAATTTTAAACATAACGTCGAACAATTAAGCTCCATTCCAATTTAAAAAATTCGCTAATAATTGCAGCCCGACAGTTTGGCTTTTTTCAGGGTGAAATTGCACCGCAAACACGTTATTTTCCATCAATGCACAGGCAAACGCCTTCGGATAATCACTCGTTCCCGCAATCAATGATTCGTTTTGCACGGCAGCATAATAACTGTGAACAAAATAAAAGCGGCTTTCGTCGGGAATGTCGCGCCACAACGGATGCGCGTGTTGTTTCACTTGATTCCAACCCATGTGTGGGACTTTTAAAATATTGCCGCTTTCATCGTGCAACGGGTCGGCGAATTTCAAAACGTGACCGTCTAAAATTTCCAAGCAATCGGTGTGTCCATTTTCTTGGCTATCCATCAACAACGCCTGCATACCCAAACAAATTCCTAGCAATGGTTTAGTTTCCGCGACGTATTTAATTACATCGACCAAGTTCAACTCGTGCAACGCTTTCATGCAATCTCGCATCGCGCCAACACCGGGGAAAACTACGCGGTCAGCCGTCAAAATCGTTGCCGCATTCGACGTGACCACAACTTCAACATCGGGCGCGGCGTGTTGCAACGCTTTTGAAATAGAATGTAAATTGCCCATGCCGTAATCAATCACCGCAACCGTAGACATTACAAAACTCCTTTGGTTGACGGCATAATGCCGCTCATTCGTTCGTCCAAAGTTATGGCATTTCGCACCGCACGACCAAAAGCCTTGAAAACCGTTTCCGCAATGTGATGGGCGTTGCCACCTTTCAAATTATCAATATGCAATGTGACACCGGCGTGATTGACGAAACCTTGAAAGAATTCACGCAACAAATCGACATCAAAATGACCGATAAACGCGCGATTAAATGTCACTTCATAATACAAACTCGGGCGACCTGAAAAATCAATCACTACGCGCGACAGCGATTCATCGAGCGGAACGTAAGCGTGACCGTAACGCGAAATGCCTTTTTTATCGCCCAACGCTTTGGCAAATGCTTGACCCAGCGTAATGCCGACATCTTCCACAGTGTGATGCGCGTCAATATCTAAATCGCCTTTGGCATCGACGCTGAGGTCAATCATGCCGTGTCGGGCAATTTGATCCAGCATGTGATTCAAAAACGGAATGCCCGTTTGAAAATTCGATTTTCCGGTGCCGTCTAAATTGACAGTAATGGTAATTTGCGTTTCGAGCGTGTTGCGTTCTACGGTGGCAATGCGTGCGTTCATGATTTGTTTTGAATTTGAAGGTTGGCTAAAACGAAAATGCGATAACACCGTTTGAAAAGCGTGTTATCGCTGCTGTTTTTTTG
Organism: uncultured Pseudomonadota bacterium; assembly: GCA_903870545.1. Lineage (GTDB taxonomy): Bacteria > Pseudomonadota > Gammaproteobacteria > Methylococcales > Methylomonadaceae > UBA10906. Next base: position 59,570 of record CAIQDI010000031.1, read on the forward strand.
AATTTCAAGATGATGAAGTTAATTCAGTAATTCTAAAATAGCTTCTAATTCTGTCACCATTTGGTGAATCAGTTGTTTGGTGCGCGTGGTGTCATTTTTTGCATCGTCACTGGACAAATGTGCCTTCGCGCCGCCAATGGTATAACCTTGCTCATAAAGCAAAGCGCGAATTTGCCGAATAATTAACACATCGTGGCGTTGATAATAACGTCGATTGCCACGCCGTTTAACCGGGTTAATCTCGGTAAATTCTTGTTCCCAATAGCGCAAAACGTGCGGTTTTACGCCACACAATTCACTGACCTCACCAATGCTAAAATAGCATTTTGCCGGAATAACAGGCAATTCGTTGTTGTTACTCGGCTCCAGCATACGCTTCTACTCGTGCTTTAAGTTTCTGACCCGATCTAAACGTCACCACGCGGCGGGCTGTAATCGGAATTTCTTTGCCTGTTTTTGGATTACGTCCAGGGCGACCTGTTTTGTCACGCAATTCAAATTTACCAAAACCAGAAAGTTTGACTTGTTCGCCGTGATCTAAAGAATGTTTAATTTCTTCAAAGAAAAGATCCACCATGTCTTTGGCTTCGCGTTTATTCAAACCTAATACGTTAAATAAATTTTCTGCGAAATCTGCTTTTGTTAATGCCATATTTAGTCTCTTAATTTTGCGCCCGTTTTCTGGGTCAGGGTGTCTAGGAACGTGCTAACTATAGCATCAATTTCAATATCTGTAAGCGTTTGTGCTTGATTTTGCAGCACTAAACTCAAAGCTACACTTTTAAAACCGTCTTCTACACCTTTGCCACGATACACATCAAAAATGACAGCGTCTTGTAAAAGTGGTTCAGAACACGATTGAATCGCGGCAATTATATCGCCTGCTGTAGTTTCTTCTTTAACCAATAACGCTAAATCGCGGCGCACCGAAGGGAATTTTGACAACGATTTGAAGCTAGAATGTTGTTTTTGCAACAGCAAGTCTTGAGCCAATTCAAACAAAAATACCGGCGTTTCAAAACCTAATTGTTGTTCTAACGTTGGATGCAACATCCCCAGCCAGCCAACGAGTTCGCCGTTCTCATTGAGAATTTTCGCACTTTGACCTGGGTGCAAAGTTTCGTTTAAATCTGAAACATATTGCACGGTGCAACCCGTCAACGCAAACATCGCTTCGACATCGGCTTTCACGTCGTAAAAATCAACGGCGCGTTCTGTTTCGCCCCATTGTTCAGCCGCAACATTGCCCAACGCCAAACCGGCGAGCATTTTTTCTTGTAACGTTTCGCCGTCTTTTTGCACGAAGCGCAAACCCGACTCAAATAAACGTACGCGCGTTTGTTGACGATTCGTATTGTGCAACGCTGCCGTTAATAATCCGCCCCACAACGTGGTTCGCATCACCGCTAAATCGGCAGAAATGGGGTTTTTCAGACGAATAAATTCCGCACTGGGCGCAATCGTTTTTTGCAAATTTTCATCGACAAAACTGTAAGTAATCGCTTCTTGATAACCGCAATCCACCAATAAATCTTTGACGCGATCTAAATCTAAAACCGTTTCGGTGGCTTGATTTAACGATGAACGCACCAAAATTTGGTTGTTCGGCAAATTGTTATAGCCGTGAATTCGCGCGATTTCTTCAATCAAATCCGCTTCAATCGCAATATCAAAACGAAAACTGGGCGGCGTAACTAACCAGCCGTCAGGTTGTGCAACGACTTTCATGCCCAAACTTTCCAAAATTCCGCAAACGTTTTCAGGCGCAAATGACATGCCTAAAATTTTGGTTAATTTGGTTTCACGAAAACTAATCGGCTCACGTTTTGGCAATTCAGAAGTCGTCGTCACGTCGGTAATATCGCCCGCTTGTCCGCCACAAATTTCTAAAATCAATTGTGACGCGCGTTCAATGGCGCGATTTTGCAATTCAAAATCTACACCGCGTTCAAAACGGTGTGAGGAATCGGTGTGTAAACCGAATTGACGCGCTTTGCCGGCAATCGAAAGTGGCGCGAAAAACGCACATTCTAAAAATACGCTGGTTGTATCTTCGTGAACCGCCGAATAACTTCCACCCATCACGCCTGCAAACGCTAACGCGCTTTCGTCGTCCGAAATCACCAAACATTTTTCGTCAAACGTCATCGTTTGCGCGTTTAATAATTCTAACGTTTCGCCATTGACAGCATAACGAACGGTGATGCCACCGCTTAATTTCGCCGCATCGAAAACGTGCAACGGTTGACCCAATTCGAGCAACACATAATTCGTCACATCGACCAACGGACTGAGTGAGCGCAAACCCGAACGGCGCAAACGTTCCGCCATCCAAAGTGGCGTTTCAGCTTGATTATTTACGCCCGAAATGACGCGACCTAAATAACGTGGACACGCCGCCGTTGCTTCAACGGAAACGGATAATTTTGCCAAATGGGTAATTGCAACGGGTTCAAACGCGGGAATATTTAACGGCATTTTATTTAATACCGCGACTTCTCGCGCCACGCCTTCCACGCTCAAACAATCGGCGCGATTGGGTGTTAAATCGACTTCGATACTGTGGTCGTTGAGTTGTAAATACGCCCGAATATCGGTGCCGATGGGCGCGTCAGCAGGCAATTCCATTAAACCTTCGGCTTCGGCAACTAAACCTAATTCTTTTGCCGAGCAAAGCATTCCGAACGATTCAACGCCGCGTAATTTTGATGGTTTGATTTTGAAATCGCCAGGCAAAATTGCGCCACATAATGCCGCTGGAATTTTCAAACCGACGCGCACATTGGCTGCGCCGCAGACAATTTGTAAAAGTTCAGCTTCGCCCACATTCACGCGGCAAACGTTTAATTTGTCTGCGTCGGGATGTTTTTCCATTTCGACAACTTCACCGACCACCACGCCGCTAAATTCTGCCGCGACGGATTCAACCGCATCGACTTCCAAACCTGCCATTGTGATTTGCGCGACGAGTTCTTCCGTGCTGAGTGCGGGATTGACGTAGGTTCTTAACCAAGTTTCACTGATTTTCATACGCTTAACGTCCTGATCTTAGTTAAATTGTTGTAAAAATTTGAGGTCATTTTCAAAAAATAAACGCAAATCATTGATGCCGTAACGCAACATTGCCAGGCGTTCCACGCCCATTCCGAAGGCAAAACCGCTGTATTTTTCGCTGTCGATGTTCACGGATTTGAACACTTCAGGGTGAATCATGCCGCAACCCATCACTTCGAGCCAGCCGGTGTGACTGCAAACGCGACAGCCTTCGCCGCCACAGATTACACATTCAATATCGACTTCGGCGGACGGCTCGGTGAACGGAAAATAAGACGGACGGAAACGAACTTGAATATCTTTTTCAAAAAAGGCGCGTAAAAATTCATACACCACACCTTTCAAATCCGCAAAACTCACGTCGGTATCCACTAAAAAGCCTTCGACTTGATGAAACATCGGCGTGTGCGTAATGTCAGAATCGCAACGATAAACCCGACCGGGGGCAATCACTTTTAACGGTGGCGTTTGAGATTCCATTACGCGAATTTGAACAGGCGATGTGTGCGTGCGTAAAACACGGTGCGCGTCGAAATAAAACGTGTCGTGCATGGCGCGTGCGGGATGATGCGCGGGAATATTTAAGGCTTCAAAATTATGATAATCATCTTCAATTTCAGGGCCTTCAACCACTTGAAAACCGACGCTGGCAAAAATTTTGTTGATGCGGCGCAACGTGGTGGTGACGGGATGCAAACCGCCGACTTTTTGTCCGCGACCGGCAAGCGTTACATCAATGCGTTCATTCGCTAAACGGGCAGCAAGCGCGGCGTGTTCGAGTTCGATTTTTTTTGCGTCGAGTTTTTCTTGAAACGCATCTTTCGCTTGATTGATAACTTGCCCAGCGGCTTTACGCTGTTCGGGTTCAAGCCTGCCAAGTTCTTTCATTTGCGCGGTAAAAACCCCTTTTTTACCCAAATAATGAACGCGAATAGCGTCAAGGCTGGTTAAATCAGTGGTTGTTGCAAGCTCATCGACGGCTTGCTTGAGAATATCATCTGTAGGAGTAGACACGGTTTAATTTTCAGGTTGATTTTAAAAGTTGTAATTATATCATGTAGCTGCAAAGTATTTTTTAAAGTCACAAAGTAATTAGCGTTAATTCCCCGATGAATTTTGAAAACGTGAAACACTCAAAAAAAAACCCGTCAAAAACGGGCTTTTTAGAGAATTAGAAACGTTTTTATTTTTTTAATGCTGTTTGAACTATTTTCAATAAATCCTGACCGGTTTTAATTGCCAATTCTACCAACGATTTACTCAAATCAAACAGATACGCCACCACTTCGGCGGGAGTCATGCCTTTAAATTGACGCGCTAAAAACGGTGCAAGTAACAAACCTAACGCCAAACCAATCACCGTCACACCTGAAAAAGAACTATTTTCTTCAGGAATAACCGGCGTTTTAACGGCAGCGGTTTGCGTTGCGTCAACAATAGGCGCGGGCAAATTCGCTTCTTCATGCGCTTTCGCTAACAATTCCGGCAGCGTAATGGTGTAATCGTCCGCCACGATGTTCGCGGTGACATTCGGAATACTGGGTAAATCACCATCCCCTTTGCCGACTTTGAGCTGGGCTTTCATGCCCTTTTCCATGTGTTGCGCGATGTCGCAATGTACCAAATAGGTTTTGTCGCCCGGCGGCAAAATCAACGTGCCGGAAATTTTCGCCGGCCCGGAAACTTCTAAATGAAACATGCCTTTGGGATATAAATACTTAGGCAAACCGTGCATCATCCATTGATGGCGCACATTATCGTCATTGATGAAATGTACGGTCAATTTAGTGCAAGGCTTGAATTGAAATTCCTGCGTATCAAACGCAAACATTCTGCCAGGGAATTTTTCAGCGTATTTATGACCCGCGTGAACTGTGATTTCTTTGGTTTCAGCAATTTTGTCACAACCGCCCGGAAGTTTATCCGGATTATTGCCCATCACCATGCCGCCTGCCATGTCCATCAAATGTCCATCACCATGATTCATCAGCATGCCATCGTGATCCTGATAGTCCTGAGCAAATGCTGGCAATGCAAATAACGCCGCGAATACACTGACCGATACTAATTTCATCATTTCTTTTTTGCCTCGTGGTAAATAAAACAACGTCCTTGTCGTGGTGTGCCGATGTGTAGAATTAGCCTTTCAATTTAGCCAGTAATTCATCAACACGTTTTTTAAAGGGCGCACTCGATAAATAGACAATGTACAAACCGGCAAAACCAAAGAAGCCGTACATTAACATTTCATTGCGCGTCATCGATTGACCTTTACCTGCTTGGAAACCCATGTGAGCATCTAAGCGTTCGCCTTGTCCAGCATCCGGTACTAATGTGATGTGAATTAAGTATTTACCTTCTTCTGGCACGCCCTCAGGTAATGAAAGCATAATCGTTCCCGATTTGTGTTTGGCGGCTTCTTGGAAAAAAACGCGCTTGCCTTCGGGTTCTTTCGTCACTTCAAACTCAACCGCCATGTTGCGGTATTTCATGTCTTGGTAATCGAAAACCAGCTGAGTTAAAGTGCCAACGCTTGGAATGTTTCCACAAAAATCTTCCGCCGGAAAGGCTGCCGGCTGATAAGCGGTGTAATGAATCCAATGTGAAGGCTGTAATTCAAATTTGCACTGATCCGTATCGGTGCCAGCCGCGCCGCCGTGCGCCCACAATGCCGACGAAAATAGTAACGCGGTTACACCGAGTGATGTTTTTTTGATAAGTTGTGCGATATTCATAAATCCTCTCGACCTGCCTGAATAATTATTATTGTGATGATTTAACTGTACGATAATTGCACAGTTTTTAAACTAACTGCACGTTAAATATACAGCACCCGCTAACTTTAACACGTCGATTTAAGCAAAGAAAGTCAGACATAATGATAAATAGCGTGCGACCCTGATGTGCATTAAAAAGCCTCTGTCTGAGTAGTGTATTATTGCTATCTGCCCTTAATTTTCGTAGACTTGCGCCAATTTTTATTTTTATTGGAGTTCTACAGCATGGCATCGTTGACCACCACGCCCGCTTGGGTGGCTTTACAAAATCACTATGAACACATTGGCAATCAACGTTTAATCGACAGTTTTAAAAATGATTCGCATCGTCATGAAAAATTTTCGCTGCAATTTAATGATATTTTGTTCGATTATTCTAAAAATCGCATCGACGATAACACGTTACCGTTGTTGATTAACTTGGCAAAACAAGCGCAGTTGAAAACAAAAATTAACGCTATGTTTTCCGGCGAAAAAATCAATGTGACGGAACACCGCGCCGTGTTACATACCGCGTTACGCAATCGCAGCAACACGCCCATTTTTGTCGATGGTCAAGATGTGATGCCACAAATTAACGCTTCATTGAAAAAAATGCGCGGTTTTTGTGAGCGCGTTCGTTCGGGCGACTGGAAAGGTTACAGCGGCAAAGCGATTACCGATATTGTCAACATTGGCATTGGCGGTTCTGATTTGGGACCGAAAATGGTCACTGCCGCGTTACATCCTTACGCCACCGCCGCGTTGCGCGTGCATTTTGTCTCTAACGTCGATCAAACCGATTTAATTGAAACGTTAGAAAATCTGTCACCAGAAACCACGTTATTTTTAGTCGGTTCAAAAACATTTACCACGCAAGAAACGCTGACGAATGCGAATTCCGCTCGCACTTGGTTACTGAAAATGGCACCCGATGCGTCAGCCGTCGCGAAACATTTTGTGGCTTTGTCAACGAATGCGACAGTGGTTGCCGAATTTGGCATTGATGTTGAAAATATGTTCGAGTTTTGGAATTGGGTTGGCGGACGTTATTCACTTTGGTCGGCGATTGGTTTATCGGTTGCGCTGTATGTCGGCATGGATAATTTTGAGGAATTGTTGGAAGGCGCACACGAAGCCGATAACCATTTCAAAAACACGCCGTTTGAACAAAATATCCCGGTGATTATGGGATTGTTGGGCGTTTGGTATAACAACTTTTTCCATGCTGATACGCACGCGATGTTGGCATACGATCAATCGATGCGTTATTTCGCTGATTATTTTCAACAAGGCGACATGGAAAGTAACGGTAAAAGCGTGACGATTACCGGCAAAAAAGTCGATTACAGCACCGGGCCGATTATCTGGGGACATCCTGGTACGAATGGACAACACGCTTTTTATCAGTTGATTCATCAAGGTACCAAATTGATTCCGTGCGATTTTCTTGCGCCCGCCATCAGTCATTATGATTTACCTGAACATCACAAAATTTTGATTTCAAACTTTCTCGCGCAACCTGAAGCCTTAATGCACGGCAAGTCGGCAGACGAAGTGAAACAAGATTTGACGGCGGAAGAATGTGAAGACAGCGTTTTAGTCGCGGCGAAAGTGTTTGATGGCAACAAACCGTCGAATGCGTTTTTGTTTAAAAAATTAACGCCGAGAACATTGGGTTCATTGATTGCCTTATACGAACACAAAATTTTCGTTCAAGGTGTGATTTGGAATATCAATTCTTACGATCAAATGGGCGTGCAGTTAGGTAAAGTGTTGGCGAAAGTAATTTTGCCCGAATTGAATAATGATGATGAAATCACCAGTCACGATTGTTCGACCAATGCGCTGATTAACACTTATAAAAAACTAGCTCGCGAAAGCTAAACCGTTTTTCGTCGCACATTAAAAAAGCCTTGTGACTTTGCAGTCGCAAGGCTTTTTAGTTTCAGAAAGTGTGAGCTTAAAGAATCGATTTTAAAGCAAGAATGCCTTTATGAGCATCTCTTAATTCTTGTTCAGCTTGTTGATTCGCACCTTCTTTTACATGATTACGCGCGGCTTTAATTAAACCGTTTGCTTTGCTGCTCGCTTTGAAAACTGAATCGCTGGCGTTGATTTCTTTAACAGAATCAGACGCTTCTTTAATCAATTTAGAAACTGCTTCTGCGTCGCCGCCAGCAATAAGTGCGTCAACAGCCACTTGGATTTTACCGGCTGTAATATCGATAGCAACGGTAGGCGTGTAAACAATGCGACCTGAATCAGTTTCAGCGAAAGCAGTAGTTGAAACTGCACCGAAAGAAGCAGCCACTAATGCCGCTAACACGATTTTTTTCAATGTATTCATTAAGTCTATCCTCGAATTGTTATTATTTTGAGTTGAAAGGGAAAATAACACACCGATACTTTTTTCTTAACTTTCGTTAACTGCATCCCATAACAGCGTTATGAGTGGGTGTATCTACCAATGTGAAGCTAAAAAAGGCTTCACTCTTTGTTTTGCTAACAAAGGGCTTGGTTATCGCCATAAGGTACAGTGCTAGCAAACGGCATCTTACAATGAATTTTCATTAGAAACAACGCATTGTAAAAATTAACAAATGTTAGAAAACATTAGATAATCAGATACTATAATACATCAACCGCTTAACGATGTATTGCTGGCAATTCTAAACACATTTACGAATTTTTCAACCAATCCAACAATTACACGCACTTTTTGTCAGTTAATTTACCGACCACTGTACTACGCCGCTATACGCTGTGATTAAAACAATCGCCCCAAAAACCAATCGATACCAGGCGAAAACTAAAAAATCGTGCTGACTGATATAACGCAACAAGCCTTTGATTGCCCATAACGCACTGAAAAAAGCCGCCATCATTCCCAAAACAAAAACCGGCGCGTCAGCGGCTATATCAAGCAATTCACGGTGTTTATATAAATCATACACACTCGCTGCAACTAACGTAGGAATCGCTAAAAAAAATGAAAATTCTGTCGCGGCTTGGCGCGATAAACCAAATAATAAACCGCCGATAATCGTTGCACCGGAACGCGAGGTACCAGGAATTAACGCAAAGGCTTGAGCAAAACCTAATTTCAGCGCGTCCCATTTTGACAGTTCATCGACCGCGTTAATTCGCACCGTATGTTGTCGCTTTTCTGCCCAAATAATAATGAACGCGCCCACAATAAATGCCAATGCCACCGGAACGGGTTTGAATAAAACCGCTTTGATATATTTGCTAAATAAAAAGCCTAAAATTGCGGCGGGTAAAAAGGCAATCGCTAAATTGAGCGTGAAGTTTTGCGCGGCTTTTTCTTTGCGTAACAATCCGCTGAAGGTGCTGCCAATTTTGCGGCGATATTCCCAACACACCGCCAAAATCGCGCCAACTTGAATGACTAATTCAAATAATTTGCCTTTGTCGTCATTAAAATTGAGCAAATCGCCCACCAAAATTAAATGTCCTGTACTTGAAATAGGCAAAAATTCGGTTAAGCCTTCGACGATACCTAAAATCAATACTTTTACCGCGAGTAATAAATCCATAATTTTTAATCTGTGTGAAGTTAACGTTTTAAATTGATGGTGATACCCGCGCCGTCAAACGATTTTGTTTTACCGGCTTCGGGTTCAATCGACATGATTGATTGCGTATCGAGTTCGAGTTCGCGTTGTATTTTTTTAGGTTTTTCAACGGATACCACTGATTTTTCTGGCGTAATCGAAATTGTAGGGTTGTCTTCGGTTCGCACTGGCAACGACAAATCTAACGCTTTGGGTTCAGCAATTTCCGCTGTTGGTTCAACCGTCCGATGCTTTTTGTGACGATGCGAACGCCAGCCGGTCAATGTAGATATTGCCACAATCAAAAAACCGACTAAAAATACGCGATGTGTTTTCATTTCGTTATAATCTCAACCGGAATTTGCCCGATTTTCGCCTGCCATTTTGCGGGGGCTGTTTGATGAATGGAAACGCCTTGCGAATCCACGGCGACCGTGACGGGCATATCTTCCACCACAAATTCATGAATGGCTTCCATGCCTAAATCAGCAAACGCCAAAATTCTGGATTTTTTTATCGCTTTTGAAACCAAATACGCTGCGCCACCGACCGCGATTAAATAAACGGCTTTGTGTTTTTTAATTTCAGCGATTGCCGATTCGCCGCGTTCCGATTTGCCAATCATGCCGAGCAAACCCGTTTTTTCAAGTAATGGCGCAGTAAATTTATCCATTCTTGTTGCCGTTGTTGGCCCCGCTGAACCGACGACTTCATCTCGAACCGCATCGACAGGCCCGACGTAATAAATGAATTTGTTGGTGAAATCCACGCCGTCTGGCAACGCTTCGCCGCGCTCCAACATTTCGCACAATCGTTTATGCGCCGCGTCACGCCCCGTTAATAATGTACCGCTCAATAATAACGTTTCGCCAACTTGCCACGTCGTCACATCTTCGGGTTTGAGCGTATCTAAATTCACCCGTCGTGCCGCGCCAACGTCCCAAGTAATTTGCGGATAATCTTCCAAACTGGGCGGTGTAAATTCTGCCACGCCGTTCCCGTCCAACACAAAATGAACGTGGCGCGTCGCTGCACAATTCGGAATGATTGCAATCGGTAAATTGGCGGCGTGCGTGGGATAATCCAAAATTTTCACATCCAAAACCGTCGTCAAACCACCCAAACCTTGTGCGCCAATGCCGAGCGCGTTCACTTTTTCATACAGCTCTAAACGCAGTTCTTCCAACCGATTCGACGCACCACGCGCTTGCAAATCTTGAATATCAATCGAACCCATGCACGCTTGTTTGGCGAGCAACATCGCTTTTTCTGCCGTGCCACCAATGCCAATGCCTAAAATTCCTGGCGGACACCAGCCCGCGCCCATCGTCGGCACTGTTTTTAAAATCCAATCGACGATATTATCCGACGGATTGAGCATGGCAAATTTCGCCTTAGCTTCCGAACCGCCCCCTTTTGCCGCAATATCGAATTCCACTTTATCACCCAACACCATTTCGGTATGAATCACGGCGGGCGTGTTGTCGCGCGTGTTAATCCGTTCGCCAGCAGGGTCGCGCAAAATCGACGCACGCAACGGATTATCCACGTTTTGATATGCCCGCCGCACGCCTTCGTTAATCATGTCGGCTAAACTCAACTCACTTTCCCATTGCACAGCCATACCGATTTTCACAAACACCGTCACGATGCCCGTGTCTTGGCAAATCGGACGCTTTCCTTCCGCACACAAACGCGAATTGATTAAAATCTGCGCCATTGCGTCTTTGGCGGCTGGACTTTCTTCGCGCAAATACGCGGCGTTCAAGGCTTGAATAAAATCTTGTGGATGATAATACGAAATGAATTGCAAGGCTTGTTCGATGCTTTCAATCACATCTTCTTGGCGAATTAGGGTCATAAAATTTTCTCAAATTTAAATAGCGTTAATGGACAGACAAACTGATTTTTTTCGTTGAGCGTTTTAATTTTCATACTTACGCCTCTAATTTAGCTACTATCAAATCTTGTATATCCGAAGGACTAAATGAAACCGCCCAATGCCAACGTCCAAATCCACCTTGTTCATTAACAGCTTTTACCCACTCGTTTAAATACTCACGTTTGATGCGATTGCGCTGGTCATCTTGCCCTTTAACTTCCAAAACTAAATACTCGCCATTGGTTAAGCGAATAATAAAGTCGGGGTAATACTTTCGGATAACACCTTTGAAATTGTAAAAAATTACAAAACCTAAATGGTCATTTTTTACAAACGACTGCACTAAGTTGGATTTTTCTAAAAAGTAGGCTTCACTCGCTTCCCAAGTGCTGTCATAAACGCAATGGCTGATATGTGATTTATTCAACCATTCACACGGTTTGCTGGTGTACCAAGTACGAACATTTGCGCTTAAACGAATCGGATGCTCTTTGTCAAAAATCGCTGTTAATTTTTCGCTGTTTTCAGCGCGAATTTCTGTCCAAATATGCTGAACAATTTTGTTCATGTTCAAAATAATCAAAATTTTGCGTTTTGAATTATCCAAGTGAAACAAATCGTGTTTGACCTGTATTTTGTCCGACGCAATAAATTCATCCACTAATCGAACCAATTGCGCTAAAAAGTTTTCTTTACTGCCTTTCCAATCGGTATGTTTTTCGGCGTTGTAAATAGTCGAAGCAACTTTAAAAATGATGGTTTGAATGCGCGTATCTTCTGAGATTTGTTCCAAACCGATGGCGGATTTTACTATTGCATTCGGTTTGCCTGCGATAACAGCTGCTAATTCGGTTTCAGTAATTGCTTCATAAGGATCCAATTCAAGCGTTTTTACAGTATGCCAATTCAGCGTTAATTTAGGTTTATAAACGGGATCGATGCGTAACACATTTGGGAATGAAATTTCGTGCTGCGCTTTTTCAGCAACGGGTTCAATTTTGGTTTTTGGTGAAACGGGACGCGGTGACGTGTCGCCGCCTTCGTGTGGAAGAAAACTAAACGGTACACCAAAAATGTTGACGTATTCCGCCTCGAATAACCCATCTTCGCCGACTTCGTAAGATACACGCCGCAAACCACGTCCAATAACTTGTTCACAAAGTAATTGGCTCGAAAAGGCGCGTAATCCCATAATGTGTGTAACTGTTTTTGCGTCCCAACCTTCGGACAACATTCCAACTGACAACACATTTTGAATTTTTTCGCCTAACTGTCCTTCTTTGCCAACCGTATCAACGGTTAAACGCAAAATTTCCGCTTGCTGTTTTTTAGTTAATTTAGGCGTGAATTCTGTTTCATCGTCAGTTTCAATAGTAATGATTTCAACATCGTTTTCAGCTTCAGCGGCTTCCAACACTTTACTATCAATTTGCAGTGTTTTTTCTGGATCACACAATTCAGGAATTAAAACTTGCCCATGATCAAACGCATATTTAATGCGTGACGAGGTTTCAGTGCGATTGGCAACCGTAATCATCACAGGCGGGATGTTATGCCCTTGTTGTTCCCATGATTTTTTTGTTTCTAACCAATCCAACCCTAACAAGTAATACGCATTGATAAGTAAATCAGGTAACGGCTCGGCGGCATCGGCTTTGCGGTTTAAATCGTCTTTAACTTCATCATCCATGTAAATATGATAAAGCCGTGATTTCAATTCTTTGGTGGTAATACTGTCATCACGCACCACCACACGAGGCGTTTTGACCAATCCTGATTCAATCGCATCGTTCAAACCAAAATCTGACACAATCCACGAAAATAAGGCTTCTTCATTGGCTTTTTTGCCAGACGGTGCAAATGGCGTTGCGGATAAATCGAAACAACGCAAAATGCCGCGTGTCGCATGAATTCTGTCTAAACCGCCTACCCAAATGGTGCTTTCTTCGATGTCTTCTTTTTTTACACCTTTGATTTTACTTTCAGCAGGCACGCGCCACGCATGATGCGCTTCGTCGTTAATGACAATCAGATTTTTAACGTTTGCCATTTCGCCTAACACTTGTTTGGCATACGCTGCGCCGCTGATTTCCATTCGTTGGCGTGTATCCACTGAGCGCAATTGTCCCTTTTTAACTTTGGCATCGAGCTTGTCTTGGTCGTCCCATGCCAATGTATGCCAATTGTGAATAACCATTTTTCCCTGCCGCAATTTATCCATTAAATCGGTCGGCACAATGTTGAACAGTTCGTAATAATTTTGTTCATGCTGTGGCAACAGCACTTGCAAACGGCTTTTTACGGTTAGATTTGGCGCGATAATCAGTGCGTGTTTGCTAAATCGGTTGTCGGTGGGATAAGTAACTTTGTTCAAAAACTGCCATGCCAAAATCATCGACATTACAATCGTTTTACCTGTTCCCGTCGCCATTTTGCTGCACAAACGCTCAAATGTGCCGCCGTCGCCTTGAATGTTAATGCCGACTTTATCTGCCGCAGGTGCTTCGATTAACCAAATTAAGGTTTCAATCGCTTCTAATTGGCAAAAGAAAAAGCGGTTTTCACGCTCGCTCGCATCTTGCCAATGTTCCAACAAGCGTTTAGTCATGCCCGTTACGCCGCTATAACCCGCATCGCGCCATTCTTTTATGCGTGGGCGAATTTGATTCACTAATTCAATTTCTACAAAAACACCCGCATCATCAAACCCTTTTGCATTTGGCGTGGCAACAACGTAACCCGCTGGACGGCGACCTTCTTTTTTTAAAAAATTACGGTTTTCGCGTTCATAATGCCAATATAGTTCTGGTTCAAAATACGGTTTGTTGATAATTAACGTATCGATTGTTTTCATGATAATTGCCAAGGATTGATGAGTGGCACATTCGTATGTTCAAAATCACTGACATTTCGAGTGACTAAAATTAAATTTGATTCCAATGCAGTAGCCGCAATTAAACTATCCATCACCGCTAACTTTTTACCTTGCAATTCAGCATGAGCGCAGAGTTTCGCCCAACAATGCAAAACATTGTCATCTATAGGCAAAATTCTGGAATAAAACTCGTGTTCTATCGTTTTTAACCATGATTGTAATTTTTGGTAACGTTCAACTTGAGAATGTTGGATTTTGAAAATACCTTTTTGCAATTCAGCAACCGTGATACTGCTCACATATAATTGCTTAGGGTCACGCTCATTAAACCAATTACTCAACAATGGATTTGGCGATTTTTTGACACATTCCGACAATACACAGGTATCAAGTAAATACTTCATAAAATATCTTCCCGTCCCGTATCTTTGTCACGCTCAAATAAAAGTGCTAATTCATCATCAGCAAAATCATTATCTAAGCATAAGGTTTCAAAAAAACGTTTGTTTTTTGATGGTTGAACGATTGAAAAAGATGGCGGTGTCTGAGATTCTAAAACTAATAAAACATTCACCTGTTGTTTTGCCCATTCTTTAGGCAAAGTCACTGACAAAACGCCGTTTTCGCTAACGTGTGAATTCATTTGAAAAGTGTGCATGAAATTCTCCTACAGTTTAATAACGCGCAAACATTCAATGCCACGATCATCAATAATTTTGACCGCAATTTTTTCGCTTTTTTCAAAGGGCAATGACAACGTGCCACTAAACGATTCGATTTTTTCGTCGTCAATTTCAGCTTTTAAATTTCGCGCTAATTTATCCCAACCTTCGCCATTGCCTGACATGGGAAAAAAGACTTGTTTTGGAAATAAACTGCGTCCGTCGTAATCGGTATCGAGTAACCACATGGCGATATTCTTTTTGCCGCCACTGTCAACGTTGCCCGTTTTGGGATTGTAATAATCAAAACCTAACACTTCGACTTGAATTTGTCCGTCGTCTAAGTGTTTAACGCTGACATCAGGTTGACCAATTAACCAAAAACTTTCATTACTTGAGCGACTTTTACGCAAATCATCGGTGAGTAAATCAGCATTCATTTGCGCTTTCAATAATTTAAAACCAATCAAATGTTCAGGCGTTTCGTCAATGTCTTTGGCGGCTTCTTCTTCAAACATGAACGCACAAAATAGCAAAATATCAGGCTTTAATAATTGCGCCTCTTCCATTGCATTCGCCACAATCCGCGATTCTAACGGCGCAAATTCACTACCAAAAACCACAAACACTTTTTTAGGCACATCTTCTTTGGTTTCGCCTTGCGCTTGAATGTATTTTGTTCCGACTAACGTTTCAAGGCGCGAAAATTCAATGATGCCGCCGCTTTTTGCTCGCACACCTGTTTTTAATAATTCATCGCGCCATTCATTGTGCCGATACGTTTCACCCGACCGAGCAATCGAATTATCCGCACCCGAGTTTTCATTTTCGAGGTCGTCTAAACTTTGGGCATACGGCGCAGGCACGGCTTCAACGGTAAAAGGCGAAGTAATTCGCGCTCGTTTGGTATCTTTTAACGGTTGGTCGTAAAGGGTTTCGGTGGCGGGTGGTTCGTTGTTGGCAATGCTTTTTAGCGTAACGTGCGGCACAGTTTTATAAACAAAGCCGCTTGATACGCCTTCGCTCGGACGCGCCAATTGGTAATAATCAAAGTTCGCGGTCATCAAACGTTGTTTTGCCAGCGTTAATGCCACGCGGGAGGTATCGCAGGTTATCCAGCGTCTGCCCCACTGCTCGGCAACATAAGCGGTTGTGCCACTGCCGCAGGTGATGTCTAACACTAAATCGCTGGGGTCGGTGGTCATTAGGAGGCAGCGTTCAATCGTAAGTGTGCTGGTTTGAACCACATAATACTTTTGTGAAAAAGTACCAAGAATGGTGTCATTCCAGACGTTCGATAATGGCATGAATGGAAAATCGTTTTCATATCTTTTGTAAGCAAGCACCTTACCAAGAGATAAAACCCTGCCTTTCTTCATCAATTGATACATTCCTTCTTCTGTTGTTTTCCAATGTGAATTTGGACTAGGGTAGTATTCATTATTTTCAAATAAGATTGGAACTGCACCTGATTTTGTTGCGCCAGAACTAACAATGTTATCGGCTCTAAATCTTTTTCCTTCGGGTAATGGGTCTTCGCCTCTTTTTTCTTTAGCTGTCAAAGTTCGATAAGTTCCATCTGCAAGTTCTATATAACTATATGTACCGCCTTCTGTTCTTTCTATCTTATCCTGCCATAATGGTCTGAACTTTAATGCAGAAACGTTCCTTGCATACCAAATCACATAATCGTATGTACTGCTCATTTTGTTTGAAGTAAATGATGATGTTTTTGCAAAAACTATTTGACCAACAAAATTTTCACTGCCAAAAACCTCATCCATAATCTCCCGCACATGATGCACATTCTCATCCGAAATTTGCACAAACACACTACCGCTTTCGTGCAATAATTCGCGTGCTAATAACAAACGGTCGCGCAAATACGTTAAATACGAATGGATGCCTAATTCCCAAGTATCGCGGAAGGCTTTAATCGTTTCGGGTTCGCTGGTTAAATCTTCGTCTTTGCCGTCTTTGACATCGCGCTTATTCACAAACGGCTGAAAATTACTGCCGTATTTAATGCCATAAGGTGGGTCGAAATAGACCATTTGCACCTTGCCCGCCATGCCTTCTTTTTCGAGTAACGAATTCATCACCAGCAAACTATCACCAGCAATCAAGCGATTACTCCAGTTTTCTTTGTGTTTGTAAAAATCTAAGGCTTCGCGCAGAGGTTTTGCGTCATCAAACAAACTTTGTTGACCGCCGTCGTCTTTGGCTTTTTTAACGGCTTCGATGATAGTTTTAGAATCAATGCGTTCGTGAACGTGCAAACTGACGGTGGGAACGTCAAAACTGGTGTGTTCGGTTTTGCCAGCCCATTGTAATTGTGGGTCAAGATGCGGGTCGTAGGCGTAAGTTTTCTTTTCGCCTTTTTCTGGGTCGGTTTTTGGCGTGACCAAACCCACAGGCGGATTATTCACGCGCTCTTTGTCGGCGTGGGTGTAGGCTTCAATGGGTTTTTGTGGGGTTGGTTTTTTCATTATGTTTTGTTTTTGTTATTTTTGTGGTGGCGTAAGGAAAATCCGCTTCATCAAATTAAATTATATTAGCGAGCGGGCGCGTTGTTTATTAGAAATTGCTTCATGACAGCAATCATCGCGCCATGATCAAAAACGCCCGCACTTTCGCGGCAACTGTGCATCGCCCACATCGGATTGCCCACATCTACGCCATGAATGCCCAATTTTGCCGACACCATCGCGCCAATCGTACTTCCACACGGCAATTCATTTCGGTGCGAATACAGCTGATACGGCATATTGTTTTGGTCGCACCACCGCATAAACATTGCTTCCGAAACACCGTCCGACGTGTAACGCTGATTCACATTCACTTTGATGACCACGCCCTGATTGACGTGAACGGTGTGCGCGGCATCGTAAACTTGCGGAAAATTTGGGTGATAAGCGTGCGCCATATCTGCGCTAATCAAAAAACTTCGCGCCAACGCTCTGGCGAAATCCTGTGAACTTTGCGAAGTCGTGTCACTAATTCGCTGCAATGTGTCCGTCAAAAAACTGCCCGACGCGCCACAATGACTTTCGCTGCCGACTTCTTCGTGGTCGAAAAACGCGCAAATCAACGTGCTGTCATTTTGCAAAATACGTTCATCGAGCAGCGCGTTTATCGCGGCATGACACGACGCTAAATTGTCGATTTGTCCATTGGCGAAAAACTCCTTATTCGCACCCCAAAAACTGCCTTTTTGCGTATCGAAAACGTTTAAATCCCACGCCAAAATTCGCGCCGCGTCGTCGGGCAATTGTGATTTTAACAACGTTAAAAACTGCGAAACTGGCAATTGTTCCGCGACATTCGCAAACAGCAATCCCAATTCATTTTGCTTGTGAAACTTCAAACCGTCTTCATTCACGTTGCGATTGAGATGAATCGCTAAATTCGGCAAACGCAAAAGTGGTTGTGGAAAATGCACCAAACTTTGCGCTAATTCGCCATTTTCAGTTTGATAATTCACCCGCCCCGCAACACTTAATTCGCGGTCTGCAAACGTTGCCAAAATTGCGCCGCCGTAAATTTCAACATTTAAACGTTCAAGATTTGCCGTTGTCGTGGTGGGATTCGGTTTGATGCGTAAACTGGGCGAATCGGTGTGTGCGCCGATGATTTTAAAACCCGTTTCGGCAACGGATTTTTCACCGTGAACAAACATGATAATCGAGGAATCGCCGCGCACGACGTAATAACGCTCGCCGTTTTCCAATTGCCACGTTTCGGTTTCGTGCAATCGTTGGAATTGAAATGCCGCGAGTTGTGTTTCAAGGGTTTTGACAACGTGCCACGGGCTGGGGCTTGCGTCGATAAAATCGAGTAAATCTTGGGCGGATTGGTGGGCGAGTGATAAATTTTTCATGCGCGATTTTGTAAAAGTAAGGAGGCGGAATTGACGCAATAACGCAAACCGGTCGGTTCAACGCCGTCGGTGAAAACGTGTCCCAAATGCGCGGCGCATTGTCCACAAACGATTTCCACGCGGCGCATTCCGTGGGTGTTATCGACATTTTCAGCGACGCGATTTTCTAACGCTTGCCAAAAACTGGGCCAGCCCGAACCCGAATCGTATTTCGTTTGGGAATCGAAAAGTGGCGCGTCGCAACAAACGCAATGATAAATGCCGTCTTCTTTGCAATCGACATATTTGCCAGTGAACGGCGGTTCGGTGGATTTCAACCGGCAAATACTGAATTGTTCTGGTGTAAGTTGGTCGTCGTTAATCATGTTATTCCCAGCGTGATGTGGATTAAAAAAAGAGAAATGATACTGACATTCAAAACCAAAACGCAAACTTGTTGAATGCCTTTTTGATTCGCAAAAAGCTACGTCCGCACATGAACTTCACGTTGTGGATACGGAATTTCAATTTTATTTTCGCGCAACGCCCGTTCCACGCGCATATTTAATTCATGAATCACTGGCCAGCGGTTAATCGGATCGCTCACAAACGCCCGCAGCGAAAAATTCAACGTGCTATCACCAAAACCCACAAATAACACGCACGGTTCAGGTTCAGCCAAAATCAACGGCGTATTTTGCACGGTTTTCAACAGCAAATCATGCGCGAATTCCACATCCGAACCGAACGCAATGCCAATCGGAATCACAATTCGCGTAGTCGGGTCGCTCAACGTCCAATTCGTCAATTGACTGGTGATAAAACTTTTATTCGGCACAATCAATTCACGTTGATCGACATCCAACAACGTGGTCGCTCGCATTTGAATTCGGCACACACGCCCGGTCACGTCGCCAATCGTCACAATATCGCCGACGCGAATCGGACGCTCAAATAATAAAATAATCCCTGACACCAAATTTGCAAAAATTTCTTGTAAACCAAAACCTAAACCCACGCCCAATGCCGCGACCAGCCATTGTACTTGCGACCAACTGCCGCCCAATTCATTGGCAACGCAAATAAACGCCACGGTAATAAAAAAGTATTTCGCCAATTGATTCGTCGCATAACGGCTGCCCGCTTCGATATTCCACCGCCGAAAAACCAGCAATTCCAGCACGCCGGAAAAATTCCGCACCGACACCATCGCTGCAAATAAATATACGCCCGCCAACAGTAAATTCGTCAGCGTAATCGGTTGATAACTTTCTTGATTTTCAATAATCGTTTTGTGTTGCCACAACACGATGTGATCTAAAAACGAAAACGCAGGCAAAATGTTTTTCCAAATCATCCAAAACCCCAAAATGACCGTAAACGTCAACATGACGTGCAGCAATTTCCGCGTTTGCGCGTTAATTTTGGGAATATCGAGCAACGATTCGTCGTCGATAACGGGCGAATGTTTGTCGTGTAATTCCTGTTGCTGCGTCGCATTTTTCAACGCCAATTGCCGATTTGCCAACATCAACCAGCGAAACAAAATTTCATGAATCACCACCACGAGCATCAGCAACCGCAACGTGCTAATCAGTTTTTCTTGCAGCTCCAACGCGCTGGAATAATAACCCGCGACAGCAAAACCCATAATCACCACCGGCACGATAATCACCAGCGCGTAACACACATAACGCAGTTTAATTAACCAATGATTCGCGTGATTTTTCAACCACGTTTGCCACAATCCACGACTTGGATGCAGCAGTTTTGCAAAAAAAAGGGCGAGTGCCATCAGCGCAATTAACAATGAAAATCGCCCTAACGAATCGCTGTATTCCGAAAATTTAGACGCGCTCGTCGCCCGAATTAAAAACATCGCTGGCACTATCACAAATCGCAACCACGCCAACTGTTGACGCAACAACAACACGGTGCTTTTTTGCCATTGAAAATGTCGCCGAGCAATGCCGTCCACCGAAAAGAAAGCGTAAAAAAATTGTAATAAAAATGCCGAAAGTGCCGCTTTTTGTAACCCTGTGCCGATGGCTTGATTAAAATCAACCGCGCTGCTGTACGTTAAAAAAGTCCCGAATAAAAATGCCGCAGCGGGAATCGGCAACGTCAATAACACGCGATACGCCAACACGCGCAACGTGTAATAAAAATGGTCAGTATGCCAATGACGTAATTCGGTTTGATTCCGTTGCGAATGTTGGCGCGTCCAACTTTTTAGCCGCACCAACACGAATATCAACGCCATCGCCACGCCAGAAAATAACGCATTGTGCGAAAAAAAGTGAAACATGCCACGCCACAATTCAAACCAATTCGCGGGTGAAAATAGCCATTGCAACGAATGATAAAGTCCCGTCAGCGTGTCCAAATTAACGGGTTCAGAACTCGTCACCCACAATAATCGTTCGTCTAAATACGCCGCAAACTTGGTCGCTTGCGCGGACAATTGTTGCCGTGAAAAATCCAAATCGCCCAACGTTCGCAAATACGTCGAATCCGCCAACGCCAATTTATTCAGCAATTCTTTTTGATTATTCAGCAACACGCGCAATTCAGCTTGAATCATCATGCGCTGTTCAAACGGTAAATTTTCGCCCACTTGCGTCATCATTTGTTTCAGCGCGTCGTCTAAATTCAACAATTTTTTTTGTTTATCTTCGACTTTGAATTGCTCCAAACTGGTCAACGCTGTTTCATTTTCGAGTTTCCGCGATTCCGCCGCGACTTCATTTTGGCTGGTTAAACTGCGCCGTTGTTCACGCAAAATTTTTCCCAACGCCGGACTTAATGCCGCCAAACTAATTTTTTTATCCGCGCTTTTAAAATCATTTTCAATATTCGCGGTTTGCGTTTCGACGTAATTTTTTTGCTCGCTGATTTGTTCTATTTTCGCCGTGACCGCTTGAAATTCGCGGCTGTACTGAATGTTTTCACGGGTGTTTTCTTGAATCAGCGCGTGTTTGCCTTCGAGATCTTTTTCGGTTTGACTGAGCGCGTCTTCCATTTTTTTGGCTTCTTGTTGACGCAATTCAAACGCCAAACTTTCAATCGTGGTGACGATTAGCCCGAGCGATTTTTTTTGAATATCCAACAATTGAAGTTGCGCTTTTAGCAATTCCAGCCGCGCGGGTTGGCTGGTGGCTTCAACATCGAGCCGCTTTAATTCGGAGGTACGCGCGTCAATCAGCGTTTTATAATACAGTTGCCGCGCTTCGTGTTCGAGTTTGGAATCCGTCGGCGCAGCGGATAATCCGAGGTTTTTCAGCGTGGTTTCAATCGTTTGTTGAGCAATAACGGTTTCTTCGCGAATTGACGCTTGGCGATTATTTTGTTGCGCCAAATCCGTTTCTGTCTTTTTAAGCGTGTCCTCAATCTGACTGATTTTGCCCTTTTCAAGAATCAAGCGTTGCTCTAATTCTTCAACCGGAATTTGACTAAAATCTTCGTTTTTTTGCTTGCTGAGTTTGTCGAGCGTTTGCTCAATTTCTTTTTGTAACGCTTTAGTTTGTACGGGGGCTTGATGAATCGCAGCGGTGAACGCGGTAATTTGCGTGAGATTTTGAGCGTTGTTAGTTAAATTATCTTGGGCGGCTTGATATTGTTTCAGAACGGCGGTTTTCACGCTTTCTTCTAAACCTTGGCGAGCGTTCAGCGCATCAATTTTACTTTGTAAAAACTCGGCAGTAATCGTCAGATTTGTTTCAACTGCTGAATCGGTTTGTGCGCTGTAACCGTTGTGAATGCTGAAAACGTTAATAAAAAGCAAAAATAAAAAAGGAAACAAAAATCGTATCATAACGCGCCAATTTAGCCAAAGATAAAAGTGACCATTATAGCGGATTTAAGGCTAGGAATTCCGCACGCTTACGCTTGCGCTTAAATTGAAAAATTAGCGTGTATTGTAAACTATGATGGTTTTTCCGTGCGACGAAATAACGTTTTTTTTTTCTAATTCTTTCAAAGCCCGCCCCGCCATTTCCCGCGAACAACCGACAATTCGCGCAATTTCTTGTCGTGAAATATGCAATTGCATTCCGTTTGGGTGAGTCATCGCATCGGGCGATTTAGACAAATCCACCAACGTATGAGCAATGCGTCCTTCAACATCAATAAACGCCAATTCGCATAATTTTTGACTGGTGGTCAACAATCGTTCCGACAGTTGAACGCCAATAATATGCAAAATATCAGGCGCGTAATGCAGCAATTCTTGGCGCAAAACTTCTCTAAGTCGAACGTAACTAATTTCAGCTAAGACGCACGTTTCACGGGTTCGGACGTTCACTTTGCGGATTTCTTCACCTTTGAAAATACCAATTTCGCCAATAAATTCATTTTTGTTTAAATAAGCCAAAATTAGCTCATGACCTGTTTCGCTATCTTCATTTTCTGCACAAACCGCGACAGAGCCTTCAATGATAAAAAATAACCGATCGCCAATATCACCGATATTGATGATATTTATCTTGCTGGGATACGTTTTTAAATGGCAAAAATTTAAAAACGCCGCAAGAGCTTCTCGGTAAATGGGTTGTGTATAAATGGATTTCATCTTATGTAACACCGAAGGGAATGAAAAAATAAACAGCGCGTTGCTTTTTTGCGTGGTTCCAGCATAATGACATTTTACCTATTTTCCATTCAAATTTATGAAAAAAAAATCCTTTATAAAAAGTATGTGTGTCAGTTTCAGCCTGGCAACGGTACTATTCATGGTTGGTTGTTCCGATGAAAAAACCTCCACCGATAAAACACCCGCGACAAATTCTGAAAAGGTTCCGGTTAGCCACACGTTACTCAATTCGACCGTCACCTCGAGCGACAAACAAAAATTTGAACATACGTTTGAAAATCAATGCGTTCAACGTGAATTGAAAAATTCGGCGAATCCTGAAAATGACAAAGTCCGCGTTGGCAAAGCCTGTGAATGTATCGCTACGTTTATGATGAAAGATTTAACGGCGATTGAAGCAGAGAAATTCTTAATCGAACATGAAAACGCACAATCGTTGACGATTAAATATGAAAACGCGGCGTATCATTGTTTACAACAAAAAACACCGCCGACTGCGCCGCATTTGTTTGGTAAGCCGTAACTTTCTGCTAAAATGCACCGGTTTAAATAACCCCACCATTATCTTTTTTGAGATTTAAAATTATGGCTTTTGTTGTTACTGAAAATTGTATTAAATGTAAATTCACGGATTGCGTGGATGTTTGTCCCGTTGATTGCTTTCACGTTGGCCCGAATTTTTTAGTCATTGATCCAGATGAATGTATCGATTGCACCTTGTGCGAACCAGAATGCCCAGCGAATGCGATTCACGCCGAAGATGAAGTGCCAGAAGGTCAAGAAATCTTCATTCAATTGAATGCGGAATTATCAAAACTTTGGCCGGTGATTACCGCTGTTCAAGATGCGATGCCGGATGCGGATGAATGGAACGGAAAACCCGGTAAATTAGCGTTATTGGAAAGATAGTTTTATCCGCTTTGCTACACAAAAATCCGCTTTCATTAGCGGATTTTTTTTGTTTCAAATCCTACGATTTTTGTTTGTATAACGCCATTACCTGCCGAACGTAATTTTGCGTTTCTGGATAGGGCGGAATCGAATTATTGTGGCGCAACACCGAATTTTCTCCGGCGTTATACGCCGCAATCGCCAAATCTAAACTGTTCGGAAATAAATCCATCAAATGCCGTAAATAGCGCGTACCACCGTTGATATTTTGTTCGGGATTATTGCTATCCAAGACACCAAAACGACTTGCCGTCGCAGGCATCAATTGCATTAAACCGACCGCGCCCGCCGAAGAAATGGCATCGGCGCGATAAGCCGATTCGGTTTGAATCACCGCGTGTAACAATTTCTCATCAACCTGATGGCGCACTGCCGCTTGCGCGATTAAAAAATTAAATCTTCTTTTGTTCGGATTGCTATAAAACGAAGTCGTTGTCGGCGAATACGACGCATTGAAAAACTGTGGTGGCGCATTTTGTGCGGGAACGGTCACTTTCATTTTGCTAATTAAGATCACATCGGAACGCGGTTTGTCGGTATAAATAACGTGTTTTGCGCCATCTTGATATTTATAAAAATAGCCCGCCGTAGACGTGGTAGAAGTCGCCACTGTTTTAATAATAGGTTTTTCTGACACGGTGGCGGCTTTATTGGTGTAACTAATCACGCCATTATTGCCAATCACTTTTTTATAAATGTCCGCGTTCGCTGTTTCGCTACAGCCCATCATTAACAAAATAATTATTTCCTTACGCATAAAATTAACACCTTTAATCTGTTGTCATCACCATTGCTTTTGCAGCATAAACCGCATTCTTGCGTGCTGTATCGGCAGAATCGGCAATTGCTAAAGTCACACCCATGCGTCGATTGACAAAAGCATCGGGTTTGCCAAACAAACGTACGTCCGTATTTGGCACACTTAACGCCTTTTCTAAACCGTGATAACTCAAACCGTGCGCGTCAATTGGGCTTAAAATAACGGCACTCGCGCCGGCACTTTTTAATTCCGTATTGACCGGCAAACCCAAAATAGCGCGAGCGTGCAAATCGAATTCCGTTTGCGTTTGCGTCAACAACGTCACCATTCCCGTGTCGTGCGGACGCGGACTGACTTCGCTAAACCACACGTCATCGCCAGAAATAAATAATTCCACGCCGAATAATCCCAATCCGCCCATCGCGTCGGTGATTTTTTTCGCAATCACTTGTGAATTCATAATCGCTTGCTCTGTCATCTGTTGCGGCTGCCAACTTTCGCGATAATCGCCATTTTCTTGAATGTGTCCAATCGGTTCGCAAAAATGCGTTTCCACTTCGCCCTTCCCATTCAACGCCCGAACGGTTAGTAAGGTAATTTCAAACTCAAAATCAATTTTGCCTTCGACAATCACTTTTCCGGTATCGACACGCCCACTATTTTTGGCATAATCCCACGCGGTTTGTAATTCGTCAGCGGTTTTCACCATCGATTGACCTTTGCCCGACGACGACATCGTTGGTTTGATAAAACACGGATAACCAATGCCGTTTTTGACCGCCGTTTTTAATTCATCAAACGATTCTGCAAACGCATAACGCGAAGTCGGAATTTTCAGGGTTTCAGCCGCCAGCGTGCGAATGCCTTCGCGGTTCATCGTTAATTGAATCGCTCGCGCATTTGGCACAATCGTACAATCGCCTTGCGCTTCAATTTCTGCTAATACATTCGTTGCCAGAGCTTCAATTTCGGGAATAATAAAATGCGGTTTTTCCTGTGCAATGACGGTTTTTAATGCTTCAGCGTCGGTCATATCGACCACATAAAAACGGTGTGCGACAGCGTGCGCGGGCGCGTTGGCATAACGATCCACTGCAATCACTTCTACGCCGAAACGTTGTAACGAAATGACCAATTCTTTGCCTAATTCGCCGCTTCCCAATAACATCGCTTTTGTCGAATTTGGAGTTAATGCTGTGCCTAATTTCATGCGTTTTTGACCTTAAAGTGAATTGAAAATTATACACGGTGCGAATCAATTATTAGCATTCACGTTGTATATAGTTGTATATAATAGGGGAATTGCCAAACGCCGATAGTCAAACAGCCGTCAAAATAATAAAAAAATTGACTATCATTGCTCGCGTGATTTTAACAAATACTCAGAAAATTATGACACTAAAAACTGATGATTGTATCGCCACCATTATTGCAAAACTCAATCTGCTTACGATAGAGCTTGAATTTCAAAATTCTGAAAAAGAAAAACGCGCCGCTGAACTAATTATTGCTAACCAAGAACTTGCCTTTCAAAATTCTGAAAAAGAAAAACGTGCCGCTGAATTGGTGATTGCTAACCAAGAACTGGTGTTCCAAAACACTGAAAAAGAAAAACGTGCTGCTGAACTAATTATTGCTAACGAAGAACTCGCCTTTCAGAGTTCTGAAAAAGAAAAACGTGCCGCTGAATTGGTTATTGCTAACGAAAAAATTATCATTGTGAATCAAGAATTTGTCAGGGCAAATGAACAACTCATTTTTCAGAGTTCCGAAAGAGAAAGGCAAGCGGTAGAACTTGCGGTGATTAAAATTACAAGTTCCGAACGAGAAAAACACGCTACAGAATTACTCAAAGCGAACGACTACCTTTCTTACGCCAATGAAAAAATTGCCATGAATCTACAAGAACTGTCCGTTTTAAATGATTATAAGGAAAGGCAAAACCTCGAAATTACCCTGGCGTATAAGCAAAATGAAATTTTAAATCAGCACCTAAATCACATGCAAAAATTAGAAAGCATTGGACGATTAACGTCTGGCATTGCTCATGATTTTAATAATATCTTGGCGTGTGTGATGGGTTACAACGAAATGAATCAATATATTGCAGATGATATTACCGAGACGACATTAAAAACGGAGCTTGAATACAACACACGACAAATTGACTCGGCGAGTAGACGCGCGGCGGAGTTAATTAACAAAATGCTGACGTATTGTCGCCAAGATACCGCCAAAAAACAAATGAACGTACAACCGACACACCAGGTTATTAAAGAAGTCCTCGATATGTTACGTCCCGCCTTGACCAGTCAAATCAAAATTGAATTTAAAAACCAATGCAACATCAACAACAACAATAACAACGATTGTGAAACATGCGGTGTTTTCAAGTCACGGAAAGAGTGCTTCGGAAATATTGAAATTGATGCCATCGATTTACATCAAATTCTGACTAATTTAGCGGTTAATGCCCGCGATGCCATGAAAGAACGCGGCGGCGTGATTACCATTTCATTAAATACGGTAACGTATCGAGACGTACATTGTGTTGCGTGTGCAAAAGTATTGACGGGTGAATTCATCGAATTAAGCCTGTCAGATAACGGCACCGGTATTGATTCCGTCATTATTAGCCGCATTTTCGATCCCTTTTTTACCACGAAAGAACAAGGTGAAGGCACAGGTTTAGGTTTATCAACGTTGAGCGGTATGGTGCATAGTTCAAATGGACATATTTTGGTGGATTCCGTATTGGGTGAAGGCACGACGTTCAGATTATTATTTCCCACTGTCAATTAGCACATAATCCACTAAATGCTTTTCAGCGTTGAGAAAAATATGAATGGAAAGGGAAAAATTTTAGTGTCTTCGGTTTTGTTGCTGGGATTAGCTACGACAGGCGCGGCGAGTTATTGGGTGGAATCAAATACTAAACGATATGAATATCTAAAATTTATCCAGGAATCCAAAGAAATTGAACAAAAAATAAAGGCGCGATTAGATGCACATGAACAAACGCTATTGAGCGGATCGGCATTTTTTGAATCTTCGACCGAAGTCACGCGCGACGATTTTAAAATTTACGCTACGCGGTTACTTAAAAATGAACATTTTAACGGCATTCAAGCGTTAGGTTTTGCAAAATGGATTAAACCCGAACAACTCGACGCGCATAAAAAAGCAATTCGCAAAACGGGTTTTCCTAATTATGAAATTAAACCCCACGGGCAGCGTGACGCTTACACGTCTATTATTTACATTGAGCCTTTTGAGGGGCGAAACTTACGCGCGTTTGGTTACGATATGTATTCTGAACCGGTGCGTCATACGGCAATGGCAATGGCGCGTGATGAAAATCAAGTGACCTTATCCGGCAAAGTAATTCTAGTTCAAGAAACCGACCAAGATGTTCAAGCGGGAACGTTGATGTATTCGCCTATTTATGAAAACAACAAACCGTTGGACACGGTGGAACAGCGTCAAAATGCGATATTCGGCTGGATTTATAGCCCGTTTCGGATGACCGATTTGCTTCATAATATCGTGGGTAACAGCACATTACATTTGCATATTTACGATGGCGATAGTGTAGAACCTGAAAATTTGTTGTACCAACATGCGGAGGATTTACTCACCGTGATTTTTTTTGAACAGCGACGAGTTGTTTTCAATGGCAGAGTGTGGACGCTGTATTTTGAGGAATCGGCACCGTGGAATTCGAGTCACACTTGGATAACCGCCACCGTCGGCATCGTTATTAGTTTATTGTTTTTTCTTTTCCTCCGCGCTTATTTGATGGTACAAAATCGTGAAGCAAGATTGATTATTCAACACGCGGCTCAAGAACTGATTAACCAAGAACTGCTGTTTCACAAAGCCGCCAATGAGGAACTTCTTCGGCAAAACCTCGAAAAAGAAAAGCGAGCTGCCGAATTGGCGTTGGCTAACGATGCAAAAGAAGCGTTACGTCTTCAAGTGAATCAAATGCAAAAAATCGAAAGTATTGGACGACTGACTTCGGGCATTTCTCATGATTTCAATAATATCTTGGCGTGTATGTTGGGTTATAACGAACTGAATAAATATATCAGTGCCGAAATGACGAATGAAACATTGTGCGAGGAATTGAAATACAACACTAAACAAGTTGATATTGCCGGACAACGCGCCGTGACGTTAATTAAAAAAATGATGGCGTATTCGCGCCAAGAGGCAAAAAAAGAAGGCATGAATGTGAAGCCCACGCCCGAAGTAATCGCCGAAGTCGTAACGATGTTACAGCCCGCGTTAACCAGTCAAATCAAATTGGAAGTCGCCTTACATTGTGACGACACCGTTCAAATTGACGTAATGGATTTACATCAAATTCTCACTAATTTAGCGGTTAATGCCCGCGATGCCATGAAAAAACACGGCGGCGTGATTACGATTTCATTGAATAAGGTGATGAATTTGAAGGCGCAGTGTGTGGCGTGCGCGGAAACACTGGAAGGCGATTTTATCGAATTAAGTTTATCCGATAACGGCACGGGCATTGAACCGCCAACCATTATTCGCATGTTTGATCCGTTTTTCACCACTAAACAAGTGGGCGAAGGGACGGGGTTAGGTTTATCAACCGTGAGCGGTATGGTGCATCATTCACACGGGCATATTTTGGTCGATTCCACGTTGGGTCAAGGTACGGCGTTCAGATTGTTATTTCCGCCTGCTGTTTTAGGCTAAAATAACCGTCAACCGCTACAATACCAGCATCATGTCATTTTTAGGTAAAACCAAAACGTGAATTTAGAATTAACAACGACTTTAACAACTCGATTACCCACGCAAAACGGCGAGTTTGTGCTGCATTATTATCAAACCAATCAAGATGAAAAAGAGCATTTAGCGTTAGTGAAAGGCGACGTTACCGAACAGGAAAATGTGCCGGTGCGGGTGCATTCGGAATGTTTGACCGGCGATGTCTTTGGCTCGCGGCGCTGTGATTGTGGCGAACAATTGGCGCGGGCGATGCAATATGTTGAAAAATCGGGTTGTGGTGTGGTGATTTATTTACGTCAAGAAGGGCGCGGCATTGGTTTGTTTCACAAGCTGCAAGCCTACAATTTGCAAGATAACGGTCTCGACACAGTAGACGCGAATTTAGCGTTAGGCTATTTAGCGGACGAGCGCGAATACAGTGTGGCGGCAGCTATTTTGAACGATTTAAACATTCGTTCGGTGGCGTTGTTAACCAATAATCCAGCCAAAATTGAAGCATTGAAATCGTTAGGCATTAACGTGGTCGGGCGGTTGCCGCTGGTGGTGCCGTCAAATGACGATAACGTGGATTATTTAAAAACGAAAGCGACGAAAATGGCGCATGTATTTAATAATTGATGTGACGCAGGATTAAAGCAAATCCCCCAGCCCTATCGGGCTGCCCCTTCAAAAAGGGGGCGAAAGATTAAAACGCAACGGCTTTTGATTTACCGTCTTTTCCCCCTTTTTGAAGGGGGAGGCGGTGATAGCCGCAGGGGGATTTGCTCCACGCTCACTTCAATCAATAACAGATTCTACTCTCTCAAAAAAGGAAAAATTATGCGCCGTTTACTGCTCATCTATTTATTGCTGTTACCATTTGTCAGCTATGCCGTTGAAGACGACGCGCCGCCCCGTTTGGAAAATGTACCCGATGTTCCCGAATCGCCGGCGCGGGTGAAAAGTGGTGAAACCTTAGAACCTGACATCACGATTATTCGCAAAGGTAAAAAAACGATTCAGGAATATCGGCGCAGCGGCAAATTGTATATGGTGAAAATCATTCCTGACGTGGGTTTGCCGTATTATTTACACGATACGGACGGCGACGGCAAAATGGATGTGCGAAGTAATCAAATGGATCGTGGCGCGGATGTGAATATGTGGAATGTGTTGGAATGGTAAGGGAGTGGGCGCGTGATTAAAAAATTACTGCTGTCTATTTTTGCGATTCTGGTCATTCTCGAAGAATGGCTGTGGGACGCGCTGGCGATTGCCGGACAATGGTTTTCCCGAATTTTACATTTAGAAAAGTTCGATAATTGGCTGTTAAATGCCACCCCGAAACAAGCTCTGCTGACATTTTTAATTCCGCTAATTATTGCCACGCCGTTTAACATTCTTGCCGTGGTTTTGTTGGCACATGGCGCAATTCTTCAAGGCATTTTGGTTGAAATTGCGGTGAAATTATTCACCACGTTATTGATTGCCCGCATTTTTCGTTTAGTCAAACTGGCATTATTAACGTTCGGGTGGTTTGCCAAAATTTATAACGCCATTAGCGGCGTGTTGCATTGGGCGCATGAAGTCATTCACCACACGGCAATTTATCAGTACAGTTTAAAACTCAAAGCTGCGATTAAAATTCAAGTTGCGGCATTCTTAAAAAAATATCACTTTTCAAATTAGGATGAAAATCATGTTAGAAAATCACCAAATCGCGCCGTTATTCGTTTCGATAAACCAACAAAATAAACCCGTTCAATTAGCCGATTATTTAGGTAAAAAAAACGTGGTGCTTTATTTTTACCCCAAAGACGACACGCCCGGTTGCACGATTGAAGCCAATGATTTTACAAAATTAGCGGCTGAATTTTCCGCTCACGATACCGTTGTTATTGGCGTGAGCAAAGATTCGTGCGAAAGTCATCAAGCGTTTATTGATAAGTTTGGTTTGAAAGTTGAATTGTTGGCAGACACAACCGGCGAAGTTTGCGAACGTTACGGCGTGTGGCGTGAACGCGAAAAAAATGGCGTGAAAAGTATGGCGATTTTACGTTCGACGTTCATCATTAACAAAGCGGGTTTGCTCGAAAATGTGATGTACGGCATCACACACGACGGTCACGCGCAAGACGTTTTGGCACAAATTAAGCGGATCGGTTAGGATGAAATTTCCGTCACTCAACACACAAATTTTACTCGGTGCATTTTTAGGCGTGGTATTCGGTTTCGGTTTATTGTCGATGGGCAAAGATTCCACGACCACGCAAACCAGTTTATACATTGCCAATTTAGTTGGCACGTTGTTTATTGATTTACTCAAAATGGTGTTGATTCCGTTGGTATTTACCTCGATTGCGGTGGGCGTGGCGAATTTGCAAGCCCATAAACAAATTCATCGCGTGTGGATTTATACGCTTGGTTTTTTCGTGTTTTCGATGACGATTGCGATTGTGTTGGCGTTGGTGGCGAATCAAATTTTTCACGCAGGACAAGGGCTGCATTTGGATATGTTCCAAAATGCGATGAGCCATTTTGAAGCACAGCAACAAAGTCCGGCGGATTTTTTCACCCATTTTCTGCACGGTTTATTTATGAATCCGTTTGCGGCGTTGGCGCAAGGTGACGTGTTGGCGGTGTTGATTTTCGCGTTATTTCTAGGTGTGGCATTAGTCATTGGCGGCGAACGCTATAAAAACATTCTCACGCTGTTACAAGAATTTCTCGAAATCGTGATGCAAATGGTGCGCTGGATTATGACGCTTGCGCCGTTTGGGATTATGGCGTTGCTGATTAAATTGGTGGTGACACAAGATGTGTCGTTGTTGGCGACGCTAGGAAAATTTGTTGCGGTGGTCATTGGTACGACGTTAGTGCATGGCGTGATTGTATTGCCGCTGATTTTATATTTGGTGACGGGCATGACACCGTTACGTTTTTGGCGCGGTGCGAGAGAAGCGTTATTAACGGCGTTTGCGACCAGTTCGAGTTCAGCGACGTTACCGATTACGTTGCGGTGCGCGGAACATAATTTGCACGTTCGGAAAGAAATCGCACAATTCGTGATTCCGTTGGGCGCAACCGTCAACATGGACGGGACGGCACTTTATGAAGCAGCGGCGGCGTTATTTGTGGCGAATCTGGTAGGAATAGAGTTGAATTTTACGCAGCAATTGATTGTGCTGTTTACGGCGATGTTTGCCGCGATTGGCGCACCCGGAATACCTAGCGCGGGCATGGTCACAATGGTGATGGTGTTGCAATCCGTCGGTTTACCTGCGGAAGCCATCGCAATTTTGTTGCCAATTGATAGAGTGTTAGACACGCTCCGCACCACGGCGAATGTGGAAGGCGATATGATTGGCAGTTTAGTGGTTCAAAAATTAGTCAAAAGGGGTGCGAAACAGAAGCTGCAATCTATAATTTTTCATGATACTTCCCTCTAATCTGCGCGTGCTGAAACGCTAAAAAGTAACATTAAAAAACGAAAACCAAGTTTTTTAAGTATTTTTTTGTATTGAGTTAACAATATCCGCAACTCGTTATTATTAAACCTTCATAGGTAAAAGGTATGATATTTGCTGACTTTATTTAAGGCAAAATCATGGTGAATTTTTCGAAAAATAAACACAATATACTGAGTGAGACTTATGAAAAAAAGAAAATCCTATTTTCTAATATTGAGCGTGACAGGATTATTGTTAACGGCCTGTTCTCAAACGCAACATCAATCGCTCAATGACAGCAATCGCAGCGAATCCGAAACAATTGAATCACACGCTATTCATGATGCACAATTACGCGAAATGATGGACAAGATGGATAGTTTGATGAGTGAGCGTTTTATGACTGAAACGCAGCTGGACAGCGAACGGCGCAAATATGCTCAACACATTGCAAACAAAGCGCAAAGTTTATCAAAAACAGTGGCTTCAATTATCGCTAAACTGCCCACTTTGTCATTATCACCCAGAGATCAAACCATTTTTTTGACACTAGCAAGCCAACTTAATGAACAAAGTCAGCTGTTGTACAAGCAAGCCAGTCTAAATCATACGGATTCCATCGACGATACATTGCATCAACTCAATACGACGTGTACCACTTGCCATGCTTTATTTAGAAAAACTGACGAGGGGAAAAGATGATGAATAATTCCAATCGTATTTTTTTGACGCTGTTATTGTGTTCTTTGAGCGAAGCGAGTTGGGCAAAAGATGATGTGCAGCGGTTACTCAAAGAAATGAATGCTCAACTAAAAGACTTAAAAAGTCAGGTAACACAATCGAATGCTCGAATTAACGAGTTGGAAAAAGAACGTCTGCAATATCATGTAGAACAGTTGCAAACAGTCAACAAGCAAGAGGTCAATGGTAAGCCTAATTTTGTTCAGCCACAGCCAATCAACCCTGTCGTTGTTGATGTTCCCGTTTCTTCTGAAAATTTGTCCAGCAAAATGCCTTTGCCAGCGGCTGTGACTGTCGGCGATGTGAAAGGAACTTTTAAAATACCCGGTACGGAAACTTCGTTGGGAATGGGTGGGTATATCAAAGCTGACGTGTTACTTAATAACGTTAGTGCAGGGCGTGACCGCCTTGGTGACCAACTATTTTTACCGTCACAAATTCCAATCGGCGCAGCGGGTGAACATAGTCAGGTGACTTTTCATGCCAAAGAAAGCCGCTTATGGCTTAAATCTTTTACGCCCAGTTCCTTTGGCGATATTAACACTTATGTGGAAATAGATTTTTTAGGTGATGCAGGGACTTCTACTTATACCCCCCGTTTACGCCATGCTTACGGTTCGATGGGGAACTTTTTGGCAGGGCAAACGTGGACGACTTTTTTGAATGTGTCCTCATTGCCAGATACTTTAGATGCCGGTGGATCGTCCGGCGCAATCGGTCCGTTACGGCAACCTTTAGTACGTTGGACGCAGCCTTTTTCATGGGCGGGTACACCGATGGAATTACAAATGGCGTTAGAAACGCCACGCAGCCGATTATGGGTTGATCCTCGATTTGATTCCTCGAATGCGAATGCGGGTGCTGGTGCGACCAGTCCTAATACGGATGCTTATTTCACCTCGCCTAACGCGGATCGTTATCCCGATTTAATTGCTCGTATCAATTTCACGCCTGAATGGGGCAATGTCTCTCTTGCGACGATAGGCAGACAGATTCGTTACACCAATAACAGTGGTTTTCAACAAGAAACGTGGGGCAGGGCGGTCAATCTGTCGGGAAAAATCACCACTACCGGCCTCGACAATATTCGTTTTATGACCCATTACGGCAATGGCGATGCACGTTATATTACGGCGAGCAATACTTTTGCGGACGCTTCATTAGATATGCGCGGTAATCTTGACTTAGTGACCACTTACGGAGCGATGTTTTCTTATCAACATTGGTGGAGCAAACAATGGCGCTCTACTGCCGCCTACGGTTTGACACAGGCAGATCAAGCAGATTATGTTAACCCTGTGTTAAATCAACAGACGCAGTCAGTTAATGCCAATTTACTTTGGAGTCCCATCAATCAGGCAATGTTTGGTGTGGAATACAGTTACGGGAATCGTGAGTTGATAGACGGTCGTAATGGTAATTTGCAACGCCTACAATTTTCGGCGCGTTATAATTTTTAACGTCACGGTTCAAGCGTAAATTGTCGCAAGTTAAAGATGAGTAAATAGTTGTGTCATAGTATCCAAAACGCCAACATAAGCTAACTTTTTATAACCCTAGCTAAAAAGTGATGACAGATTGAATTGTGCGTTTAGTGTAGTTTTGTGGCTTCTTTTTTCAAGCAAAAAATTGCCAAAATAACGGCAGTAGACGAATATTCAAACGCTGATTTGCATCCTGTTAATCGTAACGCTGCGCTGTAATTTCTGGCATTGATGTGTTTAGCCACTTTGCTGGCTTGAATATGAAATTCGACGTTTTTACTTATTAAATCACGATAACTTTGCAACTCAGTAATGTGCGGATGTTGTTCGACACTACGCAACCAATGCCCTAAATCACAGGAATCGTCTTTCACTATTTCATTTACATCGAGTATTTCTTTACTACTAATGGCATTGCATAACCGCTCCTTCCAATATGCGTGACTTGCGACCAGAATAAGATGATGCTCGGTACGCCGAAATTGAACGGGAATCGTCACTGAGTGCGTTAAATTTTGTCGAGAGTTCATGATGAAAGTCTCCTGTACACTGGCGTTTTCATAGGTTGTCCTCAAAAAAAAACCCAGACTTGTCTTTTCACAAATCCAGGTTAGCCATTCAGCCAAAGCGATTCAAACATTTATTGCACAACGATTGCGCTGTTGCCATTACCAGTTTGATCGATAGAAACTGTACCACTACCGCCTGACAATGAGGCAGTATTCAAATTACCATCTTGGTTAATCGTTAATGAATGACCATTGGTATCTGTCACGGTGTTGCTATCACCTGTTTGAACAACAAGAAGTATATCGCCACCCGTTGCGTTGACAGCATTAAGCGAACCATCTTGAGTGATTGAAGAGGTATTACCATCACCAAGTTGGGTGTTATTTGCCGTGTTACCTGCACCGATTTGAATAATTTCAGAAGTGTTACTGTTACCCGTTTGAGTAATTGACGCGGTATTGCCATCACCAACTGTTTGGCTGATTGTGGCACTGTTACCATTACCAGCTGTTTGGCTGATTGTGGCGGTGTCACTATTACCCGTTTGAGTAATTGACGCAATATCACTATTACCTGTTTGTGTGACTGTCGCGCTGTTCGTATCGCCAGTTTGACCAACGGTTGTTGTGTTCGTATCGCCCGTTTGATCAGAAGTTGACGCATTTGTGTTGCCGACTTGAGTAGTCGTAACGGCATTCGCGTCACCCGTTTGTGTGGCATTAACTGTGTTGTTATTGCCACCGGATTGATCAACAGTTGATACATTGCTAAAAAGCCCCGCTGGCGTTACACCTGCACCGATGCTTTGCGTGACATTAGCTATGTTACTGTCACCCGTTTGAGTTAGGGTAGACTTGTTGAGATCACCGCTTTGAATGACTGTTGCAGCATTCGTGTTGCCCGCTTGAGTGGTGGCAACTTTATTACTGTTGCCTGTTTGAATGGAAGCTGCTGTATTGCCGCTTGCTGCCAATGCACTTGTGCTTAACGTAGCTAAAATAGCTAATACTAAAAGACGTGTTTTCATGTCGTACTCCATCGTTGTCCGAAGACAAAAAATAATAAACAAACTGTCGTCAAGTGACGAATATTAAATCGTCCAGCATCACATTCCGTGCTGGATAATGGTAAGCCCTACATTGTTCCCGTTAAAGTTTAAAGTGTAACTAAGATTATCGCCAATTTGTGACGCTGTTATGACATTGTTATTTCCTTCGATGGTGGTATTCAAACTATCGCCGTTACCTGATTGCAACAAGTCAACTTTGTTATTCCCACCATTCACTAACGTAACACTGTCATTATTGATGCCCGCTTGGGTCGTACTGACCAAGTTTCCATTGCCAATGACAAAAGCTCTTGATTCTTGTAGTGTTCCATACTGCCCAACATCAATTTTGTTATTACCGAGATTGCTTACTTCAGCGTAATTCGTATCGCCTTCTTGCTTGATGACCGTCGTCCTAATGCCAGTATATCCGTCATAAAACGAATCAGTTGCTACTTGCTCAATAGTTGCGACATCACTCGGGTCTGCGTAAACATCAGAAAAAACAAAAAACAGACTTAGGTTTAGTAAACTCCGCATCAGATATTTTTTAGCTATCATGAGCTAGACCGCCAATTGCATCATCTAAAAAAATGAGAAAAGCAAATTCATTGGATAAAACGCTAGTTTAATTTTAAGGCAGATTAAATTTTGCGCTAAACGGTAAAGTACACCGCAATTATGACAGTATTTCGTTCACGATTTTTACATAGCGGCATATCACCTAAGCTTTCTAAAATATAAGCGATATGCCGCACTGAACATAAAAAATGCCCTTTTTTATCGCTAAAAACAACTATTTCTTATTGATTTAGTTGATATTTTATTTTTTTGGTTTAAAACCTGCTGTTATCGCTTTAATTCACTTTTTATTTTATCAAACAGGTTTTAATGCGCTCGGCTATTCGGCAAATTTTTTTCGCAATTCTATTTTTCATGTTGCCTATTTTTAACGTGTGGGCGGATGACGGCGAAGATATGTCTGAATATACGCCTGTGTACACTTATGAGCCTGAACCGACTCCCGTCATAACAAAACCTATTGTGCCAATATCTACACCATCAACGATAACGCCTACAATTCCTACAACAAATGCCGTCATTGGCAATACCGTTGATTTGCCCTCGATTCACCCTGCAATTCCGTTGCTCGATGAAAATAGCACGCACGTTTTAGATTCTCAAAAACCGTACAGCACCCGCACCAGTTGTGGCGGTGGCGTGGGTTGTCACGACATCGATAAAATTTCACACGCTTATCATTTTGAAATGGGACGCGATGAAAGCGACGATAAATTTGGTTTGAAACGTGGTTTAGCGGCGTTGACTTCGCCCGCTTATTTCGGTGGTTACAGTTGTCAAAATGGCAATAATCCTTCGTGGCTCAGTAAAAAAACAACGATAAAAGAAGCGGACTTTTTAGATTACGGCGCGGTCGGTTTGATTAAAAATTGTGAAGAATGTCACACGGGTGGCGGTTTCGCTGAAAAAGACCGTTCTGGAAAACGTTACGACAAACAACCTGAAAATGCGATTTCATTTTTAGGCGGTGATTATTTCGAGTGGAATAATAAAAAACTCGAACAATGGGATTGGAAAAAAAGCGGTGTGATTGAACCCGATTGTTTGGCGTGTCACGCGGATTTATCTAAATTTAAACGTCCTGTTTCCGAATGGAAAACGCAGCGCAATTTGCAAATGATTAAAAACGGTTGGTTTCGTTACGCGAATTCGGCGATTTTAGCGTTTTTAAATATGTCGCCTGATAACGCTGAGGGTCAAAATCTTTTAACGCTGGAAACACCCGCCAATGCTGAACCTGTTTTGAAATGGAACGAAGCGGCTTTTAATGCAAACGGCGATGCACAAATTCCGATGTTGCGTTTCCCCGCCAGTGAAAATTGCATGTTGTGCCATTCAACCAGCGAACAACGACGCGGGTTTTATGGTTTTGGTGACGCGGCAAAAATCGAAACCAATGTGATTGATGCGAAAGACGATGTTCACAAAGGCAAATCGTGGACGGAAAAAGGCACAGCGCGTTCGATTGAAAATTGTAATTCTTGTCACGCAAAAAATTATTACAACAAAGCCTTGGATTTGAGCGCGGATCACCAATTTTTAACGGGTTTTTCCGATGAAGATGTGCGCCGTGATTTGAATAATCAGCCGAAACCGCTTTCGTGTGAACATTGTCACGGTGGTAAAGCGTACGGAAGCCTTGAAAAACCTGCGTTGCCGCATTCGGGTTTATCGACCATTTTAGACGCGCATCGTGAATTGTGGCGAACTCGTGGCGACATGGCGGGTTATGCAGAAAATACGCTCAATCGCACGGTACAAATACATTTCAACGCCGTCGCCTGCCAAACGTGCCACATTACAAAACTGGAATATCAGAATAAACCGCTCAAGCCGCGTTTTCGTTATCGTCCGTCCGAAGATGGTAAATCGCGCATCATGCCGTACAACCCCGCGAGCCGTTATTATTGGATTGACAGCACAAATCAGCGTGTTTTAACTCGCGCCGAACGGTTGGAAATTACCAACGGCGTGGACAGCGAGCCGAAAAGTTATCAGGACGTGAAAGATTTAAAAACGCGGTTTGATGATTTGCTCAAAGCGAAAGGTTTTCAAAAGCCAAATTCGCAAATGATTTGGACGGAAACGAACGAGTATTTAATCAGCCACAACACGCGCCCCGTCGCGGACACCATGCCTTGCACCGATTGTCACGACCGCAAACGTAACGGTTCTATCAATTCCGCAGTCGTTGGAATTTTAGGCAAAGATAACGTCCGCGTTGTCGCTGAATTGAACGACAAAACCGCGTATCCCAAACTTATCAAAGAAGGCGTGGTGAAATTAGCGATGCCGTATTTCAAGTTGTCGGACGACGGCAAAATTGTCGAAAATATCGACGATGTTTTATACGAAACCAAATTAAATACGTTCACGTCACAATTGCAAAGCAACAAAATCAATGCGCTTTCAGGCGAGTTTCAAGTGGTGGCGCGTGATGAAATTTTGAAAGATTTGGATGCGGATGTAAAAACAACATTGACCGCACAACTTACACGAAAAGCGTTTGTTTTTAAAAATCCAATGACCGGCGATAACGTTAAAAATATCTGGCTGGCGGCGAATTACACCAATTCAAACAAAGCGAGTTTGTCGAATTATCGTTTTGAAATTATCGCTTCGGATTGGACGGCTTTTGCATTTGCAGGCAATAAAAAAGTTGGCACGTTGCCGCAAGGTGACGTGTCGAGTTCGGTGTTTTATTTTGGTTCGCGCTGTTTGAATCCAGAGTTAATTTGTTCGATGAATAATGAAAAACTCTTTTTAAAATTGCCTTACAACGGTTACGCGACCACGCCGAATGAGGTCGGATTATTTGCCGTGAATTTAGTCAGCGGCAACATTATCGACCCGCCTAAAACCAAAATTCCTGCTGAAATTATCGCGGTGAAATCGAATTACGTTATTTTGTCGTTGACGCAATTACCTGAACGCGCGGTTTTAGTGGATTTGAAAAAATGAAAGCGTCCGATTTAATTGCTCAAACTTTGCCGTGGTTGACGGGTTCGGGCGTGGCATTAAGTCAGGGATTGCTTGCGACCGCTTGCACCGTGCCGAAAATTGGAACGTGTGCAGGTTGCGGAAGTTGCATTATTGCAGTGGCGACTTTTACGGGTTTGGCGTTGAAAAAACACCGTGAAAAACGTGAGCAAGGTCTTGAACCGTTTGAGATTCGTACCAAAAATGATTAAAGCACATCCCCCCCGCCCCCCTTCAAAGGGGGGAGATAAAAAAGCCCCCTTTTTGAAGGGGGTTGGGGGATTTGCTTTTTTGCTGTTTGCCACAAGTTCGTTCGCTTCTGACCAAAACGACAGTTGGCGCGGCTCGGTGCGAACAAAATTACAAACCGATAATCGTTACAACATGGAAGACGGCGATTACACGGGCGAAGCGTGGGGAACGTTGGTTTATAACAATCCGAATCAAAAATTAAACGCACAATTTAGCGCGGTCAGTCGTTTAAGCACGGATATTTATCGCGATAAACAACAGCTTTATCAGGCTTATGCCGAAAAGAGTTTTGAGTTTTTACCCGTGACGTTGCGCGGCGGACGGTTTGAAAAAAGCGATAATTTAGGTTTGTATTTAGTGGATGGTGCGACGGCGAAATATCAGTTTTCAAATCCGTTAAGCCTTGAAATTTATGGCGGACGACCGTTGCAAATTGATCACGTTCAATCGTTGCGCGGTAATTTAGTTGGCGGCATTGAAGGCGCGTTGAATTTAGAACCCCATTTTTCAACGTCGTGGTTTAAAGTTGAAAAAACGGATTTTCGCGTTGGAATGCAAGCGGTTCAGCGTAACGAAACCTTTTTACAAGATGTAATTCAACCGACTTTGCCTGTGACGAAAACGCCCGAAACCATCGCCGAAGAAATCATTACGCCTGCTATCAATCCAGAAAATAGTTTGCTTACGCCCACGTTTAACGAAAGTTTGGTCAACGAAAATTTCGACGTAATTGAAACGCCGCAACCGATTGAAGCGACAACCGTTGAAAATCAAGCCGCAACAAACGCAAATTTCGACGTGCTAGGAATGCCAACGCAAACGCTGAAAAAACGCACACTGACGACCTATCGTTACAACGCCGCGACGCATTTAACAGGTAATTTATTCGGTGAAAAAAAGCCGTTTGAAATCTATGTTAAAGGTTCGTATGCGAGTGAAAAAAGTCGGCTCGAAAATGTGTTTGTTGATGCGTGGTGGGATATTTTTAAAAATGTGCGGCTGCGGAATTATTACGAAGCGTACCGACCCGTTCAACCTTATGTCACCTTTCGAGACCGTTTTTATTCGGCTTACGCGCTAGGTGAACAACAAATTTGGCGCGGTTCGGTGGAGCATCGTTTTTCGAGTGATTTGCGTTATTCGGCGGGCGTTCAAGTGGCAAATCGTCCGACGGGTTACGACGGAAAAGGCGCGAATGCGAGCGTGAGTTATCAATTCAAACCGAATATAACTTGGCAAGGCACGCTCGATTATTTGGAATTAAACAGCGGCGAATACGCGACCAGTTTTTACGTTTCGCACACGCACGCGCTGGATAGCAAAAACCGTTACAGCGTCAATTTAGCATTTCGAGATGAGCAAAAAAGTTTATACGGTAAAAATTTCGCCACAGGCATTGAAACCGAATGGCAAACGATGATTAAAAACAATTGGGTGGTTGCGGTGAAAGCCAGTTATATCAACAATTCACAACTCACTAATGAATATCTAGGCTCGATGCAACTCACTTATTATTTCGATTATTTTCAGGCGAAAAAACCATGATTTGCCGCACCTTTTGGTTGATTATTTTAGTCGTTTTGACCGGAACGGCGTTTGCGATGGATGCAAAAACTGATAATTCTTGGTGGGAAAAACGCAATCAAAAATCCGACGTGCATTATCCGCACAACGCGCATTTAGACGTGATGAAACAAGAAGGTGACAGCTGTTTGCTGTGTCATTCTTATGCAAAATCAAATGTGGTGGACATTAAAAAATTGAAAAATTTAACCGTGATTGCAAATGAAGCGTTAAAACCAATTTGTCACAGTTGCCACGTTGACGAACAGCGTGCGCCGTGGCGTTGCGACGTTTGCCACACGGATAAAGAGCGCATTCAACCGCCTGACCACAAATTTGATTACAAAAATCATCACAACGAAGCCGCGCGAGGCAATGAAAAGTATTGTGAAACGTGCCATTTAGATGTGAATTTTTGCACCGATTGCCATTTGCG
The DNA here is from genome assembly GCA_903870545.1 of uncultured Pseudomonadota bacterium. Classification (GTDB taxonomy): domain Bacteria; phylum Pseudomonadota; class Gammaproteobacteria; order Methylococcales; family Methylomonadaceae; genus UBA10906. The sequence goes on from CAIQDI010000031.1 coordinate 102,325, forward strand.
CCGTGACACGTCTGGCGCGGGTTATCACTCATTGGGCTATCGAACTTTGCACGGGTTGGAAGCGCGTTTTGATTCGGCGCGTTGCGGACGTTGTCACAATGAAAATTATTGCAGTGATTGCCATGCGACACGTTAAAAGTCTGATTTTTGTGATTTTGCTGATTTTCGTGCTGCCGATTCACGCGAAAACGATTTCGCAAAATGGCAGCTTGATTTTAACGCCGTCGCACGGAATGGGTAGCGCGTGGGGGAAAAGCCTGTGCCAAAGTTGTCACGCGCTGCAACGTTTGCATGAAACCGTGCCGAAAACAAAAGCGATTGTGGATAAAAAGAAATTCGTCACTTGCACAGGTTGTCACGGCGATAACGGCGCGAAGAAAACCGAGCCGCAATGTTTGGTTTGTCACAATCCGCAAGATATGCCCGCGAATCCGATGCGAACGGGAAAACATCGACACGATTTTGATGCGTCGAAAGATTTGCCCACGACCAGTCGGCAATGCGTTGTTTGTCATGCCGCGTCGAATATGAATGGCAAATTTGAATTGAACATTGATTTAACGATGTTTAACGATAAGCCCAAAAATACCCCCCTTTTTGAAGGGGGGCAGGGGGGATTTGCTTACAAAGACCAAAACGAATTTTGTTTGCGCTGCCACAATCGAAATCATCAACAAACGAATTATCCGATTATTCACGCGGGACGACGCGACCAATCCATTGCCGCCGAAGACGATTATCGAAAAATTGATAAACACGGCGTTCCAGAAGGTTTAGGTGATGGAATTTATAACGGTTTGCGTGACGGCTACAGCTATAAAACCGTTGTCGATTGTGATAATTGCCACACGATGCACGGCACGACAAATAAAGGTTTGATTATCGACGATTCACGCAAAGGCGCGTTTTTACTCAATTCTAAATTTCGCAGCAAACCTTACAGCGTGAAGTTACTCGAAAACGATACCAATTACAGCCAACTTTGTGCGTTGTGTCACAACATGAAAACGGTTTCTGACGGCGGCGAAATCGACACGGGAAATGGTTTGAGTGGCGTGCATTTTAACAACGGTTCGGATTGTGTGACCTGCCACAATCACGGCGAACGGGTGCAGAAAGGCTTATGAAAGTTTTCTATTTTCTTTTGTTGATTTGTACAACGCCTTTTGCCGACGAATCCACCGATTGGCAAAGGCAATCTTATAAACAATCGAAACATTTGCCCGATTTGCATCACGCCGTTGATGTGAAATTGCTTGATGAAATGCAACCACCAGCGGAATTTGTTTTAAAAGAAGGGCGCAAAATCGGTTGTGAAACGTGTCATGGTTTAGAAAAAATCGCTGAAACGCCTTACGACAAAATCGACAAAAATGCGCCTGATTTTTTACGCAAAGACGGTTACAAAAAATTAGAAACGTTTTGCTCAAATTGCCACGATAAAAAAGCGCATGAACGCCCAAACATTCATTTGATGCTCAACGATGACGGCACGATTAAAAAAGAAAACTGTTTGTTTTGTCATAGTGAAATCAACGAACAGCGCGACAAATCACGCCCGTTAGTGGACACGCATTTGCGTTTGCCGCCTGAAAAAGTGTGTGTGGGTTGTCATTTGAAAACGCCCCATTTCAATGCCGTTGAACACACCGACGCAAATCTGAAAACGTTAGAACAATCGAAAAGTTCCGCGAAAAATATGAAAGCGCGTTTGAAAAAAACAGAAGATGAACAAGGTGTGCATTTGCCGCTTTCCGAAAATGATGAAGTGCTTTGTTTGACCTGTCATTCGCCACACGCGAAAGGCGTTTTAGGTGAAAAAAATCCTGCCAGCAATCAAGTTAATGGCGATATTAAAAAAGGCGTGGAATATGAAAAACACAGTTGGAGCGAAATTATGGAAGCCGATAAACACGACCGTTTAGAAAAAGTTGCCGCGACGTTGCCGCCTTATCAACGCCTTAAAAATGAAGTTTTATTACGGCTGCCTGCAAAAGACGGCACGTTGTGTTTGAGTTGTCATGAATTCGAGACACAACAATGAAAAATCCTTTTAAAACCGCATTGCAACGTTGGCGAGATGTTCCGAAAGTTCAACGTTTTCGTTACAGCACCATTTTTATTTCCTGTATTTTGTTTTTAACGCCGCTCGCCATTTTGCCAAAATTGGCTGGCAACAGTGATTTGTGCGGGCGTTTGTGTATGCGGCGGTTTTATTTGTATTTTCCGAATATGTCGCTCAATGATTTTGCCACGCACGTTTCAGCCGCCATGATTGGCGTGATTGCGTTCGGTTTGATTTTGCTGACGACATTATTTTTTGGACGAATTTGGTGCGGTTATTTATGTCCCGTTGGTGGATTTAGCGAATTAGTCAGCCGATTATTAAATGACCGCTGGAAAATTGAATACCGTTGGTTGCCGCAATTTCAAATTCGTTACAGCTATTTAGGAACGTATTTAATCGTTCTGCCAGCCATCGGTGTGAGCGCGTGTACGTTGTGTAATTTCGTGACCGTGCCGCGTTTAGTCGAAGCCATGTCAGGCGGCGCAGGAGGTTTAGCATTTATTTTTTCAGCGGTAGGTTTGGTGAATTTATCGTTGCTTTTATTGCTCGGATTTTTTTCTAGTAAAGGACGCGCGTATTGCCAATTCATGTGTCCGATTGGCGCGATTGATGGAATTGTGAACAGTTTTGGCTCACGTTTTCGCAGCACGCACCGCATTCGCGTCGCCAAAGAACGTTGCACCGGTTGCAATGTTTGCGCGAGAAATTGTATGTGTGGCGCGATAAAAATGGTTGATAAAGTCGCCACCGTCGAACAATCATCGTGCATGGATTGTCACGAATGCGTCGATGTGTGCGATTGGAACGCCATCGAATGGACAACCGCCTCGCGCCATAAAGAACCCAAGCGCGTGAAAAAAGGCACGGAAATTTTCCCCGATCCCGATTGGCAAGTGATTACCTTCAAACCGCGTTTTGAACCCAAAGTTACGCCCGTTCAAACCATTTCGTGGAAGCGTGTATTTAATGCGTCGATGGCTCTTGGTTTTACGGCGATTATTACGATTGTGGTGGTTGTGCATTGATGAATCGTTTTAAATTTTTCTTTTTGGCGATTTTGCTGATTTTTTGCAACGCCGCTTTTGCTGATAAACGCCAGCCCGATCCGGATGGTTGTTTTTCGTGCCACGGTTTACCCGATTTGAAATATATCGATAAACAAGGGCAAATTCGTTCGGCTTCGATTTTGAAATCCGATTATTACGGTTCGCTGCACGGTTCAGTTCCATGCAAAGATTGTCATCGAAAAATCACCGATTATCCGCATGAAGAAAAAGACGGTTTAGTCGATTGTGGCGAAAGTTGCCACGTCAAAGAACCTTCAAACGGCAAGGCTTTCACGCACAAAGATATTGCCAAAGAGTTTGAAAAATCCGCGCACGGCAAGGGTTTAACGAAAGATTTTGCGGCGGGAAATCGCATTCAAGAAAATACGGATTCGCCGTTGCCATCGTGTCGGCGTTGTCACGATAACGCGCCGTATATTGCCGCCGCACAAATGGACGCATTCAAAGCCGAATTTTCTCACAATGACGCAGAATGCGGAACGTGTCACGAAGGCGAAGCGTGGCGAAATCAATTTAGCGGTCACATTTTGCGCCGTTATATTGGCAATCATTTGAATAAAAACGTGTCGAATAAATTATGTATGGATTGCCACGGTAACATCGACAAAATGGCGAAAGTTGAGCAAGAAAATCCTCAAACGAAAGAGAAAAAAGCGGTCAGTTTGGCGTTTATTCATTCTACCGAAAGTTACGATAAAACCTTGCACGGGCGTTTGTTAGCGGATGTAAATTTAGCGGGCGCATCGTGTGTTGAATGTCACGCGCCAACAGGTTTGCATCACGGCATTAAACGTGACGAAGATTCAGAATCGTCGGTGAATTCCGCGCATCTTTCGCAAACATGCGGGCAATCGAATTGTCACAAAGATTATTCCCAAAGCGTGGCGAATAACGGTTTTTTACATTCTGAAATGCACAGCGTAGCGACGCTTGGTTTAGGTGTTGAAACTAAAATTGAAGACGTTTTAAAACCTGATTTTGAAACGTTCAAAAAATTGTCGATTTGGTACAAATTAGCCGCAATTTTGGGTTCATTCGCGATGGTGTTTTTGGTTGGAAATATCGGTTGGAGCATTTTTGGTGACGCGAGCAAATTGAACAAAAACAACAATAATTCCATTTTCGGCGCGGAGAAATTCCAACGCATTATCATCGGTTCAAAACCGAAAAAGAAAGAATCTTTGTGGACGAAAATCAAACAGCGGTTTGCGAAACCTGTTGCTAAAGACGATGATAAGGCACTTTAGCTTATGCACTTTCAAGGAAAAATAATGCTCAATCTGAACCAACTCCGCCAACACATTCAAGCCGCCAACTTTTCAAATCTTTTTTTGAATGAATTGGAATGGGATTATACAAATCTAACAAAGCCGATTGTTATTGGTGGTGCAACCTTAACAGCGATTGCTGAAAAACGTGGCTTTCAAATTTTTATTTGTGAAATCACCGAATTGCCAACGGTGACTGAACGAAAAACCATCGCTCAAAAAATCGGTTCGCTGTATCACGAGCATTTGATTATTTACTTCAACGCCGACAAACAAATCTGGCAAATCGCCGTTAAAGAACTCAACAAACCGATTCAATATAAAGAAATTGAACATCACATTTATCAAGAACCTGATTTGTTAATCTCAAAATTACGCGGCATCTTTTTTTCAATGAGCGAGGAAGGACACATCCATTTAATCGATGTGACCGACCGCATCAATAATAGTTTCAACAGCAACACCGAAAAAACGACCAAAAAGTTTTACGACCATTTCAAAAAACAACACGCCGCGTTTATGGCGTTGATTCACGGTTTGGAAAATCCTGACCATCAACGCTGGTATGCGTCGTTGATGTTGAATCGTTTGATGTTCATTTATTTTATTCAGAAAAAAGGCTTTCTCAATAACGACGTAAATTATTTGCGCGTGAAATTAAATCAGATTCAAAAAGCCCACGGCGATAATCAATTTTATTCGTTTTATCGGAATTTTTTACTCGCGTTTTTTCATGACGGTTTGGGCAAAGAACACAAAAATAATAAAGAACTCGTCGCGCTCATTGGCAACGTGCCGTATTTAAACGGCGGTTTGTTTGATGTTCATGAACTCGAAAAAGCCAACGCTGATATTCAAATTGCTGATTCTGCGTTCACGCAATTGTTTGATTTCTTCGACCAATATCAATGGCATTTGGACAACAGCGCAAATGCCAAAGGCAACGAAATCAATCCCGACGTAATCGGTTATATTTTCGAGAAATATATCAACGACCGCGCGGCAATGGGCGCGTATTACACCAAAGAAGACATCACCGAATACATCAGCAAAAACACCATCATTCCGTTTTTGTTCGACACCGTAAAAACCGAATGCGCCAACGCTTTCAAAGCCGACAGCAGTTTGTGGAATTTGTTGAAACAATCGCCCGACCGTTACATTTACGATGCCGTTAAAAAAGGCTGTGACGTTTTAGATATTCCTGAAAATATCGCGCTTGGCATTGATAACGTCGCGCCAAACTTGTTGGAACGCCGCAAAGATTGGAATTCGCCCACACCCGAATTATTTGGTTTGCCAACCGAAATTTGGCGCGAAACCATCGCCCGACGTGAACGTTATTTTGAACTCAAAACCAAATTGGAAAATGGCGAAATAACCGAACTCAACGATTTTATTACTCACAATTTAAACATTCGCCAATTTGCCCAAGACGCGCTTGAATTCTACGAAGGCTCGGATTTTATCGAAGCGTTTTATAACGCGATCGTCAACATTACCGTTCTCGACCCAACCTGCGGAAGTGGCGCGTTTTTATTCGCCGCGTTGAACATTTTAGAACCGCTTTACGAAACCTGCATCAAACGAATGCGCGAATTTATCGACCACGCGCCACTCAATCGATTCGCCAATTTTCGTTTGGTTATTGCCGACATCGACAAACATCAACATCCCACTTATTGGATTTACAAAAAAATTATTCTCAATAATCTTTACGGCGTGGACATCATGCCCGAAGCCGTTGAAATCGCTAAATTACGCCTGTTTTTGAAACTCGCGGCAATGGCAGAAGCCAATTATGACAAACCCAATCTCGGTTTAGAACCACTGCCCGATATTGATTTTAATATCCGTTGCGGCAATACGCTCATCGGTTACACCACCCATCAACAAATCAAAACCGCCATCGAATGCGACATTAACGGGCAAGTGAAAATGGTGGTCGATGATTCGATGGTTTTAATCGACGGCATGATTGAAGAATTACAAGGCGTTTTGCGCGGCTATAAAGCAAATCAATTGCTCAATAATTCCGTCGGGTTGCACGCCGATAAACAAAACATTAAAGACCGTTTGGCTGAAATCAAAGAATCGTTAGATTTCTTTTTGGCGCGTGATTACGGCATCGATGACGAAAAACTCGCCGCGTGGAAATCGTCGCATCAACCGTTTCATTGGTTCACCGAATTCTTTCATATCATCAATAACGGCGGCTTCGATGTCATTATTGGCAATCCACCTTATGTCGAATACTCGAAAGTTAAACGCGATTATCTGATTAAAAATTATGAAACCGAAAGCTGTGGGAATTTGTATGCGTTTGTTACTGAAAAATGTTTGACGTTGGTTAATCCTAATGGATTGATTAGTTTCATTGTGCAAAATTCAATAGCTTGCACTAAAAGAATGAAGCCAATACAAAAGCTGTTGTGTGAAAATTTCACAACGTTTTTCAGTCATTTCGATGATAGACCTGCCAAGTTATTTACTGGTATTCATCACATGAAAGGAACAATTTTCATATCAACACCGATAAAAAATCAGAAAGCTATTTTTTCAACAAAGTTTTATAGATGGCATGAAGAAATTAGAAGTTCAGTTTTTGAAAACATTGATTATGTTGAATTACCCACTGAGATTAAATTAGACGGACACATTCCAAAATTCAGTAATAGAAATCATGTCAGTTTGTTTGAAAAATTATATGAACAAAATCGTCTTGCGCTTTCGTTAAAGAAAAATGGAGTTGGCGTTTATTGTCATAGAATCGCGTCTTATTTTATTAAATCGTTGGATTTTGTACCTTATTTTTACAACGAAAAAGACGGTGAAAAAAAATCAGATGATTACAAAATTTACTTTGTTGACAATGAAGACCGCAAAAACACGCTGATGTGTCTGTTAAATAGTAATTTGTTTTATGTGAATTGGCATACTTTGCATGATGGATACCATTGCGGGAAGTTAAACATTGAAGAGTTTGCTTTTAACTTTCCAAAAGAAAAAACTTTGTTGACTCGATTTGCTGCGTTAGGCAAAGAATTATCGGACAGTTACATTAAAAATTCGTATCGAAGAGAAACCGAATATAAAACAACTGGCAAAGTCATTTATGATGAAATTTATCCAAAAAAATCAAAACCCATCATCGACGAAATAGACAAAGTGCTTGCCGCGCATTATGGCTTTACCGAACAAGAGCTGGATTTTATTATCAATTACGATATTAAATATCGCATGGGCAAAGAATTGGATTGAATGTAGGGGCGTGGGTTTATCCCCGCCCTCATTACGGCATTTTATCAATTGCAAATTATCAATTATCAATTGCAAACATCCCGTAATCAGGGCGACAGGGCGACCACAAGGGTACGCCCGTACCAAATATGAAATATGAAATATGTGAAATCGGAAAATTATGACCTACAACCCAGACATCCATCATCGCCGTTCGATTCGCCTGAAAGGATACGATTATTCGCAGGCAGGATTATATTTTGTGACGATTTGCACGCATTACAGTTTGCCGTTATTTGGCGAAATTATTAAAGGTGAAATGATTTTGAATGCGGCGGGAATGATGATTCAAAATCAGTGGCGTGAAATAAATCAGCGTTTTTTGTCAGTTGTTTTGCATGAAAGTATCGTGATGCCGAATCATTTTCACGCGATTATTGAATTGGTAGGGGCAAACCCTTGTGGTTGCCCTGCTTCTGATAACGAAACAAACGAAATGAGTGAAATTTTTGCTGATAAAACGGCAGAATTCGTTGATAAAAGGGCAGGGACAAGCCCCGCCCCTACGATTGGTGATATTGTTGGTGCGTTTAAATCATTAACAACAAATGAATACATCAAAAACGTAAGACAAAACAATTGGCAATCTTTTGAGAAAAGAATTTGGCTCCGTAATTACCACGAACACATTATTCGGGATGAGAATTCGTATGTAAAAATTTCAAATTATGTTCAAACAAATCCGCAAAAATGGCAGGAAGATTGTTTTTTTGAGGACGTGAAAGTGGCGGCGATGTTGGAGTTTAGGAAGTTAGCGTTGTGCGTTTAACACCATTTCAACAACAAACAATTCGCCAGAATGCGTGCCGTTATTTTGGTGAATTGACGCAGGTTTGGTTATTTGGTTCGCGTGTTGACGATGACAAACGAGGCGGTGACATTGACCTTTATATTGAACCCGAAAATCAAGAAATCGCGGTATTAGCGTTGGCAAAATTGCACTTTTTACGCGCGTTGCATTCGGCGTTGGGTGAACAAAAAATCGACGTGGTTTTACGTCCAAAAACTGCAAAAGCGTTACCCATTTATGAAATCGCCAAAACAACAGGAATCGAACTGAAATGAATCAACCGATAATTGAAATTTTAAAAATTTGTGAGCGTCACGCCGACCGATTAAATTGGGCGATGACGGAATTACAACCGCATTTTCCATTATCAGCCACGAGTTTAGGTGATTTAACGGATTTAGAAATCGCGGTTTTAGACCAATTTTCAACGCGCTTTGGCAAATTACAAGACGCGATGGGCGCAAAATTATTTCCGGCGATTTTGGAATTAACGAAAGAACAAGGCGAACTTAAAGCCTTTATCGACAAATTAAATCGGCTTGAAAAAATTGGCGCGATTCAATCAGCGGACGATTGGTTGCTTTTGCGCGAAGTTCGGAACGCTTTTTCACACGATTACCCCGACGATTTGGAATTGCAGGCGAGCGTTTTAAATCAGGCGTATCAATTAGCGCGAGATTTGCTGACGATTTTTGAAGGTGTGAAAACCTTTGCGGCGGCTTATTTGTAATTATGCCAACAATTTACGATAACATCGAAAACGTCCTCGGTGACGAACTCAAAAACGCTTTTGAAACGGCGTATAAAGCCGATTTGTGTGTCGGTTATTTTAATTTGCGCGGTTGGACGACGTTTGCAAAAGATGTGGATAATTTTGTAGGCGGTGACAACGCGCAATGTCGCTTGATTATTGGCATGCAGCCCACGCCGCAACAACTTATCAAACAACGTTACGCCAAAAATTCCCCGTCGTTAATGGATAATCAAACGGCGCACGGTTTGAAACGTGAACTTGCCGAAGATTTTCGCACGCAATTAACGGTTGGTTTTCCCAAAAATACGGACGAAACGACGTTAAAACAACTCGCCGACCAATTACGCACCGACAAATTAAAAATTCGATTATTCGTGGCGCATCCGTTGCACGCGAAATTATATTTGATTCATCGGCACGATAAATTCAGTCCGATTTTGAGTTATTTAGGTTCCAGCAATTTGACGTTTTCAGGCTTGAGCGCACAAGGTGAATTAAACGTTGATATTCCCGACAAAGATGCGGCGGCTAAATTGGTTGATTGGTTTGAAGCGCGTTGGAATGCGCGGTTTTGTTTGGACATTAGCCAAGAGCTAATCGACATCATCGACGAAAGTTGGGCGATGCCAAAATTGCCGTATTACATTTATTTGAAAATGGTCTATCACTTATCGAGCGAAGTCCGCGAAGGTTTTAGTGAATTCAAAATCCCCTATATTTTTCAAAAAGAATTGCTCGCATTTCAAGCCGAAGCCGTGAAAATCGCCGCGCATTATGTGACCAAACGAAACGGCGTGTTAATCGGCGACGTGGTGGGATTAGGCAAAACGATGACCGCGACGGCGTTAATCAAATTATTTGACGAAGATTTTGGGTTTGAAACACTGATTTTATGCTCGAAAAACTTAACGCAAATGTGGGAAGATTACGCGCATCGTTACGGGATTAGTCGCGTCAAAGTGTTATCGCAAAGTCGCGCCATCAAAGAATTGCCGAATTTGCGCCGTTACCGTTTAGTCGTAATTGACGAAAGCCACAATCTTCGCAACCGCGACGGCAAAACCTACAAAGCGATTGCCGATTACATTCACCGCAACCACAGCAAAGTCGTGTTATTGTCGGCAACGCCTTACAACAAATCTTACGCAGATTTGTCGGGACAATTAGCGTTGTTTATCGATGACGAAGAGGATTTAGGCATTTCGCCCGAAACCTATATCCGTGAAATGGGCGGACACGATGAATTTAAATCACGGTTTCAAACCTCGCCGCGAGCATTGTCAGCGTTTAACAAAAGCCAGCACGCCGATGATTGGCGCGAATTGATGCGGCTATTTTTGGTGCGTCGCACGCGCGGTTTTATCAAAAAGCATTATTCGATTTTTGATGATGAAAAACAGCGTTATTACCTCGAATTCTCAAACGGCACGCGCAATTATTTTCCCAATCGCATCGCAAAAAAAGTCGAATATCCGTTCAATGAACACGATAAAAATGACCCTTACGCGCAACTGTATTCGGAAACGATTGTTGAAATTATCGACCAACTAAATTTGCCGCGTTACGGTTTATTGGATGACTTGAACGCGCATTTGAAAACGCCTGCAACCGTTGCCGAACAAGGCGTGATTGAAAATCTCACGCGAGCGGGCAAACGCTTGAAAGGGTTTGCGCGAACCAATTTATTCAAGCGTTTGGAAAGTGGTGGCGAAGCGTTTTTGTTGTCGATTTATCGTCACATCATGCGAAACGCTTTGTTTAGTTACGCGCTGAAAAATGAATTTGAAATCCCGATTGGGCAACAAGAAAGCGCGTTGCTCGACAGTTTCATTACCGACGAAACCGATTTAGAAAGCGGTGATTTTGAGATTACCTTTCATTCTGACCTCGAAAAATACGAAACCGATGCGGCATTGATTTATGAGCAAATCAAAACGACGCAATTTAAAAAGTTTGATTGGTTACGAAGTGATTTATTTACCGAAAATCTGGCTTTAAAACTCACCGCCGACAGCGAAGCGTTGAATTTCATTTTGCAAAAAGTGCCGCAATGGCTTCCTGAAAATGACCGCAAATTACAAGCGTTGCGGGAGTTGCTGAACGTCACACATGCGGACGAAAAGATTTTGATTTTTACTCAATTCGCTGACACCGCAGATTATTTGGAACGTTATTTTAAAAAACTGGGCGTGCTTGAATTAGCGTGCGTCACGGGTAAAAACAAAAATCCGACTGAAATTGCCTGCCGATTTAGCCCAAAAAGTAATCAACATAAAATCAAACCCGAAGACGAATTGCGAATTTTAATCACGACCGACGTGTTGAGCGAAGGGCAGAATTTGCAAGACGCGCATATTGTGGTGAATTACGATTTGCCGTGGGCGATTATTCGCTTAATTCAACGTGCGGGGCGGGTTGACCGAATTGGACAGCAAGCAGAAACGATTTTGTGTTATTCGTTTCTGCCCGAAGACGGCGTTGAAAAAATTATCAAACTTCGCACTCGATTGATGCAACGGATTGAACAAAACGCCGATGTCGTGGGTTCTGACGAACAATTTTTTGATGGCGATCCCGTGAGCCTTCATGATTTATACAGTGAAAAAAATAACATTTTCGACGAATACGAAGACGAAGAAATCGATTTGCCGTCATTCGCTCAACAGATTTGGAATGACGCGATTGCCGCGAATCCAAAGTTAAAAACGATTATTCCGAATTTGCCGAACGTGGTTTATAGCGCGAAATCGGCGACTGAAAAACAGAAAACGGGCGTGATTGTCTATGCAAAAACCGCGAATGATAACGACCTTTTAACGTGGTTGAACGATAACGGCGACATTATTACGCAATCACAATTTGCGATTTTAAATGCGGCGGCATGTTCAATCGATACGCCGCGTGCGCCCCGTTCCGAAAATCATCATGAATTGATTTCGCAAAATATGACACGCATTCACCAAATGGATTCGCACGTTGGCGGGCAATTGGGCAAAAAAAATAGCACTCGTTATCAAATCTATCATCGTTTAAAAACCTATTGTGAATTTTATGCGGGCGACATTTTTCTCGATGAAAATGTGAAAAAAGCGATTGATGATATTTATAAACATCCGTTGCATGAAATGGCGCGTGAAAGTTTGTCGCGGCAATTAAAAACGGGGACAAATGACGTGAATTTGGTGGATTTAGTTTTGCATTTGCGCGAGGAAAGTAAATTGTCGCGTTTTGCCTATAAAAATAATGACGAAACATTTGAACCGAGCGTGATTTGTTCGTTGGGAATTGTGAAATGAAGAAACTTTTTTTCTTTTTAATGATGTGGCAACCTGTATTTGCGGCAGAAATTCCATTACATCAACAGCAAATCGAAAACGCTACGCCGAATCAAACGGCAATTGATTTGTCAGCGAAAAAGTTGCGTGAACACAAAGACGTTGAGATTCACGAAAAACTGGTCATTCCGCCGTTTCATAAACAAACGGGCGAATTAGAAACCGCGCCACAAAGTTTTTGCCGAACGTGTCACACGCCGTTGCCGCATGAAAAAGCGTTACGGACGCGCACATTTAATAATATGCACGTTCGATTTATTGCCTGTGAAACGTGCCATGTTGCAAATGAAAAACTGACTTATCGTTGGTTTGATTTTGAAAATCAAAAACAGCTTTCAGGCGAAAATTTATTCCGAATTGGTAAAAATATCGATAACGAAAATCCACGTCCGACCAATCCGAAAATCGCGCCATTTTTGAATGATTCGCGAATTTTTTTGCTGAAAAGTGACGAGTTTGCCAAACAAATTGCCGCGACGTGGAAAACGGCGAATGAATCCGAAAAAGCGATTTTACACGCGAAAATTCACGCGCCTTTGAATTGGCAAAAAGGTGAAAAAAACCATCAAGGAATGCCTTGCGAAGAATGTCACAACGATAAAAAATCCAAACTCGATTTGCCAAAATTGGGCGCGAATTCGGAACAGGTTCAAGCGGTTCAAACGCACATTATTCCGCGCTTTTTACAGCATTATAAAAACGATGACCAACGGATTACTATTCGTGAAATGCTACGTTAAGTTATTTTTCGTGATTTTTTTATTACTAATCGGTGCCAATTCGCACGCGGTAGAAATTACCGCGCAACGAGTTTTAGCGGCGAATTTACAGCAACCTGTGGGCGTGGCGTTTTCAGCTGAAAAAATGATTTTTGTAGATGCTAGCGGTTTGAATTTTGAAAATTCCATTATTGAAACTGAAAGCGCGGCGTTAAGTATTTTCGCTTATAAAAACGAAATTTGGTCAGCGAATCCCATTAAACAGGAGCTTTCACGCTTCGATAATTCGGGCAAACTCACCAAGAAAATCGATGTTTCGCAAACTGCCGACAGTAAAAATCCGCCCGAACCGGTGGCAATTGCGGTTTATGAAGACGTGATTTATTGGGCAGATCGCGCCAATCATCGAATCTGCCGTTTTGATTTGGTGAAAAATTCGGCGTTACCGTGTTTTGGCAAACGTGGCGAAATGGACGGCGAATTTCAATATCCGTATCAAATAGCATTCGACCGCGATGGCTATTTATATGTTGTCGATATTATGAATTCGCGCATTCAACAATTCGACGAAAACGGGCGTTTCTTTTCGACCATCGGCACATTCGGCACGGATAAAAACACGTTATTTCGTCCCAACGGCATTGCGATTGACACAAAAACCGATTTGTTATTTGTCAGCGACAGTTATTTTGGCACGATTAAAGTGTTTAAAAATGGCGAAGCGTTGGGCGAATTGACCGATAAAAATGGCAAATCGTTGATTTTAAAATCACCGACTTCGTTGGCTTTTCAAAATGGAAAATTGTTAATTGCTGAAACGCTTGGAAATCAAATTGTCGAGTTTTCAATCAATCCAAAATTCTCACAACCTGCGAAAAATAACGCTGCGCCTGTTGAACCGTCACAAAAAAATTGTTTGGCGTGTCATTTATCTTGGGTGAAAGAAACTGCAAAATTGGATGCAAAAGGCGAATTACCGGATGCGTCATTTGCGATGTGTTACAGCTGCCACAATGGCGCGATGGTCGATTCACGTTTACGAATTGGCACGAATAAACAGCATTCAACCGTCTACGATAATGAAACGTTGAAAAAAGAACGTTTTGTTGAAAAACGTGCTGATAAATTGCCCAACGATTTCCCGCACGGCGAACATAATGCGTTGAATTGCGCGAGTTGCCACACGCCACACACGAAATCCCCCCCAGCCCCCCTTTCAAAGGGGGGAGAAGTTTTAGCAAACGAAACGCTTTACAAAGAACACGGGAATGCGTGGCTGCGTGTGCCGAATAAAAACGGCGATTTGTGCGAAAAATGTCATGAATCCAAAAGTAAAAATGCCCGTGAAAAAGAAGCTAAAAATCGCGGTGTGAATCATCCGTTGGCGATTAAATTAGCCGTTCCGCCAGAAAAAAATGCGCTTGGTTTTGCCACCGAATCAAAGTTGCAACAGCACGGTTTGCCGAATTCGTTGTTAAAAAATGGCGGCATTTTAGGAAATCAAAACGAGCTACTTTGCCAAACGTGCCACCAAATTCACGGCGGTTTTGATAATAGCGCGTTGACGGCTTTGGAAAATCAAAAAGCATCGTTGTGTTTGGAATGTCACGCGCGGCAAAGTTCTGAAAATGAAAAAGACGCGCATAAAAAAGGCGTGCATCCGGTCAACATCAAACCTGACCCGAAAAAACATCCAAAACCGATGCAAAAAGACGGTAAAAATGTTGAGTTTGTCAGTTGTGAAACGTGTCACGTTGTTCATGATGGGAAATTAGGTTCGGCGTTGCTTGAGAAAAAATATCCCACTTCGGATGCACTTTGTGAAACCTGCCACGATAAACAAGCCGCGAAAAATAAAGACGACGCGCGTCACAAAGGCATTCATCCAACCAATATAAAACCTGATGAACCAATGAAACAAAACGACAAAGACGTGAAATTTGTAACGTGTCAAAGTTGCCACAATGTTCATTCGGGAAATTCAGAAACGGCGTTGCTCGACAAAGGTATTAAAGATGCGGAATCGTTGTGCAAAACCTGTCATCAACGCCAACACGCCAGAGATAAAGATGAGGCTCACGCGAAAGGCGTTCATCCTGTGAACGTAAAAATGGACGAGGAAGTTGAAATTGTCGCGGGTAAAAAAACGCGCGAAATCGGTTGTTTAACCTGTCACGCGGTGCATGACGGCAAACCCGATACGCCTGCGCTGGTTGAAAATCATCAAAACGGCGAATTGTGTTCACATTGTCATCAAGGCAAACAGGCGATTGTGGGAAGTGACCACGATTTGCGAATCACGGCGCAAAATAAACCAAATCAATTTAACGAAAAACCCGCGCAAAGCGGCGTGTGTGGCGCGTGTCACAGTTTGCATAAAGCCGATAAAAATCCGCCGCATTTGTTTTCGACAAAATCAGTCGTTGAAGATTTTACCGACAAAGAATTGCAACACAGCGAATTGCGCGAGGATAAACTTTGCATTTTGTGTCATCAAAAAAATGGCATTGCCGAAAAGAAAATCGTGAAGTTTTTTAATCATCCGCATGAAGATATGACGTTGCGTTCAGACAAAAAAATCATGCCGCTTTTGAATTCAAAAGAAAAAATCGACGACTTCGGACAAATCGCGTGTAAAACCTGTCACGAGCCACATTTTTGGAGCGCGAAAATTAGTCAAAATGCGCTGCAATCGAAACCAAAATCGATTTTATCGCTGGGGCAAACGGAGAATGTCGAAGGTTCGCCGCTGAATAGTTTTCTGCGAACGGAAGGCGTGAAAGGCACGTTTTGCGTGGATTGTCACGGCATGAATGCGTTGCCGAAATTCAAATTTTTTCACGATAAAGAAAAAGTCCGTGAAATTGTGGATTATGTGCAATGACAAAACCCGAACCACGTTTGTTGATGGCGTTGCCGATTATGTTGATTGTGCTTTTGGGCGCAATGTACGGTTACGGTTTGACCTACGACCCGAATAAAAGCCCGTCGCGGTTAATCGGCAAAAAAATTCCTGCAATAAATTTACCCGCGTTAGAAAATACTGCAATCATTTTAAACGGCGCGAATTTTAAAACGCCTGCGTTAATAAATGTGTGGGCTTCGTGGTGTGCGGCGTGTCGCGCAGAACATGAATTTTTAAAACAACTCGCTGCCGATGGTGTGACAATTTACGGTGTGGATTATCAAGATGATTTAGAAAATGCGCGGGCGTATTTGAAACAAAATGGCAATCCATTTGCTGCGATTATGTTTGATGGTGCGATGGCAAGCGCGATGCCGTTGGATGTTCAAAGTTTGCCGCAAACGTATTTGATTGGTAAAAATGGAATTATTCGCGCTCGACATATTGGCGCATTAACGCCTGACGTGTGGCAAACTATGCAAAAAAATAGATAACAAAATTAAATTTTATTTAACCTAACTGCCGATTGCGGCAACTTTTAAAAAAGAGTTCAAGTCATTATGTTTATGCGATTTTTTCACAAATTTTCATCGCCACCCTATTTTTACGCGATGAGCGGCAAAATGTTACCGTGGTTGACGGCATTATTTTTAATTCTGCTCGGTTACGGTTTGTACGGCGGATTGGTGACTGCGCCAGCGGATTATCAACAAGGCGACAGTTTTCGGATTATTTACGTTCACGTTCCGGCGGCGTGGATGTCGATGTTTATTTATGTCGTGATGGCGATTAGCGGCGGCATTGGCTTAATTTGGCGCATCAAACTCGCGGAAATTGTCAGTATTTCGAGCGCGTCAGTCGGCGCAAGTTTCACCTTTTTAGCGTTGGTCACGGGTTCACTTTGGGGGAAACCGATGTGGGGCGCGTGGTGGGTGTGGGACGCACGTTTAACGTCAGAATTGGTGTTATTATTTTTATATTTGGGCGTGATTGGCTTGTACAACGGCATTGAAGATAAACGTACTGCGTCGCGAGCCGTGGCGATTTTAGCGTTGGTCGGCGTGGTGAACATTCCGATTATTCATTATTCGGTTGAATGGTGGAACACGTTGCACCAAGGCGCGACCGTGACGAAATTCGACAAACCGTCGATGCACATTGATATGTTAATTCCGCTTTTGGTGATGGCGGGCGCGTTTAAAGTTTATTATTTCATCGTGTTGTTGTTGCGGAGTCGAAACGAATTATTGGAACGCGAACAAAATGGCAAATGGATTGATGAATTATTGGAGAAAGTGAAATGAAAAAAGTTGCCTCGTTACGCTACGGCGTAATTTTTAAAAAAGCCTTTTCCCAGCCTGACGTTTTTACGGCATTTGTAAAAGCGGTTTTGGGAATTGATTTAGAAATCGACCACGTTGAAACCGAAAAATCGTTTAATCCGTTAATTGGCAAAGTGGATTTACGGTTTGATTTGTTTGCCGAAGACGTGAAAAACCGCATTATCGTGGATATTCAACACGCGCGTTACGAAGATCATTACGACCGATTTTTTCATTATCATTGCGCGGCGGTGTTAGATTTAATCGACAGTTCCAAATGTTATCGCCCTGACGTGCGTGTTTTTACAATTGTGGTTTTAACGTCGGGCGACCGCCATAAAAAAGACGTTTTAACGATTGATTGCGACCCCAAAGATTTAGACGGAAATGGCGTGGGTGAAATTGCACATAAAGTCATTTATCTTTGTCCAAAATATGCGAATGATAAAACGCCTGAGGCTTACCGCGAATGGATGGATGCCATTCAAGACACGCTCGACGAAGAAGTGGACGACCTTTCTTATCATCATGCCGCAATTCAAAAAATTTTTACAACGATTGAAAAAGACAGCATTTCGCCAAAAGAACGCGCCGATATGATTGAAGAATACAATCGCGCCGAATTGGCACGCAAAGAAGCAATGGAAAGTTGGCAAGAAGGTTTACAAAAAGGTTTGGAGCAAGGAAAAATTGAAGCTACAAAAGTCATCGCCAAAGGAATGCTCGAAAAAGGATTGGATGTCAAAATCATTCTGGAATTAACAGGTTTAACCTTAGCTGAATTTGAAAAGTAATCGGAGAGAAAAATAAATGAGCGAATTTTTCGCAATGGGCGGTTACGCCTTTTACGTCTGGACTTCTTACGGATTAACGTTTGTGCTGATGTTAATCGGCATCATCAAACCGTTAATGGCAAACAAACAAATTTTGCGCGGCTTATTATTAAAACGTAAACGGGAAAGAAACACATGAAACCAATCAAACAAAAGCGTTTGACCTTGATTTTATTGATGGTAGCAGGCATTTCAGTGGCGGTATTTTTTGGGCTTCGGGCGTTTAACGATAATTTGATGTTTTTCTTTTCAGCGACGGACGTGGTGGAAGGCAAAGCTCCAAAAGATCATTTATTTCGCTTGGGTGGAATGGTGGTAAAAGGCAGCGTCGTTCGCCAACCTTCGGGATTAACGGTGCGTTTCGTGTTGACCGATATGGCGAAAGAAGTCACGGTCGAATACACGGGGATTTTGCCCGATTTGTTCCGCGAAGGACAAGGCATTGTCGCAAATGGAAAATTAGACGCGAACGGCATTTTTATCGCACAAGAAGTATTAGCCAAACACGACGAGAATTATATGCCGCCTGAAGTGGCGCAAAGTATGAAAAATAAGCCAGCGGAGAGTAAAAAATGATGTTGCCTGAATTAGGACAATTTGCGTTAATTTTGGCAGCGTGTTTGTCGTTGACGTTAGCGGTTGTGCCGTTAATTGGCGTACAAAAAGGCGTGGGAAGTTGGATTGCCATGGCGCGACCCGCCGCATTTGGGCAATTGTTTTTTATGATTGTGTCGTACAGCATTTTGACGACAGCGTTTATCAAACACGATTTTTCGGTTTTATACGTCGCTTCAAATTCCAATACGCATTTGCCCTTTATGTATTTAATCGCCGGCGTTTGGGGTTCGCACGAAGGGTCACTTTTATTGTGGGCGTTAATTTTATCGTTGTGGACAGCGGCGGTGGCGTTATTTAGCAAATCGTTACCGACCGAATTAGTGGCACGAGTGTTGAGCATCATGGGCGCGGTGGCGGTTGGATTTTTGTTATTTATTATTTTTACCTCCAATCCGTTTGAGCGTTTATTTCCTGCGCCGTTAGAAGGACGTGATTTAAATCCATTGTTACAAGATCCTGGCATGGCAATTCATCCGCCGATGTTGTACATGGGTTATGTCGGTTTTTCAGTAGCATTTGCGTTTGCGATTGCAGCGTTAATGAACGGCAAATTGGACGCGGCGTGGGTGCGTTGGACACGTCCTTGGACAACCACGGCGTGGTTATTTTTAACGTGCGGCATCGTGTTGGGCAGTTGGTGGGCATATTACGAATTGGGCTGGGGCGGCTGGTGGTTTTGGGATCCAGTCGAAAACGCCTCGTTCATGCCGTGGTTAGTTGGCACGGCGTTAATTCATTCTTTGGCAGCAACTGAAAAACGCGGCATGTTCAAAAGCTGGACAATTTTGTTGTCGGTTTTTGCGTTTTCATTAAGTTTGCTCGGCACGTTTTTAGTACGTTCAGGCGTGTTAACGTCGGTTCATGCGTTTGCCAGCGACCCGACACGCGGCGTTTTTATTCTGGTATTTTTAGGCGTTGTCGTCGGCGGTTCGTTGTTGTTGTTTGCGATTCAAGCTCCGAAAATTCAAAGCGAAGGGCATTTTGAATTGGTGTCACGCGACGCGCTTTTGTTGGTGAATAACATTTTACTCGTCGCCACCACGGCAACGATTCTGCTCGGCACACTGTATCCGTTGGTGATTGACGCGCTCGGTTTGGGCAAAATTTCCGTGGGTCCGCCGTATTTTAATGGCGTATTTATTCCGTTGACCGCGCCACTCGCGGTGTTTGTCGGAGTGGGTGTGTTGTCAAAATGGCGACAAGATAGCGTCACGCGGTTGTGGCAATTGGTGATGTTGCCGTTGGGAAGCAGTTTGTTGATTGGCTTTTTGTTGGCATTTTTACCGCACCATTTTACTTGGGCAGCGTTCATTGGTTTGACACTAGCTTCGTGGACAACGATTGGCGCGGGGTTTGGCATTTACGACCGTTTGCGAAATAAAACGAATAAATGGGAAGCTCTAAAACAACAACCGTTAAGTATTTGGGCAATGACGACCGCACATTTAGGCATCGCCATTTTTATCGTGGGCGTGACGTTGGTTTCAACGTATTCCGAAGAAAAAGATATTCGTCTTGCGCCAAATGAATCGTTGCATTTGGCGGGTTATGATTTTCTGTTTCACGGCGTAAAACCCACCGAAGGAGCGAATTATGACGCGAATCAAGGGCATTTCACCGTCACGAAAAATCAAGAATTAGTCGCCGAATTGTATCCGCAAAAACGCATTTATCGTGCGTCGGGAATGCCAATGACCGAAGCCGGCATTGATGCGAGTATTACGCGCGATTTGTTTGTGGCGTTGGGCGAACCGTTGGGAAAAGATGGCGCGTGGGCGTTGCGAATTTATTACAAACCGTTTGTGCGCTGGATTTGGATGGGCGGTTTGTTTATGGCATTCGGTGGTTTGTTAGCGGTAATGGATAAACGTTATCGTCGTGAAATCAAAACAGAGGTTAACTAATGAAATTACGTTTTATATTGCCACTCGGCGCATTTTTGGTGATGGTGATTTTCTTAGCGATTGGTTTAAAACTCGACCCGCACGAAGTTCCGTCACCGTTGATTGGCAAACCCGCGCCCGCTTTCACGTTGCCGCAATTGCACGAACCCCAAAAAACCTTTTCGCCCGCTGATATGAAAGGCAAAGTGTGGTTGTTAAATGTGTGGGCTTCGTGGTGTGCGTCGTGCCGTCAAGAACACGTTTATTTCACTGAGTTTGCGCGGGCAAATCCGTCAGTAAATTTGATGGGTTTGAATTACAAAGATGAATCCGACGCGGCGATGCAATGGTTGGCGCGTTTGGGCAATCCGTACAAAATCAGCATTGCGGATAAAGACGGCATGGCAGGTTTGGATTGGGGCGTTTACGGTGTTCCCGAAACATTTGTAATTGATAAAAAAGGCATCGTGCGGCACAAACAAACGGGCCCGGTCGATGTCATGATTTTACAAACTGTGATTACGCCGTTGATTGAAAAATTAAACGCGGAGGGAGAATGAAAAAATTACTATTTTGCTTATTTTTGTTAAGCCAAAGTGTTCACGCAGAAATCGAAGTGTATCAATTCACCACGCCCGAACTCGAATTGCGTTATCAAACTTTGACCGAAGAATTGCGCTGTTTGGTGTGTCAAAATCAAAATATCGCCGATTCGCACGCCGAACTCGCGCAAGATTTACGGCGCAAAGTCTATGAAATGTTGAATCGGGGCGAAACGAATCCGCAAATTATTGATTACATGACCGAACGTTACGGCGATTTTGTGTTGTATCGCCCGCCGTTTAACGTGAAAACGTTGATTTTGTGGCTCGCGCCGATTCTGACCTTGTTAATGGGCGGTATCGGTTTTTGGTCATTACTCAAACGCCGCGACAACTCAAACGAACGATTATCCGACAGCGAACGCGCTCGCCTGGACAAACTTTTACACACAAAAAAGAGTGATTCAAAATGATTCAATTTGGTATTTTTGCCGCGTTATTTGTTGTTATCGCGCTGTGTTTTTTGCTGATTCCATTGTGGTTGAAACCAAAAATAACGCCTCAAGACGACACGGAAATGAACATTCAATTGGCGCAAAAAAAACTGCTCGCCTTTGAAGCGGATTTGGCGAACGGCGTGTTGTCGCCCGCGCAATTTGAACCGCTAAAAAATGAGTTGTTGCTCAATTTGCATCAAGATTTGGCGCACATTCCCGCCGCCTCTCTTCAAAAGGGTGAAAACAATGGGCGGTGGTTGGCGATTCCATTAGGTTTTGCCGTGCCTTTGTTGGCGTTGGCGGTATACAGCGTGAAAGGCGATTTGCGGGCGTTTGACGACGTGACCGCGCAAACGCAAATGAAAGAAAAACCCACCTCGGCGGACATTAACGCGATGGTTGAAAAGCTCGCGCAAAAAATGAAAGATAATCCAAGCGATTCGCAAGGTTGGATTATGTTGGCGCGGTCTTATAAAGTCTTGAAAAAATATCCTGAAGCGGTTGAAGCGTTACGAAAAGCACGCACTTTGACGGGTGAAGAACCCGACGTTTTGTTGCAATTAGCGGATGTGATTGCGATGGCAAATGGCGGTTCATTGCTTGGCGAACCCAGCGAATTAGCCGCGAAAGCCGTGGCGTTAGACGCAAATAATGACATGGGTTTGTGGCTGTACGGATTGGCGCAGGCGGAAGATGGCAAATTTAACGAAGCGATTGGTTATTGGCAAAAACTGCAAACGCATTACAAACCCGAAGAAGCGGATTATCAAGAAGTGCAAAAATTGATTGATCAAGCGCACGAGGCGTTGGGGCAACCGGTTGTCGCGGCGGCACCTGAAATTAAATCCGAACCGAAAGCCGCAATGACGGGCAAACCGATTCGATTGGCGGTTTCATTGGGCGAAAAATTCAAAGCCACGGCGAATCCAGACGATTTTGTTTTCATTTACGCGCAACCGGCGCAAGGTGGAAAAATGCCGTTAGCCGTGGTGAAAAAACAGGTGAAAGATTTGCCGTTAGACGTGACGCTCGATGACAGCATGGCGATGATGCCCACGATGACGCTGTCTTCGGTGGCGAATGTACAAGTCAGCGCGAGAGTCAGTCGTTCCGGAAATGCTATCGCGCAATCGGGCGAACCCATTGGCAAAATGCAATTATCGACTTCGGTGGATAACGGCGTGGTGAATTTAACAATTAGCGAACTGGTGCCTTAATCGACGTTTTTTATCACCAACATTTCGCGGGCGTGTGCCAACGTGTTCGCGGTTAATTCGACTCCGCCCAACATTCGGGCGGTTTCGATGACGCGCTCTTCGTCGGTGAGTAATCGAACTTGCGAGGCGGTCATATCGGCGTGATGTTGTTTTTCGACGTACAAATGGTGATGGGCTTGCGCGGCCACTTGCGGTAAATGCGTGACGCACAACACTTGCCGATTGCCACTTAATTGGCGTAATTTCTGCCCGACAATTTCAGCAATTCCGCCGCCCACACCCGAATCCACTTCATCAAAAATCATCGTCGGAGTCGTTTTATCGTTGGCGGTAGTCACTTGAATCGCCAAACTAATTCGTGATAATTCGCCGCCCGACGCAACTTTTGCCAACGGTTTTGGCGGTAGCCCAACGTTTGCGCTAATTAAAAACGTCACGCCGTCATTGCCATTTAATTTCGGTGCGTCATTGATGAACGTGTTCACTTCCACCAAAAATTCCCCGTTCGGCATGCCCAATTCTTTCATCATGCGCGAAATCTGTTGCTGTAATTTCTTCGCACTTTTTTGACGTTGCGCCGATAATTCAGCCGATAACGGCGCGTAATTTTGCCGATAATTCGCGGTTAACGTTTCCAGTTCAGCAATGCGTTCACCGCTGTGACTGAGTTGCGCGAGTTCGTTTTCTAATCGCTGTTGCAACGCCAATAATTCGTCCGGTTTAACGTGATGTTTTCGACTTAAATCCTGCAACACGCCAATTTGTTGTTCAAGTTCCAATAATTGCGCGGGATTCGCTTCTTGATTCGCTAAAAAATCGCGTAATTCATGCACCGCTTCTTCAATTTGAATTTGCGCTTCATTGAGCAGCGCATTGACGGTGGTTAATTCGGGCGCGAATTGTTGCAAATGCGTCAAGGCTTTCAAACTATTTTTGGTGTGCCAATGCACCGATTTATCGGCATCGTAAAGCGCATCCAGTTCAGTTTGCCCGACGCTTAAAATTTGATCTAAATTCGCCAATTTCCGATGCGTTTCTGACAGCGCATCGTAATCAAATTGCGCCAAATTCAACGTTTCCAATTCGGTTAATTGATAACGCAATAATGCCTCGCGTTGTTCGGCGGAACTGCGTTTTTTTTGTAACTGTTGTAACTCGTGTTGCGCGGTTTGCCATTGACGAAAACAGGCGTTGACGCGCTCCAATAACGTGGCGTGTTTGCCATAATTATCGAGCAAACGGCGTTGTTCTTCACTTTCGAGCAGCGTTAAATGAGCGTGCTGACCGTGAATTTCGACCAATTGGCGCGTGAAAATTTGCAACGTTTGTAACGTAACCGGACGATTGTTGATATACGCTTTGGAACGCCCGTCATTCCCAACAATTCGGCGAATTAAACACAGTTGATTATCGTCAAAATCGTTAGCTTGCAACCAGATTAACGCAGCGGGTGAGGCCGTTAAATCGAACTCTAAATTTACTTCCGCGCGTTTGCAGTTGGGGCGAACATAATCCGCCGTGGCGCGTTCGCCCAAAGCCAATCCCAGCGCGGTCAGTAAAATGGATTTTCCCGCGCCGGTTTCGCCGGTCAACACGGTCATGCCTTGCGTTAAATCGAGCTGCAAGGCTTTAACAATGGCTAAATCAAGAATAGTGAGATTAAGTAGCATGACGACTGGCGTGTTCCGTAAAAGGCAATGACGTGAATGGCGAAAATTATTGATTCAAAGCGAAAAATTAAAAACGTCCTTCTGCAAAGTCGATTAACGCGCGTGCATTCGGTAATAAATCATTATCGAAAACATCTAACGAGGTACAAATTTTATTACGAATCACTTCATAAGCGTGCTTGGTAATGACTTTGTTTTCTTTCGATAAATTGCCAGCCACCCAAGTTGGAATCGGGTTGTCACACAATTCGCGCCCATACTCTAAACATTTGTGACTAATCGCTTTAGCGAGCTGGTGATAATGCTCCATTTGCTGAGAGTCACCACTTTGTTTGGCGGCTTTATAGGCTTCATCGCGGGTAATAATGTCACTGCGTAATGTTTCCAGCGTATTTAAAAAATTATTTGCTTCTCGTGCAATCTCCTCTGGATTTTCAGGTTTTGGAAGATTACTAACAAAAACATTTTTTTTCACCGCCACCGGTTTCGCTTTCAGATTCGCTTGTGCATGCACAATTCTTGTTCTTATGTTCAATGTATTCACTCTAGTTTAGTTGTTAAATTAACCGAATTGCCATTTTTTCAATTTCAATCTGTTTTTGTTTGTATAACGCGCCAATCGCTTGTTTGAATACTTTTTTACTCACGCCAAACAGTGTGTAAATAGTTTCTGGGTCGCTTTTGTCGCCCACCGCTAACGTGCCGCCATTATCGCGCAACGATTGTAAAATCGTATCGGTTAGCGTGGTCACTTTTCCATAACCGACTTCGTGCAACACTAAATCCAGCCGAAAATCGTCCCGAATCGTTTTGATATAACCGGCGATGCGCTGCCCTTTTCGCAAGGTTTGAAAAACTTCATTTTCATAAAGTAAACCCCAATAAGCGTTATTCACAATGGCTTTAATGCCCAAATCGGTTTGTTCTGCGATGAGTAAATCGACTTTTTGCCCAACGATAAATTCGCCTTCTTCGACTTCATCCGCCAAGAATTGCGCGATTTTTGTAGTGGCGGCGACGCGCCCTTTTTCATCTAAAAAGAGTTTGAAAAAATATGAATCGTCCACGTCTAATTCGTGATGCTGTTCGCTGTACGGGACGAGTAAATTTTTCGTCAATCCCCATTCTAAAAATGCGCCGTAATAATTCACTGACACCACTTTGAGATAAGCAATTTCGCCCACTTGCGCCAAGGGCAATTGGGTTGTCGCGGCAAGATGTCCGTCGTTATCGGCGAAAACAAAAACTTCTAAGCTGTCTTCTAATGCGTATTTTTTCGGTTTTTTATCGACCAACAAAACTTGTTTACCCGAACCGTCGCTCAAATAAATTCCTGAGCTGTCTTGTTTGCTCACGGTGAGCGTGTTTATTTTACCAATGTTAATCATAAAGAAAGGGCGAGTTGGCTATTGAATTGCGCGGATTGTAGCATAATTCAGGCGTTAGCACGCCGACGGGGCAATTCGTGGCAAAATAGGATTTTCACTCACTTTTCAAGCATCACATTATGAAAAATTACGCCATTGGTTGGGATATTGGCGGCGCACACGTTAAAGTCGCCGTCATTCAAGAACATCAAATTATCGCCATTTATCAAGCTCCGTGTCCATTGTGGCAAGGGCTGGATAAGTTGGAATTCGCGGTGCAAACGCTGTTGGCAAAACTTCCGCTGGAAATAAATCAACGGCACGCGCTGACGATGACGGGCGAATTGGTGGATTTATTCGCGAATCGACACGACGGCGTGCAACAAATTATTCACACCATGACGCGGTTATTAGCGAGCGACAACGTGCAAATTTTTTGCGGGAAACACGGTTTGTTATCGGTGACAGCGATTGATGAAACCCATTATGACGCGATTGCGTCCGCGAATTGGTTGGCGAGCGCGACGTTGGCGGCGAAACATATTCACAATGGTTTATTTGTGGATATGGGCAGCACGACGACTGACATTTTATTGTGTGAAAACGGTCACGTTGTCGCGCAAGGTTTTAGCGATTATGAGCGATTGATTTCGGGCGAATTGATTTACAGTGGCATCGTGCGAACGCCCGTCATGGCGGTAGTTCAGTCGATTTGGGATAACGGAAAAAACGTGGGGATTATGGCGGAACATTTTGCCACGATGTCAGATGTGTATCGATTGACCGGCGAATTATCCGAACATCACGATCAAACTCCGACGGCAGATGGCGCGGCAAAAACGATTGCCGCCAGCGCACAACGTTTATCGCGCATGGTCGGCGATGATTTTCATGTTGCCGAATTGGCACGGTGGCAAACGGTGGCAAACGATATTCGCGAACAACAGAAACAACGTCTTCAACACAGTTGCGCGTTGCAATTAGCGCGTCATGCGTCGGCGGAAAAAATGACTGTGTGTGGCGCGGGCATCGGGCGATTTTTAGTTCAAGAAATCGCGGCAAATTTAACGTGTTCTTACCTTGATTTTTCAACCTTATTCGCCGCTAATCATGAATTAGAATTTAGCCCCGCCGATTGTGCGCCCGCCGTTGCCGTCGCTTATCTTCTCGAGTGAAAGTGAATATCACGCCAAAATGCCTTCAATTTTAGTTAATTTCAATTTTTAATTACCCGTTTTATGGCAATTGTTGCCGTCGGTTAATCACGGTTTTTAAAATACGTCTCACACTAAGAAATGAAACGGACGCGCGGCATTTTCTGATACAAATGGCGCGTCACATTGATAGGCACAATCCGCAATGATCGATTTAGATTATTTTTATTTTTCAAGTATTTGAAGCTATAACTTAACAAAAAACAATAACTTTATGCAGATAACTGACTAATTATTCAATAAAAAATTTATTTATCAAAATTAGAATTTGCTCTAAGTGTTTTTTTGAAATAAAGTAAAAGCGTGGTTAAGCGTTTATGATTAAAACTCAATAAAACTCAATGAGTTAGCGGGTTTAGGTCGTGACGCGCGAATTTTAAATTTCGTGATCACATCCTGATTCTCTCTAAAAAGTCCGTTGCACCACACTAAAGTCGTTTGATGCTGTTTGATAAAATAATTCCAATTTGGAGAGATTTATGAAAACCAATAATACAACTGAAGTTAAAGTTACTCCCCTCGCCGCTGCCATTCACGCGCAACTCAATCCCGCTCCCGCACACACTAATTCCCCCCCCGCGTCTTCCATCGATGGTTTGACGACGGTTTTTAGTTCTTCGGCGGCTAATATTGTAAATCCTGTTAATTTTACCGCGTATGAAGATGGTGCTGCTGCGCCTGGGACTACTGGTACACCGCCTAACCCCTACACTATTTCCACGAGTATCGGTTTTACGCAAATTCCTCCTCAGATTCCTAGGGATTATAAGATCAATGGTAACGCCGCGAATTTTATTATCATTGAGAATGTGCCTTTGGACGCAAGTGTGGCTGGAAAAACAGGTGGTACTGCCGAATGGGTACAAGATGAGACAGTTCCCACCACATGGCGATTGAATGTGGACTCTTTGACTCCTACTACTAGTGTTGATTTCAATGGCTCAAACCTCCCCGTGAATCTGACCCCTCCTGCTAACTTTAATGGTGCTGTCAACTTAATCATTACGGCAACCGATTCGTCAGGGGATCAAGCATTTACTGAAAATTTTACAGGCAGTGTTATTCAGGTAGATGATTATCCAGACCCAACGTGCGAGGTCGGAATCGATCAATCTGGTGGTGCTGGCACTACTTTAACAGCTGACTACAGTTCGATAAGCGATGTAGATAACGTAGCTACTAACGGCAGTGTAACTAGTGATCAAATAACAAGTTATGAATGGAAAAATGGTGAAACTGTTATTTCTGGTGGTGCTGCTACTTTTACACACACAATAACTGCTGACGGGAACTACTCAGTTAAGGTAAGTTACACTGATGAAGATGGTCACCTCGATAGTCTAACTTCTGCCAGTATGCCATTTCAACTGATAACGGATCCTGGTGGTAATCATCCGCCTAGCACCACAACTCCTACTACTGCCGCCGCGTCCCCCATCTTTGAAACAGATTCAACACTGTCAACAAGCGGTACAATTGCTGTTGTTGACACTGGTCGAGATGTAACTACCACTGTCGTTTTGATTGAGACTCCAAGTTTAACAAGTGGTTCAACTTTTGAGGTCAATGTTCCAGCATTAGAAAGCATGTTGTTGGCGACGGTTAATAATGGCAATGAAATAGGGTGGGGTTTTGATTCAGGCGCGGAATACTTCAAGGATTTAAAACTCGGTGAGTCGCTTACGTTGACTTACGACATCGGCATCACCGATTCGTTTGGCGCATCAACAACGCATCAGTTGGCATTAACTATTAACGGTACCGATGAATTGCCGTATGTTGAACCTGCTAAATTAGTTGATCAATTGGTCGTGGTGGGTGGTAGTTTGACGGATAGCGAGGCGCAAACTCATTTCATCGATTCTAATCACAGCCCCAGTCAAATTACCTTCACGGCAAAACGTGATGGTTCAACGGATGTGACAACATTGAGTGGTTGGATGACGTTGGATACTAGCAAAAATATCGTGGTGACAGCACCGACTTTAGCCGCATACGGTAATCATGTTGTGGATTTGACGGGAACTCTGGCGGGAACATTTGCGGGTGGCTCTACTGCACCTCAAACGGCATCCGCACCGTTTGATGTTTTTGTTTCGCTTTTTCCTGCTGGAGAATTGTTGGTCAGTACGGCTAATAGTACTACCGTCGAGACATTACAGTCGATATCATCTACGGCGGCGGCAAGTTATGCCCATTCGTCACAAGATGTTACCGTCAGTCTGGCGACCACTGCCCCACAAGTTACGGGGCATGGTACGGATATATTGAGAAACATTAAGAGTTTAATCGGAAGTCCGCACAACGATAGCTTGACTGGCAACAGTGGCAACAACACTTTAGACGGTGGCGCGGGGAATGATGCGCTAATTGGCGGAACAGGCGATGACATTTATATTGTCGATTCAACTAACATTGGTCAGACGGGCGACGTGATTACTGAAGCTGTGTCATCAGGCAGCGATACTGTTTGGGCTTTAACCAACTACATGTTGCCGTCGAATGTTGAAAAATTAACGTTGAAGGAACCGACGGGGGCTGGGTCTGGATTAACCGCGATTGGCAATGTTTCAGCCAACACGCTGATTGGCGGTGATGGCAATGACACGTTAGATGGCAGTTTCGGAGTCGATAGTTTGCAGGGAGGGAATGGCGACGATGTTTATATCGTAGATAGCACGAGCGATAAAGTGGTCGAGTCTGTAGGTGAAGGAAATGACAGAGTTGAGTCAACGGCGACATTTACATTGAGTGCTAATGTTGAAAACTTAACATTGCTCGGAGCTGCTGCTATCAACGGCACGGGTAACACGGGTAACAATTCTATCACTGGTAACAGTGCCGCAAATATCTTGAATGGCGGTACTGCTGGCACAGACACTCTATCTGGCAAAGGTGGTGCCGATACTTATATTGTGGATCATGTGGATGTCACTGTTGACGAAACGGGCGGTAGTGTAGGCGAACGTGACTTAGTTAAATCGAGCGTAAATTTCACATTACCAGAAAAGGGTGCTGCGGATGTGACGAATCAAGTAGAAGATCTTACCTTAACGGGTAGTGCGATAAGTGCCACAGGCAACACTTTCAGTAATAAATTGATAGGTAATAATTCTAATAATGTGTTCGTAGGTGGCGGTGGTTCAGATACCATGACTGGTGGCAGTGGCGATGATACTTATACCGTTGACAGTGCTGGTGATAGCGTTGTTGAGTTAAATGGTCTCAGTGACGGGAAAGATACAATTCTAAGCTCGATTGATTTGGTTTTGCCAACGAATGTTGAAGTATTGACTTTGACAGATTCGGCACTGAAAGCCACGGGAAACAGTGCCGACAACACGTTGAACGGTAACGGTGGTTCCGATAATACTGGAGTGGGTCATAATAATGTACTTAACGGTGCTGGTGGCTCCGATGTGATGAGTGGTGGTTATGGTAGTGACACTTACTACGTCGATAACTCTGGTGATGTGGTTAATGAATCCAATGCTCAGGGTAATGACACTGTGTATTCCACAATAGATTACACGCTTCCTGCTTATGTAGAAAACTTGACGCTAACGGGCGGAGCTGAAACCACTGGTAGTTTATCTGATACATCTCCAAACGATGATGGTGTTGGAAATACCTTACCAAATACTCTCACTGGAAATACAGGAAAAAATATTCTGAATGGGAAAGCGGGTAATGACAGTTTGGATGGTGGTCTGGGTGATGACACGTTAATTGGTGGTTTGGGTGGTGATCAATTAAGGGGCGGGGGTGGCGCGGATGTATTTAAATTCACCAGTGCTACAGATAGCGGCAAAGGAATTGCCACTCCCGCAGTAAGAGACACCATTTTAGATTTTGGAAGCTCAGACAAAATTGATTTATCTGGGATTGACGCAATAACAACTAACATCGCTGGCACTAATGATGTCTTCCATTGGATTGGCAATGCAGCATTTTCAGGTGTGGCTGGAGAGTTGCGCTATTCGGTAATTAGCGTGGGTGGCATTAATAATGGTAGTGCGATCGTTTTGTTGCAAGGTGATGTTAATGGCGGCGGTGTTGATTTTGAAATTCAAGTGGTTGGGCTACCCGGCGGCAATCACCTACCAGTTATAGGTGATTTCAGCTTGTAAGTTTTCACAACCACGTTAAACCACCAAAAACCGCCTTCTTGAGCCATCGAGGAGGCGGTTTTTTGTTGTGGTCTGATTTACAAAATGTGGTTTTTCATTTCATTTTTGTTTCTTTTAAAATACAATTGATTCATGAAATACGAAATTAAAAAATCTACGTCGTTTGACGCTTGGATTGAAGAACTCAAAGACCCTGTGACGCGAAATAGATTACTGCTTCGGCTTAATCGCGTGAGCGAAGGAAATTTTGGCAAGCACAAATTACTTGCACCGAATTTGTTTGAACTGAAATTCACTTTTGGCGGCGGCATTCGCATTTATCAAAAATGCCGCAAAACCCCGTCTCTTCAGGTCGGGGATGTAGCGGCATATTCGGCGCAGCCCCGCTTTTAAGTTAAACTACACAGATGAATAAAACGATACGAAAAGCCTTTAAATTTAGGCTA
>CAIQDI010000032.1 GCA_903870545.1 uncultured Pseudomonadota bacterium
AGAGCGTATGCTCGGTTACACCGCCGACGATGTGATGAACAAAATTACTCCCGCTGATATTTCTGATCCACAAGAAGTCATTGCTCGCGCTCAAGCCTTGAGTGACGAACTCGGCACGCCGATTACGCCTGGATTTGAAGCATTGGTGTTTAAAGCGTCACGCGGTATTGAAGATATTTACGAATTGACCTACATTCGCAAAGACGGCAGTCGTTTCCCCGCCGTGGTGTCCGTGACCGCGTTGCGCGATACCGATGACGTAATTATTGGCTATTTGTTGATTGGCACAGACAACACCGCCCGAAAAGAAATTGAAGCCGAACAAAAAGTTCTCGCCCAACGTTTGCGCGACCATCAGTTTTACACGCGCTCACTCTTTGAAGCCAACATTGACGCGCTGATTACCACGGATCCATCGGGCATTATTACTGACGTTAATAAGCAGATGGAAATTCTCACTGGTTGCACACGCGACGAACTAATCGGTGCGCCGTTCAATAATTATTTCACCAATCCAGATCAAGCCGAAGCCAGTATTAAATTGGTGTTAACGAATAAAAAAGTGACCAATTACGAACTTACGGCGCGGGCTATTGATGGAAAAGAAACGGTGGTTTCTTATAACGCGACTACTTTTTATGATCGAAACAGAAAGTTGCAAGGCGTATTCGCGGCGGCACGGGATATAACTGAACGCAAATTGATTGATCAAGTATTGCAAGAAAAGAATGTTGAATTGGAAAATGCAATGCTGGTGGCAGAAAAAGCCAATCTCGCTAAATCCGAGTTTTTATCGAGTATGAGTCATGAATTACGGAATCCACTGACGGCAATTCTTGGTTTCGCGCAATTGATGGAAACTGAACTGCCATCGCCGTCAGCAGCTCAAATGGAAAGTATCGCGCAGATTCTTCGGGCTGGCTGGCATTTGTTAACGTTAATCAATGAAATTTTGGATCTCGCAAAAGTCGAATCGCGACAAATGTCGATGTCTGAAGAAACGGTGTCGCTGGGAGATGTGATGCAAGAGTGTCAAGGTATGATGGAACCGCAGGCGCAGCAACACGGTATTCAACTGACTTTTCCCGCATTTCACGCGCCTTGTTTTATTCGCGCTGATAGCACGCGGTTGAAGCAAGTTATTATCAATTTATTGTCCAATGCTATTAAATACAATCGACCTAATGGAATGATTGTGGTCAGTTATGGCGTACACAGCAAGGAACGCACACGCATTAGTGTGACTGATACGGGTATGGGTTTGTCATCGGAAAAGGTTGCCCAACTTTTTCAACCGTTCAATCGGCTTGGTCGTGAAACGAGCGGAGTTGAAGGCACTGGCATTGGTCTTGTGGTGGTCAAACGACTGGTCGAATTGATGGGCGGCGTAATGGGGGTGGAAAGTACCACTGGCGTGGGAAGTGTGTTCTGGTTTGAACTCATTTCTGCTACGGCACCACACGTTACTATCGAAGGCAGTGTTACGCCATTGGAAAAGCCGCCGGTATATCACGAAGCAGGTCAGCATACTGTTTTATACATCGATGATAATCCGGTGAATTTGAAACTCATTGAACGAATCATTGCCCGTCATCCTGGTGTAAGTTTGCTGTGTGAAGTTGATGCGACTGTTGGCATCGAAACAGCGCGGCTTTCTCAACCAGATGCCATTCTTATGGACATCAACATGCCAATTATTAACGGTTTTGAAGCCTTGAAAATGCTGCGTACCGACGAGCTAACGTCACACATTCCCGTTATTGCTTTTAGTGCTAATGCCATGCCGCGTGATATTAAAAAAGGTCTGGATGCTGGATTTTTTCGCTACATCACTAAACCCATTAAAGTTAATGAATTCATCTCCGCATTGGATGAAACATTGGCATTTTCCGAAAAAAATAACGGTTAAAAGACGATGCTTCCACTAAATTTGCCTAACATTTTTGACTGCAAAATACTGATTGTTGACGATCACGAAGTTAATGTTACCTTGCTTGAGCGGCTATTGTGTCGAGGGGGTTATCAGCACGTTACTTCCACGATAAATTCATGCGAAGTCTGCGAACTTCACCAAAAGAATGACTATGACTTGATTTTGCTCGATCTTCAAATGCCAGTTATGGATGGTTTTCACGTCATGGAAAAACTAAAAGAAATGGAAGTGGACACCTATCCTCCGGTGATTGTGATTACAGCGCAACCGAATCACAAGTTACGCGCATTCAAAATGGGAGCTAAGGATTTTATTGGCAAACCGTTTGAAATGGCGGAAGTATTGGCACGGGTTCACAATTTTTTGGAAGTGCGCGTGCTGCAAAAGACACTGAAAAATTACAATAAAACGTTAGAAAAACGAGTTAGTGAAAAAACCTCTGATTTGCGTGACAGTTATATTGAAACCATTTTCACCATGACACGAGCAGCGGAATATAAAGACGAAGAAACGGGCGATCATGTGCAGCGTATTAGCTATTACAGCCGTGAATTCGCCAAAATGCTCGGACTGGATGAAGAATTTATCGATAAGATTTTTTTTGCTAGCGCAATGCACGATATTGGCAAAATCGGTATTCCTGACCATATTTTACTCAAACCAGGCAGTTTTGAACCGCACGAATGGCTAATAATGCAACAACACGCTGCAATGGGGGCAAAAATTCTTGGCAACAGTAATTCACCTTATCTTAAAATGGGGGCAGAAATTGCGCTGAATCATCATGAAAGATGGGACGGTAGCGGTTACCCTAGTGGCAAAAAAGGCGAAGAGATTCCATTGTCCGCGCGTATTATGAATATCTGTGATATTTATGACGCGCTGCGAAGTAAGCGACCTTACAAGCCTGCTTTCAATCATTCAAAAACAATGGAAATCATTACAAGCGGTGATGGACGCACTCAGCCACAACATTTTGACCCTGTTATTTTTGCTGAATTTAAAAAAAATCACCAAGTGTTTGGCGATATTTTTGACATGCAAACCGCACTGATTTGAAGCGATAGCTTGTTCTGGTTGCCCAATAGTTGACTATTTTGCTAGGTTAAGTATAGTTCAACCACTTTTTTATATTCTAAAACCAACAGGATTCACCGTGCGTTTAACTACTAAAGGTCGCTATGCAGTAACAGCGATGCTGGACTTGGCATTTTACAGTCAAGAAAACCCCGTCACGCTCACAGAAATTGCAACGCGCCAAACTATTTCTTTGTCGTATTTAGAACAGCTTTTTGCACGATTGCGTAAAGCGGATATTGTACTCGGCGTACGCGGGCCCGGTGGTGGCTATCAATTACGTCAATTCCCCGAACAAGTCACTGTTGCTGCCATTATTGAAGCGGTAAATGAACCCATTGATTCGACTAAATGCGGTGGTGAAGCGAATTGCCAGCACGAAAGTATGTGTTTAACGCATGACTTGTGGACAGGATTGAGCGAACATATTCATGGTTATTTAACCGATATTACGTTGGCAGATTTACTCGTTCAGCGTCAGCAACGTCAGCGTTCAATCGAAACGGGGGAATGTGTGGTGACTATTCAAAAAATACAAAAACAAGCCTGATACATTTTTACGGCACGCACAAAAAAGCCCTGCTGACGAAAACCGCCGCAGGGCTTGAAGTATTTGGTGGCGATGGGTGGGGTCGAACCACCGACCTTGGGGTTATGAATCCCACGCTCTAACCAACTGAGCTACATCGCCTTAAAGTCCGCAAATTATAGGGATTCGCGTCGATATTGTCAAACATTGAACCTAAAATGCACCACATCACCGTCTTTTACAATGTAATCTTTACCTTCCAATCGCCATTTCCCCGCATCTTTTGCGCCTTGTTCGCCCTTGTAAGTAATAAAATCATTGTATGAAATCACTTCTGCACGAATAAATCCTCGTTCAAAATCACTGTGAATAACGCCAGCGGCTTGTGGCGCAGTTGCGCCAACGGGAATTGTCCACGCGCGAACTTCTTTCACACCCGCTGTAAAATACGTCGCCAATTGAAGTAATTCGTATCCAGCCCGCACGACGCGATCCAAACCGGCTTCTTCCAAGCCTAAATCATCCAAAAACTCTTTCTTTTCGTCGTCGTCCAACTGCGAAATTTCAGCTTCAATAGCCGCACAAATTGGCACCACTTGTGCGCCTTCTTTTGCCGCAAATGCCCGAACTTTATCCAGCAACGGATTATTTTCAAAGCCATCGTCTTGAACGTTCGCAATATACATCGTCGGTTTTAACGTAATTAAGCACAAATCTTTAATCATCGCTTTTTCGTCGTCGTCTAAATTCAATGTTCGCGCTGGTTCACCCGCGTCTAATTGAGCAAAAATACGCTCCAAAACGCTTTTTTTAATTTGCTCTTCTTTATTGCCGGTTCGCGCGATTTTAGACGATTTGATTAACGCTTTTTCAACTGAAGCCATATCCGCTAACGCTAATTCGGTGTTAATCACTTCAATATCTGATAATGGATCGATTTTTCCCGCAACATGCACCACATTATCGTCTTGGAAACAGCGCACGACGTGAGCAATCGCGTCATTTTCACGGATATTGGCTAAAAATTTATTGCCCAATCCTTCACCTTTTGACGCGCCCGCAACCAAACCCGCAATATCCACAAATTCAATCGTCGTTGGCAGAACGCGCTCAGGATTGACAATGACCGACAACGCATCTAGCCGTTTATCCGGTACCGGTACCACGCCCACATTCGGATCAATGGTGCAAAATGGATAATTTTCTGCCGCAATTTTCGCTTTGGTCAGTGCGTTAAATAAAGTCGATTTTCCAACGTTCGGTAAGCCTACAATTCCACAATATAATGCCATAACAGTCTCTGATTACTCTTTTTGAAATAGGGTTTGAAATAATTAAGCCGCGAATTATACAAGCTAACGCGCGAATAAAAGCATAATTCGACGTAATTCGTAAACATGAAACGCCATCGCTTCAAAACAAAAATCCGCTTATTCGTAATAACTTTCGATTAAACTAAGCGTCACTTCAACTAAAACTTTATGAATCTTTAAATTATGACACTTTCAATCGCACAGGCTCTCATTTGGACAGGCAACAGTATCGGTGTTTTGGATCAACGAAAACTGCCCGAACAAACGCATTACGATAATTACCACGATGCCGCCGGCGTAGCAGAAGCCATTATTTCGATGCGGGTACGCGGTGCGCCAGCAATTGGTATTGCAGCCGCTTACGGCGTGGTTTTATCGGTGCAGCAGCATTATTCTCAGTCGGAAAATTGGCAAAATGCCGTGGCGACGGATATTGAAACACTCGCGCAATCACGTCCGACCGCCGTGAATTTATTTTGGGCGTTGGACAAAATGAAAGCCGTTCTCGCGAACACGCACGACGATGTTTTAACCGCCGTTACAGCGTGCGCGATAAAAATTCACGCGGACGATTTAGCCGCCAATCACACGATGAGCGATTTCGGTGCGGCGTTATTAGTCGGTGCAAAAGGCGTGTTGACGCATTGCAATACCGGCAGTTTAGCAACGGGCGGTTATGGCACCGCATTGGGCGTGATTCGTAGTGCCGTCGCGCAAAATCAACATTTAAACGTGTACGCCGATGAAACTCGTCCGTGGTTGCAAGGCGCACGGTTAACCGTTTGGGAATTGGCACAAGATGGCATTCCCTCAACGCTGATTGCGGATTCTGCGGCGGCGTGGCTGATGAAATCTGGCGCAATCGATTGGATTATTGTCGGCGCAGATAGAATTGCGGCAAATGGCGATACGGCGAATAAAATTGGCACTTATTCGTTGGCGACATTGGCGAAACAACACGGCGTAAAATTCATGGTGGTTGCGCCTATTTCGACGATTGATTGGTCATTGGAAAATGGCGATAACATCGAAATTGAATGCCGTAGTCCGCGCGAATTATTGCCCGCTTGTTACGACACGCCGAATTCATTAGTCAGCGCGTGGAATCCCGTTTTTGACGTAACGCCTGCCGCGTTAATTAGCGCAATTGTCACCGAAGCGGGCGTGGTTTTAAATCCAGCCGAACACGCGCAAGGCATTCGGAGTTTACAATTATGATTAACGCGGTTTCGTATTTGTGGAAAGGGCTGAAATTATTGACGACTCCCGCGTTGCGTCCGTTTATTTTAATGCCGCTCGCCATCAATCTCATTTTGTACAGTGTCGCGTTGGTCTTGGGCTTTTTGTATTTGGATAATTTGGTCGAGCAAATGATTCCACCTTGGTTATTTTTGTTGAAATGGCTGATTTATCCATTATTTTTTACCAGTTTTTGCGTGATTGGTTTTTTCACGTTTTCGTTGTTGGCGAATCTGATTGCCGCGCCGTTTTACGCGAAATTAGCCGCAAAAACATTGGTGGTGATTCACGCGCCCACTTTGGCAACGTACGAACCCAGCGCGTTACAGGTTTGGCAAGCCGAATTAAAACGTTTGAGTTATTCGTTGACGCGCACGTTGCCGTTGTTACTGTTGTTTTTAATTCCGGTCGTGAATTTAATTGCGCCGATTTTATGGTTATTATTTAGCGCGTGGTGCGTGGCGTTGGAGTATTTCGCCTTTCCACAAGAAAATCGCGGCGTGTTATTTCCACAACAAAAAGAACAATTAAAAAAAATGCGCTTCAGTGCGTTGAGTTTCGGCGGTTTGGTGACGTTGGGCTTATCTATTCCACTAATTAACATTGTCATTGCGCCCGTTGCGGTTATTGCCGCAACACTTTATTCGCAAGCTCGTACGATACAAAATTAAATGTCGTATAATTGCGTGAGTCGTTGAGAAACGCTATTCCGTGCCGATTTTGGCGCAATAAAAATAAGAAAAACCAATCTAATAATCAGGAGAAAACGGATGTCCAAAAGTCAAAATTTACAAGATAACTTTCTAAATATTCTTAGAAAAGAGCATACGCCGGTGTCGATTTTTTTAGTGAACGGGATTAAATTGCAAGGCAAAATTGATTCGTTCGATCAATACGTCATCATGTTGAAAAATACGGTTAGTCAAATGGTTTATAAACACGCGATTTCAACCATTGTGCCGAGTAAAATGGTGCGTTTAGGAGGCGACGTTGATGACAGCGACGATTAAATTATGATGCAAGATTTAGTTTCAGAACGTCCTGACGCGGGCGAACGTGCGATTTTAGTTCACATTACGTTTCATCGCGGGCAAGAAAATTTGCCAGAACTCAAAGAGTTAGCGAAATCTGCCGGCACAGAACCCGTTCATGTGCTGACCGGCGGGCGGCAACGTCCAGATTCTAAATATTTTATTGGCAGCGGAAAACTCGACGAATTAAAAATTGCTATCCAAATGTTCGAGGCGGATGTGGTGTTGTTTAATCACGCGCTTTCGCCGAGTCAGGAACGCAATTTGGAAGGTTTTTTGGGCGTTCGCGTCGTCGATAGAAATGGTTTGATTCTGGATATTTTCGCGCAACGAGCGCAATCGTTTGAAGGAAAATTGCAGGTTGAATTGGCGCAATTGAAACATTTATCGACACGATTGGTGCGCGGTTGGACGCATTTGGAACGTCAAAAAGGCGGAATCGGCATGCGCGGGCCGGGTGAAACGCAGTTGGAAACGGATCGCCGATTGCTCGCTGTGCGTTTGAAACAAATTCAGCAGCGACTGGATAAAGTTGATAAACAACGTCATCAAGGTCGCAGTCAGCGTAAAAAAAGTGAAACACCGACCATTTCGCTGGTGGGTTACACCAACGCGGGAAAATCGACGCTGTTCAACACGCTGACGGGTTCGGACATTTATGCGGCGGATCAATTATTTGCCACGCTCGACCCGACGCTGCGTCGTTGTCCGTTGCCAAATAATAATGAAGTGGTTTTTGCGGATACGGTTGGTTTTATTCGGCAATTGCCGCACGAATTAGTGGCGGCATTTAAATCGACGTTGCAAGAAGCCTGCGAAGCGGAATTATTGTTGCACGTTGTTGACGCTCACGCCGAAGACCGTGCAGATTTGATGCACCAAGTCGATTTGGTATTGAAAGAAATTGGCGCGGCAGACATTCCACGTTTAGAAATTTTTAACAAAATCGATTTGCTGGAAAACGTCGCGCCACATATTGATCGAGACGAAGAAGGTAATGCCATTCGGGTGTGGTTATCAGCGGTCACAGGTGCGGGAATTGAATTATTACTTGAGGTTTTGGTCGAAAAATTCGCGAATACCAAAGTGCGTCGCCGCTGTTATTTATCACCCAAAGAAGGCGGAATTCGGGCAAAATTGTTTGCCTGCGCCAACATTCTCGAAGAGAGTCTTGATGAATTTGGTGATACCGAGTTGCTTATCGAAATCGACGTAAAACATTTAGGTTTGCTAAAAGACATTCAATGCGACGAAATTTAAAATTTTGAATGTACAAAAAACGCCCGACTTTTGAAAGAAAGTTGGGCGTTTTTATGGGGTCGAAAATGAACTTAAAAATTACGCAGCAAAATTTTTCGCGGCAAAATCCCAGTTCACTAATGCCCAAAATGCTTCCAAATACGCAGGACGCGCATTGCGGTAATCCACATAATAAGCGTGTTCCCAAACGTCACAGGTCAACAACGGTGTTTGTCCAGTCGTCAACGGGCAACCGGCGTTACTAGTGCTAACTAACGCCAAACTACCGTCTGCATTTTTTACCAACCACGCCCAACCAGAACCAAAAGTGGTGATAGCGGTTTTGGCGAACTCTTCTTTGAATGTCGCAAAAGAACCAAATGTGGCGTTAATCGCCGCCGCTAATTCGCCAGTCGGTTCGCCGCCAGCATTTGGAGCTAAACTGTTCCAGTAAAACGTGTGATTCCAAACTTGCGCGGCATTGTTAAAAATGCCACCGGTTGATTTCACGACGATTTCTTCAAGCGACAAATCCGCAAATTCAGTGTTTGGCACTAAATTATTTAAATTCGTAACGTAAGTTTGATGATGTTTGCCGTGATGAAATTCCAACGTTTCAGCTGAAATATGTGGCGCGAGTGCGTCTTTTGCGTACGGTAAAGCGGGAAGTTCAAAAGCCATAAAAATCTCCTAAAAAATAAATACCAAGTGATTAACTACGGAATAACTTTAACATCGACAGCCAATTAAATAAAGAATTGACTTATAATTCACGCTCACTTTATGAAACACTGGAAAAATCGAAATGACTGAAAAATATAACGCACCCATGCCCATCAATGTTCAAGCTGGCGAAACCTACAGCTGGTGCAGTTGTGGCTTGAGCGGCACGATGCCAATTTGCGACGGCACGCATAAAACCGCCGACACCGAAAAACGCTCGTTGAAATTTGTCCCCGAAGAAACCCAAACAGTTTATCTATGCGCGTGTGGAAAAACGGGCAACGCGCCGTATTGCGACGGCAGCCATTCAGGTTAAGGTTACAAAATGGCACAAGAAATCGAACACAAATTTTTACTCGCTAACGACGAGTGGCGCGAACACGTCAGCCATTCGGTCATTTATAAACAAGGTTATTTGAGTTCGCAAGCCACCAGCTCCATTCGCGTGCGAATCAGCGACAGCCAAGCGTGGCTCAATATCAAAAGCGCGACGATTGGCACGCAACGCAGCGAATATGAATATGAAATTCCGTTAGCCGACGCGCATGAAATTTTGAATGATTTGTGTCTGAAACCTGTGATTGAAAAAACGCGCCACCACGTCAAACACGAAAATCATTTGTGGGAAATTGACGAATTCGACGGTGAAAATGCCGGTTTGATTGTCGCTGAGATTGAATTAGACGCGGTGGGCGAATCGTTTGTAAAACCCGATTGGATTGGCGCGGAAGTCACGCAAGACGTGCGTTATTACAATAATAATTTGGCGCGTGAACCTTATTACCAATGGCGCGACGATGTTTGAAACCGTTGGAAAATCGTTGGATCCAGCGGATTGGACGGCGTTTCGCGTTCAAGCGCACAAAATGCTCGATGATATGTTGGATTACACTGAAAATGTGAGTTCGCGCGACGTGTGGCAACCGATGCCAGCCGACGTGAAAGAACATTTGAGTTCGCCATTGACGGAAAAAACGTTAGCCGAAGCCCACGCCGAATTTATGCGCGACATTCTGCCTTATGCGGTCGGGAACGCACATCCTCGTTTTATGGGTTGGGTTCATGGCGGCGGCACGCCCGTTGGCATGATTGCCGAAATGTTGGCGGCGGGTTTGAATGCCAATTTAGGCGGACGCAATCAAGCTCCGATTGAAATCGAACGCCAAGTCATGCGTTGGGTGCGCGATTTATTTGGTTTTCCCGAAACGGCAAGCGGCGTATTTGTCACGGGAACATCGATGGCGAATTTGATTGGTTGTTTATGTGCGCGATTTAAAAAAGCCCCAATTTTTGAAGGCGGATTGGGGGAATTTGCTTTAACGGCTTACACCTCAACTGCGGCTCACATCAGCGTCGCGCAATCTTTGGATATTTCTGGTATTGGCATTAACGCTTTGCGAAAAATTCCCGTCAATGCGAATTATGAAATAGACGTTTTTGCGTTGGAACAAGCGATTATTGCCGATAAACAAGCGGGCAAAACGCCATTTTTAGTGGTCGCAACGGTTGGAACGGTGGACGTTGGTGCGATGGATGATTTACAAAAAATCGCGGCGGTGTGTCAACGTGAAAACGTTTGGTTTCATATTGACGGCGCATTGGGTGCGCTGGCAATGCTTGCGCCCCAACTCGCGCCACGTTTGGCGGGAATTGAATTAGCCGATTCGATTGCGTTTGATTTTCACAAATGGGGACAAGTTCCTTACGATGCGGGTTTTGTGTTGGTTCGAGATGGCGACATTCATCAAAAAACGTTTGCGTCCCCCGCCGCGTATTTGCAGCGACAAGAACGGGGTTTGTCGGCAAATTCGCCGTGGGCGTGTGATTTTGGTTTAGATTTATCGCGTGGTTTTCGGGCGTTAAAAACGTGGTTTACGTTGAGCGTTTACGGAAACGAAAAACTCGGGCGAGTCGTCGCGCACACTTGCGAATTGGCGCAATATCTAAAATGCCAAATTGAAGCTACGTCTGAATTAGAATTGCTCGCGCCGGTCGCGTTAAATATCGTCTGTTTTCGGTATCGTTGTGACGACGCAAACCGCGTGAATACTGAATTGGTGATTACGTTACAAGAATCAGGAATTGCCGCACCTTCTTCGACAACATTGAATGGAAACGTGGCGATTCGTGCCGCGATTGTGAATCACCGCACAACTAAAAATGATATGGATATTTTGCTGGCAGCCGTTTTGAAATTCGGTAACGCCTTAACTTTGAACAACAATTTATGAAATCCACTTTAGATTTAAACGCTCTGACGGCGAAACCTTTTATTGGTTTGGTTGAATTGATGCGATTAGCGCACGCGAATGTTGATCTTGCTGCGTTAGGGCAAATGTTAATCGACAAAACGGTTGAAAATCCACACGATGCGAATGCGTTGATGGATTTAGCGACGGTTTTACAATTGCGTGGTAATCCAGATTTAGCATTGCAATTTCAAGCAGAAGCCATTGAATTACAACGTACTTATATTTTGCCGAACCATTCACAAACGACGTTGCGCGTGTTGGCGTTAATGAGTGCGGGCGATTTGATGGCAAATACGCCGATTGAATTTTTACTTGAAAATTCGGATATTGCGCTCACACAATTTTATGTCTTGCTAGAATCGGGGAAATTTGATTTGCCCGAACACGACGTGTTATTTGTAGCAATTGCGGAATCAGAAGAAAATTTGCCGTTGTTAAAACAGCTCGAACCTATTTTAAAATCGTGGGCGAAACCTGTTTTGAACAAGCCTGAACACATTGCCAATATGTCGCGTGATGCAGCATGTCAATTATTAGCGAATGCGGCGGGAATTGTGATGCCAGAAACGGTGCGTTATACGGTTGAAAATCTCAAGCCAGAAATTTTTGATTATCCGTTAATTATTCGCCCCGTTGATTCGCACGCGGGTCATGATTTAGAAAAAATCGAATCGCAAACGGCGTTGAATGATTATGTCGAACGGCAAAATTTCAACGACTTTTTCGTGGCGCGATTTGTCGATTATCGGAATGCGGACGGGGTGTTTCGCAAATATCGCGTGATGCTCATTTCAGGGCAACCATTTTTGGCGCATTTGGCAATTTCTGACCATTGGATGATTCATTATTTAAACGCAGGCATGGCGGAAGACGCGGCAAAACGTGCCGAAGAAGCGCAAGCGATGCACGATTTCGCAGCGACATTTGCCAAAAAACACGCCGCCGCGTTCAAAACGATTTATAAACGCACAGGTTTGGATTATGTTGGAATTGATTGCAGCGAAACCCCAGACGGCAAATTACTGATTTTTGAAATTGATAGTTGCATGATTGTT
Source organism: uncultured Pseudomonadota bacterium (assembly GCA_903870545.1). Classification (GTDB taxonomy): domain Bacteria; phylum Pseudomonadota; class Gammaproteobacteria; order Methylococcales; family Methylomonadaceae; genus UBA10906. The sequence goes on from CAIQDI010000032.1 coordinate 12,392, forward strand.
CATGCAATTGATTGTGTAGATTTATTTCCCTATAAACCCGCGTATATGGCAAAATTATTCACGGCGTTTCAGCGATTATTCAAAGCAGCGCAGTAAAAACAAAATTTTTTATTACTCTCAGGAAAATTGATTATGACAAAGCACATTATTCACACACACCTTGCACCGCAAGCGATTGGCACTTATTCACAAGCAGTGAAAGTCGGTCGTACGGTTTATTTATCGGGTCAAATTCCACTGATTCCTGACACGATGACGTTGGTTAAAGGCGATATTAACGCGCAAATCACCCAAGTTTTTGAAAATTTACAAGCTGTCGCACACGCTGCCGGTGGCGATTTAAATGACATTGTAAAATTAAACGTATTTTTAACCGATTTGGCGCACTTCCCGATTGTGAATGAAATTATGGGCAATTATTTTGATGAACCGTATCCGGCGCGGGCAGCGATTGGCGTAGCGGCTTTACCCAAAGAAGTCGCCGTTGAAATGGATGGCATTATGGAATTACCATTGCAAGAATACGCATAAAAAAGTGACTGAAATTACGGTCAATGCGCTTGCGCTGCCGGTCAGTTGTTTAGGATATAACGAAGAACGTACTCAGCAATTCAAGAATTTGCGACTGATGACGTTGGGCGATTTGCTGCTATATTTGCCGACGCGCTACGCACAAAGTACGCAGTTAACACCGATAAATTTGTTGGAGACTGAACAGACGGCTCTGGTTTTTGGAAAAATTGAAAATCTAGTTATTCCATCAACAGGCAATACATTATCTTTTTACGTTAATGATGGCACCGGGCGTTTAGGAGTTCGCTTGCTCAACTTCAAACCAGGAGAAGCGTCCGCGTTAAAAAAAGCAACTAATATTCAGTGCGAAGGAAAGGTTGGTTTTTATCTTGAAATGGTGCGTCCTAAATATAAAATTCGCGGTAAAAACGACGGCGTTGTCCTCGATAAAACGCTCACGCCAATTTATCGCAGCACTAAAGGTTTGAAGCAAGAGGTTTTGCGAAAAGCGATTTTACAGGCGTTGAGAATTTGTGCGCCGGATTTGGTTGATTATTTGCCTGAAGAATTATTGAAGCATTTTGGTTATCCCGATTTGCTGACAGCATTACAACAAGTTCACACGCCCACGGCGGGTATCAATCCGTTGTTAGCGTTACAACGGTTATCGCACGAAGAATTGATTGTGCATTATTTATCGCTACGTCATGCGCGACAATACGCGAAACAGTGGAAAGCTCCGATTTTTTTGCCGAATAAACGGGTGGCGAAAGAATTTTTAGATTCGTTGCCATTTAAATTGACTGGCGCACAACAGCGCGTGATTGCTGAAATTGCCAAGGATTGCACTCATGCTCAACCGATGTTGCGATTAGTGCAAGGCGATGTGGGTTCTGGGAAAACATTGGTGGCGGCGATGACCGCGTTATTGGCAATCAGCAACGGTTATCAAGTCGCGCTGATGGCTCCCACGGAATTGCTCGCCGAACAACATTATCGAAATTTTGGCGGTTGGCTGGAACCTTTCGCACATCAAATTTTGTATTTAACAGGTCAATTAAAAGGCAAGGCACGCGACCAAGGTTTAGCGGATTTGGCGGAAGGGAAAGTTCAGCTCGCTATCGGCACGCACGCGCTATTTCAAGAGCAAGTGCAGTTTAAAAAATTAGGTTTGATTATCATCGATGAACAGCATCGGTTTGGTGTGGATCAACGATTGGCGTTGCGCGACAAAGGTGAACACGGCGATAGTCATCCGCACCAATTAGTCATGACGGCGACCCCAATTCCGCGCACGTTGGCTATGATGCAATATGCCGATTTGGACGTGTCGATTATTGATGAATTGCCGCCGAATCGCCAACCGGTGGTGACGCGCGTGTTATCGGCTAACCGGCGGGAGGAAATTATTGCTCGTATTCACAATTGGGTGGCGACAAAACGTCAGGCATATTGGGTGTGTACGTTGATTGAAGAATCGGACGTGTTGCAAGGTGAAGCGGCAGAAACAACGGCGCAAATGTTGGCGGAAGCCTTGCCGAATGTGCGAATTGGGTTGGTTCATGGGCGCATGAAAGCGGCAGAAAAAGCCGCCGTCATGCAGGCGTTTAAATTGCACGAAATTGATTTATTGGTCGCCACGACAGTGATTGAAGTCGGTGTCGATGTGCCAAATTCGGGTTTGATGATTATTGAAAATCCGGAACGGCTGGGTTTATCGCAATTACACCAATTACGCGGACGAGTTGGGCGCGGCGAAGGCGAAAGTTATTGTTTATTGTTGTATTCGTCGTTGCCCGAAATGGCGCGAGAACGCTTGAAAATTATGCGTGAAAATACGGATGGCTTTGTGATTGCGGAGATGGATTTGGAGTTGCGTGGCGCGGGGGAAGTATTGGGAACCCGGCAAAAAGGACAGATGCGTTTTAAAACGGTGAATCCAGAACGGGATGGCGCGTTGTTTGAAACGATACCAAAATGGGGAGACGCATTACTGACCGCCGCACCTGAAAATGTGCCGTTGTTAATTGAACGCTGGCTCAGTACGGCGGTCAGTTATGTTGAAGTTTAGCGATTTAGCAAAAGCGTTCCCACGCCTTGATCGGTAAATAATTCTAATAAAACAGCGTGTTCGACCCGTCCATCGATAATGTGAACGCTGGTCACGCCACCTTTTAACGCATCGGTGGCACAACGAGTTTTGGGAATCATGCCTTGAGAAATTGTTCCATCTTCAATCAGCGCGTCAATGTCAGATAAGGATAAACCGGTTAATAATTCACCTTGTTTATCCAAGATTCCCGCTGTGTTAGTGAGCAAAATGAGTTTTTCAGCGTTTAATGCTTCGGCAATTTTCCCCGCGACTAAATCGGCGTTGATGTTGTAAGAATGCCCATCGTCACCGACACCAATCGGCGCAATCACAGGAATAAAATCGCCTTGACTGAGCATATCTAACACGTTGACATCAATCGCGCTCACTTCGCCTACATAACCTAAATCAATCAATTCGCCGGTCACACTATCAATAGTCTCTTTTTTAAGCGGCATCTTTTTCGCGCGGATGAAATGCCCGTCTTTTCCGGTCAATCCAACGGCTTTGCCACCGTGGCGATTGATGAGATGGACGATTTCTTTATTCACTAAACCGCCTAAAACCATTTCAACCACCTGCATCGTCTCGCTATCAGTGACACGCATTCCGTCAATAAAACGAGTCGTTTTGCCTAATTTCGTCAGCATACCGCCAATTTGAGGCCCCCCGCCGTGAATCACAATCGGATGTAAACCCACCAATTTCATCAATACAATATCTCTGGCAAAACTGTGTTTCAATGCCTCGTCAATCATGGCATTACCACCGAATTTCACCACGATAACTTTGTTTTTAAAACGTTGAATATAAGGCAACGCTTCCGTTAAAACGCTAGCGATTTGATGAGCGGTTTTTTTTTGCATAGTCATAAAAGATTAACGATGTTGAAGTGGCAAATTACGTTGCTCAGAACCACGGTATAATTGACGTGGGCGACCAATGCGTTGTTCAGGATCGGCGATCATTTCATCCCAATGAGCAATCCAGCCAATCGAACGTCCCATTGCAAAAATAGCGGTAAACATATTCGCTGGAATGCCCAAAGCGTGCAACACAATACCAGAGTAAAAATCGACATTCGGATAAAGTTTTTTCTCAATAAAATAGGAATCTTCCAACGCATGCCGTTCCAGTTCTAACGCCAATTTAAACAATTTATCATCATGTAAACCCAACTCTTCCAAGACTTCATAACACGTCGCCCGCATGAGTTTGGCGCGTGGATCGTAATTTTTATAAACGCGATGTCCAAAACCCATTAACCGAAACGCATCATTTTTATCTTTCGCCCGCGCGATAAATTTTGGAATTTCGGACACGTCGCCGATTTGTTTTAGCATATTCAAAACGGCTTCGTTCGCGCCACCGTGCGCTGCGCCCCATAAACACGCAATGCCCGCCGTGATACACGCATACGGATTTGCGCCACTTGAACCGGCTAAACGCACGGTTGAAGTCGAGGCATTTTGTTCATGATCCGCGTGCAAAATCAGAATGCGTTCCAATGCCTGAACTAAAACAGGATTCGGCACATAATCTTCGCAAGGTGTCGCAAACATCATTCGCATGAAATTAGCGACATAGCTCAGTTTATTATTCGGATACATGAACGGCAAACCAACGCTGTATTTGTAGCACATCGCCACAATCGTTGGCACTTTGGCAATTAACCGAATCGCGCTTAAATCTCTGTCTTTTTTAGATTTAATATCCAGCGCGTCATGGTAAAACGCGGACAATGCGCCCACCACACCCACCATAATCGCCATCGGGTGTGCGTCACGACGAAACCCTTTAAAAAAGTTGGTCAACTGATCATGCACCATGGTGTGCATGGTGATATTTTGCTCAAATGCTGTCAATTCTTCAGCTGCCGGCAATTCGCTGTGTAGCAATAAATGACAAACTTCTAAAAAGGTGCAGCGTTCGGCAAGCTGCTCAATCGGAAAACCTCGATACAATAAAACGCCTTCTTCGCCGTCAATATAAGTAATCGTAGACGTGCAGCTAGCGGTCGAATTAAATCCTGGGTCATAAGTAAACAAACCGGTTTTTTTGTACAACGCTTGAACATCGATAACATCAGGCCCGATTGTTCCTTTCAAAACAGGTAATTCACAAACCGTTTGTGAATGCTCGTCTACTAAAGTGAGTGTGCGTATTTGGGTCATGACTTTTCTCGATTATATTTTCAAATGTGGGCGCGAATTCATTCACGCTTGTCGAGTATTTGCGCGAATGAATTCGCGCCCACCTCTATGTTTATGAGCGATGCACACCAGCAATCGCTTGTTGCGCTAATTCGGTGACTTTCGCCCAATCTTTGTTTTTCACCACATCAGCCGGTGCAAGCCACGAACCGCCGACACACGCTACGTTGCTAAGTTTTAAATAATCGTTGTAATTCGTTAATGAAATACCACCCGTTGGGCAAAAAGTGACTTGTGGAATGGGACCAGCAATCGCTTTTAACATCGGAATTCCGCCTGCATTTTCAGCAGGGAAAAATTTGAAATGGTCTAAACCGTATTCCATGCCGAGCATCAATTCCGACAAACTTGAAATTCCTGGAATTAACGCAATCGAACTTTTTTGTGCCGCCGCTAATAACGTTGCAGTTAAACCTGGGCTAATCGCAAATACCGCGCCAGCTTCTTCAGCGGCTTTCAATTGTTCAGGCGTTAAAATGGTTCCTGCGCCGACAATCGCTTCTGGAACTTCTTGGCTAATTTGGCGAATCGCTTCTAATGCGACGGCGGTGCGTAAGGTAATTTCTAAAACTCGAATTCCACCAGCCACTAACGCTTTTGCCAACGGTACGGCATTTTCTAAATCCTGAATGACCATGACTGGCATGACTGGACTGGCATTTAAAACGATTGAAGGTTGAATTTTCCACTGATTGTTATTCATTTTTAACTCGCTGAATGTGAATGATAAAAGAAAATTTACTGCGCTTTCGTGGCGCATTATCGCAGAATCTGACTGTTTTTGCAGTCTCAATACAGCGGTGAATATGTTTTACAACGCTAACAAATCCAAATCTTTATCGGCAACTGCGGTCGGTTCACGCAATAAATTCACAAAATCAAACAAATTTCTATCCGCTAATTGCGACGGTGCGACGTTTTGCAAGCTGGTGAAAATCGTTTCTAACCGACCCGGAAATTGTTTGTCCCACGTTTTCAGCATTTCTTTCATGGCTTTACGCTGCAAATTTTCTTGCGATCCGCACAAATTACACGGAATAATCGGGAAATTTTTAAACGCGGCAAAACGCTCAATATCTTTTTCGCGCGTGTAAGCCAACGGACGAATGATGATATTTTTCTTGTCGTCACTGAGTAATTTTGGTGGCATCGATTTGAGTTTGCCACCGTAAAAAATGTTCAAAAAGAACGTTTCTAAAATATCGTCACGGTGATGTCCAAGCGCAATTTTCGTGACGTTATTCGCTTCGGCATAACCGTACAACGTGCCGCGCCGTAAGCGTGAACACAAACTGCACGTTGTTTGCCCTTCGGGAATCACCCGTTTCACAACGCTGTAAGTGTCTTTTTCAATAACGTGATACGGCACGCCAATCATTTCAAGGTATTCAGGCAAAACGTGTTCGGGAAAACCAGGTTGTTTTTGGTCTAAATTCACCGCCAATAATTCAAAATCAACGGGCGCGGTTTTCTGCAAATTCAGCAACACATCGAGCAACGTGTACGAATCTTTGCCGCCCGATAAACACACCATAATTTTGTCGCCGTTTTCAATCATGTTGAAATCAGCAATCGCGTCGCCGACGGTGTGGCGCAAACGCTTTTGGACTTTGTTAAATTCGTAACGTTCTTTTTGAGTTAAATCGGAAACTTCGGACATATTTTTGAGGTGTAAATGTGAGAAACAAAAAGTGCCTTATTCAGGCACTTTGAAAAATAGTGATGGCGAATTATTTTATTTAAAACAGGAATCTAAAACGTTTTTGGCATCCGTGAATTTCGCAGTTGCATTTCGCTCATCGAAAATTTTGCCAACTTTGCCAATTAAACGCAAATACGGAAACGGTGACAAATAATGATTCAAAACGGTGTGATTTTTGACAATCGCAAACACTTTTTCATAATTTCCCGCGATTGTCAGTGGTGCGTGTGCAATTTCAGATTTTTGAGCGATCAATGTGAGATTGCCGCCGTCTTCAGAAAGTGCCGATTGAACCACGGAAAAGCCTGTTTTTTCAGCCAATAATGCTAACGTTTCAGGATTGAAATTGAACAAATGCGCGGTGTGAAAGGTGCTTTTAGGCGATTGGCAAACGGCTTCCACATTCGGAACTTCTAACGCCAAAATACCATTTGGTTTTAACCACGTTCGCAATTTTTTCAGCATCGTGGTGGGATTATCAACGTGTTCTAAAACGTGCGACATCGTAATGAAATCAAACGTTTCAGCGGCGAATTTCAGATGTTGAGCAAAGCCAATTTGAACATTTAAACCGTATTGTTTTTTGGAGTAATTGCCGTAGCCTTCATTCGGTTCAATCGCCGAAACATCAAAGCCTTTTTTCGTCAGTAAATATGAAAATTCACCGCCGCCTGAACCAATTTCAAGCACCTTTTTTTTGCTTGCCAAATGCGTTTCGAGACGTTTGTAGCGTTCGACGGCAACATTCGCGGCACGGTAAATGTGCTTAATTTTCGGGCTGTAAGTGCCTTTGTACAGAATGCGGTAATTTTTTTGATAATACTCAGCGGTATCAATCGGAAACGGATCGCTCCAAACCAAACCGCAATTTTTGCAAATCACGGTTCGTAATGCGCCATCGCGTCCTACATTTGAAAGTTCATCGAAGTCTGTCGAATGGCACACATTACAAGGATTTGTCATTGATTAACCGTTGTAACGTTGGAAAATCAGCGTTGCATTCGTGCCACCAAAACCAAAACTGTTCGACATAATCGTGTTCAACGTGATGTTATCTTGGCGTTCACGCACGATGGGAATGCCCGCCGCGCCCGCGTCTAAATTCGTGATATTTGCTGACGCACTCAAAAAATTATCACGCATCATCAATAACGAATAAATCGCCTCATTCACACCCGCCGCGCCTAATGCGTGACCGGTTAAAGATTTTGTCGAACTCACCCACGGCACATTGTCGCCCGAAAAAACTTCACGCAATGCGCCTAATTCTTTCGTATCACCAACCGGCGTACTTGTTCCATGCGCGTTAATGTAATCAATTTTTCCATCAACCGTCGCCATTGCTTGTTGCATGCAACGCACCGCGCCTTCGCCCGACGGTTGCACCATATCGTAACCGTCCGAAGTTGCGCCATAACCAACCAATTCAGCGTAAATTTTCGCGCCACGGGCTTTGGCGTGTTCGAGTTCTTCAATCACCAAAACACCGCCGCCGCCTGAAATCACAAAGCCGTCACGGCTTTCATCGTAAGGACGTGAAGCGGTTGTTGGCGCGTCGTTGTATTTTGAAGACATTGCGCCCATCGCATCGAATAACACCGACATTGTCCAATGCACTTCTTCGCCACCGCCTGCAAACACGACATCTTGCTTGCCCATTTGAATCAATTCCATGGCGTGACCGATACAATGTGCGCTGGTCGCGCAAGCAGACGTAATCGAATAATTCACGCCTTTGATTTTAAACGGAGTCGCCAAACACGCGGTATTCGTACTCGACATGGTGCGCGGCACGCGATAAGGCCCAACTTGTTTCACGCCTTTTTCACGCAAAATATCGGCAGCTTCCACGACATTTGCCGTCGAAGGGCCACCTGAACCCATGACTAAACCGGTGCGAAAATTAGAAATTTCATTGTCTTCTAAACCCGAATCGTTAATCGCTTGCTGCATCGCAACGTAATTAAATGCCGCGCCATCGCCCATAAAACGACGCACTTTGCGATCAATTAAATTGTCTAATTCAATTTTGATTGCGCCTTCAATTTGACTACGCAAGCCCATTTCTTTGTACGTTTCAGAAAAAACGATGCCTGAACGTCCGCATTTCAACGATTCGACAACGTCTTGTTGATTATTTCCGATGCTAGAGACAATGCCTAAACCAGTAACTACCACGCGCTTCATTGTTGCTGCCCTCAAAAATTTTCTGTAGAAGTAAATAAGCCGACGCGCAAATCGGTGGCTTCATAAATCACTTTGCCATCCACTTCCATCGTCGCATCAGCAATGCCCATCACTAATTTACGCATAATAACGCGCTTTAAATTGACACGATAAGTGACTTTTTTGTTGATGGGTAACACTTGACCGGTGAATTTTACTTCGCCCACGCCTAACGCCCGACCTTTTCCAGGACCGCCCATCCAACATAGATAAAAACCCACGATTTGCCACATTGCGTCTAAACCTAAACAACCTGGCATCACGGGATCGCCCTTGAAGTGGCAATCGAAAAACCATAAATCGGGTGTAATATCGAGTTCCGCGATGATTTCGCCTTTACCGAAAGTGCCACCTTCATCAGAAATATGCGTGATTCTATCCATCATCAACATATTGGGTAAAGGGAGTTGGGCGTTTGCTGGCCCGTATAATTCGCCTCGACCGGATTGAAGCAATTCTTCGCGGGTGAAACTGGATTGTCTCTGCATGAGTCTTAAAACCTTTTGTAGTTATTCTTATTAAGTTGCGCGTCATTATCTAACAGTCGCTGAAAAAAATCAGCTCAATTTTTAGCAATAGGGTAACAAATTGAGTGAATACGACTGGAGTTTTAACGTTTTGACTTACCTTTTTTCTTTGCGACTTCGGGCGTATTAACTTTACTTTCAATTTTTGGCTCCGCTTCTTTTATCGGAGCGGCAACCGTTGCTAAATACTCACTTTTTTTCATGACTTTCGGCACAATTTGTTCAGGCTGTTTGTAAGCATGGCTAAATTGCTGCGAAAATATATTATCAACAGTCAGCACGGGAATTAACAAAATAACCAAAACCGCAATCGCCACGAACGCTGGATTCATAATGGTTGAGAGCCAATACGCCGCCAATCCACCAATCAATAATCGAGTGAAACTCGGTATTTTCACCAACGCTATTTTTTTTTCTTTTGTGTTTGCCATCATTTTTTCTCAATTTTTAACGCAATGCGATGGGCTGCAAAAAACTACTCATTGCTTGACCAAATGACGCGCCCAATCGTCCGGCAATTCTATCCATTAAGTGTTCTTGCGGTGTAAAATTCACTTCGTTTTCAGCCCCAATTAAGGTTTTAGCCACCTCATTTTGCGTCGCAAATTCATCAACTAAACCTAATTTCACACCTTCTTCACCCGTCCACACTAAACCAGAAAACATATCGGGTGTTTCTTTTAAGCGCGTGCCACGTCCATTTTTCACGGCGGTAATAAATTGTTGATGCACTTGATTGAGCAGACTTTGCATATAAATTGTTTCGTTTTCTTTGCGCGGTGTGAACGGATCGAGCATCGCTTTATGTGAACCGGCAGTCAGTAACCGACGTTCTACGCCCAATTTCTGCATGACATCGACAAAGCCAAAACCATCCATCAACACGCCAATCGAACCGACCAAACTGGCGGGATTAACGAAAATTTTGTCGCTTGCCGACGCAATGTAATAACAGCCCGATGCACACATATCGCTGACTACGGTGAAAATCGGTAAGTTTGGATGCTCTTTTTTAATGCGGCGAATTTCGTCATACACATACGCGGATTGAACGGGACTGCCACCCGGTGAATTGGCGTGCAAAATAATTCCTTTCGTATGTTTGTCTTCTACCGCGTCGCGTAAACCTTCGATAATCGAATCGGCATTGGCATCTTTATCTTCGGCAATCGCGCCCACTAAATCAATAATCGCGGTGTGATCGTCGCCTTTTGAACCGTGATGATCGCCCAATTTGGGATAAACCGCTACGCCAAAAATGGCAAATAAATAAACAAATAACAGTCCTTTAAAAGCGATTCCCCACCGACGAGCGCGGGTTTGTTCTGTGATGGCGGCGAGCGCGACTTTTTCAATTAAATCGCGTTCCCAGCCTGAATTGGGTTGATGTTCCATAAAATATGTTTAACCGTGTGTTTAGATAAAATGTGGTAATAATTCCGTTGGCTGCAAAAAACAATGCAACGGCGAATAATTTTTTAATTGTTCCGAATCGTGTGCGCCACTGGTCACGCCAATGGAGGAAATGCCAGCATTCAACGCCATTTGTAAATCGTGCGTCGAATCGCCCATCATCAATGTGCGTTCGGGTGAAATCTGCGTGTGAGCCATGATTTCTTCCAACATTTGCGGATGCGGTTTGGATTGCGTTTCGTCAGCGCAACGGGTTATGCAAAATAAATCCAACGTATTGGTCGCGCTCAAGGCTTCATCTAAACCTTCGCGCGTTTTGCCCGTTGCTACTGCCAGTTTAAAACCTTTTTGCTTTAACGCTTCTAACATTTCATAAACGCCCGCAAATAAATCGTCGCGACTTATTTTTTTAGAAAAATACGCGCTTTCATAACGTCGCACCAAATCCAAAACTTCGTCCGCATTTGCGTCGGAATATAACGCTTCAATGGCGCGTTCGATGCTTAAACCAATAACCTCTTTGGCAGCTTGATAATCGGGGATTTCGTGGCGCGTGTTCGTTGCGGCATTTTGCAAACAACGCGCAATCCAATCAATTGAATCGATTAACGTGCCATCCCAATCAAAAATAAGTAAATCAAAGCGGTTTTTCATCTGTTCCTGTTTTTGTTAATGCTGTTGTTATCAAGTTGATTTGTAAATATTTATAGCGTGAAACGCACCAAATCCATTTTCGCCAACACCGCCACCGCTAAAACGGTTTCACCTAACTCTAGGCGGCTTTGTTGTGAAAGTTCGTTCAGCGTTAATGTTTTTGCAATTAAAACCTGAGCTATTTTTTCAACATTTGTGATATTTGGCAAAACGTGTGTGGCGTAATTAAACAACGGATTTTTAATCAACGCCGCATACGTTTCCACGGTATGCGAGGTTTGTAACGTAACGGGCGTGTGTGGCTGAATCAATGTTGTCGGATAATGCCCAAAACTGTAAAACGGATCAAGCCGATTTCCCGCGACGTTTGGCGCAGAATGTTGGGCGGGATTTTGTTTCGCCGACTGCCGCAATGTGTGCAATTCCGCGTATAAATTCTGGTATTGTGAATACACCACGCGCCAATCAAAGTGTGTTCGCGCTCGTTCTTTTCCCGCCGCGCCCATTTTTTGCCGCAATTCTGGCTGCTCCACCAACACCGTTAATTTTTCCACCAATGTCGCCATCGATATAGAAATCGTTTGGCAAATCAACCCGCAATAAATATCGTAATTCATCATTTCGGTTTCATGCGATTTGGCGAAATTTTCACCTAAATTCGGCGGCGGCATGAACGTTGGAATCCGAAAACCGTCCACGCCATCGCGTACCGTATCTTTATAACCGTTCCAATCGCTCACAATCACCGGCAAACCCGCCGCCATTGCTTCAATCGGCGTAATGCCAAAGGTTTCTTGAATGTTATCCGACAACGAAATGAAAATATCCGCACTCGCCCAACATTGCCGCGCCAATTCAGGATTTCGTCCATCAATAAAACACGCTCGAACGTCTGGACAAAATTGCGCTGCGCCCTCGATAAAACTGGCTTGAATGGCATCGTTGCCAAACCAACCGCATTGCAATAATGTGATTTTTTTGCCGGTCGATGTTGCCACTTCTTGCGCGGCAAGATACATCGCGTGCGGGTGCGCTTTGGCGTGAAAAGACAATCGACCGACAAACACCAACACGATTTCGTCGTCGCTGATATTCAACTCTGTTCGCGCTTCAGCTCGATTATCGGCAGTAAATTCAAAATCACGGCAATGAATGCCTAACGGAATCACAGGTAATTGCGGTAACGTGATTTGAATTTGTGAACCAAACCGCCACCGCAACGTGTCAATTTCCGCATTTAATAATAATTTAACGGTTTCCAACACGGCGGTAGATGTACAAATTAATGCATCCCACGGCATAACGGGCGCAGCTAACAAACCGGTAATCGCATCCATTGCCCGATGTGAAGCCGTCGTGTGTGTCACGCCAACTAATGAATACGCCGTATTACTCGCGCGTAATCGCAATTTTGCCGCCACGTCCAAACCTGGCCCGGGTAAATATAATGTGCCAATTTCGCTGAGTAAATCCAAGCGATTGGCGGGAATCCAGTGCGCGGTGGCAGTTGGCTCAATAGTTTGCACCAGATTTGCAAAAACCGCCGCCGATTTTTGATGGGGCGTGTACGCATAAACTGCCTGCTGATTCCGTCCCGCCACTGCCGCGCGTAAAAAACTGTTTCCCGCCGCTTGCCGTCCCATCAATTTAGGCTCAGACAATAAATACGCATCAGGTTCAAAAAGAATAGCAGCCGTGTGAGACATAATGAAAAGTTCCGTAAAATTTAAAAAAGTATCAGTTAGTTTTATTTTCAATCAACGCAAACAAATTGTCATCAATCGTTGTCATACTCAATCATGCTTATATTTTACCGAATGTAGACTAAAATATCAGTGTGTCCTAAATCTTAACTTAACATATAGTGATAATTATCATGCCATTTAGAATTTTTAAAACCAGTAAACCCAGTGCCACCATTACATCTTTGCCTGATTTAGGCATGGATGAACACCATATTGAAAACGATTTTAAGCGTTATTATGGACATCGATTAGGGCGCGACGCGAGTTGCCGTTCGCCGCATTATGCGTATGAAGCGTTGTCGTTGGCGATTAGTGATCGTCTGGTTGAACGCTGGAAACGCACTTACACCACTTACAAAGAGGAAGATTGTCGTCGTGCGTCGTATTTATCGATGGAATTTTTAATGGGACGCGCGTTAAGCAACGCCATGTTAAATTTAAATCTTGGCAAAGTGGTCACCAATGCCATGTACGATTTGGGTTTGGATTTGGAAGAGTTAATCGAAAGTGAACCCGACGCAGGTTTAGGCAATGGTGGTTTGGGACGTTTAGCGGCATGTTTTATTGACAGTTGCGCGACGCTGCAATTACCTGTAACAGGTTACGGGTTACGTTATGAATACGGTATGTTTACACAAGCGATTATCGACGGTGAACAAGTTGAAAAACCGGATCATTGGTTGCGTAACGGTAATGTGTGGGAAATCGAACGGGCAGAATATGTTCAGCGGGTAAAATTTGGTGGACGAACCGAAATTCACACCGATGAAAAAGGTCGTCGCAGAGTGTGTTGGGTGGATACACACGACATTCTTGCCGTGCCTTTCGATACGCCGATTCCTGGTTATGAAAATGGCACCGTGAATACATTACGTTTGTGGAAAGCCACTGCCAACGAAGAATTCGATTTGCAAGAATTCAACGCCGGTGATTATGCCGAATCAGTAGCAGCAAAAAATACCGCTGAAAATATCACGATGGTGTTGTATCCGAATGACACTAGCGAAAACGGTAAAGCGTTGCGTTTACGTCAACAGTATTTGTTGGCTTCAGCGAGTTTGCAGGACGTGATTGCAACGTGGGTCGGACGACACGGCAATAATTTCAAAGAATTCGCGGCAAAAAATTGCTTCCAACTTAACGACACACATCCGAGTATTTCTGTGGCGGAGTTAATGCGTTTGTTGCTCGACGTTTATGGTTTGTCGTGGAATGAAGCGTGGGCGATTACCAGTAACACCATGGCGTACACAAATCACACCTTATTACCGGAAGCGTTGGAACGTTGGTCGGTGGGTTTATTCCAAGAATTGTTGCCGCGCTTGATGGAAATTATTTTTGAAATCAATATGCATTTTATGTCACAAGTCTCTTCGCATTGGCCCGGTGATAAAGAGCGTTTGACACGCATGTCAATTATTGAAGAAAATAATGGCGGGCAGTATGTGCGAATGGCGTATTTGGCAATTGTCGGCAGTTATTCGGTGAATGGCGTAGCGGCATTGCATTCGAAATTGTTGCAACAAGGTTTGTTCCGTGATTTTTACGAACTCACACCAGCAAAATTCAATAACAAAACCAATGGCGTGACACCGCGTCGTTGGTTAGCGGCGTGTAATCCCGAATTGGCAGCATTGATTACCGAAACGATTGGTGCCAGTTGGATTACGGATTTATCGCAATTGCAATTGCTCGTACCATACGCAGAAGATAAAGTTTTCCGCGATAAATGGGCGAAATTGAAACAAAACGCCAAACAAAAATTGATTGATTATAAACGTCAGGAACACGACGTGGATTTCAATGTGAACGCGATGTTTGACGTGCAAGTGAAACGGATTCACGAATACAAACGTCAATTGCTGAACGTGTTGCACGTTATTCATTTGTACGATCGTATCAAACGTGGCGACACCGCGAATTGGGTAGATCGTTGCGTGTTAATTGGCGGAAAAGCTGCGCCAGGTTATTACATGGCGAAACGCATCATCAAATTGATTAACAACGTCGGTCATGTGATTAACGCCGATCCAGAAGTAGGCGGCAAATTGAAATTGGTTTTCTTGCCAAATTATCGCGTGTCGGCAATGGAAAAAATTTGTCCAGGTGCGGATTTATCAGAGCAAATTTCAACCGCAGGCAAAGAAGCGTCTGGAACGGGCAACATGAAATTCATGATGAATGGCGCGTTGACGATTGGCACATTAGACGGCGCAAACATTGAAATGCGTGAAGAAGTGGGCGACGAAAATTTCTTCTTATTTGGTTTAACAGAAGAAGAAGTACAAGCCCTGAATCACAATTACAATCCGCAGTCGTACATTGACGCAGACGTTGATTTGCAACGCGCGTTGAATTTGTTGGAATGCGGACATTTCAACCAGTTTGAGCCGAACATTTTTGATGACATTATCAATTCGGTGAAAAGTCCGAACGATGCGTGGAAAACGTTGGCGGATTTCCGTAGCTTTTTAGACGCTCAAGGTCGCGTTGAAGAAGCGTATCGAGATAAAGATCGCTGGACGAAAATGAGTATTCTCAACTGTGCGGCGAGCGGTAAATTTTCGACTGATCGCACGATTTCTGAGTACAACAACGAGATTTGGAAATTAACACCCGTGCAAATCGACAATTCCTAATATGTTTCACATTGTTCTTTTTGAGCCAGAAATTCCGGCTAATACGGGCAATATCATTCGATTATGTGCAAATGCAGGAATGCAATTGCACTTAATTAAACCGTTAGGATTTGATTTGGATGATAAAAAACTGCGTCGGGCGGGGTTGGATTATCACGAATGGGTGGCGGTTAAATTACATGAATCGTTTGCTGATTTTTTAACGAACGCTCAACCGTCACGCCTGTTTGCGCTGACCACCAAAGGCAAAACCGCTTATGATTCGATAGAATTTCAAGCGGGTGATGCGTTTTTATTTGGCCCCGAAACACGCGGTTTACCCGTCGATATTTTGGAAAAGATTGGCGAACGCTGTTTGTATTTGCCGATGCAACCCGATAGCCGCAGTTTGAATTTATCCAATACTGTGGCGATTGTGTTGTATGAAGCGTGGCGACAAGCTGAATTTCTGGGCGCAGTGATTAAGTGAAAACTATTTTTAACCCGCTGTTGAAAGCAGCGGTTTTTCTTGTGTTAATAATTGTTCAAGTTGTGGCGGTAAGGGCGCGGTAATTTTCATGACTTCGCCCGTTATTGGATGCGAAAACGTCAATGTTTTCGCGTGCAAAAACATCCGTTTATAGCCTTTTTGTTTAAACGTTAAATTCAAATCGTCCCGCCCGTAACGTTCATCACCAATAATCGGATGCCCTAAATGCACCGCGTGAACACGAATTTGGTGTGTTCGTCCCGTTTTAGGTGCAGCTTCCACCAGCGTCGAATCTTGAAATGCAGTTAAACGTGTAAAAACCGTTTCCGCCGCTTTCCCCGCAGAACTAATCACCACCATTCGCTCGCCACTTTTCGCGATATTTTTTAACAATGGCGCGTTGACGACCAATTTTTTCTTTTTCCATTGTCCCGCCAGCAACGCCAAATACGTTTTGTGAATTTGATTATCTCGAAAAATGGCATGAAAAGCGCGTAACGCACCGCGTTTTTTGGCGATAATTAAGCAGCCGGACGTATCTTTATCCAAACGATGCACCAGTTCCAAAAAATGCGCTTCGGGACGCAATAAACGCAAACCTTCGATAATGCCAGAACTCACGCCCGTGCCACCGTGAACCGCAAATCCTGCTGGTTTGTTCACAATTAAAAAACCGTCGTCTTCGTACAAAATACTGTGTTGCAGCGCGTCTTTTAAATTCGTCGGTACAAATACTTCTTCGCTTCGTTCGGCAATTCGCACCGGTGGAATTCGCACGATGTCGCCCGTGACTAATCGATAATTCACTTCGACGCGCCCTTTATTAACACGCACTTCGCCTTTTCGCACGATGCGATAAATCCGACTTTTCGGCACGCCTTTTAAGCGCGTGATTAAAAAATTATCCAATCGTTGATCGTGATTTTCTTCGGTAATTTCAACGAAACTGACGGGATTGGTGGCGGTTTGATTTTGTTCTGTGTTCATAAATAGTTTAAATTTTAATGATGGGAAAAATTAAAGTTCAACACGCACGCCCAGCTCGACAACGTTTTCAACAGGAATTTTGAAAAAGCCAATTGCACTGCTCGCGTTGTGGAATAAGAAAAGAAAAAGACCACGTCGCCACACGGGCATTTTGCTCCGTCGTTTGAACGTAATGTGTTCGTTGCCGACAAAAAATGACACATTATTTAAATCAATATCCAAACCTCTTTTGATGGCTAAACTCAGCGCGTAACGCACGTCGGGACTTTCTTTAAAACCAAAATACAATTTGATTCGATTAAACTGCCCGTGACTACCAAAAGAACGCACTTTAATTTGTTGCGCCTCGTGATCGATATACGGCTCATCGGTGGTGACAATGGTGAGAACAATAATGCGTTCATGCACGACGTGATTGTGTTCTAAATTGTGCAGCAACACTTGCGGCACACCGTGCAAATTTCGGGCTAAATAAATTGCCGTGCCTTTCACCGTCACTAATTCGTGCGTACTTATTTTTTCTTCTAATTCTTCAAAGGAAACTTTCTTTTCGTCGATGGCTTCGGCTAACACCGCTCGCCCTTGAATCCACGTTGTCATCAGTAAAAATAACACGCCGCCAACTAATAAAGGCAACCAGCCGCCGGATAAAATTTTCAAACTGTTTGATGAGAGAAAAACGAAATCCACCAGTAAAAATAAACTCAAAAATGAATAACTCACCACGGGATTCCACCGCCACAAAGCGTGAATCACAATAAACGTCAAAATCGTGTCAATCATCATCGTACCTGTCACCGCGATACCGTAAGCGGACGCTAAATTGGACGACGATTTAAATCCTAATACCAAAATAAACACGGAAAACATCAGCATCCAATTGACGGTTGGCACATAAATTTGCCCAATTTCACTGTCTGACGTGTGCGTCACATTCATGCGTGGACAATAACCCAATTGAATCGCTTGTTTGGTGATGGAGAACGCGCCCGAAATGACGGCTTGCGACGCAATCACCGTGGCAAATGTCGATAAAACCAACAACGGGTACAACGCCCACGATGGCGCGAGGAGATAAAACGGGTTTTCAATCGCTTCGGGATGTTGCAGTAACAATGCGCCTTGTCCAAAATAATTGCACAGCAACGCAGGAAAGACGAAGCCGAACCACGCAAATCGAATCGGTTTTAAACCAAAATGTCCCATGTCGGCGTATAACGCTTCTGCGCCCGTCATGACTAACACGACGGAACCCATGATTAAAAAGCCTTTTACGCCTAATTCGTTCAACAAATGAATGCCGTAATAGGGATTGATTGCCATCAAAACGTGCGGCTGGTGAATAATTTGATTGATGCCAAAACCTGCCAGAATGATAAACCAAATCATCATTACCGGCGCAAACAGCTTACCGATTTTCGCGGTGCCTCGCGCTTGAATAATAAACAAGAATGACAACACAATCAGCGTAATCGGAATCACATAATGTTCCAATTTTGGCGCGATAACTTGTAAACCTTCCACCGCACTCAATACCGAAATCGCGGGCGTAATGACGCTGTCACCGTAAAATAACGTTGCGCCCAAAATCCCCATCAAAACAATAATATGTTTTTTGCTGGGATTATCTTTGGTTGCGAGTAACGCCAACGCCGTCAACGCCATCACACCGCCTTCGCCTTTGTTATTCGCTCGCATAATGAGAATGGCGTATTTAATGGCTACCACCAACATTAACGACCAAAAAATAAGCGATAACACGCCCAAAATGTGCGTGGCATTGAGCGTTAAATGTTCACGAAAAATCTCTTTTACCGCGTACAACGGACTGGTGCCAATGTCGCCAAAAACGACACCAATACTTCCAGCAATTAGCGTGGCGTACTGTTTATGATTCAGTTGTTTGGTATTACTTGAAGACATATAAAAAGCCGATAGAAAATTAAAAATTAACTGCATTTACCCAAAAATGGGCGGCGATACTCAGAAAATAACCCAACAAAATGGCAGGCATCCAACGCAAATGAAAGCCAAAAGTATATTCTTTCACTTGCCCGAGCAATCCCACGCCAGGCGCAGAACCAATTGAAAGTAAGCTACCGCCTACGCCTAATGTCAGTGTTAATAACAACCATTGTCCATTGGGAATATCGGGGTGCATGCTTAACACCGCAAACATCAACGTTCCGTTATCAATAAACGCCGACGATAAACCAATCATGATATTTGCAACGGCAACATTCATTTCACCGAATAAGAAATGCGCGATTAAATCTAAATAACCGACAAAACCTACTGCGCCAATAATCATCATCGCGCCATAAAAAAATAATAATGTATCCCAATCAATGTCACCGATGCTTTTGAAAATATCTAATGTTGTTGCTCTGCTCTCTGTGCCTTGAAATTCTACTTTTTCAGATTTAACTAAAAAATAACTAAACATTTGTAACAATCCTAAGCCCGCCATCATGCCAGCAGCAGGGGGTAACTCGAGTAATACATTGGATGAAACAGTAATGATAAGCGTTAGAACAAATAAAAAGATGATGCGTTTGCTGCCTCTTCTGAGCCAAATTTTTTGTTGAGTTACCTCGGGGATTTTTTTAGGAACAGAAAAATACATCATGCTAGCAGGAACAAGAAAGTTAATAACGCAAGGAATCATTAACGCAAAGAATTCAGAGAAATGAAGGATTTTATGTTGCCAAACAAAGAGCGTTGAAATTCCTCCCAAAGGGCTAACCGTTCCCCCCGCATTTGTGGCAATAACCACATTCAGACACGCAACGGCAATAAATTTAGGTTGATCTTTTCCGACTGCCACAACGATTGCCCCCATTAACAATGCAACAGTAAGCCCGTTGATAACCATAGAAAGTACAAATGCTAACCCGCCAGTAATCCAAAATAATTGTCGATAACTGTATTGTTTGTTGAGCAATAAAATCCGTAAACCATCAAAAATACCACGTTCGGTCATGGTGTTTAAATAGGTCATGGATACCAAAATAAACAATAGTAATTCAATGTACGCCAGTAAATTACTTTCAAAAGCGAGTGCAGCGGTTTTTGCTTGCCCGTGCATCGCGTAATAAATACAAATAGCAAACCAAACCAAGGCAGCACTTAATACCATTGGTTTTGATTTTTTTAAGGCAATAACGTCTTCTGACATCGCGGCAATATAAGCAATAATTGTTAAAGCTGCTGCGGAATAACCGACAAAATGATGGGTTAAATCTAATTGTACTGAAGTAGTTTCTTGTGCTGAACTTAACGAAGGTAAAAAAAAGAGAACGAAACTAAAGAAATAATGCGCGTCGGTAAGGCGGTGGACTTTTTTCATGTGAACTCTTCAGAATGTGGATGAAAATATCGAATTTTAGGACGTTATTCTAACTTCAAATTGAAGTAAAACCATAAGATTGTTATAGTGACAGCGTTTTAATCGAACTTGAAAGCGGTGGCAGCTAAAACAACGTCAATAGTTTAGTGATGATTAAAATAGCGACTTTGAGACGCTTTAAAGCTCATACAGAATTTCGGGTTTACCGTTCGACCCAAGACGAACGTTTTTTCAAGTACCTGCCTGATTTTTCGCCTGGTTCACCATCTTAAACGACTATCTACCCGCAATAATTCGCCTTGTTGTTCTATTTTCAATACGAGCTACACACAAAGACGCTTAGATAAAATATCGCTTTAATGCTTGGTTGTTTAGTCGCCACGCCAATGCAGCGCAGGTCAATCACAAGGATATATTGCATGAAAAGAATGCTAATCAATGCCACGCAAGCAGAAGAATTGCGCGTGGCGTTAGTGGATGGTTATAAGCTGTACGATTTTGATATTGAAGTCCCTTCACAAGAACAAAAAAAATCAAATATCTACAAGGGAATTATCACGCACGTTGAAGCCAGTTTAGAAGCGGCTTTTGTGAATTACGGCGCGGAAAAACACGGTTTTTTACCGTTTAAAGAAATTATTCCGTTATACCGTCGTCCCGTTTCAGATAGCGAAACAAAAGACGGCAAATCCCCGCCGCGTCGTGGCGTAAAAGATTTAATTCGTGTTGGACAAGAAGTTATCGTTCAAATCGAAAAAGAAGAGCGCGGCAACAAAGGCGCGGCGTTGACAACGTACGTTAGTTTGGCAGGAACGTATTTAGTGTTAATGCCGAATAATCCCAAAGCGGGCGGTATTTCACGACGCATCGAAGGCGAAACGCGGAACGAATTGCGTGACGCGATGCACGCTTTAGAAATTCCTGAAAATATGGGTTTAATTGTCAGAACCGCTGGTTGTGGTAAAAACGTTGAGGAATTGCAGTGGGATTTGAATTATTTACTGCAATTGTGGGAAGCGATTGACCGTTCAGCGCAACAACAAGCCGCGCCGTTTTTAGTATTTCAAGAAAGTAACGTCATTATTCGCGCGTTGCGTGATCATTTGCGAAACAACATTGACGAAATTCTGATTGATGATGCCGAAGCCTTTGAGCTGGTAAAAAGTTTTTTAAAACAAGTTATTCCCGACTTTTTGTCGAAAGTTCGTTTGTACAAAGATCCCGTGCCGTTGTTCAACAAATACCACATCGAATCCCAAATCGAAATCGCGTATAACCGCGAAGTGTCTTTACCGTCGGGCGGTTCGATTGTCATTGATCACACGGAAGCCTTAACGTCGATTGATATTAACTCCGCTCGCGCGACGAAAGGCAGCGATATTGAAGAAACGGCGTTAAATACCAATTTAGAAGCCACTGAAGAAATCGCCCGACAATTGCGTTTGCGCGATTTGGGCGGATTATTTGTAATTGATTACATCGACATGACTTCGATGAAACATCAGCGACAAGTTGAAAATCATTTGCGCGAAGCCATCAAAATTGATCGGGCGCGAATTCAAACGGGACGAATTTCACGGTTTGGTTTGTTGGAAATGTCGCGCCAACGAATGCGTCCGTCGCTCGGCGATACCAGCCAGCTCAATTGTCCGCGTTGTAAAGGTCAGGGAACGATTCGCAGCGTGGAATCGGTGGCGTTATCGGTGTTGCGAATTATTGAAGAAGATGCGATGAAAAAAGGCGTGGAAAAAATTATCGCGCATTTGCCGATTGAATGCGCCGCCTTTTTATTAAACGAAAAACGCAGCGTGATTGAGCGTATCGAAAATCGTTTAAAAGTCGCGATTGTGGTGTTGCCCAGTCGGCATTTAGAAACACCCGCTTACGATATTGAACTGATTCGAGAGCGCGATTATCATGAAGAAAAAAGCAGTTATTCGCAAATCAAAGTCGAAGCTATCAGTATTCCAGAGTTTGCTCAACACGTTAAACATCAAACACATGCGGCGAAACCACCTACAGTAACCGAATTTTTACACGATTCGCCGGCACCAATGCAAAATAAAAACGAAGCGTCGGTGTTGATTAAACGTTTTTGGCAAAAATTAACCAAGTCATCGACGAGCAATGACGAAATGGATGTTGAAAGTGAATTATCGTCCGATACTGACGGTGACAGTTCGGCAGTGTCCACAGAACCGTCACGCAGTTCAAAAAGTCGTAATAATCGCCGCAACAAAAATAAACAAAATCAAAAACGTAATCTAAAAATTGCGGAGAATGCGGATGAAAACGCCGCGCCAGTTGTTACAAATTCTGTTGAAAATGACGATGTTCAAAACGCCAGTGCAGCGGTTGAAAATACCGCTGAATCGCCTGTTGAGGGTGAAGCCGCTCCACGCAAAAACGGTCAGCGTAATAATTTGCGACGCGGCCCGAATCGCCGTAAACCGCGTAATCCAGATTATAAAAAACCAGAAAATGTGGTCTATTCTGAAAGTAATGACATGAATTCAAATTCGGCGGAGCATTCACACGCCGGTGAAGCGGTTTCTTTTGAAACGCATTCCAGCCCATCTTATTCAAACTCAAATATGGATTCGAGCGATAACGGCTCACAATCAGATTAAAACCGATTTTCTGCCTTAAAAAATAAAGCGTGTTGTCGAAAGTCAACGCGCTTTATTTTTGCGTTTCAAAAAACGTTTGAATTCCGGCAATACCTTGTCCGCCATAAGATTGCGCGGTTTCTAAATCTGTTTTTTTCATTCCACCCAACGCATAAATCGGCACATTGCATTCGTTAATCCAGTCGCTAAAAATAGCCCAGCCTAACGGAATGGTTTCGGGATGCGTGGTGGTTTTCCTAATCGGCGCAAGCACTGCAAAATCGACACCGATTTTTTCGGCGTGTTTCAATTCTGCCTGATTGTGGCAAGATGCCGCCAACCAACGCAGATTTTTAGGGCGAGATTTCAACGCCAACAAATCGCCGCTCGTTAAATGAATGCCGTCACTCGGCATTTCAAATGCGTTCGCCGTGCCAGAATTCACCAACAACCACGCGCCTTTCGATTGGCAAAGTGGATAAGCCAATGCTAAAAATTCACGCGCTTGAGCTGCGGTTAAATTTTTCAATCGCGCTTGAATCAGCGTTACGCCTTGCGCGAGTAACGAATTTAATTTTGATAATAAATCGTCTGTGTCATCATTCAAAATCGCGTAATACGGTGGCAAACGACACGCGGTCAAAATCGCTTTATTCGCGGCTGGAAACGCATAGTTTGTTAAATCGTCGGTTTTCACCCACGCCCATTCTTGATTAAGACGACTTTGCGCTTCGCCTTCGTATTCCACAACGGAAAAAATGTGCAATTTCACCACGCAATCCGAATACTCGTGTAACAAATGAATTAACGGTTTCGCGGTAATTATGTCGATGCCGATTTCTTCTTTCAATTCTCGTGCTAACGCGATTTCTAAAGTTTCGCTGTGTTCTACTTTTCCACCTGCAAATTCCCACAAACCGCCTTGATTCAAGGTGTTGTGGCGGCGGGTAATAAAAATTTTCCCAGCTGAATTTTTAACAATGCCAATCACAATCGAAATCGGGGCTTTCATAATTCTTCCTCATCACAAGCCTTTCTTAAATTTTCAAGATTTTGTTTTATTTCTTCACGCGACAATTTTCGTCCTGCATATTGCAAATCTTCGGCGGGCAATTCGTCCAAAAATCGACTCGGCAAACACTCTTCTAAAATGCCGCGTTGTTTGCGATGCGTGCAATAACTCAGCGTGCAAGTGCGTTGCGCTCGCGTGATGCCGACATACGCCAATCGCCGTTCTTCTTCGATGCTGTCCGCGTCGATGCTGTTTTGATGCGGCAAAATTTTCTCTTCCACGCCAATCAAAAAAACGTGCGGAAATTCCAACCCTTTCGCGGCGTGCAAGGTCATCAAACTAATTTCGTCATTCACTTCGTCTTCGCGATTACGCTCCAAAATATCCAGCAACATCACTTTGGCGACCAGTTCCGTCAATGAAAATTCGTCGCCGTCCGCCGTCTGTTTTTCGACCATTCGCTGCAACCACGCCAGCAATTCCTGAACATTTTTAATACGCCGTTCCGCCGTTTCACGACTGGCACTGTCTTCACGCAAATAAGCGGAATAACCCATTTGGTCGAGCAATTCGTTAATCAATTCAATTTTATTACTCACCGAATTTAACGACGCGGTTTTTTGTAAAATCCAATCGTGAAATTGTTGCAAACGTAAACGTGGCGCGTCGTGCAGACGGGTCGATAAACCCATTTCACCGCACGCGGCAAATAAACTGACTTGCCGTTCGCGTGCGTACGCGCCTAATTTTTCCAATGTCGTCGCGCCAATTTCGCGGCGTGGCGTGTTTACAATTCGTAAAAATGCCGCGTCGTCCTCGTGATTCGACAACAAACGCAAATAACTCAACACATCTTTCACTTCGGCATAAGCGAAAAAAGACGTGCCGCCGCTGATAAAATACGGCACATTTCGTTCGCGCAAAACCTGTTCAAACAAACGAGATTGATGGTTGCCACGATACAAAATTGCGTAATCTTTGTAGTGCGTTTGCTTCATTAACTTGTGGTGCATAATTTCAGACACCACTTGCATCGCTTCCACTTCGTCATTTTTGTGCGCCAACACGCGCAATGCCTCGCCGTGTTCTAATTGACTCCACAAGCGTTTTTCAAAAACGTGCGGATTGTTGGCGATTAACTGATTCGCCACTTTTAAAATACGTCCGGTTGAACGGTAATTTTGCTCGAGTTTAATCACTTCCAAACGCGGGAAATCGTGTTGCAATTGCGCCAAGTTTTCAGGTTGTGCGCCGCGCCACGCATAAATCGATTGGTCGTCATCGCCCACGACGGTGAATTTCGCCAACGTTCCGACCAACAATTTCACCAACTGATACTGCGTTAAATTTGTGTCCTGATATTCATCAACCAGCAAATAGCGAATTCGATTTTGCCATTTGGTTAACACGTCTGGATTCGCTTGAAATAACAACACCGGTTTCAAAATTAAATCGTCAAAATCCACTGCGTTGTAAGCCAGCAAACAGCGGGTGTAATCGGCGTAAACCTGCGCGATTTCTATGTTTAACGGCAACGTTTCAACCGCAATGGCTTGTTCAGGAGTTAGAAAGGCATTTTTCCATTGTCCAATTTTCGCCGCAAATTGTTCGACTTGTTTTGCGTCATAATCACCGGTTTTTTGCGCGAGTAAACTTTTTAAAACGATGAGTTTGTCGTATTCATCAAACAACGTAATCGCGGCTTTGTAGCCCAACGATTTATGTTCTTTGCGAAGAATATCCAAACCCAACGAATGAAAAGTCGAAACGCGCAAACCGTGACTTTGCGTACCGTGCAGCAATTTACTGACGCGACTTTGCATTTCCCGCGCGGCTTTATTGGTGAAAGTGAGCGCGGCGATATGTCGAGCCGGTAAACCTTGGCGCACCAAATAGGCAATTTTTTCAGTAATCACGCGGGTTTTGCCACTGCCCGCTCCGGCTAACACTAACAGCGGTCGCTCGATTTGTTTGACCGCCGCTTGTTGTTCGGAATTTAATGATTTCATTTAACGATGCGTGAAAATTGAACCGGCATCACTGCTATCATCATAAATATCGGATAAGGTTATTTCACTGGATTCAAACGCACTTGGGCGTTTACTTTCCTGTTCATTATTTGAGGTTTGATTGCTGGTATCCAACGATGGATTATTGACGGTGTTTTTTTGCAAGTCAGCGGTATCCGTATTTTCCATGAGTTTTTTTACCATCATTCGGAATTCGTTTTTGTATTCGGCGGATTCGAGTGCGTCTTCATAACTGATTTTTTGCTGCATGAATAAATCACAACGTGCTTGATCAAAACTTTGCATTCCAGAGTTGCGCCCGTTGATAATCAAATCTTTGAATCGGTGGAATTCGCCGCGTCGTAACGCTTCTTTTACTTCCGGCGTGGCGATTAAAATTTCTGCCACCACATAAGTTTGACCATTTTCACAACGTAATATTTGTTGCGATATTATCGCCGACAAACTGGTCGCTAAATCGAGTCGAACTTGTCGTTGCATATCATCAGGAAAGAAATTCAAAATACGTTCGACGGTTTGTTCAGCATTATTCGTCGTTAACGTCGATAAACATAATTGCCCAGAATCGACAATGTTGAAGGCACTTTGCATGACTTCGCGCGATTGAATTTCGCCAATTGACACCACATTGGCAGATTGTTGTAACGCATTTTTCAATCCTACTGTATACGATTCGGTATCCAAACCCACTTCGCGCTGTGTCACGATGCAACCAATGTGTGCGTGCATAAATTTCATGGGATCATCCAAAATAATGATGTGACCATTACTATTTTGATTCCGATATTTAAGCGACGAAGCCAGCGAAGTTGATTTACCGGAACCTAACGCGCCGGCAAATAAAATTAAACCGCGCTTTTCCATTACCAATTTTTTGATAATTTTTGGCAAATTTAAGCTATCAAAGTCGGGAATATCTTGCCGAATGCGGTGTAACACCATGCCCGCAAAATCCCGTTGAATAAACGCACTGACCCGAAAATGTCCGACATTAGGCACACTAATAGCAAATTGGCATTCTTTGGTTTTGTGAAATTCTTCTTTGTAGCGCGGTTCCATCAGGCTCAACACCAACGCCATCGTTTGTTCTTTGTTGAAAACGGTTTTAGCCACTTCCACTAATACACCGTCAATTTTCATAGTCGGCGCACGACCCGCAGTAATAAATAAATCAAATGAGTTTTTTTGCACCATCAGTGCTAATAAGGCATTAAAATCCACAATTTTCTCCTAGTGAAACATATCTTTGTTGACCGCTTTAGCAGCGGCGATTTTGGCAGTAATTAGCCCTTTATCGACCAATTCTTTCATATTTTGATCCAGTGTTTGCATTCCGTCATTGCGTCCGGTTTGAATTGCCGAATACATTTGCGCGACTTTAGCTTCACGAATGAGATTTTTAATTGCCGGCGTACCAATCATGACTTCGTGTGCAGCTACTCGTCCACCGCCGGTTTTTTTCAGTAATGCTTGTGAAATAACCGCTTGCAACGATTCCGACAGCATGGAGCGAATCATGTCTTTTTCAGCAGCGGGAAATACGTCGATAATTCGGTCAATGGTTTTGGCGGCGGAAGTCGTGTGTAAGGTGCCAAACACCAAATGTCCGGTTTCAGCCGCAGTTAACGCCAGCCGAATGGTTTCTAAATCTCGCATTTCGCCGACCATAATAATGTCGGGATCTTCGCGCAATGCTGACCGTAACGCTTCGTTAAAACCTAACGTATCACGATGAACTTCGCGTTGATTGATGAGACAGCGTTTACTTTCGTGAACAAATTCAATCGGATCTTCGACGGTTAAAATGTGTGCATAATCGTTGTTGTTGATGTGGTTAATCATCGCCGCCAAGGTCGTCGATTTTCCCGAACCCGTTGGCCCTGTGACTAAAATTAACCCGCGTGGTTTTTTACATAATTCTTGGAAAAATAATGGTGCTTTTAATTCTTCCAAACTTAGCACCACGGATGGAATCGTCCGAAATACCGCCGCCGCGCCACGCGCTTGATTGAAGGCATTGACCCGAAATCGCGCCACATTCGGCAACGAAAATGAAAAATCGGTTTCTAAAAATTCCTCATAATCGCGGCGTTGTTTGTCACTCATAATATCGTAAATTAAACCGTGAACTTCTTTGTGGTCTAACGCGGGAACATTGATGCGACGCATATCACCATCGACGCGAATCATGGGCGGCAAGCCGGCAGATAAATGTAAATCGGAAGCATTATTTTTAAACGAAAAAGTGAGTAGTTCTGCAATATCCATAATTTTTGAAGTGTCCAAGTTGAAAATAGGTTAAAAAGTTCGGGACATATTTGCGGTAAAATCAAAGCTCCGTTTACTTTTAAAAGCTCCTATTATGCCTACAATCGCTCACAGACTTAAACAAATTTACACACAGATTCACCAAGCGGAACAGACTTTTTCGCGCGTTCCAAATTCTGTGCAGCTGCTCGCCGTCAGTAAAACCAAACCGGCGCAGGCGATTATTAGCGCGTATCAAGCGGGACAACGGCATTTTGGCGAAAATTATGTGCAGGAAGCGTTGCTGAAACAACAGGAATTAAGCGCGTTGGCGATAACATGGCATTTTATTGGCCCAATTCAATCGAATAAAACGAAAGTGTTAGCGACGCATTTTGATTGGGTTCACAGCGTCGATAATTTGAAAATCGCGCAACGGTTGAGTTCCCAACGTCCCAATTTTTTGCCACCGTTAAATGTGTGCGTGCAAGTGAATATCAGCGATGAAACTAGCAAATCTGGTGTAACGTTAAACAATTTACCCGAATTGATTTTGGGAATTTCTGAATTACCGAATCTTAATTTGCGCGGCGTGATGGCAATTCCCGCGCCACACGCTGATTTTGCCGCTCAACGTGAACCGTATCAACAATTAGTTTCTGCTGTGAAAGCGTTGAATAATCCGAATTTAACGACGTTTTCATTTGGTATGTCGGATGATTTGGACGCGGCTATTGCCGAAGGTTCGACACTTGTTCGCATCGGTACCGCGTTGTTTGGGGCGCGGCGTAAATTGCTATAGAATGGCGGCTTATTTTTAGATTTTGAAACGTAACTTTTAATTTTTTGGAAAAACGAATGACTTTTATAATGACTTTTGTGTTGATGCTGGCGGTGATTGCAATTATGGCGGTGGGCGTGATATTTGGACGACGCGCGATTAAAGGTTCGTGCGGCGGTGGCATGGATAAAGCCGCGTGCGTCTGTGTTGAAAAATGTGATAAACGCAAAAAATTTGATGCAGAACAAGCCGCTAGTTTAAGTAGTTAAACCGCTCATTATGCCAACAAAAAACACCGCTCAAATTTACACTTGGCGTTACATTCTGTCGATTGCGCGGCAACATAAAAAGCAGCTGATTTCGGCACATTTGATTGCGATTTTGGCGACGCTGGTGAGCGTTCCGGTACCGCTTTTAATGCCGCTGTTGGTGGATGAGGTGTTGCTGAATAAACCGGCAATTGTGGTGCAAACGGTCAATCGATTATCGCCGGTCGAATGGCAATCGCCGCTACTTTATATTGGCGCGGTGTTGATGTTGACGGTGTTTTCACGTTTGTTGGCGATGATGTTGAATGTGCTGCAATCGCGCCAATTTACGCTGATTGCGAAAGATATTGTGTTCCGAATTCGTGCCGAATTGATTGGGCATTTACAAACGATTTCGATGGCGGAATATGAAAGTTTGGGTTCGGGAACGGTCAGCACGCATTTGATTAAGGATTTGGACACGATTGATAATTTTGTTGGCACGACGGTTGGTAAATTATTGGTCGCGGTGTTGACGGTGACGGGAACGGCGGCGATTTTGTTGTGGATGCACTGGCAATTGGGTTTGTTTATTTTGTTGCTCAATCCGGTGGTGATTTATTTTACCCGCGTGGTGGGCGCGAATGTGAAACATCTCAAAGCAAAAGAAAATTCGGCATACGAAATTTTTCAACAATCGCTCACCGAAACGCTGGAAGCAATTCATCAAATTCGCGCCAGCAATCGCGAACAACATTATTGTGAACAATTGATTGAGTTGGCACAAACCGTTAAAAATAATTCCAGCGCGTTTGCGTGGAAAAGTGAAGCCGCGTCACGATTGAGCTTTTTAGTATTTTTGTTTGGTTTTGATATTTTTCGCGCGTGTGCGATGTTGATGGTGTTTTATTCCAATTTGACGATTGGGCAAATGTTGGCGGTGTTTGGTTATTTGTGGTTCATGATGTCGCCCGTGCAAGAAATTTTAAACATTCAATATGCGTTTTATGGCGCGAAAGCCGCATTGACGCGCATCAATAAATTAACGGTGTTGCGCCAAGAGCCACGTTATCCGCACCACAAAAATCCGTTTGCCAATAAAAAAACGGTCGCCGTTCGCGTGGATAATTTACATTTTGGTTATGGTGATAAAAAAATTCTCAACGGCATTCAATTACACATTCAAGCCGGTGCAAAAGTGGCGTTAGTCGGCGCAAGCGGTGGTGGAAAATCGACGTTAATTCAAATTCTCATTGGTTTATATCCCGCCACGTCTGGCAGAATCTTGTTTAACGACGTGCCAATTGAGCAAATTGGTTTAGATGTGGTGCGCGAAAACGTGGTGACGGTGTTACAAAATCCAATTTTATTTAACGATTCGATTCGCGCCAATTTGACGCTCGGTAAAAAAGTTAGTGATTCACAATTATGGCATGCGTTGGGAATTGCTCAATTAGCCGAAACCGTTAAAGATTTGCGAAACGGTTTAGAAACGATTGTCGGACGCGGCGGAATGCGGTTATCCGGTGGACAACGACAACGTTTAGCGATTGCGCGAATGGTGGTGGCAAATCCAAAAGTTGTGATTTTAGACGAAGCGACTTCAGCGTTGGACAGCGAAACTGAGTTTAAAGTTCATGAAGCGTTGCAAGAATTTCTAAAAAATCGCACCACCATTATCATCGCGCATCGACTTAGCGCGGTAAAACAAGCCAATCATGTTTATGTTTTTGAAGACGGTGAAATTTGCGAACAAGGCAACCACAAAGCGTTGATTGAGCAAAGTGGTTTATACGCCAAGCTGTACGGGGATTATCAATAAGTTTTTTGCGCCAATAAACGTTCTTTTTGTAATCGGGAACGTTCCACTTTTTCTGCGAGTTCTATTTCTTTGCGTTGTTGCCGTGCGATGTAACGTTGTTTCGCGTGTAAATTCGTGGGCGCAAGTGCCACATTTTCTAACGGAATCATCGTAATACAATCAATCGGACACGGTGCCACGCACAATTCGCAGCCCGTACATTCAGCGGCAATGACGGTGTGCATGTGTTTCGCCGCGCCAATAATCGCATCAACGGGACAGGCAATAATACATTTTACGCAACCAATACAAAGTGCTTCGTCAATCAGCGCGACACTTTTGAGTTTATGTTCGCCAAATTGTGAATTTAGGGGTTTTGCCGAAACATTTAAAAATGCCGCAATGCGGGCAATGCCTTCGTCGCCGCCTGGTGGACATTGGTTAATATCAGCATCGTCTTCCAAAATTGCCGCTGCGTACGGGCGACAGCCGTTAAATCCACATTGCCCGCATTGCGTTTGTGGCAGTAAATTATTTAAGGCTTCAATCACATTGCGACCTGATTTAATTGATTCAAATAATCGGTCACGCCTTGTTTCACTGTCATAAATTCACGTTCATAACCCGCTGCGCGTAATGACGAAATATCCGCTTGCGTGAAACTTTGGTACGCGCCGTGCAAATGTTCAGGAAATGGAACGTAGTGAATGTGTCCGCGTTCATGCCAATCAATCACCACTTGCGCCATCGTGTTGAATGTTTCCGCTTTTCCTGTACCGACATTATAAATGCCGCTTTGGTGTGAATTTTCTAAAAACCACAAATTCACCGCCACCACATCGTTCACATAAACAAAATCGCGTTGTTGTTCACCGTTGCCATAACCATCACAACCGGCAAATAATTTTACGTCATTTGACGTATGCAATTGCTGATTGAAATGATAAACCGTGCTGCTCATGCTGCCTTTGTGTTGTTCGCGCGATCCGTAAACATTGAAATAGCGCAGCCCCACGATTTGACTATTCGCACGCGGTAAAATGCGGCGCACATATTGATCAAATTGAAATTTAGAATACGCATACATATTGATGGGCTTTTCACATTGTCTATCAACTCGAAAACCATCTTTCCCCGCGCCATAAACCGAAGCCGACGACGCATAAATAAAGGGAATATGCTTGGTTTGACACCACGTCAACAAGCGTTTGGAATACTCGTAATTATTCGCCATCACATAATGACCGTTCCATTCGGTCGTCGCCGAACAAGCACCTTGATGAAAAACCGCGCGAATATGCGTCAGGAAATTCGGGTTTGCCAATTGCTCGATAAATTCGTTTTTGTCCATATAGTCGGCGATATTTAAATCGGCGATATTGTGCATTTTGTGACCGTTCGTCAGATTATCGACCAACAAAATATCGTTTTCGCCTTGTTGATTGAGCGTGTAAATGAGATTACTACCAATGAATCCCGCGCCACCTGTGACTATAATCATGTTTTTGCCTTCTCTCATTTAAAAAATTAACGTTCGGAATAAAATTGCACTTTGCCGGTTTCCACATCGTACATCCCGCCCACAATGCCAATCGTGCCACGTTGCAATAAATCATTCAATAATGAACTGCGTTGTTTAATTTGCGCCACCATCAATTCAACATTGCGTTCGGCAACTTTTTGAATCAATACGTCATCGTGTCCAATTTTGGCAACGTGATGTTCCGTGCAAACGATTTGTACCGCTGGTTTTATTTTATCCAACAAACCAGTCAAATGATCCAATTCCACTTCCGCGCACGCGCCTTTAATCGCGCCACAATGCGTGTGTCCCAACACGACAATCAGTTTTGAACCCGCCACCTGACACGCATATTCCATGCTGCCCAAAATATCATCGTTCACGATATTTCCCGCCACGCGCGTACTAAATACGTCGCCCAGCCCTTGGTCAAAAATCAATTCCGTTGAAGTGCGCGAATCCATGCAACTCAAAATAATCGCAATCGGAAATTGCCCTTGTTGCGTGTCGTTGACTTGTTCGAGCAGATTGCGATTCGCTTTTAAATTATTCACAAAATCGGCGTTGCCTTCTTTGAGCAACTCTAAAACCTGCGCGGGCGTGAGCGATTGTTGGCTTTCATAAGTATGCGCTCGGGCATTTTCAACGGGTGGCAAAATGCCAAACCCGCGCATATTTTCTAACGTCAGTTGAATTTTTTTCAGCGGTGCTTCTTTTTTGAAATCTCGAATCACCTCAAACACATCGTAATCCAGATATTTAGAACGAGTCGCATCAATAATCACTTCCGAATGCGACGGCAATTGGTCAAGCGTTTGTTTAATGGTCGCTTTATTCAAAAATGAAACGTGTTCCGACAAACGAAAAATGATTTTATTACCTTTGCGGGTTTCTTGAAAATTAAACGCACTTTTATAATTTTCTAGCAAAATAGACAGCAATGCGGCGGCTAATCCGATGACAATGCCCATCAATAAATTGGTGAAAATTAAGCCCAAAATCGTGGCGCAAAATGGAATGAAATGATACATGCCGGCGCGGTACATTTTTTGAAACACACGCGGACGCGCCAATTTATAACTCACCACCAATAAAATACTCGCCAAACTCGCCAACGGAATTTTGTTCAGCCATTCGGGCATCAAAAATACCGTCACAGCTAAAAATAATCCGGAAACAAACCCCGATAATTTCGTTTTCGCGCCCGATTGAATGTTAATCGAACTGCGAATAATCACCTGTGTGATCGGCAAACCACCCAATAAACCAGACGTAATATTGCCAAAACCTTGCGCGATTAACTCCCGATTCGGTGGCGTGACACGTTTATAAGAATCTAAACGATCAACCGCTTCGACGGATAATAACGTTTCTAAACTGGCGATAAATGCCAACATTGCCGCGCTGAAATACACCGCAGGATTCGCTAATTGGGAAAAATCGGGGCTGTGCATTTGTCCCAATAATTCGCCGAAATTTGCCGCCACGGGAAGATTCACCAAATGCGTTTCGTTTAAGGCAAATTCAGGATAAAAAATTTGCAGCGATTGATTGATTAAAACACCGACGATAATGGTGATTAACGTGCCGTGCAGCACTTGAAAGAAATTACTTTTTTTCAGCTTAGGACGTTCCCACACCATTAAAATCAGCAACGAAATAATGGAAATAAGTATCGCCGTGGGTGACGAAAATTCCAAAATATGCGCTAATTCGGTGAGCGTCGAATAACTGTCGGATTGAATGAACGACAAATCCCCTTCGTAATCGTCGTCGTGACCGACGGCGTGCGGAATTTGTTTTAAAAAGATAATCACGCCAATGCCGGACAACATGCCTTTAATCACGGAACTGGGAAAATAATGTGCGATGCTGCCCATTTTTGCCAAACCCATAAACACCTGCAACACGCCCGCCAAAATCACCGTCAATAAAAACGCCGAAAACCCCAACGTTTCAATATCGCTCATCATCAACATGACGAGACCCGCCGCCGCGCCGCTAATTCCTAAGGCGGAACCACTCAATGGTGCAACTAAGATGCCACCGATAATGCTGGCGATTAACCCTGAAAATAACGGTGCGCCGGAGGCGAGCGCAATGCCCATCGATAATGGAATGGCGATAAAAAAAATAGCAATGCCCGCTGGAATGTCGCATTTTAGATTCTTAAACATAAAATTTTCGCCCATTTTTGTGAAACAAATCCATAGAATCTCAATCAATTGTTTTATTATAGTCGGCTAATTTACCAAATGAATTCCGTTGTGACTATTCAAGAAATTCACAGCTACCCAACACAGAAATCGAAGGATTGAAAAATAATGAATGAAATCACCCAATATCACTGGGGCGTTGAAGAAACGGTGGCGCGATTGCGACAGTTGCGCGTGCAATCGTTGGAAAATCGTCAACGTCAACACAAACCGCCTAAATTACCGTCGCGGAAAGAGCTGCAACAGATTGTAGACGGGTTATCGTCCGTGCTGTTTCCGAATCGATTAGGACGACCGGATTTAACCGAAGAAGGGATTGATTATTTTGTCGGTCATACGTTGGATTGCGTGCTGCATGAGTTGTTCAAACAAATCCGGCGGGAATTACAGTTTATTTCTGGGAGCGACGGCGTAGACAATACCGCGCATCAACGAGCGATTCAGATTACACGCCAATTTACCGCGCAATTGCCCGCCGTTCGCGCGTTGATTGATAGCGATATTCAAGCGGCTTATGAAGGCGATCCGGCAGCGCGAACGCCAGACGAAGTGTTAGTTTGTTATCCTGGCATTATGGCGGTGATTTATCATCGATTGGCGCATATTTTATACACGCACGGTGCCTTATTGGTGGCGCGAATGATTGCCGAATTGGCGCATTCGGCGACCGGTATTGATATTCATCCTGGCGCACAAATTGGCGAAAGTTTTTTTATTGATCACGGAACGGGCGTGGTGATTGGTGAAACGGCGATTATTGGAAAGCGGGTGCGTTTGTATCAAGCCGTCACCTTGGGCGCGAAACGGTTTCAAAAAGATGAAAATGGTGTGTTGATAAAAGGCAATTTGCGCCACCCGATTGTCGAAGATGAAGTGGTTATTTATGCGGGCGCGACGATTTTAGGGCGCGTGACGATTGGCAAAGGCTCGATTATTGGCGGAAATGTGTGGCTAACATACAGCGTGCCGCCGCGCAGCGTCATTACGCAACAAGCCAACGAACGGAGCGAATAATTGCAAAAGTCGCGTTAATTCAAAGAATCTAATCGTAATCAACGCGGTTTTCGTTTAAAATCCATCACTTCAAAACGCGCCCGTAGCTCAGCTGGATAGAGCGCAGCCCTCCGGAGGCTGAGGTCAGAGGTTCGAATCCGCTCGGGCGCACCAACTTTTCAAAATTCTGCACTATTTTTCACCGTAATTTCCCTGCAATATCCTTTCTCCGCAACGTTTACAGCAACGATTAACACCGATTTGTTAATCGATAAATACCTTAATACTCAACGAAAACGTGCGCCAATTCATGATTAACCGACCTAAAGTTTAGATTTAGCGGCGAAAATAAAAACGTTTCGCCTATTTCAAAATTTTAAATGAGTCATTTCATGGAAATTCAACAAATTTCAGAACAAGTTTTTGCCAGTTCAACGAACATTCTTGCCGCGATAATTATCATTGGTTTAACGCTGCTGGCATTATTCGGCACATTCAGCAAATCAAGTAATCACAAAATTAGACACTTCGCCCGACAATCACCCGCAATTTTAGCAACGGTTGGGATATTTTTCAGTTTTTGGGGAATTTCAATTGGCTTAATTGGTTTAGATTTAAACGACATTCAAAACAGTATTCCAAAATTATTGGACGGTTTGAAAGTTAAATTTATCGCCAGTTTGATGGGCATTGGCGCGTCGATTATCGTCCGAATTGCTCAGAATTTTGCGGTTGAAGATATTATCGAAAAAGACAATGACGAAAAAATCGTTAATTTGCTTGGCGATATTCACAAGGTTTTAGCCAATAACGCCAATAACAGTCCCGAAACATTATTGCAGGAATTGAAAGAAGAAATTGGTAAATTACCGATTGAATTTGGAAAACAAACGCTATTACTTGAGAGCATCAAAACCAGTTTGGCTGGTGATAACGATGGGTCGGTGACAACTCAATTATTAAAAGTCAGAACTGCAATAACAGATAAATTGGATTCAATAGATTCTAACAATAGGCAACGTAGCGAATCACTCAATAGCACATTGACTTCTAAATTCGATAATTTGACACAGGAATTTAGAAACTTTGCAGAAAAAGCTGCGGAAAATAATTCTAAAGCGTTTATTGAAGCATTAGCTACAGCAATGAATGAGTTTAATAAAAATCTTGCCGAGCAGTTTGGCGAAAACTTCAAACAGCTAAATCAAGCCGTCGGCGAATTATTGACGTGGCAAGACAATTACAAATCGCACGTTGAAACGTTAACGGGCAATTTTGAAGTCGCGTTAAACAGCGTCGCCACAATTCAAACCGCATTTAGTGATATTCAAACGCGCTCCGAAAGTTTCACCGAAGTTTCTACGGAATTAGGCGGCATTTTGCAAAAACTCGATTTACAGTTACAGGATTTGAATCACCATCTGAAATCTTTAGACCAAGTCGCAGACAGCGCAAAACAAGCGTTCCCAATCATTGAAGATAATTTAATAAAATTGACGACGGGCTTTAAAAAATCGACGGAACAATCACTCGCGGACATTACCAGCACCGTTGAAACGGTCGGTGAAAATTTGGTTGAAACGACAAGCCGATTAAAAGATACGATGGGCAAATTGCGTGATTCAATGGAAAATCAACGTGAAACACTCGAAAAAACCAGCGACGAATTTAAAGAAGTCGTCGGCGTAACGTTGAAAAGTTTGGCGAAAGAAACGAAAGCCAGTATTGAAACTTATCAGGAATCATTACAGGAAGCCGTCACCACGCAATTGGACAGCATCCATTCCAACATTAAACAATCCAACGCGGTGGTGAATTCTACCATTCAAAACGCCAGTACCGAATTTGAAAAAGCGATTGTCGAAACGGGCGCAGTTCTTAAAACTAGCACCAACACTGTGGCGAATCATTTGAGCGGTGCAACCGATGCCATGCAAGGCATGATGGTAGAACAACAAAGCGCGTTGAATTCTACAAGTGCCGAATTTAAAACTGTGGTGAATCAAACCTTGCGCGATTTATCCCGCGATACGCAAGTCAGCATTCACGATTATCAAACGTCGTTACAACAAGCGGTGACGCAACAACTGAATAGCATTGATGCCAACATTCAACAATCCAATGCTGTGGTAAATTCAACGATTCAAAACGCCAGTGCCACGTTTGAAAAGTCGATTACTGAAACGGGTTTGATATTGAAAGCAACAACGAATACTGTAAGTGACCACATTAGTAATGTTGCTTATCAATTGAGCAATTCGACCAATGCGATGAAAGAAATGATAGACAATCAAAAAGATACTTTGAACGCAACGAGCAATGAATTTAGAACTGTGGTGAATCAAACGTTGCGCGATTTAAGTGAGCAATCAAAATTATCAATTAGGGAATACGAAAATAATTTACATAATGCTGTTACTAACGCCAGCAAAGAATTCAACCGGTTGTTACAGGAAAATGCACAGAATAGTAACGATATTCTAAAGCAACAAACCCAATTACTTGATACAGCTTTACAAACTAAATTGAAAAAAACAATTGAAGAAATGGGAAGTCATTTAGTTTCTTTATCAGCAAAATTTGTTGAGGATTACACGCCACTAACGGAAAAACTGAGAGAAGTTGTTAGATTAGCCGATGACTTGAATCGGGGCAGATTATGAAACACCAGCACACAGAGGAAGAAGGCGAACACTGGCTTTCTGTCAGTGACATGATGTCAGGTTTAATGGTGATTTTTTTGTTTATTGCCATTACTTACATGATGCAGGTCAGCAAAATCAGCAAGGGAATCGTTGATATTGTAGCGACTGACGAAATAACCAAAGTTGCCATTTATGAAGGCTTGCAGGCTGAATTTAAAGACGATTTAAAAAAATGGAATGCCGAAATCGATAAGCCATCTTTAGCATTTCGTTTTAAAGAACCAGACGTATTATTCAACGTTGGCGATGCGGACGTTAAAGACAAATTCAAGGTTATTTTGAATGACTTTTTCCCGCGTTATATCAAAATTCTCAAGCAGTATCGGGCAGATATTGAAAATCAGGCTGATATTGAAGAGATTCGCATCGAAGGTCACACATCGTCGGAATGGAGTAAAGATATGGCGTTGAATGAAAAAGCCTATTTTTTGAATATGGAATTATCTCAAGATAGAACGCGAGAAACTTTAGAATACTGTTTTATGTTGCCGAGTATTAGTGACGAACGATTTTGGATAAAGCAAATTTTGACGGCAAACGGTTTATCTTCAAGCAAACCAATTTTGGTCAATAACGAAGAAGATAAAATACATTCGCGGCGAGTTGAATTCAAAGTTAAAACCAATTTAGAAACACGCATCTCGAAATATCGACAAGGTTCATAAGATGAAGCTCGATATTGATTTTTCTGGATTAGAAAGAATCGTAAAAAAGATGGGTGCAACTGCTTTAAACTGGACAATTCCAGCTGTAGCTTCTGTGAAGCCCCCCGATTTCGGTGAAATAGATTTTAGTAAGCTAGCAACAACAGGCGTTCCTGTTGATTTGAACGATGTTCATTTTGATAGTATAAATCGACGTGCGACTACTCCAGACGGAAAACAGATTTTATTGCATATCAAAAAAGTGAATAATTTTGGTGACAACCGATTACCAAAATTCCATTTTTATGAATGCCGAACATTAAAGGACATGAAAAATAAGGGGAAATTTGAAAAATATGTCATGACACAAAGGAAAGATGGTTATTTTTTAATGGATGTAAATACTGGCAGCGGCTATATAGAACGCGAAGAAAAGTTAGATGTTTGCAAAAATTGTTTGAACTGGTACAAAAGCGAATATGGGAAAAAATATAGTGTTGAAACGTTTGATATTCCAGCATTTTTTGAACATTTTGGCGATTCTCGATTTACAGAAATGCCAAAACATACCGATATTTTTGCACCAAAATCTGGTTACACCGATGATTGGAACGATATTTCAAAACAACGCAAAGAACAATTTGGTTATATTTGTCAGCAATGCAGCATTGACTTGAGTAATTACAAAAAATTTTTACAAACGCATCACGTCAATGGCGTGGAAAATGACAATAGACATAATAATTTAAAAGTGTTGTGTATTGAATGTCACAGCAAACAGTTTGATCATAATCACATGAAAAACAGTCACGCAGACCAAATTTTAGAAATTCAGAAAATTCGACAATCAGCGTGGTAAATTTGCACAAACATTAAAAAAGCCAACTTTCGCCCATCACGAAAGTTGGCGTTTTTGCCAAACCGAAACGGTAAATTTACCGATGCGATTGTTTAATCCATTGTGCAAACCGCGACACTTTTGCGGGTGACAATTGTTGCCAGTCAAAATGCCATTGCCAATTCCCCGTCGTGGTTCCAGGGATATTCATACGGCTTGCGCTGTCTAAACCTAAAATATCCTGCATCGGCAAAATGGCTAAATTCGCCACCGATTCCAAAGCAGATTGCATCAACGCCGCCGCAATATCGGCATCTTCATCAATGTTCAATGTTTTACAAATCCATGCACGTTCTTCAAGGGTCAATTTTTGCACCCAGCCGCGAATCGTATCGTTATCGTGCGTGCCGGTATAAACCACGCCATTCACAACATGATTTTTGGGTAAATACGGATTATCTACTTCGCCATTAAATGCGAATTGCAAAATCTTCATACCGGCTAAATTGAATTTTAAGCGTAACGCATCGACTTCTTCAGTGATAATACCTAAATCTTCGGCGACTAGATTAACTTTAAATTTAGTGTAAATTGCGGTCAATAATTCTTCCCCCGCCGCTTTTGTCCACTCGCCGTTCATTGCCGTGGGTTCGTCAGCGGAAATTTCCCACGCCGCTTCCAGCCCACGAAAGTGATCAATTCGCACAATGTCAAACAAAGCCGCTTGCGTTTGCATACGTTTCAACCACCAGTTAAAACCGTTCGCTTGTAAATAATTCCAATCGTAATGTGGATTGCCCCAGCGTTGTCCGGTTTCAGAAAAATAATCGGGCGGAACACCAGCGACCACTGACATATTGCCTTCGGGCGTAAGTTTAAATACTTTCCGATTTGCCCACACATCCGCGCTATCGTAAGACACAAAAATCGGCATATCACCAAAAAGCAAAACACCACGTTTATTGGCGTAGGTTTTTAACGCCGACCATTGTTTGAAAAAAACAAATTGTTCAAATTTAACAATTTCAATCGGTGTTTTTAGAAAAAAACGTGCGTCATTCAATGCGGCGAGATGGCGATTTTTAAAGTCTTCTTCCCAATCACTCCATGTTTTTTGATTAAATTTCAACCGTAAAACCATGAACAAAGCAAAGTCATCAAGCCAATAATGATTCGTTATGCAAAATTGCAAAAACTCCGCTTTTTCAGCTTCAGTCGCGTTTGTTTTAAAACTGGAAACGACTTTGCTCAACACACAACCACGGTGAATGTTAGCGTGACCTTCGCACACTTCGCAGTTTTCTTCCTCCGTCAACCAACCTTGTGCTACCAAAGTTTTGAAACAAATTAAATCGGGATTTCCAGCGTGTGCTGAAAGCGATTGGTACGGCGACTTATCGTCATGTGTAATGCCCAGCGGTAAAACTTGCCAAACGGTCGCGCCAACTTCGTGTAAAAAATCGACAAAACGATACGCATCCTGACCTAAATTTCCGGCGGGTAGTGACGTAATGTGGAGTAATACGCCTGCACGGCGTTGATTTAAAGTCGCATTCATATATCGTAAGTTCCTAGTTAGTGTTCCGTTCCTTGACGCATGGTTCCACCCATTGCGGGCATACCGGAACCTTGCGTAAACGAAAGAGCTAAATAGGCGGGCGGTTTTTCGCCGAGTAAATAATACAAATTCGTCAAATTTAATCGAAATTGTTTTTCAAAACTACTCACCGCATCGTTCGGATTGTAATCTCCAAACCACCAAAACCAATCTGAGCCTTCGCAAACGGCGAGTTGTAATTCTGCTTTTTCGCGCAATTCAGCATCCATTTCTTTGGTTGCCATAGTATGATCAAACATAACTTTCGCAGCTCCCAACATATCCCAACCGCGATTTTTGTCGGTATCGCCAATCCACGTTGAAAATGTGCCATAAACCCAACTGCCGGCGACTAATTTTTTCAACTGTTTTGTCGGTACATTTTGCGTCACACATTCTGAAAAGGTCGTCATTTCAATGCGCGGATGATTCGACAAACGACGATACAGCGCACTTAAAAAATAAATCCCATTTTCGGGGAAATGTTCCCACGCATTTTCGCCATCCATAATAATGGACACCACGGCATCCGGAATCGCGCGATCCGCAATGTGTTCCAAATGCTTGATTAAATCACTGACGGCATCATCGGCGTGCCAGGTGGAATATTGAAAACCGATTAAATCCGACAAACCGTCATCACGGAAAAAGCAGCGAATGTCACTTTTTTTCAATTGAAATGGATGATAAGTGCTGGTGGGGCGGGTATTTTCTGTACAAATCAAGCTGTTGCCAAGTACCGCGCCACCGCTTGCCACCCAATCAAAACCAAAATCGTCCAATATTTTAATCGTTTCTTCACTCACACTGCCTTCTGAGGGCCAACAACCTTTGGGTGCAAAACCAAAAAAGCGTTTGAATGTTTCCACGCCTTTTTTCAAATGCCATAAAACGCGCTCTTCTCCGTTTGGATATTGTTCCAATTCAGGCAAAGGCGCATGCGGCATTGCTTCGTGAGTGGTTTTTAAGTCCAGCAATAACGGCATAATCGGATGTGCGTAAGGCGTAACGGATAATTCAATCTGTCCTTTTTTCGCTAACCGTTTGTACCGTTCCAACACTTTCGATAATTGATCCGCAATAATATCAAGCATTTCTAAACGATCAGCTAGCGTATAATTTTTGCCTTTGTTTAAAAGTCGATGTGCGCGGGTATCCGTTAATTTTATGGTTTCGCCCAACCAAGCCAAGTGATACCACATTAACAAATCTGCGATAAATTGCGCGTTAACGTAATGAACAATTTCTTTTTCAATAAGTAAATTCGCCGTCTCCACCAAATGTTTAAAATAAGGATAACGATTTATTTGCCGATCTTCGTTTGCTTTCAAACAGTCTGTAACGGTTTTTAATGGCGTGTTTGTCAGTGCGAAATCATCTACTAATGCCGCCAATAACGAATCGGTAATGGGTGTACGATGGTGCAAATAACGATCTACTTGGTGCGCGTACTCTTCAATTTGTTCCAACAAAATGGGCGCAAAATTGACCACTACTTTCGCTTCGGGAGCTGCTTCCAAATGCGCCACCATATCGACGTAATCTTTAATGACGTGTAAATACGTCCACGGCAATTTGAATTCACCTGATTGTAAATCTCGATATTCTGGCTGGTGCATGTGCCAACACAGCACCAATTTTAATTTTTTGCTTTTGTTATCGAACATAATGTCTTCTCACTCCTAACATTTCTGGGGTCACTAAAATAACACCACCTGGACTAACGTGGTAAAGAATGGCATCTTCTTCAGGATTTTCACCGATAATGGTGCCTTCAGGAATATCGCAGCCTTTTTCAATAATGGCGCGAGTAATTCGACAATGGCGACCAATGTTCACATCAGGTAAAACAATGGTATCTTCTATTGTGCTGTAAGAATTCACACGCACATTAGAAAATAATAACGAATGACGCACCGTCGCACCCGACACTACGCAACCACCCGAAATCATGGAATCAACCGCAATGCCGCGTCTGTCTTCTTCGTCAAAAACAAATTTTGCGGGCGGGGTTTGTTCTTGATATGTCCAAATAGGCCATTTTTTGTCGTATAAATTTAAATCAGGATGTACGCCAATCAATTCCATATTCGCTGACCAATACGCATCAATCGTTCCTACATCGCGCCAATAACTTTGCGCTCCACTTTGTAAATCTAAAAAGGGATAGGCATTCACGACGTGATCTCGAATGACGGCTGGAATAATATCATGACCGAAATCATTGGAAGATTCCGGATTGTCAGCATCTTTGATGAGCTGTTCAAACAAAAAATCTGCGTTGAAGATATAAATGCCCATCGATGCTAACGCGGTATCGGTGCGCCCTGGCATGACGGGCGGGTGTTCTGGTTTTTCCACGAAGGCTTTTACACGGCGATAATCATCTACATCCATCACACCAAACGCGGTCGCTTCATCTAACGAAACTTCGATACAGCCAATCGTTAAATCCGCCCGCTTGGCAACATGATCGGCAAGCATTGCGCCATAATCCATTTTATAAATGTGATCCCCCGCCAACACTAAAATATGTTCAGGATAGCGACTACGCAAAATATCAATATTTTGATAAATTGCGTCGGCAGTTCCGCGATACCAAGAATTTTCACTGTGACGTTGTTGCGCCGGCATTAAATCGACATATTCGCCAAATTCACCACGCAAAAACCCCCAGCCTTGTTGAATATGGCGAATTAGAGAATCGGATTTATATTGCGTAAGAACGCCAATTTTGCGAATACCTGAATTGACACAATTGGATAGCGGGAAATCAATAATACGAAATTTTCCACCAAACGGAACCGCTGGCTTGGCTCGCCAATCAGTCATATTTTTTAAGCGCGAACCTCGTCCACCTGCCAAAATTAAAGCAATGGTATTGCGTGTAAGGTGACTAACAAAACGATCTGTACTTGAATCATGCGATGACATTCTAATCTCCCATTTATTTATATAGATACACAACTTTTTTTTTGTTTGATACACTTCGCAAACATTATCCTACTACATCAAGGCTATTCCTAATG
This sequence comes from uncultured Pseudomonadota bacterium, assembly GCA_903870545.1. GTDB lineage: Bacteria > Pseudomonadota > Gammaproteobacteria > Methylococcales > Methylomonadaceae > UBA10906. The sequence continues at coordinate 57,193 of CAIQDI010000032.1, forward strand.
AAAAAGCAATCTCCCGTTACGCTGGATTTCGATTCAGTCAAAGTCGCAGCTGCACAACATCATAACCCTTTTTCGGTGTTAGGTCGTCACTCGAAAGCGAATAAAATTCATGTACGTTTATATCTGCCTTACGCAGAATCTGTGCATTTTATGCACAATGATGTTGCAATTTCGCGTATTGATGGCACAGATTTTTTTGAATACATCGCAAAAAGAGGTGAATTACCACCCCATTACCGAATTTCGTGGCTCGATAAAGATGGCGTAAATCATGAAAATTATGACCCGTACGATTTTGGGGTGCAGTTGCCAGAATTTGATTTGCATTTGTTTGGCGAAGGCAAACATTGGCACATTTATCAAAAACTCGGCGCACATTTGCACACGGCGGACGGCATTGCCGGCGTTTTATTTGCGGTGTGGGCGCCTAACGCCGGACGTGTCAGCGTAGTCGGTGATTTCAATCACTGGGATGGACGTTGTCATCCGATGCGAAGTTTAGGCGGCGGTGGTGTGTGGGAATTATTTATTCCTGAATTGGCGGCAGGCTGTTTGTACAAATTTGAATTACTTAATCGTGCTAGCGGTGAAGTTCTGGTCAAAACCGATCCGTACGGGCAACAGTTTGAACATCGTCCGAAAACAGCTTCACAGGTGGTGGCGAAAAATACCCACGATTGGCAAGACAGCAAATGGTTGTCAGAACGCGCTAAATTCGATTGGTTGCATCAACCGATGTCGATTTATGAAGTGCATTTGGGTTCGTGGAAACGCGACGAACATGGGCATTTTTTAAATTACCGCGAATTGGCGACGGAATTAGTCGCGTATGTGAAAGCGTTAGGCTTCACGCATCTTGAATTGTTGCCGATTACCGAACATCCGCTCGATGATTCGTGGGGTTATCAAACCACCGGTTATTTTGCGCCGACCAGCCGTTTTGGTTCTGCGGACGATTTTCGTTATTTTGTCGATTGTTGCCACCAAAATAACATTGGCGTGATTCTCGATTGGGTTCCCGCGCATTTTCCGAAAGATAATTTTGCCTTGGCGCGTTTCGATGGCAGTGCCTTGTACGAACACGAAGATCCGCGCAAAGGTGAACATCGTGATTGGGGAACGCTGATTTACAATTACGGACGCAATGAAGTGCGTAACTTTTTGTTGGCGAGTGCCGTTTTTTGGTTGGAAGAATTTCATCTCGACGGGTTGCGCGTGGATGCCGTTGCGTCGATGTTGTATTTGGATTATTCGCGTGAAGCCGATGATTGGGTGCCGAATTGTTACGGCGGCAATGAAAATTTAGAAGCGATTGATTTTCTGCGCGAGTTGAACACGATTACCCATCAGCAACAACCTGGTACCGTGATTATGGCGGAAGAATCGACTTCGTGGCCGCAAGTCACTCGTCCAACTTGGGCAGGTGGTTTAGGCTTTTCGATGAAGTGGAATATGGGTTGGATGCACGATGTTTTAGCGTACATGCAACAAGAATCGATTCATCGCCAATATCACCACGATCAACTGACATTCGGTATGTTGTATGCGTTCACTGAAAACTTTGCGCTGCCATTTTCGCACGATGAAGTCGTTCACGGTAAAGGCTCGATGCTCAGTAAAATGCCTGGCGACGAGTGGCAAAAGTTTGCGAATTTACGTTTGCTTTACACGTTTATGTTCGCGTATCCAGGCAAAAAATTGTTGTTCATGGGCAATGAATTCGGTCAAGGTACGGAGTGGAATTTCAGAAAAGATTTAGACTGGTATGTGTTGGAATATCCGCTTCATGAAGGTCTGAAAACGTTGGTGAAAGATTTGAATCATCTCTATAAAACCGAGTCAGCGTTGTATCACCATGATTTTGAACAACGTGGATTTGACTGGATTGATTGCCACGATGTGCAGCAATCGATTTTGTGTTTCCAGCGTAATCACGGACACGAAAGTTTGATTGTGGTGTTGAATTTTACACCGGTGGTGCGTGAAAATTATCGAATAGGGGTGCCAGCAGAAGGCGTGTATCGCGAGATTTTCAATTCGGATTCCGAGTATTATGCAGGAACAAATACCGGCAATGCAGCAGTTGAAACCAGTAATGAAGCGTGGATGAACCAGTCGTTTTCGATTAGTTTAACGTTGCCGCCGTTAGGTGCCATCATTCTCAAAATCTAACCGTTTTTTATTCGCTCAATCGGCGAGTTGTGATTAGGATGGCGCGAATTTATTTACTCGTGCCATCTTTTGACTTTTACTTTTACTTTAACTTTTACAAATAGGCGGATAAATCCGCGCCTACGCATTATGAAAAAAATTCTTTTTGTTACCAGTGAATTGCATCCTTTAATCAAAACGGGTGGTCTTGCTGACGTTTCCAACAGTTTACCGAAAGCACTCGCTGATACCGGGCAAGATGTGAAGGTGATTTTACCCAATTATCGCGCGTTAAAACTGACTCGAAATGTGCAGTTGCGTAGTACCTTTCAAATAGGTAGTCATTCTGTACAACTTTTAGAAACGCAATTGCCCGACAGCAATGTGACCGTTTGGCTGGTGGATTGCCCCGAATACTTTGGTATGGCGGGGAATCCGTATGTGGATTCGGTCGGAAATTCTTACCAAAATAATCCAGAGCGATTTGCGCTATTTTGTCGCGCGGCGATTGAAGTGGCGATGAATCGTGCCGATTTGGATTGGAAAGCCGATATTGTTCATTGTAATGATTGGCAAACTGGCTTAGTTCCAGCGTTGTTGTCGTTGGAATTGGAAAATGAATTCTGCCCGAAAACTGTTTTCACCATTCACAATATGGCGTATCAAGGTTTATTTAACGGATTAACCGCCTCAATGTTGCAACTGCCTGCCGAATTGCTGTTGCCTGATGGGCTGGAATTTTACAGCAAAATTTCGCTCATTAAAGGTGGTATTGCTTACGCTGATAAAATTACAACCGTCAGCCCGACTTATGCACAAGATATTCAAACGCATGAATTAGGTTATGGCTTGGAAGGGCTGTTAATTTATCGCAATGATGATTTGACTGGCATTATCAATGGCATTGATGACGACTGGAATCCCGAAACGGATACGCTGATTGCTCAAAAATTTAGTGTGAATTCGCTGCACGACAAAGTGACCAACAAAACGGCATTACAATCACGTTTAAATTTGCCAATAAATGAAAATGTGCTGGTGTTAAGTTTAATTAGTCGATTAGTCGAGCAAAAAGGCATTGACATACTTTTAGATTGTTTGCCGCAATTGCTAAATTTGCCCGTTCAAATTGTTATTTTGGGCAGTGGTGAAAAAATTTTTGAGCAAGATTTAAAACAATTTGCCACGACGTATCCGCACAAAATGGCGTTAACATTAGGGTATGACGAAACGTTGGCGCATTTGATTGAAGCGGGTGCCGATGTGTTTTTGATGCCATCGCGTTTTGAACCGTGCGGCTTGAATCAAATGTACAGCCAACGTTATGGTACGTTACCAATTGTGAGAAATACGGGCGGTTTAGCGGATACGGTCGTGGATACGTTGCCGAATACGTTAGCCGATAAAACTGCAACGGGCTTTATGTTCGACGAAGAAAATGCAGGCACATTATTGGAAACGATAAAACGCGCGTTGCTGTTATACGGTTTCCCCGAAGCGTGGCAACAAGTTCAAACAAACGCCATGAATTGTGATTTTTCATGGAAACGAAGCGCGGCGCAGTATTTAGACTTGTACGAAAATATCGACTAATCGCTTTTTTATTATTCAAATCGAAATCGGCGGTTGATTTTCGCCGCTGATTTTCACTTTTACGTTGTCGCCCACCGCTAATTTCCCGCTTTGATTATGCAGCGCGTTTTGTCCAAAATAAATCTTGTTTTGCCATTGTCTCAAACGGCTTAATGTCGTCAGCGGCTCTTTGCCAACTTCAGCAGTTTGAGGATTTATCGCCGGAACGGAACAACGCGAACACGGTTTCGGCAAACGAAAATCGAGGTCGCCAATTTGAATCTCGCGCCACGAATCTTCGGCGTAAGCGGCACAACCCGAAATCACTAAATTTGGACGAAAACGCGCCATTTCAATCGGTATTGCTAACGCCGAATTCAGCGAATTTAACGAATTTTCAGACACAATTAAAAATGGAAAACCATCGGCAAACGCCACGCGGTCAATCTCATTCGCGTAATTCAAATCCACGCTGCGTTTGGTTTCTGTCGGCAAATAAACCAATTGACACGATTGTTGCAAAATCGCGCTAAACCACGCATCCGCTGCATCTGAAACGTGTTCCGCCGCACAACAATCTTTCCAAACCGTACTTTGAATAATTGCGCCGCGTTGTGGTTCGAGCGACAAAGTAAAATCCGTAAAATCCGGCGCGGACAAAATCAATTCAGAATCCGTCAATCGCGTCTGAATCATCGCCATTTTGGGCAAACGGCGTTGGCTGAGAAATTGTCCATTTTCGTCAATCAACATCCATTGTCGATCGTAACGCAAACCCGTTTCCACCACGTCCCACTTTGAAACCCGAATGCCCGCCAGTGATTTCACCGGGTAAATAAAAATATCGCTCAATGTAAATAACATAAAAATCTCTAATAGGTTTTCAAAGTGACTAACAATTGTCGATAGTCGTTAAAATTCGGGAGCAGGGCATCTTTGGCGATGATGCGATAATGTTTTTTCCCGTCGTGCTGATAATGCAAAAAAATTAGGCGGCGACTGATGACGGTTGATGGCAGAATTTCAATGGAATCGGTCGCGCCGAATTCAGTCAATCGCCAACCGTTTTCATCGTGATAATTGACCAGCCAATTTTCACGCGCCAATCGTTTTAGCGTTTGCCAACCGTGCCAAAAAACAAGACTCGCCAAACTCACACAAATCAGCCACGGCAACGCATTTATAAAACACGCGATAAACGCCAAACTATAAATTATCAACAAAATCCGCCGCTGCCAAACTGATTCCGTGATTTTCCAATATGAATCGGACGGCTTCTTTTTCATTGCAACGAACACGCGCCAAGTTGCTGTTGAAAAAGTTGAGCGCGATTAGCGACTTTATTTGAAATCTGTAATAACCACGGTTTTTGATTATAGGTTTGTTTTTGAAAACCGCCGTGACCTTCGTGATAAGCGAGATATAAATTTCTCGTATCGTTTTTGGCAATGCCCAATTTTTTATAACTGGTTTGCGAATACCAACCAATAAAATCACAGGCATCGGCAAACTGATCCCGTTTCGCCGAATTATTACCGCTTTTTCGTTGATAATCGCGCCACGTTTCGTCTTTGGCTTGCGGATAACCGTACGCGCTGCTGCCAAAACCTAACCATGAAAAAAATCCGCTCGGCGGTGCGGCATCGGCGACAAAATGCGATTCTTGGTGCATGATTGCCATTTGCACTGGAATCGGAACGCCCCATTTTTTAAACGTCGCGTTGCTCGCATTATACCAACCGCGTTTTTCTTTGAACGTGGCACACAAATTTTCAGTATTGTGCGGCGTGAGTGGAATGGTGCTGCACGCGGTTAATAAGTAAGTCACGAGGCATAAAACTAAAAGAGAAATTTTCGACATTGGGTTCGTAAGTGAAAATAAAAAAACACGCCACGATGATTTTGGCGCAATGCTGATAAAATACCACTTTTAAAGCAAATCCCCCAACCCTCTTCAAAAAGGGGGCTTTTTTAACCTTGAAAATTTTACCTTGAATCTTTATGACTAACACTCCCGATATTTTAAAAACCATTCTCGCCAAAAAAGAAGAAGAAGTGGCGCGTCGCCGCGAGCAAACACCGATTGAAATGCTGCAAGAAATCGGCAGCGGCACTGAAAAACCGCGTGGGTTTTATGCCGCCTTGCAGCGCAAAGCGTCGTTAAAAAAACCCGCCATTATCGCTGAAATTAAAAAGGCTTCGCCCAGTCAAGGCGTGATTCGGGAAGATTTTCAACCCGTGACGATTGCCCAAGATTACGCGATGAATGGTGCGACCTGTTTATCAGTTCTGACCGATAAAGATTTTTTCCAAGGTTCGGAAGCCTATTTGCAAATGGTACACGATCGTTGTCCGTTGCCCGTTTTGCGTAAAGATTTTATGATTGATGTGTATCAAATTCAGGAAGCGCGGACGTTGGGCGCGGATTGTATTTTGTTAATTGTTGCCGCGTTGAACGATGCCAAAATGCACGAATTAGCGGATTTTGCGACAAAATTGGGCATGGATATTTTGGTGGAAGTGCATGACGCTGACGAATTGCAACGCGCGTTGAAACTCGATACCAAGTTGATTGGCATTAACAACCGTAATTTGCGGACGTTTGAAACGAATTTGCAAACTACGTTGACGTTGAAAGACGCGATTCCTGACGACCGTTTGGTGATTACCGAAAGCGGCATTCACACGCGCGACGACGTGGAATTGATGTTGGTGAATGACGTTTATGCGTTTTTGGTGGGTGAAGCGTTTATGCGCGTGGAAAAATCGGGACAAAAAATGCGCGAGTTATTCGCGTTGTAACCTTTTTGGGCGGGTTCAAATCCGCCCAACATTTCAATCAAGACACCAACTGAATCCGCAACGACAAATCAATCGCTTGAACATGTTTCGTCAACGCGCCAATCGAAATAAAATCTACACCGGTTTCTGCCACTGCGCGAATCGTCGTTAAATCGATATTCCCCGACGCTTCTAATTCTACTTTTCCCGCTGTTAATTCAACGGCTTGACGCAAATCGACAAGCGTAAAATTATCCAACATAATTCGATTCGGTTTGGCGTTCAGAGCTTGCACCAATTCGGCTAAATTTTCGACTTCGACTTCAATTGGCGCGTCGCTTTGTTCACGCGCAATTCGTACCGCATCGGCAATGGAACCCGCCGCCATAATGTGATTTTCTTTGATTAACACGCCGTCAAATAAACCAATTCGATGATTGAAACAGCCGCCACATTTTACGGCGTATTTTTGCGCGACCCGTAAACTAGGAATGGTTTTGCGTGTGTCCAAAACCTTGCAGCCGGTGCCTTGAACTGCGTCCGCATATTGGCGTGAAATCGTGGCGGTGGCGGATAACGTTTGCAGCAAATTTAACGCCGTTCGTTCAGCGGTTAATAAGCCTCGCGCGAATCCTGAAAGCGTGCAAAGTGTGGTATTTTCGGCGACAAATTCCCCTTCGGCAACGTGCCAATCGATAACGACATTCGCGTCTAACTGTTTAAAAACTGCGTCGAACCATTCCCGACCGCATAAAACCATCGGTTCGCGCGTCAATAATTCTGCGGTGGCGTGTCGATGTTCAGGAATAATCGCCGCCGTAATATCGCCGTCGCCTAAATCTTCTTCTAAAAAAGGTAAAATGTTTATTGTGTTTTTCATTCGAGTTTCTCAATTTTGGTTTCAATCATATTAAGTTTTTTAAAAACTAATTGCTCCGCACCGTAACAATCCGAAGTAGCGGTTTCAGTTATGAATTCATAATATACGTTTGAACCTTGGTCTTTTGCATCGTCGGTCAACCGTTTCGCTCTAACTTTGCCGCCTTGTGTTGATTCGCCAATTTTATAAAGGTCTGTTTTCCTTTTGCCCATTTTATGGTGGTCAACCATTTCGCACAAAATATAAACAATTCCAGCTTTGCCTGCATTTTGCCCATAAGTGTTAAAGGATGTAGATGCTTTTTTTATTTTCCTGTTACGAATAATTGCCATGATAAATTCCTGTTTGTGGGTTATTTGTAAATTTCTTTGCGGTCGCCAACAGCGATAACGTGAACGATGAGTTTGTGATTATTCACTTCGTACAAAATTCTGTAATTACCTGCGCGAATTCTAAAGCAAGGCGACATTTTCTTTTTACCTTTTAATTTTTTAATTCCGTCTTGATACGGATTTTCGGCGAGGCTGTAAATCACGTCTAAAATTTGAGCAATTTCGGCATTGGGTAATTTTTCTAATTCTTTTTCAGCCGAAGTCTTGATGACAACTTTAAATTTTGCCATTTGCTTTTAATCTCATCACTACATCTTCTAAAGAGCTACAGGGTTCATTTTCACGGGTTTTGATTAACGCTAAATCGTCTAAATCTTCTTCTGAATTAAGATAAGTTTGAAGCGCGTCAACCAAAAACGCATTAAGTGATTTTTGGTTGGCGTGGGCAAGATACTGAAGCTCTTGCGCGAGGGATTCGGATGCGTCGAATGTGATGGTTGTCATGGTGGATTCCTGTTTTGGTTTGTTGTGAAATTTACCCGAAGAGATTTAAAGCTCCGCTTCACTCGCGTTTATCGCCTCGACAAACGCCCGAATTTCGTCATTTTCAACCCGCGAATAAAGTTCTAAAACGGGCAACGTTAAATCAATCGACGTAAACGTAATGTCATCGTCAATATAATAAAAACGGGATTGCCAGCCTTCAGATTTTCGGCAAACTTCAATTTCCACGCGGTCTTGTTCAATCAAAACGTATTCTTCTAAACTGGGAATGCGTTGATAAATCTGACGCTTCAACGTGCGGTTATATTTGCGCGTTGAATTTGACAATACTTCAATAATAATGCGCGGCGATTCGGTGTAATAATCGTCGTTGTCATCATTATTACAAACCACCATCACGTCAGGATAAAAGTATTTTCCGCCTTTATCCGCACGCAATTTAATGTCAGAATTGAAGGCTTCACACGGCGTGTTTTTCAGATGCCGATACAATTCACCGCAAACGTTGAAAACCAATCGCTGGTGATTTTTGCTCGCGCCCGCCATCGCATAAACTTCGCCATCGATGTATTCGTGTTTAATTTCGCTGATTTTTTCACCGTCGAGATAGTCTTGTTCGCTGATGAAATCCGCTTGAAAATTGGGTAAATTCATTTTGCTACTCCAAATGCTGTTACGCAGTTTTTTATTGTGTAGGGGTTCACTGCGTGAACCCGCCCAAACAGAACTTTTGATGATAAGTTTTGTGTATGGCGGGCGTACGCAGTACGCCCCTACGAAATTGAAAAGTTAAAATACGTTGCTATAACTGTCGCGGATTTCTTTCAATTCCAACGCTAACTCGCGGCGCATTTGGAAATCGCGGCGCGTGTGAGCGATGTTGTACGGAATCAGCGGATTGCGTTCATATTTCACGGCGGTGCGAATAATGCCAATCCATTGCCGGTCATTGTCTTCCATTTCTTTGAAACGGTTACGAATGCGCTCCAATTCTTGATTACAATAAGTAATAAACCCCGCTGCGTAAAATACGCTGTTTTTCAAATAATCCTGCAACGCCGCCAAATCGCCGTTAATTTCGTCCACGACTTGTTCAAAATTAGTCGGTTCAGCGGCTTTTTCGATTTCTTTAATCGCGGCGGCAACTTCGGTTGTGATGGCTTCGGCAACGGCTTTTGCCGCACCACGTCGCGCCGGAACTACTTTCAAAACTGCCCACAAACCATTCCGCAAATAATGCGTTAAACCGCCGTCTTGTTTGGTTTTATCATCACCGTGATAAAACGCCTCTAACGTTTTAATTTCTGCTGCGCGTTCACTCAATAAACGGTCACGCGCTTGCAACGGTTTGGCGATAAACGCTTCCACCGCGACGCGCCCAAAACGTAAAAATAACACCTGAAAACCGTGCCGAATTCGCGCTTGTTCAATGCTTTCGTCTAAATGGGAATGCAGCAAATTACGGCGCACGTCTTCGGTTTCCCACAGTAATTCCTGAATTTTTCGCACAATGCCATCAATCAACGCTTGCAAGGCTTGCGCGAGTTGGTCAGTCAATTCGTTTTCAAATTTCTTTTGAATTTCGCGGAATAATTCTTCGCGGATTTTGTAATTTCCTTCGCGTGCATCTGGCATGGAAAGCGTGCCGCCCGCCGTGTAAATGCGCTTTAATTCTTCGGGTTGCGCGGTGATTAAATTCGATAATAACGCTTCGATTTTTTGGTCATAAGCCGAACGCAATGCCGCCAATTCTTCATGTTCTGCGCCCAATGAATCAGCTTCGGCTCGCCCTTGAATGCTTTCTGCGTACCACATATCGAAATCTTTTTTGATGCGTTGCCATTCGCGTCCCCACCATTGATTGAATTCTTTGCCGAGCAAATCATCTTCTTGGCGGTCATTTTCAGCGACTGTGCCGTAAATCGGTTCGAGTTTGCCCAACATTTCGGTTGCCAATTGGCGCGTCGCATTCACCAACGCATCACAACGCTTTTGCAAAACGCCGGAACGTTCGTTGTCGATATAAAAATTCACCGCCTCTTTTAACGCATTCATGCCGTCGGGAATGCCTAATTTTTTCAGTTTATTTTTATCGTCGGCACTTTTTGAACGGCGCAACGTGTCATCGGTTGGAATGCCAAACTCGACCAAATGCGACCGCGCACAAACCGGCAATAATCGGCGTTCCGGCACATCCGCCCAAAAAGTTTTGTGTTTCGCCAACGTATCACGAAAATCAATTTGGTCGTCCATCGCGTCGGCTTGCGTCAATACCACAAACACTTTATCCGACACGCGCAAACTCGGGTCTTCGGCATCGGCGACGAGTAACATTTCTTTTTCAGGGCCCGTAATCGACGGCTGTTTCATTTCTTTGGCGTAAATAATCGCGTCGCAATTTCGCAACCGGTCAACCGCTTGTTCGGCGTGCATCAAAATTCCCGAATTAAATCCTGGCACATCGTGAAAAATAATGTCGCGGTCACTTCGCAAGCGCACGGTTTTCAATTGAATCCGTTTAATCGCCAACGCTTGAGCGCGGTTTTTGAAAATCGCCGATTGCAATAAATCACTGATTTCGCCAATGTCTAAAAAAGATTGTTTAAATCCATTTTTTAATTTGGTGAATTCATAAATCTGATTAAGATTTTTTTCGGTATCGTTGAAATCTTCCTGAATTTCTTTCTTTTCTTTATCGCTCAACAACGCGCCCGCCAAAGCGTCTTGACGTTGTTTTTGCAGCAGCGCAATTTCTTCGCGGCTGTAATACTGAATCGATAATAATTGGTCTTGTTCCGTTTGCGCCGACCAAATTTCCGTGCTGGTAAACGTGCAACGTTCACGCGCAGACGGCAAAATTTCTTGCCCCAGCCACGCATTGAGCAACGCGCTTTTGCCCGCTTTTTCCAAACCAATCACCGCAACTTCAAATCGATTGGCGCGTAATCGTTCCAATTGTCGATTCAAACGGTCGTGTTCAAATTCAAGTTTTTGCAGCATTTCTGGCGATAATTCCACGCCGGTTTTATTGCTCAATGTCATCAATTTGTCGGATAACACCGACGTTTTTTCTAAGCGTGTGAGTTGTTTCGCACACGTTTCTTGCCAATTTGCCATGAACGATTCCAGTTAAAAATTATTAAAATAAATGAAGTTACACCAGTACAGAAAAGTCATAAAGCGTTTCGGGCGCAATATCAATTTCGCCCTCTAACCACGTCACGGTTCCATAATCAATACGAACTTGCTCAAACAAACTCAGTGTTACAAGCCGATTCCACGGTTTCATTTTTAACAAAGGCTTCATGTCAAAACGTCTACATTCGCCATTTGAAAACTCAAGCTCAAGGTGAAAATCGGCGGCAGTTTTTACGGTAATTACATCGATACACATTGGCAAAACTCACTGAAGGGGCGCGATTCTAAACGGTGCGTCACCATTCACGGCTAATTCCCAATCAAGCATCAAATCTTCCTTGTGAATATCAATCCAAACTTGCACCATTTTTAACTGTTTTGGTGGCAACGAACCTTGTAAAACTTCGCCATTTTCAATCGCAATCGAGGCTTCATCACCTTGATAACGCGCATGAATGTGTGGTGAGTTTTGGCGTTTGTTATCTCGAAAAAACATCAACACTAAAATTCCGTAAAACATACTAATCGCTGGCATAACAAACCTCCCAAAAAATCAAAACTATCAATGTAAGGGCGGGTTCCAAACCCGCCCTCATTACGACATGTTCAGGGCGGGTTTAGAACCCGCCCCTACCAATGCGCCTCAACAATCAAAAGCCAAAACAAAAGGAAAAAACACTGTCGCTACCGCACCAACCGAACAAAAGAGTTGTAGTACTTATGGAAGTCGCCTGAACTGCCGTAGCCGAAGCTGACATACCACGCATTGTAACTACTGTAAGCATAAGGCGAAGAAGACCAAAAACCGTCGCTTTGTGTGTTTGGAAAATAAGTTGTGTCGATAGTTGGAGACGATACGCCTAATTTCACAATACCTAAGAGTTCGTCTTTAGTCGGCAATCTCCAGTCACTTGCACCGCATAAACTTTGCGAATTCACATCCAATACAAAACCGGCAGCATTCGTTGCTGCGCCGTAAAGTTTGTCTGGGTCATAATCTGGCGTGTAATTTGTGTAATTTTTGTTCATATCGCGCAAACCGCCATCTGTGGTTTTCACTTCCCACATCAAGCCCGTTTTGTTGTCTTGGGTGCAAGCCCAATCGGTTGCTTTACTTCCTAAAACTGGATTGATAGGACAATCTTCTTCACCTTCTAATGCGCCACTGTTGCACACTTTGCTGTAAGAGCCTGCTGGCGGTGCTATGACATCAATCGTTTTCGATAAAATTGCACTTGTTAAAGCTGGCGTGCCACTGTCTTTCGCGGTTGCTGTGAATGTAAATTTACCAGCTGTCGCATAAGTATGTGTAAAGGTAAGCGCGGTGTCATTTGTTGCGGTTTGTGTTTCTGCTGTTGAGCCGTCTTTCCAATCAACTGAAATTGAACGCAGATTGTTATCGCTGTCGGTGGCTTTGAGTTGCAAGGTATAAACTTTATTTTGTTCAACTGAATCGTCGCCGCTCACTAACGTTAATGTTGGCGCGTTGTTTATTTTGCTTGAAACGCTGTAATTGCCGCTAGAAACTTTGCCTTGCAACACATTTTTTGCGTTATAAATTCCCACTTTGTAAGTTTGTGAACCCGTCGTAAAAATCGCCCGCGATAACGAATAACTGGTTTTCGTTCCTGTCATCGACGCTAGCCCTTTGCCCAAATCGATTTTGACTTTGTTGCCAGCGGTTAATGGCGCGTTTAACGTTGCGGTAAATTTAAACATCGTTCCTGCCGTTGCTGACGTTGGCGTGACGCTGGTTTGCGTGATGGTTGTTTTCGTAACGGTGGCGGCTTGAACATTGCCGATAACGGCAATGAAAAAGAGTGGCGCGATATATTTGTTCATGTTTTTCTCAAAAATTTTAAAGTAACGGCGAAATTGCCGCTTGTAATTCTCTCGCTGACAATTCGCCCGCGTGACGATAAATGACCAGCCCCGCAGAATTTACCACGACAGTGTAAGGAATTGCGCTAATTAAATTGCCCAATTGTTTCGCCAAATTAAAGCCCGCCCAATCGCCCGAAATTAGCAGCGGATAATTCACGGCAGTTTTTTGTTGAAAGGTTTTGACGGCTTCTAAATCGTCCAACGCAATACCGACAAATTGCACTTTTTCGCCGTATTGCGTTTGCAACGTCATAAACGCAGGAATTTCTTTTAAACACGACGGACACCACGTTGCCCAAAAATTTAGCACGATAATTTTGCTTTTCCATTCGGTGGAAGAATGCGGCGTGCCGTTTAAATCAGGAAACGAAAACGTCGGCAAAGGTTGCGGCTGTTGTTCCGTTTGCCATTGATTCACCATCCGAACGCCAATGCCTGCGCTCAACGCCAATAAACCCATAATCAAAATAGTTTGTGCAAGTTTCATTTTTTCACGCGAGTTGTTTAAGGCGATAAATTAGTTCTAACGCTTGTTTCGGCGTTAAATCGTCCGCGCGAATATCGTCCAATAATGCCATTACCGGATTTTCGGATTGCAACACAAACAAATCAATTTGATCCGAACCGCGTTTCACTTGCTGTTCAGCGTAAGCGTGCATTTCGAGTTCGCGCAATTTTGTTTTGGCATTTTCAATGACGACACGCGGAACGCCTGCCAATGCGGCAACTTGTAATCCATAACTTTGACTTGCCGCGCCATCTTTGACCGCGTGCAGAAAAATAATGGTGTCGCCGTGTTCAATCGCTTCCAAATGCACGTTGTGAATGCTGCGATGTTCATCCGAAAGCGCAGTCAGTTCAAAATAATGCGTGGCAAAAAGCGTGAAGGCTTTGGTTTCTTTCGCCAAATAATCCGCACACGCCCACGCTAACGAAAGCCCGTCAAACGTACTGGTGCCGCGTCCAATTTCGTCGATGAGAATCAAACTTTTCGAGGTGGCATTGTGCAGAATGTTGGCGGCTTCGGACATTTCCACCATAAACGTGGAACGCCCGCTACTCAAATCATCCGACGCGCCAATGCGGGTAAAAATTTTATCAATATCGCCGCAAGTGAAACTTTTCGCGGGAACAAAACTTCCAATATGTGCGAGCAAAACCATCAACGCGGTTTGGCGCATAAAGGTCGATTTTCCGCCTGCGTTTGGGCCGGTAATCATCAACATTCGACGCTGCATTGACATCGCCAAATCATTCGGCACAAACGACGCACTCGAAACGTGTTCCACGACTAAATGCCGACCTGCTTCAATTTGAATGCCATTTTTATCGGTCAACGTCGGTTGTGACAAATTCAACGTTTCGGCACGTTCAGCAAAACAACTTAACACATCCAACTCTGCCAACGCACTCGCACAACGTTGTAATTCTGGAACGGACAGCCCAATAATTTCGAGCAATTGCTCGTACAAAAACTTTTCAAACGTTAGCGATTTTTCGCGTGCGCTTAAAACCTTGTCTTCAAAATTTTTCAATTCTTCGGTGATGTAACGTTCCGCGCCTTTTAACGTTTGTTTGCGGCGATAATGCGCGGGAATTTTTGCCGCGTGCAAATGTGAAATTTCAATGTAATAACCATGAATGCGGTTGTAACTGACTTTCAACGTGTTAATGCCCGTCGTGGCGCGTTCGCGTTGTTCCATGTCGATTAAAAACTGATCCGCGTTTTGGCTCAAGTCCCGCAGTTCATCGAGTTCCGCGTGATAACCGCCAGCAATTACGCCGCCGTCACGAATCAAAACCGGTGGATTTTCAACCACCGCACGCTGCAATAATTCGGCGGTGTCGGGTTGAATGTTGATTTGTTGGTTTAAAAATTGAATTTGTGGATTATCGTGCGTCGCTAAAAGCCGTTGCAATTGCGGCAAGGCGGTCAAACTGTCGCGCAACGTAATCAAATCGCGGGGTCGCGCGGATTTCATAGCAACGCGCGAACTAATCCGTTCAATATCACCAATGTGGCGCAATTGACTTTGCACGTTTTGATAATCGCGCGAATGCAGCAAACTTGAAACGCACGCATAACGGTGTTTCAAAACGGATTGATTTCGCAACGGACGATTCAACCAGCGACGCAAACAGCGACTGCCCATTGCGGTAATCGTGCTGTCGAGAACACCAAAAAGCGTGTATTTCATTTCGCCCGATGGGTGCGAATCGAGTTCTAAATTTTTTCGACTGGCGGCATCAATCAAAATGCAATCGTCGTTACTTTCAACCCGAATGCCTTGAATATGCGGTAACGCAGCTTGTTGCGTATCTTTAACATATTGCAATAATGCACCCGCTGCGGCAATCGCAGTGGTGAGTTCTTCACAACCGTAACCCTTTAAATCCGTGGCTTTGAATTGTGAAAGTAACCGTTCTCGCGCACTCGAAATTTCAAAATGCCATGCCGGACGACGGCATAAACCGTTGCGTTGTTTGAGTGTGTGCGACAGTGCAAAATCGTCGCTGAACAATAATTCGGCGGGATTTAAACGGGCGATTTCGTTAATCAATGCGTCTTCCGAATCGACTTGTTGCAACACAAAACGCCCGCTGGTCACGTCTAAACTGGCGATGCCGTATTGTCCTTTTAACCACGAAACCGCCACGAGTAAATTGTCTTGGCGTTCTTCGAGCAACGCTTCATCCGTGACGGTGGCAGGCGTGACGATTCGAACCACTTTGCGTTCGACCGGGCCTTTGCTGGTCGCCGGATCGCCGATTTGTTCGCACAATGCGACCGATTCGCCCGCGCGTAAAATTTTGGCAATGTAATTTTCAGCGGCATGATGCGGAATGCCTGCCATCGGAATCGGTTCGCCATTTGAACTGCCACGACTGGTGAGCGTGATGTTTAACAATTGCGCGGCTTTTTTTGCGTCATCGTAAAACAACTCGTAAAAATCGCCCATTCGGTAAAAAACCAGCGTGTCAGGATGTTCGGCTTTGATGCGGAAATACTGTTGCATCATGGGAGTGTGGGCTTTTTCGAGGCTCATAAAAGTGAGAATACGGGTGTGGGCGCGACAAATTCGCGCTGTTTAAACTGAAAAAGCGCGAATAAATTCGCGCCCACTTTTTATGAAAATAGATTTTATTTTAAGCACAAAACGCTTCAACGCCCGCTA
Source organism: uncultured Pseudomonadota bacterium (assembly GCA_903870545.1). Taxonomy (GTDB): domain Bacteria; phylum Pseudomonadota; class Gammaproteobacteria; order Methylococcales; family Methylomonadaceae; genus UBA10906. The sequence continues at coordinate 73,611 of CAIQDI010000032.1, forward strand.
AAATTCCTCGTGCATCTAAGTTGCATTCAGCCAGTAATTCTTCGCGTGTACCTTGTTCGACAAAATGATCGGGCAAACCTAAATTTAAAACCGGCATGAGAATTTTATTCGCTTGCAGAAAACGATTCACCGCTTCGCCTGCGCCACCCGCTAAGGCGTTTTCTTCAACTGTTACAAACACATCGTGCGTTTTCGCCAATTCTAAAATTAACGCTTCGTCGATGGGTTTCACAAAACGCATATTTACAACGGTAGCAGCAAGTTGTTTGCCCACGTTTAACGCCGGTGTCACCATACTTCCCCATGCTAAAAATGCAATTCGACTGCCGGTGTGACGAATTTCCGCTTTGCCAATTTCTAACGTTGTTAAGGCGTGATCGACTGGAACACCTGCACCTTTGCCGCGTGGATAACGCACTGCCGCACAACCGTTGTGCAAAAATCCTGTGGTTAACATTTGGCGACATTCGTTTTCATCGGCGGGAGCCATGACAAGCATGTTCGGAATGCAGCGCAAGTAACTGTAATCGAAACTCCCGGCGTGTGTCGGGCCATCGGGGCCGACTAAGCCAGCGCGGTCTAACGCAAAAAGTACGTCTAAATTTTGCAACGCCACGTCATGAATCAATTGATCGTAAGCGCGTTGTAAAAAAGTCGAGTAAATCGCCACAACCGGTTTCGCACCTTCGCACGCTTGACCTGCCGCCAACGTCACCGCGTGTTGTTCAGCAATTGCTACGTCGAAATAACGTTCGGGGAATTGTTCCGAAAATTTAACCAGCCCTGAACCTTCGCGCATCGCCGGTGTAATGCCCAATAAACGCGAATCTTGCGCCGCCATATCGCACAACCATTGACCAAAAACTTCGGTGTAAGTGGGATGCGGCGATGGTGCGGATTTCGGCAAATGATCTAACGTGTGGTCGAAGGCAGGAACGCCGTGATAACCGAGCGGATCTTTTTCAGCCGGCGGATAACCTTTGCCTTTTTTGGTGACGATATGCAAAAAGCGCGGGCCGCTAATGTGTTTGAGATTTTCCAACGTCGAAACCAACATTTCAATATCGTGTCCATCAATTGGGCCAATATAATTAAAACCCAATTCTTCAAACAACGTTCCTGGAATCACCATGCCTTTAATATGTTCTTCGGTGCGTCGCGCCAATTCCCACATCGTTGGCATTTTACTCAACACTTTTTTACTTTCTTGGCGCATCGACGAATACAATCGGCTCGACAAAATTTTGGTCAAATAATTACTCATCGCGCCAACGGGGGGCGAAATCGACATATCGTTATCGTTCAAAATTACCAACAAATTCGCGTCGATGGCTCCGGCGTGATTCATCGCTTCATACGCCATGCCGCCGGTAATGCTGCCGTCGCCGATAATCGCCACCATTTGTTTATTTTCACCTTTCAAGCGCGACGCAATCGCCATGCCCAACGCCGCACTAATCGAAGTGCTGGAATGCCCCACACCAAACGCATCGTATTCACTTTCGCTGCGATTCGGAAACGCCGATACGCCGTCTTTGGCGCGAATGCTCGTCATGCGGTCTTTGCGCCCCGTCAAAATTTTATGCGGATAGGCTTGATGTCCCACGTCCCACACCAATTTATCGTTTGGCGTATCAAACACATAATGCAACGCCACCGTTAATTCAACCGTCCCCAGCCCTGCGGCAAAATGTCCCCCCGAAACGCTGACCGATTGAGTTAAAAATTCGCGTACCTCTTTGCAAAGAGTTTTGAGTTGTTCTTTGGGTAGCTGGCGAACATCGGCAGGACTGTTTATTTTATCGAGTAACAAATCGTTTGTTGAATGGGTCATAATGCTTTGAATTCCTTGATTTTGGGGCGTTGGGCAATTTAGATTAGTGGTCACGTTGAATAATATAAAGCGACAATTCACGCAATAAATTGGCTTCATCGCCAAAATGTGCCAGATTTTCTAACGCTTTTTCGTGTAAATGTTCAGCTTTTTCTTTTGCACCCGCTAAACCGAGTAGCGCAGGGTAGGTAGGTTTATGATGATTTTTGTCTTTGCCTTGCGTTTTTCCCAGTGTTGCGGTGTCGCTTTCTTCGTCCAAAATATCGTCTTTCACCTGAAATGAAAGCCCAATACATTTGGCGTAATTATCGAGTTTTTTGGCAGCTTCAGGGTCTACATTTTCACCCGCTAACGTCGCTAAAACCACGCTCGAACGAATTAACGCCCCCGTTTTATGAATGTGCATATTTTCTAATTCTGGCAATGTTAGTAATGTGCCGACTGATTCCAAATCAATTGCCTGACCGCCCACCATGCCTTGTGAACCGCTAGCTTTTGCAAGCGTTGTAATCATTTGCAAACGTTTTTCGGCACTCGCGGTAATGGTCGCGTCGTGTGCCAATAATTCAAACGCCAACGCTTGCAATCCGTCACCCGCTAAAATGGCGGTCGCTTCATCAAACGCAACGTGGCACGTTGGTTTTCCACGGCGTAAATCGTCATCATCCATCGCCGGTAAATCGTCGTGAATCAGTGAATAAACGTGGATACATTCGACCGCACACGCAATTGCGTCAAGTGAATCGGGAGCGATTCCTAAAACTTGTCCAGTCGCATAAGTCAGCATGGGGCGCATGCGTTTTCCGCCATTTAAAACGCTGTAGCGCATGGCATTGTGTAAACGTAACGGCAAAATGTGGTCGCTTGGCAAACGGTGTTTCAATGCGATTTCAACGCGCGATTGGCAAGTGATGAGATAGTTTTTTAAATCCTGATTCATGAGAAACTCCGAAAGTGTGAACCCGTTTATTCGCACAAAATAACGCAAACGGTGGCGATAATAGATGCAGCATTATATAGGATTTTGGCTGGCGCGTGGATTGAATGCAGCGACGGAGCGTCACGCCTCTGTCACTAAAACCGTTCAAGCGGTCACGTTGATGATGCGTCGGGAATCGTTTTGGATATTCCGTTGTCAATCCTGACAGGAAATGATTGGTTCGGGGATTTTAGAAAAACAAGGCGATTCAATGAATGAATCGCCCACAACAAAAATTACTCGATAATCGACAAATCGCCCATGTAGGGAAATAAAACTTCGGGAATGTGAATGCGTCCGTCCGCATCTTGGTAATTTTCCATTACCGCAATCAACGTGCGACCTGCCGCCAATCCTGAACCATTCAACGTATGCACCAGTTCGGGTTTGCCGGTTTCCGGATTACGCCATCGCGCTTGTAAACGCCGCGCTTGAAAATCTCTAAAATTACTGCACGACGAAATTTCACGATACGCATTTTGACCGGGCAACCACACTTCCAAATCGTAGGTTTTGCACGACGAAAAACCTGTGTCGCCGGCACACAAAAGCATTTTGCGATACGGTAATTTTAATTTTTGCAAAATCATTTCCGCGTGAGCCGTTAACGCTTCATGCGCTTGGGCGGAATCTTCGGGTTTGACGATTTGCACGATTTCGACTTTTTCAAATTGATGTTGGCGAATCATGCCGCGCACGTCACGCCCGTAAGCACCAGCTTCACTGCGAAAACACGGACTGTGGCAAACGAATTTCAACGGCAACAAATTTGCATCAATAATCGTGTCGCGCACGATATTGGTCACGGGAACTTCAGCGGTCGGAATTAAATACAACGCTGGATTTTCACTGGCTTTGAATAAATCCGCTTCAAATTTTGGCAATTGTCCCGTGCCGCGCAAACTTTCCGCATTCACCAAATAGGGAACGTAGGTTTCTTGATAACCGTTTTCGCCGCTGTGCGTGTCGAGCATGAATTGAATTAACGCCCGTTGTAGCCGCGCCAATTTCCCGTTCAACACCACGAAACGCGAACCGGTAATTTTTGCGCCCAATTCAAAATCTAATAAATTTCGCGCCGTGCCTAAATCAACGTGATCTTTGACTTCAAAATCAAACGTTGGCACATCGCCCCAACGGCTGATTTCCACGTTATCATCTTCGCTTTTGCCTTCGGGAACAGATAAATCCAACAAATTCGGAATGCCTGACATCAGCGCATCGAGTTCGGTTTGAATTTCTGACAATTCGGTTTCAGCGGTTTTTAATTCGTCGCCCAAATTCGCCACTTGATCAAGCAACGGTTGCACATCTTCGCCTTTCGCTTTCGCTTGACCGATGGCTTTTGAACTGGAATTACGCGAGTTTTGTAATTCTTGGGTTTTGGTTTGCACGCTTTTACGACGCGCTTCTAATTCGCTGTAATTTTCGGGATTGAAGGCGAAATTGCGTTTTTTTAATTGTTCCGTGACGAAATCTAAGTCGTTTCTAAATAAATAAGGGTCTAGCATTGAAAAGTTACCTTTGAAAAATAAAAATTAAATTTGTTTGCCGAGTAATAAACCGAGCCAAATGGTGCCGCTACAAATCAAACTATTGGCGACAAAAAGTCCGAGCATAAAACTGGTTTGCGACTCGAAAGAAAAACCGTGTTCGATTAAAAATAAAATTAAATACAAGCCGGAAAGCGTCAAATATGCGCCAATGATTAACACTAACAATGTGGCGCGTTGTTCGGCGGGAAGGGCGATTTTTTGCAGCAATAATGCCGCCACAATGCCAATCATTAACGCGCCCATCGCGTTAACTACCATCATGCCGTAAGGAATGGAACTAGTCGGCAACTGCAAAACGCCGTTGCTGTACCAAAATAAACCGCGTCCGCACAATAAACCCAGCCAAACCGCCATTAAACAACTGCTCACGCTGACGGCGACATTCAAACCGGCTTTGCCGATTTGTCCTTGTTCGAGCAAATAAAACGTTTCTAATGAGAAAGTCGAAAACGTCGTAAACGCGCCAATAAATCCCACCAAAATCGCCGCGCGATAATCGAGTGCGATTGTTATCCGTTGTAAAATCAACGTTTCACTGAGTAAACCGATTAAAAATGAGCCGCCGATATTGACGAATAATGTGCCGTAAGGAAAGCCGCGCCCGAGCCATTGATACAAACCAGTTGATACCAAAAAACGCATCATCGCGCCACACGCGCCACCGATAGCAATGACAAGTAGCTGATTCATTTTTTAAAATGGACGAATGAAATGTTCGCGGTAATAACGCAATTCTTCAATCGATTCGATAATGTCGTCGAGAGCTTGATGGGTCGATTCTTTGTTAAAACCGTCTTTGATTTCAGGACACCAACGCGCCGCCAATTCTTTGAAAGTCGAAACATCGATGCAACGATAATGGAAAAATTCTTCCAACGTCGGCATATAACGCACCAAAAACCGACGGTCTTGCCCGACGCTATTGCCACAAATCGGCGATTGTCCGGCATCAACCCATTGACTTAAAAATGCAACGGTGGCTTTTTCAGCTTCTGCCGCTGTGACGGTGGAGGCTTTCACGCGCTCAATCAAACCCGATTTGCCGTGATGTTCTTGGTTCCAATCATCCATCGCCGCCAACGTTTCGTCGGATTGATGAATCGCCAAAACGGGACCTTGCGCCAGAATGTTTAGGTTTTTGTCGGTGACAATCGTAGCGATTTCAATAATGACATCGACTTCAGGATTCAAGCCCGTCATTTCTAAATCAATCCAAATTAAATTTTCTGCGTGTTTCGTCATGGGAATTCCCTAAAGTTTTAAGCGGTTTGTGCCAAACGGCGGCGTTCAAAAAGCAACGTAATCAGCGCGTATAATAACATTAACGCCGTTGCCAAACATCCAACTTGCCAATGCAACAACGGTTGTAATTTCACATTCGCAAAATACAAACCCACGCCCAAACTCATGTAACCCAACACGCTTTTGACATCGTAATCGACCCGGTAAAATTTTTGTCCCAAAAAATACGACAAAATCGCCATCGCCGCGTAACACGCCAACGTTGCATAAGCCGAACCGGTGTAACCGAATTTCGGAATCCAATAAAGATTTAAAACAATCGTCAAGCCCGCGCCAAATAACGACACGCCCGCGCCCATCAACGTTTTATCGCTGAGTTTGTACCAAATCGACAAGTTGATATAAATCCCTAAAAACAAATTCGCCAACAATAAAATCGGCACGACGTGTAAACCGGCGCGGAATTCTTCGCCAATAAAGTATTTGAAAAAATCTAAATACAGCGTCACCAGTAGAAAAATAAACACGCAAAAAATCGTGAAATAATGCAGCACTCTTGCATAAATAATTTTCGCATCACTGTTTTTGGCATACGAAAAAAAGAACGGTTCAGCGGCATAACGAAACGCCTGAATAAACAGCGTCATCAAAATCGACAATTTATAACACGCGCTGTAAATGCCCAATTGCGCCAAATTCGTCGCGGTATCGTAAGGCAGCAGATATTTAAGCAACGCGCGATCCAACATTTCGTTAATAATTCCTGCGAAACCAATCACCACAATCGGTAACGAATAACGCGCCATTCGTTTGAAAAGTTGCCAATCAAAACCCGCGTTAATGCCTTTCAATTGCGGCATCAAAAACAGAAATTTACTACCGCTGGCAATCAAATTCGCCAAGAAAATATAACCCACGCCAATTTCAGGCTGATAAACGTAACGCAACCATTCGATGTTTTGCGCTTGTAATTTGGGACACAACACAATGAAAAATAAACTCAACACAACGGTCAGCAGAATTTCAAAAATTTTAATGCTAGCAAAACGTAACGCTTTATTTTCAGCGCGAAGTTTGGCAAACGGCAACGCGGCAATCGCATCGAAAGTCAGAATCAACGCGAAATATAAAATATATTCCGAATGTGTGTCGTAATGTAACGCACCAGAAATCGTGCTGTTGAAGGTCGTGAGTAACGCAAAAATGCTGAGATTGAGCAATAAAATAAAACTCAACGCGGTCGAATAGGCTTTATCGTGGTCGCTGCGAAATCGAAAATAGCCGGTTTCAAATCCGAGCAACAAAAACACCGATAAAAAGCCCGAATACGCATAAAATTCCGACACAACGCCGTATTCGGTCGCGGTGAAATAGTAGGTATAAAGCGGAACGAGCAGGTAATTGAGAAAGCGTCCGAAAATACTGCTCAAGCCATAAATGGCGGTTTGGGAAACGAGTTTTTTAAGCATCAATGTTGAAATAAAAAGTAGCGGTTAAATTCATTTTAAACCGCTACTTTCTAAAATTAGAAATTTTCTGTTTTAAAGCCGCGCACCGACACAGCTAAATGGTGCGCTTGTTCTTCAAGTGCTTCTGATGCGGCTGCCGCCTCTTCAACTAACGTGGCATTTTGTTGAGTTGCCTCGTCCATGCGTCCAATGGCTTGATTAACTTGCCCAATGCCAGAACTTTGTTCGGCTGAAGCGTAACTAATATCTGACATGATATTAGTGACACGTTGAATGGAATTCACGATTTCCGTCATGGTTTGACCGGCTTCAGCGACTAATTTTCCACCATCATTCACTTTTTCAACCGAATCATCGATTAACCGTTTGATTTCACCTGCGGCATTCGTGGCGCGTTGAGCTAAATTCCGAACTTCAATCGCTACCACCGCAAAACCTTTACCTTGTTCACCCGCTCGTGCCGCTTCAACTGCGGCGTTCAACGCCAAGATATTGGTTTGAAAAGCAATATCGTCAATCACCGTAATAATATCAACAATGCGAAGCGACGAGGTGTTAATGTTTTCCATTGTCGTCACCACTTGTTTCACCACTGACAATCCTTTGCCCGCAATATCCGCCGCACCAATTGCTAATTGATTTCCGTGTTTGGCATTTTCGGCATTACTTTGTACGGTTGTCGTTAATTCCGTCATGCTGCTAGCGGTTTGCTCTAAACTTGTACCTTGCTCTTCAGTTCGACGCGATAAATCATTATTTCCCGCTGCAATTTCTTTTGATGCCACGCTGATGGTTTCAGCGGAATCTTTGATTTCCATAATCAACGATTTCAGATTTTCAACCGTGTTGTTCATGCCGTTAGTGACTTTGCCAAATGTTCCGAGGTAATTTTTACTAATCGTTTGTGTTAAATCACCTTTTGCCAGCGCATTCGCTACGCGCTCAATGTCGCTAAAACCGTTATCGCACGTTTCAATCATCGAATTTAGCGCGTTAATAATGTCCTTGAATGCAAATTCAAATTTTTGACTGTTACCACGTTTAGAAAAATCACCGTTTGCGCCGGCATTCACTAATACGTTAATTTCATCACTGAGGCTGAGTAACGTGGTTTTGATATTATCCACGGCATCGGTTATTTTTCCTTTGTCATGCGGTAATCGCTCCATATCCACCGAAAAATCACCTTTGGAATAGCATGTAATCACGTCAACCACTTGCATTTTCACGGCAATATGTGAATTGACTAAATGATTTATTTCCATCGCGATTTCACCATAAACCCCTGACAATTTACTGGCATCAATGCGTTCGCTGATAAACCCTTGGGCGTGTTGTGCGGCTAAATCTTGTTGTGCCAACACGAAGTTATTCAGTGAATCTTGAATGCGCTGCATGGAATGAAATAACACGGCAACAAAATCTTCATCTTCATCCACAATTTGCTGACTTAAATCGCCTTCGGCAATCCGTTCAGCAATTTCGGCAACGGTCGCTAAATGCACCAACTCTTTTTTAAATTGTAACGCCAACAACACTAAAATTGTAGATTCAAAAACGACAAATGAAGCGTGTAAAATCACAATGCCAAAATCGGCTCCGTTTCTAAATACCCAAATGTTGTAATGGGCGGCTTGTAGAAAGTTTAAAACCAAATGATGCACGGCGATGATTGTCGCGCCATAAACAATCACGCGCCAATCTCGATATGCCAATAAAAACGCCAAAATTGTAAACACACCAAAGTGCATTTCAATTAAACCGTGACTGGCTTGAATATGAATGGCGATTTGCACGACCAACGCCGTAGCAATGGTAATGCGTAATAAAAACGAACCTGAAGCCGCTCGCCAAATTAAAAATGGCACCACAAACGCTGGTACGCCAATCAGTACCGCCATCAACAATGCGTCGTAAAACCAACCAATGCCGATTGACACGAACATCAATACGGCAAGCGTGACAATCATGACTCTATCTACTTGCGTGCGAATGGGTTTTAACAAAACCTCTTCATCAATTTTCATAACGATTCCTCATTGGCAGGCGTAAAACAATGCGACGTAGTGGTATCGTTTAACGCCATCCAACCCAACATTCCCGCGCTATAAAGAAACCAAGTAATGAATAAAATGGTTAGCGAACGTGGGCGACGGAACGATTTTTGTAGTTTTATTATGGATGCGGACATTTGATTGAGACACCTGTGAATATGTATAAAATTTAATTTCGTTTATCGGCAAATGTTACGAATAATTAAGGGCGACTCGCGTTTGAGATTAACGTTCCATGAATTTTTTTTCCAAATCTAACAAATCACGTTTGCGTTCAGAAATTCGTTTTGCTGGTGAACCCGAATAAATGCCAAACGCTTCACAATTTTTACGAACCAAACTCAACGCGCCAATCGCTACGCCTTCTTCCAATGTGACATTCGGCAAAATAATCGAACCCGCGCCAATAATCACATGACGACCAATTTTTACATCGCCGTGTTGCACATTCGTGAATTCAGCGGGAATCATCGGATTGGTCATAAATTCACCGCTGTAATCATCGTTACTGCTGTAAATTGCAACACGCGAAGATAAGCCTGAAAAATCCGCCAGCGCGATATTTCCTGCGCCAATCAATGATGAAAAAACCGCGATGTGAATGTAATTACCAAGTTCAATGCCGCCTTCGCCCGCCGATAAAACACAAAAATCATCAATTCGGACGTGATTGCCGAGGCGAATGTTTGAGCAATTGTAATAAGACGCTTTGTCGGATAAAAACACATTTTCACCCACTCGCGCAAAACCCATTTCGTTGATTTGTTCCGTTGTGAGCCACGCCATTATTCATATCCCCAGGTTTTAGTGATTTTGGAATTCGTGTCAATTTGCTACGTCGAGCCAAGCAATCTGTTTTCCAGTTGCGCGTTCATAAAGCGTTTCGGGTGAAACATCAAAACCACAATGCCACGTTAGCGTTGCCCATTCGTCTAATGTGAATGCTTGAAAATTTTCAATGTCACGCAAAGTTTCAGCGGCTTCGTATTTGAAAATCAAATCGCGTAAATCAACATCGCCCGATTCACCCGTGTTAAAAACCAAATGAAGTCGATAATCGCCTAAATACTTTGCTTTTTTAACCGTGATAATCATTGCCGTTAGACCAACGGTTTAATCTTGTGAAAGTCTTTGCTGTTCCACATTTCGAGCAATTCTTGTTCATGTAATTCTGCCCATTCACCAACCAAACCACGCACTTTAACAGGCAAATGCCCCGCTAAGATATTGAGCGTTTGAATATCCATGACCGCTCTATGTTCGTTATATTTCACATGAAAATGGGGCGGATTATGTTCTTCAAAATACATATAAATCACAATTCCTAAAAATCGACTTATTTCTGGCATTTAAAAATCCTCTAAAAATTCAGCTATCAACGAAACAATAAAATCGATTTGTTCATTTTCTAAATTGGGATACATCGGCAAACAAATCACTTCATGCGAGATTTTTCGCGCCACCGGTAAATTCGATTGTGCCGCCGACGGCAAACTGCGATACATTGGAAAATCGCTAATCAACGGATAAAAATAACGTCGCCCAAAAATGCCGTTTTCTTTTAGTTTTTCATAAAGCGCGTCACGATTCGAAGAATTTACAAAAATCGGAAAATACGCATAATTCGCAACGTGTTCGCCGACATTGGTACAACGAATTCCAGCCACATTTTTCAAGCCGTCGCGATAACGCGCATCAATCATTTTACGTTTCGCCAAAGCATCGTCGATGCCTTTGAGTTGCAATAAACCAAACGCCGCATTGATTTCGCTCATTTTTCCGTTAATTCCCGCCGCGACAACCGTGACTTCGTCCACAAAACCAAAATTTTTCAAATGGTCAATGCGACGTTTGGTTTTTTCGTCTGGGCAAATAATCGCGCCACCTTCAAACGTGTTAAACACTTTTGTCGCGTGAAAACTTAACACCGACAAATCGCCGTGATTCAACAAACCACCGTTGTCATCCTTAACACCAAAAGCGTGTGCTGCGTCGTAAATAACTTTCAGATTGTAGTTGTCGGCGATTTCTTGAATTCGCGCCACGTCGCACGGATAACCATAACAATGCACCGGCATAATCGCGGTAGTTTGTGGCGTAATGGCGGCTTCAATTTTGTTCGGATCAAGATTTAGCGAAATGGGATCAATATCGACAAACACCGGTTTAATACCATTCCACAACAACGAATGTGCCGTCGCAACAAATGAATAGGGCGTAGTAATTACTTCGCCGGTAATGCGTAACGCTTGCAACGCGGTAATTAACGCAATTGTGCCATTGGTGAACAGCGCGAGATGTTTCACACCCAAATAATCACACAACGCTTGTTCGAGTTGTTGGTGAAACGTGCCGCCGTTGGTGAGAATTTTGTTGTCCCAAATCTGTTCTAAATACGGGATAAATTCTGCGAGTGTTGGCAGCGTGGGTTGCGTGACGTAAATGGGTTTCATGTTTTAAGCGTCGCTGACTTGCGCTAAAAATTCCTGCATATCGTCATTTTTCACATGCTGATAAATTTCGGCGACAGACAACGAAAAATCAAGCGATTGAAACGTGACCGAGTCGCCTAAATAATAAAAGTTCGATTGCCAAGCATCTGCTTTACGATAAACCTCCACTTGAACAAAATCCTGTTCGATTAAAATGTATTCTTCAAGGCTCGGTAATGTTTGATAAAACTGGCGTTTTAACGTGTGATCAAATTTGCGTGTTGAACTGGATAATACTTCGACAATAATGCGTGGTGATTCGGTGTAATAAGCGTCTTCGTTGTCATTTTCACAAACGACAATTACGTCTGGATAAAAGTATTTTTTAGCGTCTACGCGCACTTTAATATCTGAGAAAAATACTTCACAAGGTGAACTGTTTAGATAATTCCCCAAGTGCCGCGCTAAATTGGCAATAATCCGTTGATGATTTTTGCTCGCACCCGCCATCGCATACACGTTTCCATCAATGTATTCGTGTTTAATTTCGCTAATTTTTTCGCCTTCCAGATAGTCTTGTTCTGAAATGTAAGCATCATGCAATTGGGGTAAGCTCATAACGTTTCACCTAAAGTTGTAGTTGTGTGGGAATCGTAAAACTTTCGACCGCTTGCCCCGCACAAAACCGTTGCCACATTATTCTCAAACCTTTTTCTAAACCGGCGGCGACGTTTTCGGGTTTTGATTTGGATGAGTTTTTCATTCGGTCGCGCAATTGATGGCGTAAATTTTGTAAGCCTTCAACATTTTCGCTCCACGCTTTGGCTAATTCGATAAATTGCTCTGGCGTTTCGGCGACAAATTCATTTTGTAAATCCACCCGACTCAACATCAACAAGCCGCCACGTCCCGCCAAACTTTTCCACGCATACGTCAAAACAGGCACGCCCATCCACAAGGCAAAACCTGTTGTCGTGCCGCCGTTATACGGAAACGTATCCAAAATAAAATCAACGTCACCGTGTAACGCCAAATAATCAGGAATCGATTTTTTCGCATGAAACGTCAATCGCTCAATGGCTACGCCCCGTTTAAAAAATTCATTTTCCAATTGGCGTTGCAACGGTTCATCCGACACGTTGCCCAATACCATTTTTGCGGTCGGAATTTCGTTTAAAACTTTGCTCCACAAATCCAATGTTTGTTGCGTCAGTTTGCTGGTGCGATTGAAACTGCCAAACGTAATATGCCCATTTTTCAACGCAGGCGAATTCACCACGGGCGGACTATTTTCAGGCGCGGCAAACGTCACGACGCTGGGCAATTGCACCAGTTTTTCGACAAAATAATCGTCCAATAAACCTGGTGGCGACCAATCAGAATCGACCAAATAATAATCCATCGCTCGTAAACCCGTCGTGGCGGGATAACCGAGCCACGAAACTTGAATCGGCGCAGGTTTATAGGCAAACGCAAGCAAACGGTTTTTATCGGTGTGACCCGATAAATCAATCGCAATATCAACGCCGTCGTTCGCCATTTGTTGCGCGAGCTGAACATCTGTGAACGCCGCCACATCAAGCCAACCGGCAAAATGCGATTTGATACGTTGGGTAAAATTATCGTTTTGCGTGTGGTTGTAATAGGCGACCAGCTCAAATTGATTTTTGTCAAAACACGCCAGCAACGGCTCAATAAAATACGCGACGGCGTGATTCCAAAAATCGCCCGACACCATTGCGACACGCAATTTTTTATTTGGGTCACGATTTTCAGGCGAATGAATCAGCGGTTGAACACCTTGCGTGGCAATTTCACCAAAACGCAACGCTTCCTGAAACGCAAACTCAGGTGGCGCGTCAGGATTATGAGCAAGCGTATAAAGTAAATTTGTGTACGCTTCAACGTAACGCGAATTGGCGACCAAAGCCCGACGATAACTCGCTTCCGCGTCGGCAAGATTGCCCAAATTTTTCTGCATATTGCCAAGATTGCTGTGCGCTTCAGCGAAATCAGGATTGATGGCAATTTCACGTTGATAACTTTCTTCAGCTTCCGTGGTGCGATTTAAATTTTGTAAAACCAAGCCCAAATTGTAATTCGCTTTTTTGAAATTCGGATTGATTTTCAACGCGCGGCGATAACTCGCTTCGGCTTCATCTAATTTTTTAAATTCGTTTAGCGCATTGCCCAAGTTGTAAGCGGCTTCGGCATCTTGCGGCAATAATTCCGCCGATTTCTTTTTGGCTTCGAGCGATTCTTCCAAGCGTCCTAAACGTTGTAACACTGCGCCCAAAACCTTCCAAGTAAAACCGTGTTTCGGGAATTTAATCAACAACGCCCGCGCTACTTTTTCGAGTTCGTCGTTTTTATTTTGGTTGAATAATTCGATTAAACGATTGGTTTCAGTTTGCGAAGGTTGAACCGATGCAGATTTTTTGGGGAAGGATTTAGGCAACGGTTTTTTCACGAATCATCCGCCTCATCGGCTAACGCAATCAAACGTTTTTTCAACGGTTCTAATTCCACCAATGTCATGGTACGAATCGTGGCGTGAGCAACTTTTCGACCTTTGCGCGGGGCTTTGGCGTACAAATGCAAATGCGCGTTTGGAATGTTTAAAACCTCTTCGCTTGTGGGTTTGCCGCCGATAAAATTCACCATTGCAACGTGACCCACCGCCGCCGTCGAACCCAAAGGCAAATCCAAAATAGCGCGTAAATGGTTTTCAAATTGGCTAGTTTCCGCACCTTCAATCGTCCAATGTCCCGAATTATGCACACGCGGCGCAAATTCATTCGCCACCAATTCGCCATCGACTTCAAATAATTCCAACGCCAACACGCCAACGTAATCCAACGCCATCATTAAGCGCGTCGCATATTCTTCCGCTTTTGTTTGTTGTGAATCATGTTCACGGCTTTCAGACACGCGCAAAATGCCGCCTTTATGCACGTTTTCGGACAATGGATAAAACGCCAACTCGCCCGAAACGCTACGTACCGCAATAATAGAAATTTCGCGGGTGAATTTCACAAAACCTTCCACAATTGCCGCCAAACCTTCCAATTTTGCCCACGATGATTTTAAATCAGCGGCGGATTTCAAAATGGATTGACCTTTGCCGTCGTAGCCTTGTGTGCGCGTTTTTAAAATCGCCGGATAACCGATTTTTTGCATCGCGGTTTGTAAACCTTCCCAACTGTCCACGGTGGTATAAGGTGCAGTTGGAATGCCTAAATCATTCAAAAATTCTTTTTCAACCAACCGGTCTTGCGCGACCTCCAGAGCTTTCGGTGGTGGATAAACTTGTGTGCGAGCTGTTAAAAATCCAGCCACATTTGCAGGCACATTTTCAAATTCATACGTTACCACATCGGCACGTTTTGCGAGTTCGGCGAGCAAATTTTCGTCGTGATAAGCCCCGTGTAAATGGTCGCCGAGCGTTGTGGCGCATGCGCCCACGGATGGATCTAAAAAAATAAAACGAATACCTAACGGATAACCCGCTAAGGCAATCATGCGAGCCAATTGTCCGCCGCCTAAAATTCCAACTTTCATAATATGTTCTCGCGTGGGTCAGAATTTTCCAAAACTGTGTCGGTTTGTTGTTGTCTAAAATCGTTCAAAATCTGACGATATTGTGTGTGCTTGTTGCTGATAATCGCTACCGCTAATAATGCGGCGTTAATCGCGCCAGCTTTACCAATCGCTAAGGTTCCCACGGGAATTCCTGCGGGCATTTGCACAATGGATAATAAAGAATCCATGCCATTTAACGCTTTCGATTGAATCGGAACACCTAAAACGGGAATCGCTGTTTTAGCGGCGGTCATGCCGGGCAAATGCGCCGCACCACCCGCGCCGGCGATAATTACCTCGAAGCCTTTGCTTTCCGCGCTTTCGGCATAAGCGAATAATTTATCCGGCGTGCGGTGTGCAGAAACTACTTCGACTTCGTGCGAAACGCCGAGTTTTTCTAAAGTTTCAGCGGCGAATTGCATCGTTTCCCAATCTGACGTTGAACCCATAATAATGCCAACTAATGCAGTCATTTCAACTCTCCCAAAATAGCCAACATCACTTCTACATTCGCAGCGGAATCATTCAACGCGGGAATGTACGAATAATCTTCGCCACCGGCTTCCAGAAAAATATGTTTATTTTCCATCGCAATTTCTTCGAGCGTTTCCAAACAATCGACCGCAAAACCAGGACAAACTAAATCTACCGTTTTCACGCCTTCTTTCGGCAAGGCTTCCAGCGTATCAACACAATAGGGTTTCAACCATTCGGCTTTACCAAAACGGGATTGAAACACTAATCGCCATTCGTTTTCGTTTAACCCCAATTTTGCCGCCAATAATGCCGCTGTTTTTTGGCATTGATAAAAATACGGATCGCCTTTTTTCGTCAGCATTTCGGGCAAACCGTGAAACGACATGACCAACAATTCATTTTTAGGTTTTTCGCGCCACGCCGCTTCAATCGATTTCGCCACCTCCGCAATATAACGCTCATTTTGGTGATAATCGCTAATAAAACGAACGTTCGGCAAATGCCACCAAGCGTTTAATTCCTTAATCAGCGAATCGTAAACCGAAGCGGTGGTTGTTGAAGAATACTGCGGATAAAGTGGCAACACGATAATGTCCGTCACACCTTGTTCTTTGAATTTGCGTAATTGTGTCGGAATCGATGGTTCGCCGTAACTCATCGCATATTCCACCGACACATTTTCAGAACTCAGTTTTTTTGCCACATTTTCTGTTAATTGCCGTGTCAAATAAGTGAGTGGCGACCCTTTTTCAGTGTTCCAAATTTTGGCGTAGGCTTTCAGTGATTTTTGTGGTCGAAATGGCAAAATAAAACCGTGTAAAATCGGCAACCAAACAAAGCGCGGGATATTCACCACGCGCTTATCGCCCAAAAAATCTTTCAAAAATTTTCGCACCGCTGGCACGGTAGGTGCCGCTGGCGACCCGAGATTGGTGAGTAATACACCGATTTTTTTATTTGCCATTGTTAAATCCTAGCGACTGATTAAATTTAAAAATTCAGAACGGGTGCTAATTTCTTTGCGAAAAACACCTTTCATTGACGATGTGGTCATCACCGAATTTTGTTTTTCCACACCGCGCATCATCATGCACAAATGTTTGGCTTCAATCACAACAGCCACGCCGCGTGCGCCTGTTGCTTCTTCAATGGCATCCGCGATTTGTTTGGTGAGTTTTTCTTGAATTTGCAAGCGTCGCGCATACATATCAACCACGCGAGCGATTTTCGATAAACCTAACACTTTACCATCCGGCAAATAACCAACGTGGCATTTGCCGATAAATGGCAATAAATGATGTTCACAAAGTGAATAAAGTTCGATGTCTTTCACGATGACCATGTCTTCGCTGTCTGCCGTGAAAATCGCGCCATTCAAGACTTCTTCTAAGGTTTTTTCGTAACCATTATTTAAAAATTTAAAGGCTTTTGCCGCGCGTTTGGGTGTGTCGATTAAACCTTCACGGGTTAAATCTTCGCCAATCGCCGTGATAATTTGAGCGTAATTTTCTTCCATAACTTTCATAAACGGTAAATCTCAAGGGGAAAAATAAGTGAATAATGTTAAAAAGTGTAGCACGCTACTTTGATTTGTCACGTTTTATGGCGCGTTTTATCCTACGCAAAACCCCGCACAATCCATTTTCTATGGCATAATGAAAAGCGATTTACCCTTAGATTTCTTGAAAAAATCGCAATAGTCCGCCCCAACATAAACGTGATGAAATCCACGCCAAACATTTTGTTTTTATATGGATAATTATGAAGCTCTCAGACATCAAAATCGTCACAAAACTTTACGGCATTATATTCATCACCTTGATAGGGATGATTGGCATAACGGTAACGAATAATTATCAGACTAATAAAGTATTTGACGCGGCAAATTTCGCCACCCTTTATGCGGTACCGAGCATTCTTTCCAACAGTAATGCGCTCATTCAATTTTATGCGTTGCGTGTCGCGCTGCGTGACCATGTTTTGACCGAAAATAATGACGCTAAACTCGTGATTGAGCAAAAATTTTTACAATGCACTGACGAAATAGACAAAATCTTTAACGAATATGAAAAATCTTTCGTTTCAAATGAGGAAGACAAGCGATTACTTGAAGTCGATAGAGTGTTATTTCAAAAATTTCGTAAAAGTATGGGTTTACCCATCGCATTATCTCGGCAAAATAAGACGACTGAAGCCGTTGCCGAGTTAGTAACGAATAGTAAAATAGCCGATGACTTCGACGATGCGTTACATACTCACATGGCATTTAACAAAAATCTGGCGGTAGAAAATGCTGAGAATGCGTTAGCGACAAAAACATATTCGACGCAAATATCGACGATTTCTTCAATCATAATGGTGATTTTTATCAGCTTAATTGGTTGGATTATTAGCAAGTTTTATGTGCAAATACCGCTTAACTCCATCATCGAAAGCATAAGAAAAATTGCCAGTGGGCAATTAAAAGAAGAAGTTTATGGCACAGAACGCGGGGATTGCGTCGGCGACATTGCACGCGCTCTTAAAGTGTTACAAGGCGTTTCGGGTGAAATGGAATTACAACGAATGATGAAGCAATCGCTCGCCGATATTGATCAAGCCTTAATCACCACGACAAATTACGCTGAATTTGGCGATGCGTTGTCGTCTAAAATTGTACCGATGCTGAACATGGTTTATAGCGCGTTGTATATTTTTGATGCTAAAAAACAACTCTTAAATCGCGTCGCGGGTTATGGTTGCGATGATTCGCAGCACACCTCCCATTTTGCGCTCGGTCAAGGATTGGTTGGGCAAGCGGCAAAAGACGGTAAAAAAATCACCTTAAAACTTCCTGAAAATTCAGGCGTTGTGATCACAACAGGCTTAGGGCAAGCTGGAATCCATGAAGAATTGATTTTACCGATTATTCATAAAGACCGCCTTTTAGCTGTTTTAGAACTCGGCTCAATGGCGACTATTGATAACTGGGCATCCGAACTTTTAGATAATTTAGTTCCTATGCTTGCTGAAAAAATGCAAATTTTATCGGGAACAGTTGCCACCGTAGAATTACTCAAGGAAACGCTTGAACAAGCAGACCGAATGGCGCAACAATCCGCACAGCTTGAAGATCAAACCATCGAAATGGAGATGCAACAAATTGAACTTAAAGACACCGAAGCATGGTTTAGAGGCATTATTGAATCTGCACCTGACGCAATGCTGATTGTGAATGACAAAGGAGAAATTATTCTATGCAATCCCAAAGCCGAACAGGTTTTCGATTATCCGTCTGGTGAGTTAAATTGGAAATTCATTGATCAAGTGATACTTAAAAACGCCCTAGACAGTGAATCCAAGGAACGAATAGGCGTACACAAAGATGGCACTGAATTTCCCGTCGAAATAGGGTTGAGTGATTTGCCTAATATTGGCGGACGCGGTTCGTGTACATGCGTGACGGTTCGCGACATTACGACGGCAAAACAAACGGCTGTCGAAATTCGTGAAGCCAAAGACATCGCTGAAAATGCGACGAAAATGAAATCGAATTTTCTTTCAAATATGAGTCACGAAATTCGCACGCCGATGAATGCCATTATCGGCATGTCATATTTAGTCATGAAGACAGATTTAACGGTTCGTCAATGTGATTACATTAAGAAAATTCAAAGTGCCAGTCAACATTTGCTCCGCATTATTAACGACGTTTTAGACTTCTCGAAAATTGAAGCGGGTAAATTTACGGTTGAAAATGTCGATTTTGAATTTGATAAAGTTTTGGACAATTTAGCCAATCTGATTTCAGAAAAAACCAACGAAAGAGGTTTGGAACTTATTTTTGATATTGCGCCCAATGTCCCAAAATATCTGAACGGTGATTCGCTACGTTTAGGTCAAATTTTAATCAATTACGGCAACAACGCGGTGAAATTTACGGAGCAAGGCGAAATTGTGATCGCCGCCAAAGTCTTAGAAGAAACTAAAAACGATGTCTTTTTAAAATTCAGTGTCAGCGACACCGGTATTGGTTTAACACCGGAAGGAAAAGCGAAATTATTCCAATCGTTCCAGCAAGCAGATATGTCCACAAGCCGTCAATATGGCGGTACAGGTTTAGGTTTAGCGATTGCCAAACAACTCGCTGAACTTATGGGTGGTGACGTGGGAGTCGATAGCGAAATTGGCAAAGGTAGCACTTTCTGGTTTACGGCAAGATTGGGCAAAGTAAAAGGCACAATTAAAAATTTAGTTCCAAATCTTAATTTACGCGGTTGTCATGTTTTAGTGGTGGACGATAACGAAATGGCACGACAAACATTAGAAGATTTATTGGTCGGTATGTCGTTTAAAGTCGAGCAAGCGGATAGCGGCAAAGCAGCATTAAAAGCGATTCAAAAAGCCGACGCAAAAGGCACACCATTTGAAGTGGTTTATTTAGATTGGCGGATGCCTGAAATGGATGGTATTGACACGGTCAAAGCGATTCAGCAATTATCGTTAAATAAATACCCACGACCTGTGATGGTAACTGCCCACGGACGTGAAGAAGTGATCAAAGAAATGAAAGATTCTGGCATTGAAAATGTGCTGATAAAGCCCGTGAATGCGTCGATTTTATTTGATATAACGATGCACGTTTTAGGACAAGAAAACGATCAACATGAAGAACAACGCCACACGGTTTATTACAATTCAAAT
Organism: uncultured Pseudomonadota bacterium; assembly: GCA_903870545.1. Taxonomy (GTDB): domain Bacteria; phylum Pseudomonadota; class Gammaproteobacteria; order Methylococcales; family Methylomonadaceae; genus UBA10906. The sequence goes on from CAIQDI010000032.1 coordinate 93,919, forward strand.
ATCTTGGAAAAATTAGCGGTTATCAGAGGTGCGTCGATTCTAATTGTGGAAGATAATGAACTGAATCAAGAAGTTGCCATCGGTTTGCTTGAAGACGGCGGCTTTGATATTCATGTAGCCAGCGATGGTCAAGAAGCCGTTGATATGGTGGCTAAAAATACTTACGACATTGTGTTGATGGATATGCAAATGCCCATCATGGATGGTGTCACGGCGACTATTGAAATTCGCAAAGATGCCCGTTTCAAAGATTTGCCGATTGTGGCAATGACCGCTAATGCGATGCAACAAGACCGTGAAAAATGTGCTAAAGCGGGGATGAATGATTACGTTGCCAAACCGATTGATCACAATGAACTATTCCGTGTATTGCTCAAATGGATAAAACCTAAACAAAATATGGCATTGCCTGAAACAATCGCGCGGTCTGTCACTAAAAAGTCAGCTAAACAAAACAGCAATTTGCCCGTGATTGACGGTTTAGATGTTGAATTGGGGTTGAAACGAGTGATTGGTAAAAAACCGCTTTATTTCAATATGCTGCGTAAATACGTCACGAACCAAGCCAATACGTCAAATGAATTACGCGCGGCATTAGCCGCGAATAATTATGAGGCAGCTGAACGAGTCGCGCACTCAGCAAAAAGTGTGAGCGGTAATATCGGTGCCACCCATTTACAAGAAATGGCAGCGGATATTGAAAGAATGATTCATGAACATGCCACCGCTGACCATATCATTGAGAAAATAGCACCGTTTGAAATCGCGCAAAATGCGCTGATTAACGCGCTTAAATCACACTTATTGCCCACTAATCCAGTGATTGCCTCTTTATCTGCTGCCGATATATCCAAAGCGAACGAAGTGTTAGCGACGTTGAATAAATTATTGAGTGAAAATGACAGCGAAGCCGATGAACTTTTTGAAGATAATTTAGATTTGATTCGGGCTGTTTTAAGAGTGGATATTTTTTCAAAAATGAATAGCGCGATGCAGCAATTTAATTTCAAAAAAGCGTTAGAACTTTTAAACCAAGCGACAAAATCTTAATCCCACTATTTTAGGTAAAAATTATGACTGAAGTACAAAAACCTACCATTTTAGTGGTCGATGACACGCCTGATAACTTAAAACTTGTGAGCGGTTTACTGCGTGATAATTACAGAGTGAAGTTAGCGAACAGTGGTGAATTCGCGCTTGAAATCGCGCAATCCGCATTCCCACCGGATTTGATTTTGCTCGATATTATGATGCCTGAAATGGATGGTTATACCGTTTGTTTCCACTTGAAAGCAAATCCAAAAACGGCACATATTCCTGTTATTTTTCTGACTGCGAAAGTTGAAATTTCTGATGAAACCAAAGGCTTTGAACTTGGCGCGGTTGATTACATTACGAAACCTATTAGTCCACCGATTATCATGTCACGAGTGGCAGCGCATTTAGCGATGAAAAAAATGCAAGATATGTTGCGTGATCAAAATCACTTTTTAGAAATGGAAGTACAAAAACGCACTGCTGAAGTCGATGCCATTCAAGATGTGACGATTCACGCGATGGCTTCGTTGGCTGAAACACGCGACAGAGATACCGGTAATCACATTCGCCGCACGCAACATTACGTTAAATTACTGGCTGAAAAGTTACGCAAGCATCCGCGTTTTTGTGTATTTTTAGATGACGATCATACGATTAAAATGTTATTCAAATCTGCGCCGTTACACGACATTGGCAAAGTCGGTATTCCCGATAAAATTTTGCTCAAACCGGGTCGATTTGAATCCTATGAATTTGAAATTATGAAAAGCCACACCACGCTTGGACGTAACGCGATTATTCAAGCGGAAAAGGAATTAGGTTTAGAAGTGCTTTTTTTGAGTTTGGCAAAAGAAATCGCCTATGGACATCAAGAAAAATGGGATGGATCGGGTTATCCACAGGGATTATCTGGCGATAATATTCCTATTTCGGCACGCTTAATGGCGGTGGCGGATGTTTACGATGCGCTAATTTCACGCCGGGTTTATAAGCTGGGTATGTCACACGAAAAAGCCGTGCAAATTATTAAAGAAGGTCGAGGGACACACTTTGATCCCGATATGGTTGATGCGTTTATTTACTTACAACACGAATTTAGAATTATTGCGGCGCGTTTTGCTGATTCGGATGCCGACATGGCGAGAAAGGCGGAATACATAGCCATTTCAATTACTGAAAAAGTGTAATTTTAAAACCGAACCTAAACATGAATAACCACTGAATCCAAAAGCAGCACAACAAATTTTCTATGGCATAATAACCGCCGTTTCAGTTCTTTTTTCACACACACTATAAAAACAACGAGGATATACAATGAGTTTTTTCATTTCTGATGCTTTAGCTGAAGGCGGCGCAGCCGCTGCACAAGAACCCGGTATTTTGGGAATGGCGTTTCCTTTAGGCGTTTTAGCATTTTTTTACATGCTGTTTTTACGTCCTCAAGCCAAACGTGCTAAAGAAAAAAAACAAATGGTTGAAGCATTAGCGAAAGGCGTGGAAGTGGTGACTTCAGGGGGTATTTTGGGCAGAGTTGCTGAAGTCGATGATAACTTTGTCAAAATTGAAATTAGCGATAATACGTTTATTCAAGTACAACGTCACAACATCGAAAGCATGATGCCAAAAGGCACTTACAAAGCTATGCACAGAAAAGTGACTCAATAAACACGCGGAATAAACGTAATGCAAAACCATTTCTCTCTTTGGAAAAATATCAGCATCATTGTGATGTTTTTAATTTCCATTATTTACTCGTTGCCCAATTTGTACGGCGACGATCCAGCGGTTCAAATTTCACACATTGTGAATAAACTCACCCAAGCGCAAGCCAGCGATATTGAAGCGACTATTAAAACCACCGGCGCACCGCTCAAAACGTTTGAGTTTAAAAACGGTAAAGTGTTGGCGCGTTTGACGAATGCTGACGATCAAATGAAAGTCGCGGATTTACTGCGCGATAAAATGGGCAATGATTACACCGTGGCGTTAAATCTCGCACCGACAACGCCTGCGTGGTTGCAATCCATTGGCGCAAAAGCGATGTATTTGGGCTTGGATTTACGCGGTGGGGTGCATTTTCTGCTCGAAGTGGATACGGATGCCGCCGTTAAACAAGCCGAAGAGCGTTATAACGACGATTTACGGTTAGCGTTGCGCGATGCGAAAATTCATTATCAAGCCATTTCTAAAGATAGCGGTTTTATTAAAATTACCTTGAAATCGGCAGACGAAAAACCTGAATTATTATTATTGCTGAATAAAGATTTTCACGGTTTGACGGTGAAAGAACCGGAAGCGGCGGAACAAGTTTGGTTGCAAATTTCGGAAACTGACGCGCGTGAAATCAAAAAATTCGCGGTCGCGCAAAACATGACGACGTTGCGGAATCGGGTGAATGAATTGGGTGTAGCTGAACCTGTGATTCAACAACAAGGCGAAAACCGCATCATGGTTCAATTGCCGGGTGTGCAAGATACGTCACGTGCCAAAGAAATTTTAGGCACCACCGCCACGTTGGAATATCGTTTAGTCGATACGGAACACGATGTGCAACAAGCGGTTTCGGGTCATTCGCCGATTGGTAGCCGTTTGTATTATGAAAAAAATGGCAATCCGATTTTGCTCGATAAACGCATTATTATTACCGGTGATCAAATTGTCGATGCGTCTTCCAGTAGCGATGACGATGGTCGTCCGTCGGTGAGTATTTCGTTGAACGGGATTGGCGCGTCGAAAATGGGCAAACTCACCCAAATCAGCATCGGCAAACCGATGGCGGTGGTGTTTATTGAATACAAAAACGAAACGCGCATTGTGAACGGTCAAAAAGTTCGCCACAAAGAAAAGGTCGAAAAAGTGATTAGTGTCGCGACCATTCAAGGTGTATTCAGCAAACGTTTTCAAACGACCGGTTTAGACAGTCCTCAAGAAGCGCGTAATTTGTCGTTGCTTTTAAGAGCCGGCGCACTCGCGGCACCGGTTGATATTGTGGAAGAACGCACCGTCGGTCCAAGTCTTGGTCAAGATAATATCAACAAAGGCATGATGTCATTTATCGTTGGTTTTGCGTTAGTCGTTTTGTTTATGGCGGTTTATTACAAACTGTTCGGCATGATTGCGAATGCGGCGTTGGCGTTTAACGTAGTGATTGTGGTGGCGGTTTTATCGATGTTACAAGCAACGTTGACGCTTCCCGGTATTGCGGGAATTATTTTAACGGTCGGTATGTCGGTCGATGCAAACGTGTTGATTTTTGAGCGAATTAAGGAAGAAATCAACAATGGCAACACGCCGCAATCGTCTATTTTCAGTGGTTACGATAAAGCCTTTGCGACGATTTTAGATTCGCATTTCACCAATTTAGTCGTGGCAATTGTGTTATTTGCTTTCGGTACGGGTTCGGTGAAAGGTTTTGCGGTGACGTTGATTATCGGGATTTTGTCGTCAATGTTCACGGCGATTACCGGCACTCGGATGATTATCAACTGGATTTACGGCGACAAGCACGTTGAGAAATTGTCGATTTAGAAAATGCCAACGGGTGGGCGAATTTTTTGCCTGCCCATTTCACGCTGAAACCCTCATTTAGAATTCAAAAAATGAAAACAACAAACATCAATTTTATTGGCAATCGCCATATCGCCCTGATTTTTTCGGGCGTACTTTCCCTGATTTCGATTATCTCGCTCGCCACGCAAGGCTTGCACATGGGCATCGACTTCACCGGCGGCACACTTATCGAAGTCGGCTATCAACAACCTGCCGATTTAAACGCGCTTCGGCAAAAACTCGACGCGGAAGGTTTTGAAAGCGCGACGGTGCAAAATTTTGGCACGGCGAAAGACGTGTTAATTCGCCTGAAACTTCAAGAAGGCGTGAGCAGCGCGGATTTAAGCACCAAAGTATTAGAAAGTATTAACAAAGATGTCGCCACACCAGCCAGTTTGCGCCGCGTCGAATTCGTGGGGCCGCAAGTTGGCGACGATTTAGCGGAAGACGGATTTTTAGCATTGCTGTATTCGTCGCTAGCCATTTTGGTGTACATCGCGTGGCGATTCGAATGGAAATTTTCGCTCGGCGCGATTATCGCTACGTTTCACGACGTAATTGTCACGTTGGGATTATTTTCGTTGCTCGGTTTAGAGTTTGATTTAACGGTTTTGGCGGCAGTTTTAGCCTTAATCGGTTATTCGCTCAACGATACGATTGTGGTTTATGACCGAATTCGTGAAAATTTCCGCGCGTTGCGTGATAAATCGACCGAAGAAATTATGAATATTTCGGTCAACGTCACGTTGAGCCGCACGATCATGACCTCGTTGACGGTTTTATTGGTGTTAGTGTCGCTGTTTTTCTTGGGCGGTGAAACGATTCATAATTTCGCGCTGGTGCTTTTATTTGGCGTATTTTTCGGCACTTATTCATCGATTTTTATCGCCAGTCCAGCGGCGTTGATGTTGGGAATTAGCCCCGCAGATTTGATGATTCCCTTGAAAGACAATTCGGACATCGCGCATTTGCCTTAACCACATAGCTTTTAATCCGCTATAATTCGCAATCATTTTTTAATTTAATTTTTAGGAGTTTAAAAACCATGGCAATCGAACGTACTTTTTCTATCATCAAACCTGACGCAGTAGCCAAAAATGTCATCGGCGAAATTTACAGCCGTTTTGAAAAAAACGACTTGAAAATCGTTGCCGCGAAAATGGTTCATTTGACGAAAGACCAAGCAGAAGGTTTTTATGCTGAACACAGCGAACGCGGTTTTTTCGGTGATTTAGTGTCTTTCATGATTTCTGGCCCTGTCATTATGCAAGTTTTAGAAGGCGAAAACGCGGTTTTAAAACACCGTGACATCATGGGCGCAACGAATCCAAAAGAAGCCGCCGCTGGTACAATCCGCGCTGATTTCGCGGCAAGCATTGACGAAAATGCGGTTCACGGTTCGGATGCAGTAGAAACCGCCGCACGCGAAATTGCTTATTTCTTCTCAGCTGATGAACTTTGTGAAAGAACTCGTTAATCCTATAAAAAAGGTTAATTTTCTCGATTTCGACAGAAAAGGCTTAACCGCCTTTTTTGTTGGTTTAGGCGAAAAACCCTTCCGCGCTACACAATTGATGAAGTGGATTTATCACGAAAACGTGTACGATTTTGATGCGATGAGCAATTTAAGCAAATCGCTTCGGGCGTATTTAACCGAAAATTGTGTGATTGCTACACCTGAAATTGCGGTGGAGCAAATCGCCAGTGACGGCACGATTAAATGGGCGATGCAAACGCATTGCGGCAATCGGATTGAAAGCGTTTTTATTCCCGAAGAAGGTCGCAACACGTTGTGTATTTCGTCACAAATCGGTTGTGCGTTGGCGTGTACATTTTGTTCCACCGCGCAACAAGGTTTTAATCGTAATCTTGCTACGTCTGAAATTATCGGTCAATTATTTGTTGCCCAAAATCGCGTCGGCACAGACAACCGAATCACTAACGTGGTGATGATGGGCATGGGCGAACCGTTGTTGAATTTCGATAACGTGGTCGCGTCGGTCAATTTGATGATGGATGATTTGGCGTATGGTTTATCAAAACGGCGCGTGACCATTAGCTCATCGGGCATTGTGCCAGCGATTGAACGTTTAAGCGAAGCGTGTGATGTCAGTTTAGCGATTTCACTTCATGCGGTGCGGGATGAATTACGCGACGAACTCGTGCCGATTAACAAAAAATATCCGTTAAATATGTTGATGGAGGCATGCCGTGAAAACGCCAAAATCGCGCCACGTCGTTTTATCACCTTTGAATATGTGATGCTCGACGGCATTAACGACACAATGGAAGACGCAAAAGGGCTGATTAAGTTACTCAAAACGGTACCGTGCAAACTCAATTTAATTCCATTCAATCCTTTTCCGAATTCGTCTTATAATTGCTCCAGCAAAGAAACTATTTTGAAATTTAAAACACTGCTCAACGATGCAGGAATTATTACCACCGTTCGCAAAACGCGCGGTGAAGATATTGATGCCGCGTGTGGTCAATTAGTGGGGAAAGTAGCGGACAAAAGTCGGCGACATTTGAAATTCCAAAACCAGGTGTAGCGTATGCGTTTATTTAATTTGTTCATTTTGAGTGCGTCAATCATAGGTTTAATGGCTTGTGCGACGACCGATGATAAAAAAACGATTGAAGGAAGTACCGCTGATATTTATTTTCAACTTGGCGTGCGTTATTTAAATTTAAACAAATTAGAAATCGCCAAAGAAAATTTACAACACGCCATTCGACTAGACAATAAAAACGCGCAAGCCTTTAACGCGATGGGTGTGTTGGACGAAAAACTCAATAAAATAGACGACGCTCGCTCACATTATCAAAACGCGCTCGATTTAACCCCAGATGATTTAAGTGTTAAAAATAATTACGGTCGGTTTTTGTGTGAACAAGGTGAGGGCGAAAGAGGCATGGCGTTATTGATCACCGCGACGAAGGATGGCTTGAACGATCGTCCGTGGTTGGCGATGACCAATTTAGGGCGTTGTTTTATGCAATTGGCGCAATATCAAGAAGCGGAAACCTATTTTGAACAAGCGTTACAGCTCAACGCAAATTACGCGCCGGCATTATTAGAAATGCAAAAAGTTAATTACCAGAAAGGTGATTTCATGGTAGCGAAAGTTTATTTACAGCGTTACACGCAGGCGACTGAACCTACGTCAGAATCCTTGTTAATTGCGTCACAAATTGAAGGCGCGTCGGGTAATGCCGAAATGGCGAAACAGTATGAAACGTTACTGTTAACGAAGTTCCCGCTGTCGATTGAAGCGAAACGATTTAAGGCTGTTAATAAGTAATCCCGTATCATTTTAAAAAGGTTTTTCAACATGAAACATCACAGCGCGTTTTTCGTTGTTTTCCTATGTTTGTTTAGCGCGTCAGCAATGTCAGCCGTTGTGCCACCAATAACAAAAATTAGCGTCACGCCAACATTAGCGTTGGTTGAGGGTGACAATTCAGTTGAACAATACAACGTTTACACTTTACAACTCAAAGCTACCGACAGTGACAATAACTTGCACTCAATTACGGTTGATTGGAAAGACGGCTCACAAGCCGAAACCCAAATTGCAACAAATGACATCGCCCTCACTTTTACACATCCTTACGATAAAGTGGGTAAATTTGAACTAATGGCAACCGCAAAAGATAGCGGTACACCGGCTTTAACCAGTGCTGTTTTATCAAAAACGATTGATGTTGCAGCACCTCCAGCGAGTTCTTACAGTAAAGTCTGTAATAGTGGCGCGTTGGAAGGCGAAGAAGATTGTCCTATCAATCCCGTTTTGGGCAATAAAGAAACCGATTGGGCTTGCACTCAAGACAATAAAACCGGCTTGATGTGGGAAGTCAAAACGACCGACGGTGGTTTGCGTGACATGGCTAAAACGTACACCAATTACACCGCCGATTACAACCCCAATAAACTTTATGGTGCAGAAACGAATGCGGACGGGTTTGTCGTTAACGTGAATTCGCAAGGTTTATGTGGAGCAAGCGATTGGCGAATGCCGACCGAAGACGAACTTTTAGGTATTGTGAAATTAGGGTCATCTTATCCAACTATCAACACAACCTATTTTCCTAATACGAAAAGTGATTGGTTTTGGTCTTCTTCGCCTTATGCTGACTACAGTAGCAATGCGTGGTTTGTCTACTTCAGCAACGGTTTTTCGTACTATTACAGTAAGGACGTTAACGATTATGTTCGGGTGGTGCGTGGTTGATCGTGTTTTTAATTATGATGGGCTTTCAGAATTTAATCGTAGACGATTTTGTGTTGGTGAAAAAACTTTAGGAATAGTAATTTAATGGCAAATATCCAAGCAATTCGCGGGATGCACGACATCCTGCCAGACCAAACACCGCTGTGGCAATATGCCGAAAAAATTATCCGTGAAGTATTCAGTAATTACGGTTATAGCGAAATCCGTTTACCTGCCGTTGAAAAAACAGAACTATTTAAACGTTCCATCGGCGAAGTGACCGACATTGTCGAAAAAGAAATGTACACGTTCGACGATAGAAATGGCGATTCGTTGACGTTGCGACCCGAAGGAACGGCGGGGTGTTTACGCGCTTGTTTAGAACACGGTTTACTGCACAATCAAGTGCATCGGCTTTGGTATTATGGCGCGATGTATCGTCACGAGCGTCCGCAAAAAGGACGTTATCGCCAATTTTTTCAGTTTGGCGTGGAAACGTACGGCATGGCGGGCGCAGATATTGATGCCGAATTATTATTGTTAACGGATAGATTGTGGAAACGATTGGGCGTTCGTGAAAAAGTGCGTTTGCAGCTTAATTCGCTTGGCACAATTGCCGAACGATTGGTTTATCGTGACGCATTAGTCGCGTATTTTGAGCAACATTTGAAAGCGTTAGACGAAGACAGTTTGCGTCGTTTGAAAACCAATCCGCTGCGAATTTTAGACACGAAAAATCCCGCCATGAAAGACGTGGTGGCGAATGCGCCCGAATTGATGGATTATTTAGGCGACGATTCGCGTCAGCATTTTCAAACGATTTTAGACACGCTTACGGATTTAGGTGTGAGTTTTGAAATCAATACACGCTTAGTTCGTGGCTTGGATTATTACAGCAAAACCGTTTTTGAATGGGTCACAGACGAACTTGGTTCGCAAGGCACGATTTGCGCGGGCGGACGTTACGACGGTTTAATTGAACAGCTCGGCGGCAAAGCAAACTCGGCAATCGGTTTTGCAATGGGCATGGAACGATTGGTTTTATTGCTTGAAACGCTCGCTGATATTCAAGTCGAAAATACTGTTGACGTGTATTTGATTCGTGTCGGTGAAACCGCTGAAAAAGTCGGTTTACGTTTAGCGGAACAATTGCGAACTGAGCTTTCAACGCTGAAATTACAAGTTGATTGCGCGGGCGGCAGCATCAAAAGTCAGTTTAAAAAAGCCGATAAAAGCGGCGCAACAGTTGCACTAATTTTAGGTGAAAATGAAGTGGCGCGGGGTGTAATCGGTGTAAAATTATTACGAGACGAAAAATCGGAACAACAGAATTTAGTCATGTCCGAAGTCATTGAATTTTTGCGTCACACAAAAAAATCTAAAAACACAAACGAGATGGTTAATGGAAACCTTTGAAACTGAAGAACAACAAGTTGAAGCCCTGCAAAAGTGGTGGAAAGAAAACGGCACCGCCTCGCTCATTGGTTTAGGCATTGGTTTAGCAGCAATTTTGGGCTGGAGTTATTGGCTCGATTACAAAAAAGTTGAAACCGGCAAAGCCTCGGCGATGTACGACCAATTGCTAAAAAATGTGAATGAAAACCAAAAAGAAGCGATTGACACGGTCGCGAATAAACTTAAAATCGAATTCAAATCCACAGAATACGCCGCTTACAGCACTTTATTACAAGCAAAATCGAAAATCGATGCCGGTGATTTAGCCAGCGCAAAAGAATTATTGCAAAGTTTAGCGAATCAATCTGGCGACCTCAGTCAATTGGCGCAATTGCGTTTGGTGCGTTTATATTTGGCAACGGGCGAATATGAAAAAGGGCTACAACTCATTAACGCCGTCGATCCGAAAACGACCGCTGGTTTTTCTGATAATTACGACGAATTAGTGGGCGATTTATATGTAGCGTTAGACCGCACCGACGAAGCGCGTAGTGCGTATGAAAAAGCCTTACGCAACGGTCATCAATCACCGTTATTGCAATTCAAAATCGACGATTTAACCGCACCCGAAAAATTGGAAAGTACAAAATAATGCGCCGTTTATTGCTTTTGATGACTGTTTTATCACTGACCGCCTGCACGACGTTTGACACCGTAAAAGACTCTGTTTCAGGTATTTCTGATTACTTTTCTGGTGGCGAAGATAACGCCGATCCGCCTGCGATTTTGACTGAATTTATTCCAGAAGTGAAAGTCGAAAAATTATGGGATGCGTCAATTGGCGTGGGCGCGAATGAACAAACGGTAAAATTAGTCCCCGTCGTTCACAATCAAAACATCATTACCGCCGACCGCGAAGGATTTGTGCAATCGCGCCATTTAACAACCGGCGACAAAGTCTGGTCGGTGGAAACGGCATTACGTTTATCCGGTGGCGCAGGATTAGGCGCAGGCACGGTCGTTTTTGGTTCGAGTAATGCCGAAGTCATTGCGTTAAATAGCGACAGCGGTGAAAAACTTTGGCAGGTCAAAGTGTCGGGCGAAGTGTTGTCGATTCCTACCATTGCCAAACATATTGTTATCGTTCGCACCACGGACGGCACGGTTTCAGCGTTAAATGAACAAACTGGCGCGAAATTATGGAGTTATGAACACAACGTGCCGCCGTTAAGTATTCGCGGCACCGGAACGCCGTTAATTGTGGGCGATAAAGTCATTACCGGTTACGACAATGGAAAATTGATTGCGTTGGATTTGAACAACGGTAAATTTGCGTGGGAAACCAGCATTGCCATTCCGAAAGGACGTTCCGAAGTTGAGCGATTGGTGGATTTAGACGTTGATCCGATTGAAACTAATGACGTGATTTATATTGCAAGTTATCGCGGTGGTATAGCGGCGATTTCCGCGTCAGACGGTGACATTATGTGGCGCAACGAAAGTATTTCGTCATATTCTGGATTGAGCCACGATTTCCGTTATTTGTATTTGAGCGATTCGCACGGACACGTTTGGCAAATTGATCAACGCACGGGCGGTGGTTTGTGGCAACAAAAAGATTTGCATCATCGTCGATTGACTGCGCCGGTCACTTATCAAAATTATGTGGTGGTCGGTGATTTTGAAGGTTATGTGCATTGGCTCAGTAGCACCGATGGACGACTTCTCGGACGAACCCAAGTTGCCGACAGCGCGATTGAAGCCAAACCTATTGTCATCGATGATGTCATTTATATTTACGCCAAAGACGGCACGCTTGCCGCATTAAAAATTAAATAAAACCAAATCGATTCAAGATTTTTATCTTGAATCGTTTCTCTTTTACCTCAAACTCCCCCCTAAAATTATGTTACCCGTTATCGCTTTAGTCGGTCGTCCCAACGTGGGCAAATCGACCTTATTTAATTTATTAACTCGCACGCGCGACGCAATTGTCGCCGATTTTTCAGGTTTAACCCGTGATCGCCAATATGGGCGCGTCAAACACAAAGATATTCGCCCATGCTTAGTTGTGGATACGGGCGGGATTGCCGACGATGCCGAAGGAATTGAGCGCGTCGCCCGTCAACAAGTACAAATCGCGTTAGAAGAAGCCGATATTGTCTTTTTCATGGTTGATGGACGCGCTGGGTTAAGTGCATCCGATAAAGTCATCGCCAACACGTTACGCAAACTCCAAAAACCCGTCATTTTGGTGACGAACAAAACTGACGGCGTAGACACATTTGTGGCGATTGCCGATTTTTACAGTTTAGCGTTGGGTGAACCGGTGAAAATCGCCGCTTCACACGGAACGGGCGTACCGGAATTATTAAAATTAGCGGACGCATTATTGCCGCCAATGGTTGAAGAAGAAATCGAAGATAAAGATAACATTGCAATCGCGGTAGTTGGTCGTCCAAATGTGGGCAAATCGACGTTGGTTAATCGATTACTCGGCGAAGAACGGGTTATTGTATTTGACGAAGCAGGTACCACTCGCGACAGCATTTATATTCCGTTTGAACGCAACGGCACAAAATTCACCTTAATCGACACCGCTGGAATGCGTCGTCGGTCGCGCATTGATGAAGTGATTGAAAAATTCAGCGTATTAAAAGCGTTGCAAGCCGTCGAAAAAGCAAACGTCGTCATTTATTTGGTCGATGCTCAAGAAGGCATTACCGATCAAGACGCGCATTTGTTGGGTTTAGTTTTGGAAGCGGGTCGCGCGTTGATTATTGGTTTGAACAAATGGGACGGCATCAGCACCGAACAAAAAAATACCATTAACCGCCAATTAGATGTGAAATTGTCGTTTGTCGAATTCGCCGAAAAACATCAAATTTCTGCGCTGCACGGCAACGGTGTTGGCAAAATGTTTGATATGGTGCAAAGTTTGTACGAAGCGGCGATGCTTGATATGTCCACGCCAAATTTGACGCGAATGTTGAAAGAAGCGGTTGCCGCGCATCAACCACCGATGGTGAATGGACGACGAATTAAATTAAAATACGCCCATCAAGGCGGAAGAAATCCGCCGATTGTGGTGGTTCATGGCGCACAAACGGACGTGTTGCCCGAGTCGTATAAACGTTATTTGATTAACTATTACCGTACCGCCATGAATTTAAGCGGTACGCCGATTCGGATTGTGTTCAAGTCGCCGGTGAATCCATTCCATGGTTTGAAAACCAAACAAACTGAGTGGGAAGTTAAAAAACGTGAGCGTTTAACTCGTCGTGCCAAAGCCAAAAGTCATTAAATCGTTTTAGCGGTTCATTGCCCGCGTAGGAAAAATTTATCGAGATCTTGTGTCGATAATGAAACCCACGTCGGGCGACCGTGATTGCATTGCCCGCCACGTTCCGTTTGTTCCAATTCACGCAACAACGCATTCATTTCATCTTGCGTCAAAATCCGATGCGCTCGCACCGAACCGTAACACGCCATTTTCGCCAGCACGTCGTTGAACTCGGTCTGAATGCGATAACTTTCTTCATGTTCAATCAAATCCGCCAACACATCACGCACCAATTGTTCGCCGTCCGAATTTTGCAATAATGCCGGTTGAGCGCGTAATAAAAGCGTTTCCGGTGCCATTCGATTTAATTCAAAACCGACCGATTCAAAAAAAAACGTCGCATTTTCAGCTAATTCCGCTTCGGCTTTTGTCACGGTAATTTTAATTGGCAAAAGTAGCGGCTGCGTGGCAATTTTACCTTCGGCGTATTGTTGTTTTAAACGCTCGAAAGTAATGCGTTCATGCGCGGCGTGCGTATCGACCAAAACCATTCCCGTTGCGGTTTCCGCCACAATATAAATGCCGTGTAAATGTGAAACGGCATAACCCAAAACCATTAAATTTGGATTGGCATCGAAGGTTTTTGGAGTTTCGCGCGGCAATTCATTCGGCTGAAAATAGCGCGTTGGATTGCTTTCAGGTTCTGAAAGATCGAACGATTGCTGCTGATAACGTGGTGAAAAATTTTGAGCAGGTTCAAATTCACTTTCGGAATGCGCGGGCAATTCGCCAAAATTCACAATCGTCGGGCGCACATTCGCCAACGCCCGTTTCACACACGACATCACAAAATCATGCACGGCGCGACCTTCACGAAAACGCACTTCCAATTTTGCTGGATGCGCGTTGACATCAACTTCGGTGGGGTCGAGTGTTAAATACAACACAAAAATCGCGTGTCGCCCGTGAAAAAGTACGTCTGAATAGGCTTGTTTAATGGCGTGTGCAATCGTTTTATCTTTCACAAATCGCCCATTCACATACAAAAATTGCATATCCGTTTGGCTGCGCGAAAACGTCGGCACGCTAATCCAACCGCTCAACGCTAAACCCGAAATTTCAAAATCTAAATGCAGCGCGTTATCGATAAAATCTGAACTAAGAATCGCCGAAACGCGCCGTTCTTGTTGAGCCAAATCTAACGCCGGAGCAAGTTTTAACACTTCTTTTTGCTGATGAAACAGCGTAAAACCCAACGCAAATCGACTTAACGCCATGCGTTTGACGACGGTGTCAATGTGGCTAAATTCGGTTTTATCGCTTTTCAAAAATTTGCGGCGGGCGGGCGTGTTGTAAAATAAATCACACACTTCAACCGTTGTGCCTTGCCGATGTGGCGCGGGTTGCACGTCAAAAAATTGTTCCGCACCATCGCTGCACACCGACCAACCGTGCGACGAATTTTCGACTTTGGAAGTCAGCGTTAATTTCGCCACGGAACTGATACTCGCCAACGCTTCGCCGCGAAATCCCATGCTGGTGACGTGTTCTAAATCGTCGAGATTCGCGATTTTGCTTGTGGCGTGGCGCGATAACGCGAGTGGCAAATCGTCTTTTTCAATGCCCACACCGTCGTCGCAAACTCGAATTAAACGCAATCCGCCTTGTTCAATGTGAATCGTAATGAGCGTGGCTTGCGCGTCAAAACAATTTTCGAGCAACTCTTTAACAATCGACGCGGGGCGTTCAATCACTTCACCGGCGGCAATTTGATTAACGAGTTGAGGTGGAAGAATATGAATAGACATGAGCTGTTTTTAGAAATGAAAAAGGCGCGAATTATCGCGCCTTTTTTTGATTTATTGAAGATATTTTTATAATGCGGCAATACGTTGTTGTTCGTTACTCGGTTGTTTCATAAAGCTATGAACACCGCGTAAAATGGCAGTCGCAATTTTTAATTGGTACCCAGAATTGAGTAATTGCAACTCTTCAGAGTGATTTGAAATAAAGGCGGTTTCAACCAAAATTGACGGAATATCCGGCGATTTTAACACCGCAAAATCGGCTTTTTGAACGGCATCAAAATGCAATTTCGACATATTTTCAAAATTATACAAAACTTTATTTGCCAATAAAACACTGGCTTCTTGCGTGGCGCGTTGCGATAAATCCAACAGCACGTTTGTTAAGCCATTTTCGTTATCGCTGAGTTGTTCGCCGTCAAGAAATTCAACAGAATTTTCACTGTGTGCGAGCCAATACGCCGATTCGCTGGACGCGCCACTGGTTGATAACGCATAAACTGACGCGCCACGCACACCGGTATTTTTAATCGAATCAGCATGAATCGAAATAAAAACATCTGCTCTGGCAGCGCGAGCAATATCCATCCGTTTGCGTAAACCAACGTAATAATCGCCTTGGCGAATCATCACAGCTTTCATGCCGGTTTGGGCGTTAACGAGAGCCTCTAATTTTTTAGAAATGGCAAGTACCACATCTTTTTCGTACGTTCCACCCGAACCTTGTGCGCCAGAATCATTGCCGCCGTGTCCGGCATCAATCGCTACAACAAACGGTTTTGCGGTTTTGCTTTTTATAATTTCTGTATTTTGGACGGGAATGAGTTTGGCGACGGGATTTTTAATTTCAATTTCTGGTGTGGCTTTAGCGATGGGGATGATTTTTTGCGGGATTTTTTCGACTATGATTGCGGCGACTGGCTGAATTTTACTGGCGGATTTTAATTCGATTTTGCTGTCAATTTTAGCGAGTTGATTACTTAAACCCTTGTCTAATAATTCCACCACAAAACGATTATTGCCCAATACGTCGGTGCGTAATGTCGTCGTTTTTGTTGAAAGTGGTTTTTTTAAATCAATCACAATGCGTAAATCTGTGCCGTTTCGTGTGCCGACACGAATACTGGAAAATAACGGATGTGACGCAGGCGGCGGTGCAAGTTCTTTCGCGGCAACGGCGTTCGGCAAATCAATCACTAAACGCGCAGGATTTTCAAAAAACTGCACCTTGTTTAGATTTGCCGACGCACTGACATCGAGCGTAATTCGCGACTGATCAGGCGTAGTCCAGTAACGCAACGAATTAACCCGCAGGGATTCTTCGGCGTGACCTACTGTAATTAACCAGTGCAAACTCAATAGAACAATCAATAAATTCCAATAACGGCGCATACCCTAACCCACCCGTGATAATATGGTTTAGATTATAGCAGTATGTCATTGTTTTTTCATACAGTCATTAAGATATTTTTAAATTTTCAGACCCTCAAGTTGAACGAATCGCCCGCCATCTTGAGCGATTAACGTCACATTCACATTGGCTTTAGGTAAAATCCCCGCGCCTTTATCCGCCCATTCAATCAAACATAACGCCGATTGCTTCAAATAATCGTCAATGCCAATCCATTCTAATTCTTCGGGATCGGCGAGCCGGTACAAATCAAAATGAAAAATCGTGCGTTCGGCGACGCTGTATTCTTCAATGACTGCGTACGTTGGACTTTTAATTGCGCCCGTCACGCCAGCGGCGCGTAATAGTCCGCGCACCAAGGTTGTTTTGCCTGCGCCCAAATCGCCGTGCAAAAATACCAACGATTTTTCGGGTAATCGCCGCCACAATTCTGCGCCGAATTGCTCTGTCGCGTCGCTGTCTGGTAAAAAAAGAGAGGATGTCATTCTTGAGCGTTACTTCGTTTGCACAGGAATTTCTGTTGCCGTTCGGACAACCTGATTTGGCTTATCAAAATAGACTAATTTCGGATGATGATGGTCAGCTTCTTCATGTGAAAATTGCGCGTAAGTACACACAATAATTAAATCGCCCACGCACGCTAATCGTGCCGCCGCGCCGTTGACGGAAAACGTTTTGGAACCGGCTTCTGCGCGAATCGCGTAAGTGGTGAAACGTGCGCCGTTATTGACATTGTAAATTTGAATTTGTTCGTATTCACGAATGCCAGCGAGATTGAGAATATCGCTATCAATCGCGCACGAACCTTCGTAACCGAGTTCCGAATTAGTCACAGTGGCGCGATGAAGTTTGGCTTTGAGCAAGGTAATTTGCATGAATGGCTGCTAAGTGTGTCGTTAAAAATAAGGCTAATTATCTATGAATTGTGTCATTCGTTCAATTTTCATAAAAATTTTTGTACCAATTCACAAACTTTTCCATGCCAACATCTAACGGCGTTTGGGGTGAATAATCAAAATCACGCATTAACTCACGCACGTCCGCATAAGTATCTTGAACGTCACCGGCTTGCATCGGCAATAAATTTTTAACCGCCGTTTTGCCCAAATGCTTTTCTAATGTGTCGATAAACGTGAGTAACTGTTCCGGCTGACTATTGCCCATGTTGTAAATGCGATATTTCGCAGTCGGCGGCGTATCAATGACGCGCAAAATACCTTCGACAATGTCATCAATATAAGTGAAATCACGGCTGTGTTTGCCATAATTAAACAAATCAATCGGTTTGTCCGCCATGATTTGTCGCGCAAAAATACACGGTGACATATCGGGTCGTCCCCATTCGCCGTAAACCGTGAAAAAGCGCAATCCCGTTGTGGAAAAATCGTACAAATGACTGTAACTGTGCGCCATCAATTCGTTCGCTTTTTTGGTTGCAGCGTACAACGACACCGGATGATCAACTTTATCGTCGGTGGAAAAGGGCAATTTCGTATTCGCGCCATAAACGGAACTCGACGACGCATAAACTAAATGCTCAACGCCGTGATTGCGGCAACCTTCCAAGATATTCAGAAAGCCGATTAAATTCGATTCGGCGTAAACGTGTGGATTCGTAATGGAATAACGCACGCCTGCTTGTGCCGCTAAATTCACCACGCGCTGGAATTTTTCCGTCGAAAATAATAATTCCATTCCATCGCGGTCAGCGATATTGAGTTGCATGAATTTAAAATTTTTATACGGCGTTAAACGCGCCAACCGTGCATGTTTTAACGTTACGTCGTAATAATCGTTTAAATTATCCACGCCAATCACGTCGTCGCCCCGTTCCAGCAAGCGCAAACTCAATGCCGCGCCAATAAAACCGGCTGTGCCAGTCACTAAAATTTTCATTTGAGTATCTCAATCTTGGTTTCAATCATATTTTCAGAATCCCGCAAAAATCCCAATTTATAAACGAGCGGCTGCAATTTCGCCGTTAATTTTTTATAAGTCGCGTCGAAATTGTCAAAACTCACCGCACTATTCCCGCCGTCAAAATCTTTCAAAGCGTTGCGAATTTGATACCAACCCACATCGAGGCGGTTTAATTTGTATTTTTCTATCGTTTCAGTTTTCAATTGTCCTTTTTTCGCAAAATACGCCGACCACAAAACCTTTCCCGCCGCTAAAACCGCTTTCGCTTCTGCCGATGTTGATTTCTTCATTTTCTCAAGATATTGCGCCATAAAATCCGATTCAAACGGGTCTGCCGCGCTAACGTCGATTTGATTGAACGGAATAAAATGATTCACGATTGACCACGTTTTGCCGTTCCATTCCAAACCGTCCGCGCTCGCGGCTCGATTTTTTCTGTTAAAAAGCATCATGACTAAACAATCATTTTTGAATTCCTCAGAAAGTTCTACGCTAGGTTGTAAAAATTGGTCGCGGTCATTTAACCAAGTCGGTTTTATAAGAGAGCGAACAGAAAAAATAATTGCAGATTTCCATACGTTTTCAGGAGTAATGTAAAAACCGTTTCCACTTCCAAAAACAGAAGAATAAACAGTCGTTTCTTGCTCCGCGTGCTGTAAATCATTAACACCGCAGTGCATATAACCGATAGCATTATCAGACCAAGTTTTTACTCTTGGGATTGCAGTCATCGGAGCTATTGAATTTTTTATTGGCAAAACGGGTTGTTTGTTTGCTTTAGGTCTCGTCAACCAAACATTTAAAAAAGTATTTTTAGGCAGGTTGTAAAATAATTTGTCGCCAATGAGATGTGCTTTTTTGTCTAAAACTTCGACGGAAATTTCTGAAATAGGAGTTTTCTTTTTCGCATTTTGATTGGTTGCCCAAACTAAAAATCCAATTGGAAACTTACCTGTTAAACCGTCAAATGCTTGGTTATGAACCACAAAACCACCTAAATACTGAGCATTCCAAATAGCCCTGAATTTTTCAAAATTTGGCGCGTTAACGTATTTCATTGTACTAAACATAGCGATGGTCGCCGTTGGGATTTCTTTTGAAATTCTAGCTAAAAATTGCACAAATAATTCGTTGCTAGCTTTGCCGTAATCTTCCATTACAGAGGCAATTTTTGTTTTTGCTACGCCCGTTTTTTTGTTTTCTTCTCCTGTTACGTCTTCGGCAAGATAACCACGATTTGCCGCCTCGGCATACGGCGGATTGATTAACACTAAAATCTTTTTCCCGTCTTTGATGGCTTGCTGTAATTCTTTAGGGACTTGGTTTGTGAGCGTGTAATCAATCTTGCCGTCGGCGGTGATGTCGTCGTTCAAATAATCGTATTGAAAACGTTTTGCCGCTGGACAGGTTTTTGTCGATTTCATTACGTCGATGTCGGCTTGGTCGAGCGTACTCATGAAAATATTTTTGTGGTTGCTATGTTGGGTTTCTAAATTTCCCACGCCGCAACACATATCCCACACGATATAATTTTTTTGCCAACCTTTGCCGAGTGTTTCGGTGAGTTTGTCGTAGGCTTTTTTGACGACGGGCAACGGCGTATAAAACGCGCCTTTAAACATTCGCTCGTCGAGTGGAATTAGACTGTCGCGACGGGCTAATAAATAATCACGATGTTCTGCGCTGGGCGGTCGGTGGTATTTCGTCCAAAATTCGTGATAACCGTCTTGATTGCCTAATCGGTGGAGTTTGTCTCCCAAACTAAAAACAGGTTTATCGCCGTCGTATAAAAGGCTAGACGTTAAGTCGTCATACTCTTTAGCTTTACCGTCGCTCATGATGTCGGCAAAAAATAACAAGACTTTATCTTCTTCTTTTGCACTGGCGATTTGTTTGCCAATCAAATCGCACCACTCATGAAAAACGACCGCCAAGTTGTCGGGCGTAATTTGAGTACGAATGATACCGCCTGTTTTAATGGCTTCTTTAAGTGTGCTGATAAATTCATCTTCTTGCGTGGCAATGTTGAATTTAACAAAGTACGTTCCGATGTGCGCCGACACTATCGCCAATGCTTCATCCGTGACGTTGCTTGCTGATGTTCCCCACGGTATGGGCTTTTTTTTATCATCGAGAAGTATCAACGCATCCACGGTTTTCATAATGGCGGCTTTTTCGCTGTCGATGACCGCCAATAATGGCGGCACTTCCACGCCTTTGGTTCGCGCATCTTGAACGTAATGGAGTAATTGTGTGTACATCCTGAAAATGGTTTTGTGTCCTTCTTTCGCTTCAAACCAAATTTCTTTTGTTTGAATATCGACTAAGCCTTTCGTAAAGCCTTTTAATCCAAGTGCTTTGATGTAAGCGTCTTTAACGTCTTCTTCGCTTTTGGCTTTTTTGAGTTGAGTGTAAAGATTTTGTGTTGTCATGTTGGACTCCTGTTAATTGTAAGGGCGGGTTTAGAACCCGCCCTTACGGTCAAAACTGCGTATTTTCAATCGCCCACGCCGTCAAAGCCACATAATCGGTTTTACCCGTCGCCATCACCGGAATTGCATCGATAAACAGAATCTTTTTTGGTAAATTTATCGCCGCGACACCGTCCGAAATTTTTGCCAATTCGCGCAACGTTGCATCTTTTTGGGTGGTGATTAAAATAATTTGTTCGCCTTTTCGCGCGTCCGGCAAACTGATGATTGCATGATGTGCTTTTTCCCACGCTTTCATGGCGAGTTGTTCCACAAATGTGAGCGACACCATTTCACCGCCGATTTTTGCAAACCGTTTACTACGCCCGCGAATACTCAAAAAACCGTCATCATCGATGTGAACAATATCGCCGGTGTCATACCAACCCTCACCATAAATAGATTCGGTCGGTTGCAATTTCCCAGCGTTATCCGCCAGCAAATAACCGAGCATGATATTCGCGCCGCGCAAATGTAAGCGTCCTGCGTCGTCAATGCCTTCAACCGGTTCTAAACGGTATTCCAAATTCGGCAATAATCGCCCCACCGTTCCCACTTTATAATCCATTGGCGTATTGACCGCCGCGACGGGAGCCGTTTCAGTCGCGCCATATCCTTCCAAAATTCGCACACCAAATTTTTCTGCCCACAATTCGCGCGTGCTATTCTGTAATTTTTCCGCGCCCGCCACAACGTAACGTAATTTATAAAAATCATACGGATGTGCCTTTTTACCGTAAGCCGCCAAAAACGTATTCGTGCCAAACATAATCGTCGCGTTCGTTTCGTACGCCATTTCGGGAATGATTGAAAAATGCAGCGGCGTGGGATAAAAAAACGTTTTCATGCCGTTCAAAACCGGCAACAACGTTCCAATCGTAAATCCAAACGAGTGAAACATCGGCAAAAAATTCAAAATGACATCTTGCGAATTAAAGTCAATTCGCGCTGAAACTTGCTGATGATTCGACAAAATGTTGGCGTGCGATAAAACGACACCTTTCGGCGTTCCTTCTGAACCCGACGTGAATAAAATCACCGCTGGACTGTCAGGATTCACGTCGTTTTTATGCCAAAAGGGCGTTGTTTTACTTTGCCACGCGCCACGCAATTTATCTTGCGTCGTAATCGTTTCGGCTAAATCTTCGAGATAAATAACGTCCACTTTTTCGCTCAATGAATCGATGTCATTTTTCAAATTCGCTAATTCGACAAATTTTCGTGAACTCAAAACCGTTTTAATTTGCGCGGTTTGACACGCTGAAATCATGCCCGCCGCGCCGGTCGAATAATTCAACATAGCTGGCACGCGCTGTTGTTGCTGCAAACCCAATAACACGCACAACGTTTTGCTCGAATTCGGTAACAACACGCCGACATTTTCATTCTGTTGCGTAATTTTTTGTAGCGCGTGACCAATAATCAACGTGCGCGTAATCAGCGCGTCGTAACTGAGCGGTTGACGTTCCAAATCTTCCGCCACAAAATGTTTGCCGCCGTGAATGTGTCGCGCATTTAATAAACTCTCAAAAATAGTTTGGCGCGTCGGACTGCTGACAAATTGCATTTCTGCCATCAAATCCGCCAAAATGTGACCGCTCGATTTACGGCGATTTTTACCCGTTAATTCCTTCCGCGCGTGAATGTGCGTCGGCGGCAAAATCGTCAGCGTGATTTTCGGAAACCAGCGCAACTTCACAATGCCGCGCAATTTTGAAAACGGCGTGTATTGCGTGCCAGAAATATGAATCGGTAAAATCATCGCGTCCGATTTGTCCGCCACCATGCCGGTTCCGTCGTAAATTTTCATCAGCGAACCCGTCGTAGTAATGCGTCCTTCGGGGAAAATCACAGTTTTCGTGTCGTTTTGCAAATGGTGAATAAGATTTTTCAACGACATCGGATGTGTTGGATCGATGGGAAATACTTTTGCCAAACCCAAAAACGGTTTGATGTACCATTTTTCGGCAATGTGCGTGTTAATCGCAAAGGTAATTTCGTCGGGCAACAAAATTCCGAGCAACGGCGGATCTAAAAAGGAACAGTGATTGGCAACAATTAACACGCGATTTCCCGCCTGATAATAATTTTCCAAACCAATGACTTCGACGCGATAAAGCAGTTGTAACAGGAAACGCAGAGATTTTTTTAACATGATATTTAACCGTTTTTGAATTTAAATTGGAATGCAGAAAATCGTAAAAAATATAGCCACTTACTGTCACACAAAAAACATGAAATTGACACCTACCATCAATTATTCGACACACAAACGAAATACAAAATATCTATACTGAAAGCACTTTAAATTTAGGCGGAGATGTGAGTAATGAAAATTTTTTACGGTGTTCAAGGAACGGGAAATGGGCATCTTGCCCGTTCTCGTGTCATGGCGAAAGAGCTTAAAGCAGCGGGCATTGAAACCCAATTTTTATTTACAGGACGAGCAGCCGACAAGTATTTTGACATGGACGTTTTTGGTGATTATCAAATACGAACGGGGCTAACGTTCAACACCAGCAAAGGCAAACTCAATTATTATAAAACCGTGATGGAAGCGAAAGTTTCAACGTTTTTAAAGGATGTCAAAAC
This sequence comes from uncultured Pseudomonadota bacterium, assembly GCA_903870545.1. Taxonomy (GTDB): domain Bacteria; phylum Pseudomonadota; class Gammaproteobacteria; order Methylococcales; family Methylomonadaceae; genus UBA10906. Next base: position 117,597 of record CAIQDI010000032.1, read on the forward strand.
GCTGGATTTAAGTGATTACGATTTGGTAATTACTGACTTTGAGCCTGTTTCGGCGTGGGCAGCAAGACGACAAAAAAAACCTGTTTTGGGCTTGGGAAATCAATATGCTTACCATTTTGATATTCCGCGCAAAGGTTCAGACCCGATTGCTGATTTAATAATGAAGTATTTTGCGCCCGCAAATACAGCAATTGGCATGCACTGGCACCATTTTGGTCAACCGATTGTGCCGCCGATTGTCGAGGCTTTGGAGTCGAAAGCGATTGTTAAAAATAAAATTGTGGTGTATCTGCCTTTTGAAGACGTGGCGATGGTGGAACGTTTTTTAGCACCGTTTGAAAACTTTGAGTTTCATGTGTCTTCCGCGTTGCCGATAACCTCGAAATACTCGAATATCATTTATCATTCAATGGCGGGCAATACCTTTTTCAACGAGCTTTATTCCTGTGAAGGCATTATCAGCAATGCCGGATTTGCGATGACCAGCGAAGCGTTGCAACTTGGTAAAAAAATTCTTGTGAAACCTTTGCACGCACAAGTTGAGCAAACATCGAATGCGGAGGCGTTACAACAACTGGGTTATGCTCATGTGATGAATGAATTGGACGCTGAAGCGGTGCAACATTGGCTGCACGATAACCACGCTGTTCACATTACTTATCCGAACACCGCCAAAATGTTAACAAAATGGATACAAGACGGAATGCCTGAAATCGATATGGATTTTATCGAAAATATTTGGAGTCACGTTGATATTTTGCATCTCGAGCGATGAACTAATCACTCGCCTGTTTTTTCCATTTTATAAGTTCTAATTTGCCATTGTGATGTTCGACAATGGCGGTGCAACTTTCGACAAAATCGCCTGTATTCACATACAAAAAATTATCAATTTGTTTGATTTCCGCGTGGTGAATATGCCCGCAAATTACGCCATCTAAATTTTCATTTCGCAAGGTGTGAACAATCGTTTCTTCGTAATCTGAAATAAATTGCACCGCATTTTTAACTTTAAATTTGATATAAGCCGCCAACGAAAATTGCGACTGAATGCCAAATAATCGCCGAAATACGCGCCAAAATCGATTTAATGCAATTAACCAGTCATAACCGACGCTGCCGATTTTCGCTAACCATTTATGATGTCGTGCCACAGCATCGTATTCGTCACCATGAACAATTAAAAAACGTTTTCCCAAAGCCGTTGTGTGAACATCCGACACTTTTACCACAATATCGCCAAAAACATAGTTTTCGTAATCTCGGATATTTTCGTCATGATTACCCGGAATGTATATTATTTCAGTGCCTTGCCGCGCTTTGCGAAGAATTTTTTGGATGATGGTGTTGTGATCTGTCGTCCAGTACATTTTTTTTGAAAGCGACCAAAAATCGATTATGTCACCGACTAAATAGAGCTTTTCGCTGTCGTTGTACTTTAAAAAATCAAGCAGAACGTCTGACTGGCATTGAGTCGAGCCGATATGTAAATCGGAAATCCATATTGTTCGGTAAGCGGAATGAATCATAAAAAAATTAAAATTATTTAGTTAAAACAAGTGAAATGGCAATTGTCAGCGTAAATTATTTTTGTGACAAAAAAATGACTAGCGTGGCATAGGCTGCAATAAATTCTTCAAAATTTCTTTTTCTGAGTCGTTTAAACCGACTGTATCGGCTTGAATTTGTAATTTATCCAAACGGTTTTTACGTTCTTGCAAAATCAGTTGATTTAACGCGCCGATAAACTCAGCTTCAATACTTTCTTCTGGCAACGGAATCGGTAGAAATGCCAACGTATTAAGCATTTTTTCTTTCGGCTGATTGCGATAATATTCTAATAATTGCGCGGTCGTGGCGGGTTTTTCAGCACAAATAGTTTGCACAATTTTTTTAAACGTTTCAATTCCCGCAAAATCCAACACTTGCCAATCAATTGGATTTTCGACTAATTTTTCAGACAATATCGGATTTTGAACCAGTAACGCTAACGTCCAACGCGGTAGGGAAGGGCGTTCATTTTTTTCGGTATAATCCGACGATTTGCTGTTTTCTAATGCGGGAACAATCACTTCCAATTCTGTCAGCTCTTTTAATTTTGCCAACATTAGTTTTTTAAAATTTCCATTCACCAATTTGAACAAATAAGGTTTGGCTTGATGCGCGAGTTTGGCGCGACCTTCAATACTCGTTAAATTTAACGTCGCAGTCAAATGATTAAAAAAATACGCGGACACCATTTCGGATTGTTCAATACGTTGCGTAAACGCTTCCACCCCTTCCGCACGCAATAAAGAATCGGGATCGTGTGCGGGTGGCAAAATTAAAACGCGCACTTGACGATCGTCGTTCAACACGGAAAACACCGCATCCATCGCTTTCCACGCGGCATCTTGACCGGCTTTATCGCCATCAAAACACACAATCACTTCGGGCGTAGAACGAAATAAAAGCTGTAATTGTGTCGCCGTTAAATTGGTTCCTAACGCGGCAACGGCGTAATCAATGCCAAATTGCGCCAACATAATCACGTCCATATAACCTTCAACCAGCAAAATGCGTGACGGGCGGGCATTTTTTTTCAGTAATTCGTACAAACCGTAAACTTCGTTGCTTTTATGAAATAGCGGCGTTTCAGGCGAATTAAGATATTTCGGTTGTGAATCGTCCAGAACGCGCCCGCCAAAACCAATAACGTGACCGCGTTTATTGCGAATCGGAAACATAATGCGCTGGCGAAAACGGTCGTAATACTGTTCATTTTTATAGGCGAGCATTCCGGCTTCGCACAATAATTCGATATTATTGAACTGTGGCGCAAGGATTTGCCAACCGTCGGGCGCATAACCGACCATAAAATCACGCGCAATAATGCCTTGAATGCCGCGCCCTTTCAGGTAATCGATAGCGATTTTTTTTTGTGAATGTTGTTTGAGTTGTTCAATATAGAATGTGGCGATTTTTGCCATGATTTGCTGTAAATCGAGGAGTTTATTTTTAGCTTCCGGCTCGAAGTTGGTTTGATTTTCGTACGGAATTTCGACGCCTGCGGCAGTCGCTAATTCTTCAATCGCTTCGACAAAACTGAGGTGATTAAACTCTATCAAAAAAGTAATGACGTTGCCGCCCACGCCACAACCAAAGCAATGATAAAACTGCTTGTTACGACTGACGTTAAAACTGGGGCTTTTTTCGTTATGAAAAGGACAACGAGAGGTGTAATTGGAACCCGTTTTTTTTAAAGGGACGTGCGAGTCGATAATATCAACAATATCCACTCGCACTAAAAGATCATCAATGAATTGCCGTGGAATTTTACCTGACATTTTGATGAATGGGCGACATCGCTATTCTGCGAATGCGGCTTTTATTTTCACGCTGACGAGAGACATATCGGCGCGACCTTGCATGGGTTCTTTTAATAACGCCATGACTTTTCCCATTTCTTTAATCGACGTTGCACCTGCATCGGCGACCGCTTGCGCGACCATGGCATCAATTTCGGCTTCGGTTAAAGGCTGGGGAAGAAAATCTTGAATAATGACAATTTCGGCTGCTTCGATGTCGGCTAAGTCGAGTCGATTTCCGTCGGTATATTGACGAATCGATTCACGACGTTGTTTGACCATTTTGTCTAAAACGAGCAGAACACGGCTGTCGTCGAGTTCGATGCGTTCGTCAACTTCAATTTGTTTCACGCCCGCTAACATCAATCGAATCACGCCTAATCGCGCTTTTTCGCCACTTTTCATGGCGACTTTCATTTCGTTTTTAATGTGTGCTAATAATTCACTCATGAATTAAAGCGCAGGACGACCACGACGTAAATTTTTCAACGCATAACGTTCACGCGCCAATTTTTTCAAATGACGTTTAACCGCTGCGGCACCTTTGCGTTTACGTTCGGTGGTGGGTTTTTCGTAGGCTTCACGACGACGAACTTCAGCCAAAACACCGGCTTTTTCGCACGCGCGTTTGAAGCGACGAATCGCGATGTCGAAAGGTTCATTTTCTTTAAGTTTTACTGATGGCATAGAATAATTCCAGTTATATTAAGATGATAAAACAGGTTCGGCGGCACAATTACCGCCTAAATTGAACGGCTAATTGTACCTTATTTCACTAATTTTCAAAAACACAATGTCGGTTTGTCAGTGTCAAGACGTTTTAATGAGTTCAAAAAACTAAAAACCTGACGGCGCAACGCACTGAAAGACCGTGGCATTTTGTTAAAAAGTTTGTGCAACCACTCGATTCTAAATATGATTCTGCAAACTTCACTTTTTATAATTTAAAAACTCAATGTATATTTTAGGCATCGAAACGTCGTGCGATGAAACGGGCGTGGCAATTTACCATTCGGAACGCGGTTTAATTCATCATTTACTTTATAGTCAAATCGACATGCACAGCGAATACGGCGGCGTGGTGCCAGAGCTTGCGTCGCGCGATCATATTCGGAAGTTGATTCCGTTGATTAAACAAATTCTGCACGAAAGTAATTTAACGTCGAAAAATATCACGGCGATTGCATACACCGCTGGGCCTGGATTGATGGGCGCGTTGTTAGTCGGCGCAGCAACCGCGCAAAGTTTAGCTTTCGCGTGGCAAATTCCCGCCGTCGCCGTGCATCATTTGGAAGGACATTTGCTTGCGCCAATGTTGGAAGAAAATCCGCCTGAGTTTCCATTTGTGGCGTTGCTGATTTCAGGCGGGCATACGTTATTGGTGCAAGTGACTGACGTGGGAAATTATGAATTACTGGGTGAATCGTTGGACGATGCAGCGGGCGAAGCCTTTGATAAAACCGCGAAATTATTGGGTTTGGGTTATCCCGGTGGCGCGAAATTGGGAGAATTAGCCAAATTGGGGCAAGCACGTTTTCGTTTTCCGCGTCCGATGACGGACAGACCAGGATTAGATTTTAGTTTTAGCGGCTTAAAAACATTTGCGCTGAATACGTTTCAAGCAAGTCAGCAAACTGACCAAGATAAAGCAGATATTGCGTTGGCTTTTCAGGATGCGGTGGCGGATACATTAGCCATTAAATGCCGTCGGGCGTTGCAAAAAACAGGTTTAAAAAAATTAGTCGTTGCCGGTGGCGTGAGTGCAAATACACAAATTCGCGCAACGCTCACTGAAATGGTCACAAAAGAAAGTGGCAAAATTTATTTCCCACGATTGGAATTTTGTACGGATAACGGCGCAATGATTGCGTATGCGGGTTATCAACGTTTTCTTATGGGAGAGTTGCAGAACTTAGCAATTTTAGCAAAACCGCGCTGGGCAATGAACGAATTATGATAAAAATGAAAATTAACGTTTACATTTTTAAAAATAGACAGTATAATTACCCTTCTTTTTAGGGTCGTTAGCTCAGCCGGTAGAGCACCGCACTTTTAATGCGATGGTCGTGCGTTCGAATCGCACACGACCCACCAATAAATTCAAGGCTTGTGAGATTATCTTACAAGCCTTTTTTTTGTGGAGTCGTGTTAACCTACCCGATAACCACACACGATCACCCGATTTCGTCGTTGAAGCGTTTGTATATTGCGCCAAGTAATCACCAAACCAAGCAAAATGCGTCATAGCGAATCATCCCCGAACTGAATCGAGCATAACTTTTTTATTAAAAATAAACAGCCGCATTTAACAAAAATCGGTTTTCATCATGGGAACCTGAACTATCATTACCCACAACACTCATCCCCGCATTGTTGCCAATAGTGTGCGCCCATGTTCCACGAACTGAAAAACTATTTCCATGTGCGAAGTTAATACCAATTCCACTGCCGTACAAGTGGAAATCATTTAAACCAGATTTGCTAGTGACATCATTTTTCCAACGTTTTTCGTGTAGAACAATATAGCCGCTATCAAAAAATCCAACTAATTGAACGGTTCCAATTTCTGACTTATACGGTACATCGTAACGCATTTCAAAATTCGTAACATAGCCACTGTCGCCGCTCGCTTCACCAGAAGGATAAGCGCGTACAGATGACGAGCCGCCTAAAACAAATTTTTCCGAACTGCTCAAATTACCGTCTGCCCACTGACCATTTGTGGCGAGAAATAAACTGAGGTTATCCGTTAATTTTTGCAAGCGTGTGTAATTGAAATTGTGCTTATCGTAAATACCTCGAGATTTCGCAGAACTTGAATCGGCGGCGCGTTCTTTGTCCAAGAATAAATCGACATTTCCGACGGAGACATCATACGAAAATTGATTTAACCCGACGACACCCCAAAAATGATCCATATATTGTCCATTCACGCCGACTTTACCGCTGTCAATTTGCTTTTCGCTAGTGATGACATTCATACTGGAATCGTGCATCGCTTTAATTGTGTAATCGGCAGAACCCGAAAAAGTAAAGGTGCGTGACTTAATAAACGGATAACTCAAACCGATGCCACCGGTTTGTGCCACACCGGCACTATCGAGTTTCCGTAGTTCGCGCCCCACGCTGTAATCCAAATAACTGTAACGAGTGTTAAGTTGTAAACCGTTGTAACCAATCGGCGCACTAAATGAAATGCGACCTAGATTTAAATTTTCCGCGTGCGTGCTACCGACACTAAATAGCTCGCCAATACCAAAAGGATCATTAACACTAACATTGAAATTCCCAACCCAAGTACCCGTATAATGGCTTCCGGTATCATCGAGAGTCGCATTACCTTTGATTAAATTACCTTCTTTCACATTCAAACCTAAGCGACTGGTGCCGGCTTTTTTGCCTTTTTCCAAAGCTGTTTTCGCTTGAATACCGGGCAACTCGTTCAATAATAATAACGTGCGATTTAAATTATCGCCCTGTAACGTATCACCGCTAATGATGTAGCGCATTCGTTCTTGAATTACATCGTTGTTAAGTCGTGTATCCGGCGCACGTTCAATAGTAATGCTTTGACCTTCGTCGTTGATTTCCAAATGTCCTTGTATGATAGTGATTTGGATGTGACCTTCGGTGACATCTTGTTTCGGCAAATAGGCTTTCGTGAGCAACCAACCTTTGGCTTTCAAGTGTTGACTAATAAGATTGGTAAGTTTTTGAAGTTGTGCAAAATCAAGGCGTTGACCTATTGCATCGGCCACTAACGCCTGTAAAACCTCTCTACTTTCTAGCGATTCACCGCCGTTAATCACGATACTTTTCACGGCAATCGTGACACCTTTTTCGGGAGCCTCTAAAACTTCTGGTTCTTCATACGTTTCGGGTGGTGGAAAATGGTCGAGTTTAGGTGTATTTAACTCTTGTTGACGAAGAATTTGTCCCGCATCAGGTACTGAAATATCAGGCGGTTGAGCGATGCACAACACTGGAATTAAGCTAATTAGTATAAAAAAATATAAGCGCATCATCACGTCACTCTGTACCCATGGTACAAATGGATTGTAAAACAAAAAATAAAAAATACTCTTCTGAAAGACGGTAGTCCAAAAATATTCTTTGCATCCTCCCTGCCCTAAAGGGAATGCGTATTTTACAACTTTCACTAACACGTTCGAGGCTTCACTATGACGGCTTGGTTTTCGCTGATATAGATTTGAAGCCTGTACTAACTGGCGGTGATAGTAACACAAAGCTGAAGAATATCACCACTATGAAGGTTGAGATAGCTATGCATCGGAGTTCATAGTTGGATGGCTCTTTTCTTAAAAATAAACAGCGGTATTTAACAAAAATTGGCTTTTAGTATTGCTGACAATGGCATTCGCCCATGTTCCATAAACTGAAAAACTATTTTCATGGGCGAAGCTGATGCCAATTTAACAGCCAACAATTTGGGTTAGTTGATTGGTTTGGTCAGTGACAATTTATTCCCAATAAGTTTGGCAAGTGACAATTTATTGCCAGTAGATAAAGCTGAAACAGGCTGTTCAACAGGTAGAAGCGAAATGTGCTGTTCAACAAATTTACTCTGCACATATATCCAAAGATTTTCTTTAACCTCCGCTTTTTTATCACTCGTTTCCAAGCGATAACTCGCTGAAAAATCAGCTACCCAGTCAGGACTACCTCATTAGAATTCACATATAAAACTTGGAGAGATGATATTTTAGCTGAAATCCTGGCGCAGGTTTTCTAATGAGGTGACCCTGTGGCTATGTTGTATCGCTGCAATAAATTTTTTCATAATTTTCAGTTAGATTAGTGGTTGTTTGACGGAATGGTTGAGTTATTTTGATTTCCAGCGGCTTTGCCCGCTGATTCAGCACGTTCAGCT
>CAIQDI010000033.1 GCA_903870545.1 uncultured Pseudomonadota bacterium
GAAATGGTTTTCGCGGCAATCGTCACGTCGGAAACCCCAACGATTTCAACGGTGCCAGCGGTGGCTTTGAGCGCAGTCCAATGTTGCGCGGGTGTCGCAGAATTCGCGAACATCGCTAGCGCAAAATCGACTTTGCCCAGTTTTAAGCCCATTTCATCAACGGTGCCGCCGTTGATGCCAGCGAACGCGGACGCATCGGCACCACCAATAATTAACGCATTCGCTTTGACTTTTTTGCCGTCAGAAAGGGTGAGATTTTGTTCCGATTTTTCAAAAGCAAAGTCGCCTTTCACCATGAAATAACCCGCCACGGCGATGTCTAAATTGCCCGCCGCGCGAATTATTTCGCCCGTTTTACCGTCGAAATCCAACGTGAGTGAACTGGTTAAACCGGTCGCAACTTTCACGGTTTGCGTTTTGAAATCGACCACGGTTTTGGTTTTTTTATCTTCAAGGTTTAGTTCAACCGTGATTTTTTTAGCTTTCAATTCAATATCGGTGGTACCAATTAACGCAACTTTTTCAGAATCTGCTTTTAACGATGTCCATTTTCTTGGCGCGATTTGTACTCGTTCTGAAAATAATGCTAAAGCCAAATTTGTACTGCCTAACGTCAAACCTAATGCCGATTTTTCATTGTTATTTATGCCGAAAAAAGCCTCTAAATTTGAGCCGCCCAATGTTAAAACATCAACATCAACACTCTTGCCATTTGATAATTGAACTTTTGATTGGTTTTTATAAAATGTAAAATTTCCTGTTGCCTTAAAACTATCTGCAACTGTTATATTTCCATTTTCAATTTTGATTTCTTGCAGCGTTTTTGAGGCGGGTAAATCAACAAATTGATAACTATTTTCTGAGCTAGTTAAGGTAGTTTTTGTGAAGCTAACCCCCGTTTGATTCCATCGAACCGTCACTTTTTCGGCTGATAAATTTGCCGTATCGCCAAATTGAGCAACCAATTTTCCTTTTGCTTCTAAGGCTTTTCCTTTTTCGCCAACGACTAAACCGAAATTCGTTTCTGAAACCCCAATTTTATAATCGCCTGATGTCATCATGACGGACGCATTTTTGCCAATAAATTGAAGTTCTGTTTTGTTTTTAACAACTGAAATATCACCAGAAATTGTAAACGTATTTGCAATTTGTGTGGTTAAACTAGTTATGCTGATTTCTTGTAATGTTTTGGAGGCTTTTAAATCGCCAAATGTGTAAGAATTTCCTGCAAATTTAATTGCACGTTTTGAATAATCGACATCACTAGTATTCAAACGTACTGTTACCGCATCGGCTTTTGATGAGGCGAAATCTCCACTTTCAATTAGCAATGCGCCACTTGCTTCTAAGGCTGTACCTTTGTCACTTATCAACAAACCTAACGTGCCTTTTTCAAGTCCAATTGTGGTGTTTGCAGCGGTTAAATTTGCGGTTACATCGGTTGCAACCGCTTGAATAATTTGATTGTCTTTTGAAAACCAGAAATTACCAGCAACATTGAATTCACTAATTTTTAATTCGGCACTGCCGCCAATTTGCAGTCGTTCGCCCAATTTTCCATCGTCATTAAATTTCGCTAATTCACCGACAGAATCTGTCACTACGATTGGCGTTGCGACCAAATTTAAAACGGTTTGATTTACATTTTTTGTTTTATTTACGCCTAAACCTTCACTGAAATCGAGTGTTAAATCACTTGCTGAAACACTCAATTCGGGTAGCGCATTGAACGATAATCCGCCCATCGAACCTTTTGCCATAACCCAACTTCTGTCGTCGGCATTATCAACAGGATTGATGAATGCCAGTCCTAAATCGACTTTATTGAATAATAAACCTTTAGCTTCTGCACTCAATTCACCGCCATTTAAACCCAAAAAACCTTGGGCATCACGCGCAGATAAAATCCAAGTTTCGGCAGCAACTTTGCTGTTATCACTTAATGTGTAATTTGTGTTGGTATTTTGTAGACCAAATGAAATGTGTCCGGATACATTTAAACTGCTGCCTAAATTTACAGAACCGTCCAATTCAACGGTTTTTGCCGCTTTACTGAAATAATCGTAATTAAACAATTGTCCAAGCGCGTCATTTTTTGCTGAATCATTCCCCAACAAATTAAAGCCATCACCTATAACAAATTCTTTGGTGACTAATTGCAAACTGTGTGGTGTTTGCACAATGTCAAAATAATAATCACTGTTAAAACCGTACAATCCAACAGCATTATCAAAACTGCCGGTGATGGAATCGAATTTTAAAATATCGAATGTATCACCAATTTTGGGTTGAAAATTAAACTGTGAAATCGACAACGTTCCCGCTAAATTTACGGCACCCGAAACGTTTAACTGGTCATAGGTTTTCCCTGCTTCTGTGCCACCGATTTGAATTTCTAGCGTATTTTTTACGGTTTGAGAAAAACTTTTTAAATTTTGAATTTCAAAACTCGCTAATGTATCAACACTTAACGCCAGGGATTTTGAAACAGTATTTTTTTGCAGGGCGATATTTTCAGCGGGTATTTGTTTTGCGCTGGAGCTGAAAACTTGCTGTCTAAGTAAATCGAGGGTTTGTTGTTGCGGATTATTTTCTGGAATAAAACTCTCATGAAGTGTTCCAAGCACGGGGTCTGCTGAAAGTAAAATTCGTGATTCAAGATTTTCAACTTTGAACAACTCTTTTCTAATTGCTCGTAAAATCTTCGACTTTTTCATTGCACTTCATCCATTTTGTTATGTAAATCTACTTTCGATACCTAAAATTAGGCGCGAGTAGTCGCGCCTAAAATACAACATTCTTAATGAAGTTTTTTGTTCATATTTTCGATGTCAGCAAACTGATCCACGCCATTATCCGAACTCACACCTTTGTCATCCTCATCGAGTTTTAACAAACGTTCAATTTGCGCGAGTGAAACCAAATGCGCGTAAATGGGGGGTAAAAATTTTTTTTCTCGAATGCGTAAAAATGTGTCATTTGAAAAGCCGTTCAAACGTTCTTCGTTAATAACATAACAGCCGGTAATATCTTTAATTTCGTCGCCTTGACGGACTTTCATATTTAACGGCGTGAACAAATTATGCTCACCCAGAAAATGACAAAAATCTTGTGTGAAGCGTTCCATTTGTTGCAATTCACTTAAATACTGTTTGACACGTTCCATCATTTCTTCAGGTTCGCCTTGGTCGTTGAACAACGCTAAACCTTCATCATCGCTGATTAAATCGCTGTCGTTATCGAGGCAAACGGTATAGCGTTCTTCCGTTTCATCAATTCTTGCTAATGCAAACGGATAACGGCGAATGATGGCTGGAATGTAAGACGCATCCCATTTTCCTTCTTTCACAAATAAATTTGTGCCTGTTTCCAAACCTAACAAAACGACAGGACGAAATTCATCACGTTCTTTGTCTTCCAAAAATACAATCGGATACGTTGATGATGCCCGCGAAAATTCATGCACCATAATCGATGCTAAATTGAAGTTTTTCGCAAAATCAAAATTCGTAATCGGTTTAATTTTTTTATCGCGGTGTTGATCTAGTGTAATTGGAACGATATTTTGGAACATTTTTTATCCTCTAAATGAAAATGAAAATGAAAATGAAAATTCAAAGCTGTACTGTGATAAATTTTACTGGTTTTTAAGCCAAAATAAGTATGTCATATTTGGCGAAGGCATGCTATCCAAGATTAGAAAAATAGACTGGTGCTATAATGCTTTTTGGGACGAAATTAAGCCGGCAAAATGCAAAATTGGATAGCCCTAAAAACCCTTTTAGTTATTATTTTTCAATTGGCTATTAGTACGGCAGTGGTGGCTGTTTTGTGGTGTGATATTTAAAAAAACTTCAATTTTCGAGCGTGTTTTTTAACGGCGGGAGACTCTGGCAAGATAAACGTCACTTTGACTTTCAAACCGCCCAATTCAGATTCACCTAACGCTAATTCGGCATGATGATTAGCGGCTATTCGTTGCACAATTGAAAATCCCAAACCCGTACCGTGCGCGGTGTGAGCGGTTTCGACGCACCGATGAAAGCGTTTTAACGAATTTTCATATTGATCCGGTGCAATGCCAGGGCCGGAATCTTCCACGCAAAAAATCAACGCTGTTTCGGTACCCACCAAACTCACTTTGATATTGCCGCGCAACGGCGTGTATTTAATGGCGTTATCAATAATATTTCGCAACAAAATGTTAATCAATAATGTGTTCGCCATAATCGGCACCACTTTTTCGGCAATAAATTCAACGTGAATGCGCTTTTTATAGGCTTCCGAATCAAGTTCCGTAATCACTTGCACAATTTCTTGATCAACTTGCGTCACGGTTTTTGCCAAATATTCGGTATTGGAATCGATGCGCGAAAACGTCAATAATTGCTGCACCAAATACGTCATGCGATAAACCGCTTGTTCAATCCGTTTCAAGGCTTGATTTCGCACGGTTTCGTCCGCCGTTCGCAACGCTACTTGCGCTTGTGTCAATAAACCCGCCAACGGCGTGCGTAATTCGTGCGCGGCATCGGCGGTGAATTGACGTTCATGCTCAAAAGCCTGTTCGAGCTGCACAAACAGCGTGTTGATTTCATGGACAATTGGCACAATTTCATTCGGTAATCGTTCAATCGACAACGGTTTTAAATAACTCGCTTCCCGCCGCGACAACGCAATTTCCAAACGATGCAACGGTTCCAACGCACGCCCGACAATCAACCAAATCACCCAGCCTAAAATCGGCAAACCAATTAAAAACTGCATCACCAGTTGTGTCGAAATTTCATCGGTTAATTCGGCACGAATCTCTTCTTTTTGCCCGACATGAATAACGTATTCGCCATTGGTGCTGGCAATGCTGAAAACGTACCACAAATGCCCATCGATATTGGTTTCACTAAAACCGTGATCCGCTGAAGACAGCGCGAATAAAGGCGCACTGTCGGAATGCAACACAATTCCATTGGTATTCGACCACAGCTGAAAGGCAATTTTTCGTTCGTATTTATGCCCCAGCGTCCCCGATTGCAACAAATCATCGAATACGCCCCACAGTTGATCATCGATATTTTTCTCGTCAAAACTGTGCAACAACATCGGCGCGGATTCGGGTTTTAACAGATTATTTTGATCGTCCGTTAGCAATTGAAACGCCCGATTTTTATTGTGTTTGCGACCCAATGGAACGTGTAAATTTTCGTCATTTTGCACTTGCATCCAATGTGTAGACAACGACCCTTCGCGCAATAAACTTTCAATAAAACTGTGCAACACTTTTGCCGATTGCGCGAGTTCGGCATCGAATAAACTGGCGACTTCGTTGCGCGTCACTTTGTAGGTAAAAAAAGCGGTCACGCCCCAAATACACATCGACGCGGTCAATAAACTAAATAGTAATAAATGGCGCAGCGAATAATTCAAAATTCATCATCCGCGTCAATAATGTAGCCCACACCACGCACTGTGCGAATCACGGCGGCATCGAGTTTTTTACGCAAATGGTGAATGTGAACTTCGACGGTGTTGCTTTCCACGTCCGAATTCCACGAATACAAACTTTCTTCCAATCGAGCGCGAGAAATTACCCGCCCGATATTGCTCATTAAAAAACTCAAAATCTCGAATTCTTTTTGAGACACATCGACTTTTTCACCCTGAAATGTGACGTGACGGGACGCAGGATCCAGAATAATGCCATTGTGTTCAATCGTTGGCGTGCCGCGTCCTTCATTGCGTCGCGCCAACGCGCGTAATCGAGCGCACACTTCGTTTAAATCAAATGGCTTAATGACAAAATCGTCTGCGCCGCTGTCCAATCCCAAAATTCGGTCGGGAATCGTGTCTTTTGCCGTCAAAACTAAAACTGGCGTTTCATTTTTACGACTTCGCAACGCGCGTAGAATGCTGATTCCATCCATATCGGGCAAATTTAAATCCAATACGACTAATTCATAACTGTTCAGTTTTAAGGCTTCGTCCGCGAGTTTGCCATTTGTCAGCCAATCGACCGCGTAACCTTCCATTTTTAAGCCCGCCGCCAATCCGTCACCTAAAATTTCATCATCTTCAACCAATAAAAGTCGCATAAATCCTCACTCTATTTTGCGTTACGCTCGATGCGCGAAAAAACTTAAACTTTGAGCAAATTTTCTTTGGAATCGTCAATAATCGCGGCGATTTTATCGGCTTCAACGCGCGTCATTAAAGGTTTGAAATCGTTTAAGGTGTGATTGACCAACGGTTGTAATTCATCAATCCACGTTGTGATGGGCGCGTTCAAAAACAATTCCGCTTCCGTCGTCAGTGCAGGTAAAACGGGTTTCAAATACGCCGCCAAAATGCGGAACAAGTTAATCGCCACCGAACATACGTCGTGCAATTCCGTGTCTTTGCCTTCTTCTTTGGCGATTGACCACGGTTTTTTGTGATCAATATATTGGTTCGCTTTATCGGCTAATTCCATGATTTCGCGCATCGCTTTGCCAAATTCGCGGTGTTCGTAATAATCGGCAATGGTGTCATTCACCGCGATAAATTCGGCAAATAATTCCGGTTCAACGCAGGTCGCCGACAGTTGATTATCGAATTTTTTACGAATAAAACCGCTGCAACGGCTGGCGATATTGACGACTTTTCCGACCAAATCCGAATTCACGCGCTGACTAAAATCGTCGAAATTTAAATCTAAATCATCGATGGTGTTACTCAATTTTGCCGCAAAATAATAACGCAGATATTCCGGATTTAAATGGTCAAGATACGTCCGCGCGGTGATAAATGTGCCGCGTGATTTCGACATTTTTTCACCGTTCACCGTCAAAAATCCGTGGGCAAAAATCGCATCTGGCGTTCTGAAATTCGCGCCACTCAACATTGCTGGCCAAAACAAAGCGTGAAAATAAATAATGTCTTTACCGATGAAATGATACAACTCAACGTCGCTGTCTTTCGCCCAAAAATCATCGAAATTCAAATCGGTTTTGTCGCACAAATTTTGAAAACTCGCCATGTAACCAATCGGCGCATCGAGCCAAACGTAAAAATATTTATTCGGTGCGTCGGGAATTTCAAAACCAAAATACGGCGCATCACGCGAAATATCCCATTGTTGCAAACCGCTTTCCAACCATTCCGCCAATTTGTTACGCACTTCGGCTTGCAAATGTCCTGCGTTCGTCCAGTCACGCAACATTTCGGTGAAATCTGCCAAATCGAAAAAGTAATGTTCAGATTCTTTTTCAATCGGCGTGGCACCCGAAATCGCAGAAACGGCATTTTTCAAATCGGTTGGCGAATAATTCGCGCCACACACTTCGCACCCGTCGCCGTATTGGTCTTTCGCGCCACATTTTGGGCAATCGCCTTTGATAAAACGGTCAGGCAAAAACATATTTTTGACCGGATCAAATGCTTGGGTAATCGTGCGCGAACTGATGTGTCCCGCGTCACGCAAGCGCGTATAAACCAACGATGAAAGCGTTTTGTTTTCGTCGGAATGCGTGCTGTGATAATTGTCGAACGCAATGCCAAATTCGTTAAAATCGGCAATATGACTTTTGCCCACTTCGGCAATCAATTCTTCAGGCGTAATCCCGTCACGATCCGCTTTAAGCATAATCGGTGTGCCGTGCGCGTCATCCGCACAAACGTAATAACATTCGTGACCGCGCTGTTTTTGAAAACGCACCCAAATATCGGTTTGAATGTATTCAACCAAGTGTCCTAAATGAATCGCGCCATTGGCGTAAGGTAACGCGCTGGTGACTAAAATTTTTCGTGGTGTCATAAAATAATTATCCGGTAATGTTTGAAAGTTAAGATGCGCGTATTATTGCACAAAATCAGAACACGAAAAAAACCGCGTTTTTATTTATAACCCACGAAATCAACCCATGAATTTAGGATTCAAAAATGGCAGTTAAAAAAGAAGCTCCAAAAGGTACAACAGGCAAAGACAAACTTATCGGCACAGCGGCGGCGGATAAATTCGCGGGTTTAGCGGGTGCCGACACACTGAACGGCATGGCGGGAAATGACACGCTCGACGGTGGCGCAGGCGATGACGTTTTAGACGGTGGCACTGGAAATGACAGTTTAATCGGTGGCGACGGTAACGATATTTTAACCGGAGGCTCAGGTGATGACTTTTTATCGGGCGACAAAGGTAACGATAAACTCGACGGTGGCGCGGGAAATGACACGTTAAGCGGTGGCATCGGTTCAGACGGTATGACTGGCGGCGACGGCAACGATTATTACGTTGTTGATAACAAACTTGATACCGTTATCGAAACCAACAAAAACGACAAACTCGGCGGCAAAGATACTATTGAAACCACGTTGAATTACACATTGGGCAACAACATTGAAAATCTGATTTTAACGGGTATCACCAGTAACACTGGCACGGGCAACAAACTCAATAACGTTATCACTGGTAACATCGGCGACAATTTACTCAAAGGCGACGCGGGCAATGATTCGATTATCGGCGGCAACGGTGACGACACGTTGGATGGCGGTTTAGGCATGGATACGTTAGTTGGCGGGGCGGGCGCAGATACTTATTTCATGAATAACACCGAAGACAAAATCGTTGAAGACGAAAATAGCACCGACGCAGACCAAATCATTGCGACTGTCACTTATGATTTGAGTGCGAATCCCACCATCGAAATTTTAACGTTGCAAGGCAACAAAGCTGTTTCGGGTATCGGCAACGACTTAGACAACACCTTGCAAGAATTCGACGGCGGCACAGTTGCCAATAATTTCAACGGTGGCGCAGGTAACGATGTGATTAACGCCGAAGGCGGCAACGATACCGTCGAAGGCGGCGAAGGTAATGACGAATTAAATGGTGGCACAGGCGAAGACGTGGCGATTTATAACGACACCGAAGACAATTATCAAATTACACCCAACATTGACGCAGAAGGCGTGGCGCAATTAGTCATTAAATACGTTGGCAGCGACCCAAGCAAAATCGACGAAGGCGAAGATATTTTATCAGACATTGAAATTGTGCAGTTTTCAGACGGCACGCAAACAAATGTGCAAACGTTTATTGATAATGAAGAAGCTGCCGCTCAAGCGATTATTGATGCACAAGCGATTGCGGATGCCAAGATTATTGCCGATGCAAAAGCTATCTCCGATGCCAAAATAGCTGCTGACAAAGTTATTTCGGATAAAGCAGCTGCCGATGCAAAAATAGCTGCTGACAAAGTTATTGCCGATAAAGCGGTTGCTGATGCCAAAGTTGTTGCCGATAAAGCCATTGCCGACGCAAAAATAGCTGCTGACAAAGTTATTGCTGATAAAGTGGTTGCTGATGCCAAACTTGTCTCAGACAAAATCATTGCCGATGCAAAAATAGCTGCTGACAAAGCTATTTCGGATAAAGCAACCGCCGACGCAAAAATCGTAGCAGACAAAATTGTTGCCGATGCCCAAATCGCAGCGGATAAGGTTATTGCCGATAAAGCGATTGCTGATGCCAAAATTGTCTCAGACAAAATCGTTGCAGATGCCAAAATTACTGCTGATAAAATCGCTGCCGATGCCAACCACGTTGTAACACCTGAAACACTCTCCTCTTTGCCTGCCGACACGCGCACTTATGACACTGAATTTTCATTTTCAGAAGATGCCGATCCGATAGATGGCAGTCCTGCTAATGAAAAATTTTTGGGGTTGGGCGGCAATGACACGCTCAATGGCAAAGAAGGTAACGATTATTTAGACGGTGGGGCAGGTAATGATTCAATCGATGGTGGTGGTGGTAATAACTACTTGTTAGGTGGTGATGGCAATGATTCTATTTTTAGTTACTCAGCGACAGTAATGGACAGCATTGACGGTGGAAATGGCAATGACACTATTGTGGAATGGTATGGCGATAAGTGCATAATCATGGGGGGTGGCGATAAAGATAATATCAGAATTGGAACTTCTAAGGATACTACTGTTCACGGTGGTGCTGATGATGATGTGATTGGGGATGATAATGGGGCGGTTAATTCCACAATGTTTGGAGATGATGGGGACGATACTATTACTAGCTATAGCTATGGCTATACTGCCAAATTGTATGGCGGCGACGGTAACGATACGTTGAGTGGTGCTGGTTTATTGGATGGTGGTGCGGGTAAAGATATTTTGAATAATAACTATAATTCAACGACTGTCTTTTATGGTGGTGCAGATTCAGACCAAATCATTACTAACAAAGCGAAATGTGTCATTCAGTATTACACCATCGAAGATTCAAAAGTGGGGGTGGGCAATCGTGACGTTGTGACGGATTTCGATACAGCAAGCGGCGCAACGTTTGAGCTGTATCATTTAGGGTCGCTCAGTTATATCGGCAGCAAGGCGTTTGACGGCACGAGTGGCGCGGTGCGTTTTGTGGTTGAACCCGCGAATAAATGGACGCTCATTCAGGTGGATATGAATGGCGATAATACTGCCGACATGGAAATTGAATTGACGGGACTGAAGTTTTTGTCGGCGGATGATTTTGTGTTGGTGAAAGGAGCGTAGTTTTTAATGCACATCGAGTTTGATCCTGTAAAAAACGAGAAAAACATTCTTGAACGCGATTTGAGTTTTGAGCGAGTGCGGGAATTTGATTTTGACACCGCTTTGTTTGAGATTGATGAGCGATTTGATTATGGTGAAACACGAATTCGGGCATTAGGTTTTATTAAAAAGAGACTTTATGCACTGGTTTTTGTTGAAATCGAAAATGGCATTCGTGTCATTAGTTTTAGAAAAGCAAATAAACGAGAGGTAAAACAATATGAAACCAAATCCTGAATTGATTGATGATGAAAATCCCGAATGGACAGAAGAGGATTTTAAGCGAGCAGTTACTTTTTCAGAATTGCCTACTTCGCTGCAAGTGACATTGAAAAGACTGAAAAAAACGTCAGAAAAAGTGTCCGCAACGATAGAATTCGACCAAGATATTTTTGATACGTTTCGCGCCACGGGTGCAGATTGGCAACATCAAATCAATGTTGCGTTGAAACAATGGTTGCAAGAACATTCGCTGGTGCAGTCGGTATAACGGCAGATGATTTTGTGTTGTCGGTGAAATAATGTTTTCGTAGTGGCGGGTTCCAAACCCGCCCTGTAATTCACTAAACCGCATAAATTGAGAATTTCGTTTGTTGGAGGGCGGGTTTAGAACCCGCCCTTACGGGAATTGGATGGAGTGACGATGAAAACCTTGATACTTGAAATTGAAGACGACGCTTATCAACAAGTGATGAACTTTCTCAGCCTCGTTCCGAAATGCCACATTTTAGATTTTGACGACGATGTGAGCAGTGATGAAATGGCGATAATTGAAAAATCGCACCAAGACATCGAACGTGGAAATTACAGCGACTTTGTAGAATTTGTGTCGTGATTTACCGTTTAAAACTGCACAAAGACGTTGAGAAGTTTTTAGATAAATGTCATGCGAAGCAACGAGACGCGATTAAAGAAAAATTATCGTTGCTTCGAGATAACCCACGTTTCAATCCGCAGTTGGATATAACAGCTTTGCAGGGATGTGATTTTTACCGTTTGCGTGTTGGGCAATATCGGCTAATTTATGAAATCAAAGACGACGAATTGTTGATTTTTGTAATGACAATGGGGAATCGCGGCGATGTGTATAAAAAATGAGTATTTGACGGCAGATGATTTTGTGTTGTCGGTGAAATAATGTTTTCGTAGGGGCGAAAAATCTTTCGCCCCTACTGCGCGAATTCAAAGCTATAAGGAGATTGATTTTTATGAAAGCAACAGAATTTGACCAGCTTTTTGATGCTAACATTGACCCAATGCTAGATACAAAAACGAATAAACTTATCCAGATTCATGCTGATATTGACGCGCGAGTAAATGCTATTCGTGAAAATAATCCAGATTGGCAATGTAAAATGGGCTGCGATGGCTGTTGTCATAGGCTTGCGGAAGTACCTCGACTGACTGCGGAAGAATGGACGATGCTGCAAGATGGATTGGTTAAATTATCACCAGAAATACGACAAGAAATTATTCAAAATGTGGCGGCACTCACGGAAAGGGAATCGGCATTTGTTGTTTGTCCGATGCTAGATAAATCAGCGGCAGCTTGCAGGGTGTATGAATATCGTCCTGTCGCTTGTCGAACTTATGGTTATTATGTTCAGCATGATAAAGGACTTTATTGTCATGATATTCTCGAACGTGTCACTGGTGGCGTGTTGAATAATGTGGTCTGGGGCAATCAAAATACTATTGACCGTCAGCTTGGCAGTTTGGGTGATGCCAAGGACTTAACAGAGTGGTTTGCAAACACATTTTATTTATGAAATCTCCGATAGAAAACCAAGCATTAAACAGTATTGCTGACCAAATCAGCATTCAAACAAACAGTCGTTTTAGCGTTAAAACAGTCACGCCGATTACCGGCGGCGACATCAACCGTGCTTTTAGATTGGAAGGGGCAGCACAAACTTATTTTGTGAAACTGAATAACGTTCACACACTCGATATGTTTCAAGCGGAGTTCGCGGGCTTGCAAGCCTTAGCAGCAACTCAAACCCTTTTAATTCCAACCCCCATTATTTGTGGGCAAACTGATACTGCTAGTTTTCTGGTATTGGAATACCTGCAATTACATCGTGGGTCAGCCCAATCCGACAGCGTGTTAGGTCAACAATTGGCGCATTTACATTTGCAGCCACAACCTTATTTCGGTTGGCACAGGAATAACACCATTGGTTCAACTGAACAGCTTAATCCACAGTCTATCAATTGGATTGAATTTTGGCGTAAATCACGTTTAGAGTTTCAGCTAAACCTCGTTATCGCTAACGGGCATAGCAAAAAATTAGCGTCATTAGGTGCATTATTAAGTGAACATTTGGCGGATTTTTTCACTGGTTACAGTCCACAACCCTCGTTATTACACGGTGATTTATGGAGTGGTAATGCCGCCGTCAATGTGGACAATAAGCCCGTGATATTTGACCCAGCTTGTTATTATGGTGATAGAGAAACTGACTTAGCCATGACAGAATTATTTGGTGGGTTTGGGCAAAATTTTTATGCCGCTTACAACGATGTGTGGCAATTAGATTCGGGTTATCAAACTCGAAAGCAGCTTTATAATTTGTACCATGTGTTAAATCATGCGGTGATGTTTGGCGGTAGTTATATTTCACAGGCGGAAATGATGATGCAGAATTTAGTACAGGAGGTTTTATAATGACAAAAATAACGTGTTTTCATGATGGTGAATGCCCTATTTGTAACGTCGAAATTGATACGATGAAAAAAATAGATAAAGCCAATAATGTTCATTGGGTTGATATTAGCCAAGATAAAACCGCTTTAAACGAAGTGGGATTAACCTACAAACAAGCAATGGAAAAAATGTATGTCATCGACGAAAACAATCAGATTCAATCGGGTATTCACGGGTTTCTATGTGTCTGGAAGCAGCTTCCGTATTATAGAAAGTTAGCAACAGTAGTTGAAACGGTTCCATTTTTATTAACGATATTAGGCTTTTTTTACGGTATTTTTGCGTATTATCGTTTGCCATTAACCGGTAAAAAACGTATTTCAAAAGAAGATGAATAAAATAAATCCTGAAAAATTGATGCTGTCTAAGTGGACAGCCGTTAAACCCAAACAAAAAGAACGTCATTTTATAGTGACGCAACTTATTCGTGATGAAAACGAAATCATTATTTCTTGTGAGTTAGAAGCTGTGATTAGTCAGCGTATTTATCAAATGGATTGGCAAGAATTAAAAGATTCCACTTGTTGGCAAATGGGCTGGAAATGTTAATAAACAGCTCGTTGCAAAATACACCCAACGCAGTTTCGTCCATTATGTTTTGCAATATAGACACCTTCGTCTGCCGATTTTATTAAATCTTCAGGATTTTTCATGTCGCTGGTTCTTGCTGCCACCCCGACACTAATACTGCCTAGCCACTCTCCACCATTGACAGGCACGCATAAATCAGCCACTTGTTTTCGAATTTTTTCAGCGGCAAGCATCGCACCGTCAAGGTTTGTCAAAGGACATATAATTAAAAATTCATCACCGCCTAATCGACAAACAATATCATCGGTACGAACAGCATCTCGTAATTCTTTCGATAACAGACGCAATACCTTGTCACCTGCATCATGCCCATAATGGTCATTGACTTGTTTAAAACCATCAGCATCAATCATCATACAAGCGATTGGCGAGCCATTTTGTGTTGAAATACTCCATGCTTGAATGAGTCGTGCCATAGCATGACGACGATTGGGCAAGCCGGTGAGAACATCGGTCATCGCCAGTTCTTCTAACAGTTGATTTGCTTTCGATAACGATTTCGTGCGTTCTTCTACTTTCTTTTCTAATGTTCGGTTTAATTCAAGTAATTCTCGATACCGTTCTGATACTTGTTGAAATAAACCATTTAACGCCACTAATAATGGCTCGGCAGTATTTTCTTTAACATATTTTTCAGTAAGATAAGCTTTTTCTGGATCTATACCCGATTGAACTGCCCTGACTTGTTTCGCCATAGATTGATCAGTTCCTAAAATATGAAACGCTAACCAGTGAATAAGAAGTTTGAGCAAATTTTCTGCCGAGTCATTATTAGCCAATACCTCATCATGCGCCCGCTCCAATTCTTGTAAAAAGTCGGCATGAAGTTTTTTGTGTATTTTAATGTAGTCGCGGAATAGTCCTACATTTGACATCATATTTTCTTCTTCTTCGAAATGGTAATGTGTGTAAGCCGTTAATTGAACAAATACTTTTTGAATATCGTCAAAAGGTATACCATCGGCTTGTGTCAACAGATCTCCAAATTCATTGATAATTTCGACTAATTTTTGATGTTGTTCATCAACTATTTTTAGTCCCGTTTCAAAACATGTATCCCAGTTAAATGATGCCATACGACGATCCTCAAAAAATAATGTGTTGCAAATGCTGATGGCATTCGCAATACCAGCAAATTGCTATCATATTTTTGTTATTGATTACGGAGATGTTGGCTACCGTGAATTTCTTTAACTAAATCCAGTCATACTTGCCAACATTCCTGACAGAATTCTTAAAAGTTATTTTTCAATATTGATTTAGGTAATAACCGCTGAGATTCACTTTCGCTTGCCCTACTTGAATGTTATAAGTCGAGAGATTAAGTAAATGTTCTCGTCTTTTACTTCTATCAATAAGTACTAGGTGGAAAACCTGATTTAAAAACGGGTAGATTGGCAATCAAGCGAGCTATGCGTCCATTGCCATCTACAAAAGGATGAATTCTAACAGAGGTTGAATTTGACATTCTGATACCTGAAAGGAGTGTCTCTGAAAAACACCTTATTTCACTGCTCTGTAGCTAAAAAGCTAGAGTGAGAAAGTACACAGCAACAGCGTATTAACAGGAAAATCTTACCATGAACACAAACAAATCAAAAGCACCCTTACATTCACA
Organism: uncultured Pseudomonadota bacterium; assembly: GCA_903870545.1. Classification (GTDB taxonomy): domain Bacteria; phylum Pseudomonadota; class Gammaproteobacteria; order Methylococcales; family Methylomonadaceae; genus UBA10906. Next base: position 15,504 of record CAIQDI010000033.1, read on the forward strand.
ACCTGACGGTACGCGGGACACAAGGAATGTACCTGTGTGCGCCCGGCATTGCATTTTTCCATAATGGACAATTCGTACATTGTGGACAGACACGCAGGTCTGCCCCTACGCCATTATGGTGAAATTGAAAAACTGCCCTTCGCGTCGTGAACCAAGGGCGATTTTTTTGTGCATTAAATTCCGACATTGTGATTGTCGCCTTATCGCGTGGGCTTTTATAGTAAAATGGCGCATAACCCAAATTCACCAGCCCGTATTTTCAAACCGATGACTGAATGATTGTTAAATTCGCCTATTTTTTAAAAGCATCGCTGCGTTATCAAAACACAAAATTGTTTTTTTATAACTTGCTGGAAAATCCAGAAAGTCGTCACAAAGGCTATGTGGATTTTTTTATCATTAGCATGGTACTTTTCAGCGTATTTTTTCTCATTCACGAAATCGACAATAAAACCGATGAACTCAGTGAAACCTTTGAGCAAGCGATTCTTGTTGTCTTCACGATAGAATATTTATTGCGCGTTTGGCTGGCGAGTGATTGCCACCAGATTATTTTAAAGCAGTATGAAAAAGCGCAATATCTGAACATTCCGTTTCCCGCCGGACAGGCATTGGGCGCAGTGATAAAAGCAAAAATTGATTATATGCTGACACCGTTAGCGTTAATCGATTTGCTGGCGATTTTGCCCAGTTTTCGCGCCTTTCGTTTTTTACGAATTTTCATGGTGTTTCGATTACTAAAATTGTTTCGTCATTTTCACAGCATCAAAGTCTTTATTAACGTTTTAACCAGCAAACGTTTTGAGCTTTACACGCTGGCAATTTTTGTCGGATTTTTGATTTTTATTGGCAGCGTGGCGATTTATTTATTTGAAAGCCATACCGAAGGCGGGCAAATCAAAAATTTGTTCGACGGAGTTTATTGGTCAATCGTCACCTTATCGACCGTAGGTTACGGTGATATTGCTCCCCACACCACCGGCGGACGACTCGTGGCGATTGTGCTTATTTTCAGTGGATTAGGTGTTATTTCTTTTTTTACCTCGATTATGGTGTCGGGTTTTAGTGAAAAAATGTACGATTTGCGCGAAAATCGCACTTACGCTGAAATTGAAAAATATGAAAATTTTGTCATTGTGTGTGGATTTGGGCGAGTCGGTCAGCATATCGCCAAACAATTAGTCAAAGACAAATTAACCTTCGTGATTATTGACGCACTCGAAGCGAATATCGTCAGAGCTAAAGAGTGGGGTTACACCGCGATTTATGCCGATGCCAGTAAAAATGGCGTACTAAACAGTGCCGGCATTAACAACGGTGCATCGAGCGTTTTGTGCGTCACCGATGATGATGTGATTAACGTTTACATTACGCTCACAGCGCGAAATTTAAATTCGCAGGTGAATATAATTTCGCGGGCAAATAATGTTGATAACGTAAAAAAATTGTACCAAGCGGGCGCGAGTAATGTGATTCGTCCGTTTGAAATCGCTGGCATGGTCGTTGCTGAATATGTAGGGCAGCCGGTCGCGTTTGAAGCTATTTTGGGGATTATTAACGCGAAAAGCGATATTGTCATGGAAACGCTGCAAGTGTATTTAGGTTCGTATTTGGAAGGTGCTGAAATTTTGGATATTGATTTTTCACGGCGTAAATTGATTTTGCTCGGTGTCATTAGCGCAAATCCTGAACACCGCATTCATAAAAATAGTTACGCGATAAAAAATCAGCATTTTTATTTTAATCCACCGAATCATTTTTTATTACGCGCCAATGATTTATTAGTGGTTTTAGGGCGTTCTATGAGCATTGAACATTTTCGCCATCAAATTGAGAAAAGTCGGATAATCAAAACAAAATGAAAAAAACAATTTCGCGTTATTTGCTCGACATTTGGTACAAAGATTACTTTATTGGCGCGGCGTTGATGCCGTTCGGATTTTTATTTTCGGATTTTGTAAAGTTTCGCCGGTGGTTGTATAAAATCGGTTTTTACAAAAGCGAAACGCTGCCCGTTCCCGTGATTATCGTCGGCAATATCACCGTTGGCGGCACGGGCAAAACGCCGTTGTGTATTTATTTGGCGAATTTATTGCAGGCGGAAGGTTATCGCGTTGGCATTATCAGTCGCGGTTATGGTAATGAAAAACAACCGCCGCAAATGGTTTTGCCAAACAGCAAAGTTGCCGAAGTGGGTGACGAAGCCTTGTTAATCATCAAACAAACGAATTGCCCCATGGCGGTCGGGGCGGTGCGCGTTGACGCAGCAAATTGTTTGTTGAAACACGCGCCGTGCGATGTGATTTTGGCGGACGATGGGCTGCAACATTACGCATTGAAACGCGATATTGAAATCGCGGTGATTGATGGCGAACGGCGGTTTGGTAATTCAATTTGTTTGCCTGCAGGGCCATTGCGCGAACCGATTGAGCGTTTAAATAGCGTCGATTTCGTCATTGTGAATGGCAAACGGGAAACCGATACGCTGTGGTACGAATGGGAAATGGAGTTAGTGGGCGATGTGGCGGTGAATTTAATAACCGGCGAAAGTAAACCGTTGGCGGAATTTAAAACGCTCGAATGTCACGCGCTTGCTGGAATTGGTAATCCAGAACGGTTCTTTTTGCAACTTGAAAACGCCGGTATTTCGCACCGCACCGATCACAGTTTTCCCGATCACCACGTCTTTAACGCGAAAGAAATCACGTTTAAAATGCAGCCCGTGTTGATGACGGAAAAAGATGCGGTGAAATGCCGCGAATTCGCCACAGAAAATCATTGGTTTGTGCCAGTTTCCGCGCAATTATCGGCTGATTTTAACGATAAATTTTTAACCTTACTCAAAACCAAACCTTTTAAGAGAACTTTATGATTGATTCAAAATTATTAGAAATTTTAGCGTGTCCTATTTGCAAAAGTCCGTTGCGTTACCAAAAAGAAGCGCAAGAATTGATTTGTCGTGCCGATCGTTTAGCGTTTCCGATTCGTGACGATATTCCGGTGATGCTGGAAGAAGAAGCGCGTTATTTGTCGTTGGACGAAATGGACGCGCTACCAAAATGAACGCGCCATTTAAAGTTGTGATTCCTGCCCGTTTTGGTTCAACACGCTTGCACGGCAAACCGTTGTTGTTAATCGCGGGAAAGCCGATGATTGCTCATGTTTGCGAACGCGCGAAAGAAGCGAATGCCGAAGAAATTATTGTCGCCACGGACGATGAACGGATTTTAAACGCCGTTTTAGCGTTGGGTTTTCAAGCCGTTTTGACCCGTGAAAATCACGAAAGTGGCACCGAACGGATTGCGGAAGTGGCGGAGAAATTCGGTTGGTCGAACGACACCATTATTGTGAATTTGCAGGGCGACGAACCGCTTTTGCCAGCGGATTATATTCGCCAAGTCGCGCACGCTTTGGCAAATCAAACGCAAGCGGGTATTGCGACGTTGGCGGCGAACATTCATGAGGCGGACGAAATTTTTAATCCGAATGCGGTGAAAGTGGTTTTGGATAAAAACGGTTACGCGCTGTATTTTAGCCGTGCGCCAATTCCGTGGCATCGTGAGGAATTCAAGCAAAGCTCCCCAACCCCCTTTCAAAAAGGGGGGCTTTTCTTTCGACATATTGGACTTTATGCGTACACCGCCGGATTTTTGAAAAAATACTGCGCGTGGGAAGCGTCGCCACTCGAACAAATTGAAGCCTTGGAACAATTGCGAATTTTGTGGCACGGCGAAAAAATTCTCGTGCAAATCGTCGATAAAGCCCCGCCAGCGGGTGTGGATACGCTGGAAGATTTACAGCGTGTGGAAGCCTTCTTAAAAAATTAACCACTTAAAAAACTATGCGAATTTTATTTATACACCAGAATTTCCCCGGGCAATTTAAACATTTAGCTCCCGCTCTTGCCGCTGACCCAAATAATGAAGTTGTGGCATTTACCATGCAAAAAAATTCGCCCGAAAGTTGGCAAGGTGTTCGTTTGATTTCGTATCAGGCGACGCGCGGTACCACACCAAATGTGCATCCATGGGTGAGCGATTTTGAAACGAAAGTGATTCGCGGCGAAGCGTGTTTCCGCGCGGCTTTAGAATTGCGTGAATCGGGTTTTACACCGGATTTGATTATCGCCCATTCAGGTTGGGGCGAAAGTTTGTTTTTGAAAGATATTTGGGTGGATACAAAATTGGCGATTTATTGCGAATTTTTTTATCACACGCATGGCGCGGACGTAAATTTCGATCCCGAATTTCATAATCCTGACCCGACCAACGATTGCCGTTTGCGCTTAAAAAATACCAATAATTTGCTACATTTTGATATTGCCGACGCGGGAATTTCGCCGACACATTGGCAAGCCAGCACGTTTCCTGAACCGTTTCGCAGCCACATTGCCGTCATTCATGATGGCATCGATACCGATAAAATTGCGCCCAGTCCAAACGTGTCTTTAACAATCAATGTCAATGGCGGCGGCACGATTAAACTCACGCGGGACGATGAAATCATTACCTTTGTGAATCGGAATTTAGAACCGTATCGCGGTTATCACACCTTTATGCGAGCGTTGCCAGAAATTATGCGTCGTCGTCCGAATGCCCGCATTTTAATCGTCGGTGCGGATGGTGTGAGTTATGGTTCAAAAGCTCCCGACGGGCAAAAATGGAAAGATATTTTTCTGAATGAAGTCGTCGAAAATATCGACATGAGCCGCGTGCATTTTCTGGGTCACATCGATTATTCGCATTTTATTCCGTTGCTGCAATTGTCGCGGATTCACGTTTATTTAACGTATCCGTTTGTGTTGAGCTGGAGTTTATTGGAGGCGATGAGCGTCGGTTGCTGCATCGTAGCGAGTAATACGCAGCCGTTACACGAAGCGATTCGGCACAATGACACCGGCAGATTGGTCGATTTTTTTGATCAAGAAGAACTCACCAACAACGTGTGTGAATTGCTCGATTTGCCTGAAGAACGCGCTCGATTAGGCAAAAATGCGCGGGAATTCGCCCAAGCCACTTACGATTTAAATACGATTTGTTTGCCGCGCCAACTGGCGTGGGTGCAAAGTTTCGTTGATTGATTCCACTTTTTTCACAAGGTAACACGCATGATTTATCGTTCGTCCATTCGTCGGCACGCCAATAAACAAAATTCGGCATTGTGGCGCATTTTTTTCAGTTTATCCGCGCTCATTATTATTGCTGGCGCGAGTTATTCCGCGTTGATTTATTGGATTATGGCTGAACCGCCGCACACAGTTTATTTGAATATCGTGGAAGCGTGGGGGCGTTTGGGCGTGTTTATTTTTGTCGGCAATCTCATCATGATTATGATTGCCGGTGCGATTAGCGCGGTGATTGCGATTTATATTACGAATAAAAGTTCTGCGCCGCTGTATCGTTTGGAAGAATTGTGCGAAGAAATCGGTGACGGTCAATTGGACGCGCTCACCGTTGAACATGAAAGAGGGCGATTCCGTAAAGTGAGTTTGGCGTTTCGCATGATGGTGAATAAATTATATTTGCGCCGCGCGGAACAAGAAGAATGTATCGAACTGATTAACCAGCGGCTTCATGAATTACGCAACGGCATGAATTTGACCGGCAGTCAGCGCGACGTGTTGAGTCAATTGGACGCGCATATTCAACAGTTGGAAAAAGTGATTTAACGCTTGCCATCGGCGTTACCCGTCATTTTCAACCAAAAATATTTTTACAGGAATACCCATGCAAAAATTAAATGTTCTGCTCAAAGATCTAGCTTACAAACTGACGCAATTCAGTTCAGTTCAGCTCAAATTGAAGCTACAACGTTATGAATTACGTTCAAAAAATAAATGAAACTTTGTTACCAAAATCTAACGAAAACTATAACGCTCTTGATTTATTTGCAGGTTGTGGCGGTTTGTCATTGGGATTTGAAGCGGCAAATTTTAAAACAATTGGCTACGAAATGGAACAATCAGCTGTTGATACTTACAACACAAACTTAAATGGTCAGTGCATCACAAAAAAATTAACCGTCAATACAAGTTATCAGCAACCGATTGATATTATTATCGGAGGACCGCCGTGTCAGCCGTTTAGTGTTGGTGGTCAACAAAAAGGAATTGATGATGAAAGAAACGGATTTCCCATTTTTATTGATGCGGTCAAACAACTAAAACCTAAATTATGGTTGTTTGAAAATGTGCGTGGAATGCTGTATTCCAACAAACTCTATTTTGAACAAATCATAGGGGAACTTTCAGGCGAAAACTATTTAATCGACTTCCAATTGTTAAATGCCGTTAATTTTGGTGTTCCTCAAAATAGAGAGCGATTATTTGTAATCGGACATTACGGTGGCTTTCATTTTCCTAAATTGGAGTCGCATAAAGTCACTGTGAACGAGGCGATTAGTGATTTAATCGATACGGTGAATGATGAGAATAAAATTCTCACGCCCTCGATGGATAATTATGTCGCTAAATACGAAAAAGCCTCACATTGCGTTAATCCTAGAGATTTACATTTACACAAACCGGCTAGAACATTGACTTGTCGAAACATTGCCGCGCCAACGGGTGATATGCAAAGAGTTAAACTAAAAGATGGTAGACGCAGACGACTTTCAATAAGAGAGGCTGCGCGATTACAAAGTTTTCCTGATTGGTTTGAATTCAAAGGCACCGAAACTCAACAGTTTTATCAAATTGGCAATGCTGTTCCTCCGTTATTAGCTTGGCATCTTGCAGGGTCAATCAAAAAGTATTTAGAACAAAAAAGTTATCCCGCGTCCAACAAAATTCAGCAAAGTAAAACGCCTACGCTTCAAATGAGTTTATTATGAAATTTTTAGCCAAAAGTAAAAAGTCATCGGAAATTGTGAAAATTATCAATGAAGCGATTGAGATTTTAGAATCTGTCGGCATTCCAATCACCAATACAACAGAACGAAACAACAGAACGAAGTCTTGAGTGTATGGCAATGGCATTTTTAGCGGTTGCAAACGTAAAACAAAAGTGGACACAATCTGAAGATAAACGAAATTTAAAAACCAGAGACATCATCAATTTCAACAATACCCATTTTGACGAAAACATATCGAGCGGTTCTTATGATGATATTCGCCGCAAAGATTTAAAACTATTGGTTTTAGCGGGTGTGATTGTAAATAGTGCCGATAATGCAAATGCCGCCACGAATGACCCGACACGCGGTTACAGTTTAGAAGCCTGTTTTATGCAATTAGTCAAAACGTATGGAACAAAAAAATGGCGGGCAGAGTTAAAAAAATACTTGGCTGGAAAGATTTTATTAAACGATTTATTGGCTCGAAATCGAGAAATTGAAAAAATACCCATCATGTTAAACGATGGCAAAACATTAAAATTATCAGCAGGTTCTCACAACGTACTTCAAAAACTTATCATTGAAGAATTTTTGCCACGATATGGCAAAGGTTGTCAGGTTTTATATTTTGGCGATACCGCAAATAAATTACTTCACATTGAAGAGTCCGAACTAAAAGCCCTGAAATTTTTTGAGTTATCACATGACAAACTTCCTGATGTTATTGCTTACAGCGCAGAGAAAAATTGGCTTTATCTAATCGAAGCAGTTCACAGCAGTGGTTCAATAAGTGAAACTAGATTGCTCGAATTAAAAAAATTAACAACAGACTGCACCGCTGATATTGTTTATGTAACTGCTTTTTTAAATAGAGCATAATTCAGAAAATGGGTTGCTGAAATTGCCTGGGAAACGGAGGTTTGGATAGCCGATAATCCAGATCATTTGATACATTTTAACGGTGATAAATTTTTAGGGCCATATTCGCAATAAATTAAACCTCGACAACGACCCGAAAACCACCGAAATGGTTGTGAATTGACGGGCTTTCAGAATTTGACGGCGGATGATTTTGTGTTATCGGTGGTGAAATAACGTTTTCGTAAGTAAGGGCGAAAAATTTTTCGCCCCTACCGCGCGAATTCACAGCTATAAGGAGATTGATTTTTATGAAAGCAACAGAATTTGACCAGCTTTTTGATGATAATGAAGACGACATTATGGAGCATTTAGATTTAAAAAATGTGTGTCGTCCGAATCTTGAACAAAGAAATCTTAGTCTTGAAATTCCGTTATGGATGCTGGAATCGTTAGATAAAGAGGCTGTTCGTGTCGGAGAAACACGGCAATCGCTTGTTAAATTGTGGTTATCAGATAAATTAGTCGTTCATGCTTGAATGAACGGAGTTTAAAATTTTGAAAACCAATAATTTTCCTTTTTTGAAAGGAGCGGCAGGATTTGCGTTAATTCTACTTTTAACGGGTTGCGAACAGCCAAAAACGCTGCAAAAATTTGAAGGTTACACGCAAGGCACAACGTATCACATCAGTTTTTGGTCGTCGCAAAAAAACGTCGATGCCATTGCGTTACAACAAGCCGTAGACGGCGAATTGAAACGCCTCGATGAACAATTATCAAATTACCGTGATGATTCAGCGATTGAAAAATTCAACGCCACCCATTCCACGGAACCGCAAGAAATCGGGGCTGAAATTGTCACGTTAATCGCCAGAACGCGCGTCGTCAGTGAAGCCAGTCGCGGCTGTTACGATTTAACGATTAAACCGTTGTTTGATTTGTGGGGTTTCAAAGGCGAAACCTTAACGCCACCGTCACCCGAAGCGTTGAAAACGGCGTTGTCACAAGTGGGTTTTAATCAGTTAGAAACTCCCGATGCCACGCATTTACGCAAACGGATTCCCAATTTGAAAGTCGATTTGTCGTCGGTGGGACAAGGTTACAGCGTGGGGCAAATTGCGGGCATATTTGACGCGCAAGGCATTGACAATTATCTGATTGAAATCGGCGGCGAATTGCAAACGCGCGGTAAAAAACCCGATAATTCAACGTGGCGCGTGGCGTTAGAAAAACCGTTATCGGGCGAACGTTCGATGCACAAAATTATCACCGTTGACCGCGCTGAACCTTTAGCGGTAACGACTTCGGGAACGTATCGGCATTTTTTTGATGCCGATGGTAAACGTTACAGCCATATTTTAGACGCGAAAACGGGCGAACCCATCCAGCATGAAACGGTTTCAGTGACGGTGTTTGATAATGACGCGACCACCGCCGAAATTTGGGATACGGCGTTGTTGTGTTTGGGGCGTGAAGCCGGAATTGAAGTGGCGAATCAAGCGGGAATTGCTGCCCTGTTTATTGAGCAGCAAGGTGATACGTTTAATGAATTTAATTCGACCGCGTTGGATGCGTTGAAAACCGTGATTATCAAATAGATTTTTCTATTGTGACCGCACCCAATCGCCGACTTTAATGCCCAATTTACTCGCCGATCCTTCAATACTTCCAACCGCATAACGCGGCGTAATACTTTGAATCGTCAACACGCTGACGGGCTGTTTGTCGCTGGCAACATAACTGCTACCGCCGTCCAAATGCAGCCCGTCGCTCGCCGTACCGTAAACAATCAATTGATCACCGACATTCAATTTTTCTTGTGCGCCCGCGTCAATAAAGATTTTATCGCCTTTAATATCCGCAATGCGCGTCGCAAACGGGTAACAATTCAACGCTTGCTGAATATCATTGCTCGCTTTGTTGATAATTTCGGTGATTTTCTTGCCTGTTTCAGTCGTGCGAAAACCATCGCTGCCCACCGTGTAACTCGCCGGAATCATGACGTTACCTTCCGATTTATCGACATAACGGCGTTGCAATAATAATGCGCCCGTCATGCCATCGTGAACGTAAACATCAATGCCGATATTTCGTTTACCGGAAATGTGACGCGCCCAACTGGTGACAAATGCTTCAACGCCGGTGCCTCGCATATATTCGTCGGAAGCCACTTCTAAATCGCGAATCACGCCCGACAACACAAATTGTGCGCCGGATTTATTCGCCACTTGAATCACTTTCGGCACTTGATAAGCGTCGCGTTCCTGCATTTCGGGTGCTAAATCTGGACGCGGATACAACGCGATATTCGTGGCATTGATACCGACAAACTGATTCGATTCCATTAACAAATTGTTAATTTCACGCGGAATGCCGTTGTCTAAATCGTTGGTTTCATAATCGCTGATTTGCTCTTGCACCATACGCGGAAACGCCGTAGCAATAATGCGTTTACGATAGGTTTGCTGACACATTCCCGTCGGCGACAATTCGACCATCGCTTTAACGTGATAAATATCGCCGGTTTGCCATTCGCGCAAAATTTTGGTGTTACTCACCGCTGCCGCCGAACGCATGGTCATCGAATCGAGCTGCAAATTATGGTTGCTGACCGATGATTGACTACGAACCGCCATCGATGATTGCTGCGACGCGACGCGAATGGCATCTTGTAAGGCTTGTTTTTTAGCAAGTAACACCGCGCCATTGTGAATCGCCGCTTGACCTTCAACGGTAGCGATATTTTGAGAAGATGACATGGGTGACGACTGAGTGGTCGTACACGAAACCGTACCTAACATGGCACTCAATGCCGCAAGCCTCAATAAGCGCGTAGTCATGCGTTATTCCTCGATGAGCAACGGACGATTGAAACCAGAAGTACGCGGATATTCGTAACAATCCATGCTGTTACAATGCGCGGGTGTTGAAATCGCGGTGCTGGCGACTTGTATCATTGGCGCGGCACTCGAAAACGGCGTTAATAATTCCGGCTGTTCTTTTGGTGGCACGGGCATTTGCATACACTCACGCACCATTGCGGCTGAACCGTTCATGCACTCGTAAAAACGCGGCGTAAGTTCAATCGCGACAACGGTTTCAAATGTGTCATCACCGGCATACATATCTTTGTTAATCGCCACGGTACGAAGCACTTTCGCGCCACGCAAATACGCATCGACATACGATTTGTAACTGTCGTGCGTGATAATCATATTTTCAACGGTTGTCACGCCACTCAATCGCACGCCGTAAACTTGTTCGGATAAACTGCGATACGCATCTAATTTTGCTGACCGCATTGCCATCAATTTAATTTGTGAACGCGAGTATTTATCGCTCTTTTCAGCCGTGCCGTAACCTGTCGCGGTCAATTGTTTATTTTGCGAATAGTCGTCGGCATCGCTGTTATGTGAGCCGATTGATAAACTGGACATCGCGGTGCAGCCCGACAAAGCCGCGCTCAATAAAATACCGAATAAAACAGATTTAAAATAATAACGATTCATGGGAAATTCCTTTGTGAGTGAGTGGCTATAGCGGCAAAAAGAGTTATTTCTTAAATTTTGTTCACACAATAATAATGTCGTCGATTAAACAGTAAATCTAACAATGTGTAAAATAGCGCAACGCATTTTTAAATCTCAGAGGTAGTTTGATATGAAAACGTATCTGGTGGGCGGCGCAGTCCGCGATAAATTATTGAATTGTCCCGTGACCGAACGCGATTGGGTGGTGTTAGGTGAAACGCCCGAATCGATGTTGAAGCGCGGGTTTCGCGCGGTCGGCAAAGATTTCCCGGTGTTTTTACATCCGAAAACCAACGAAGAATACGCGCTGGCTCGCACCGAACGTAAAACGGCAAAAGGTTACAAAGGTTTTAGCGTGAATGCGTCGCCCGACGTGACGCTGGAACAAGATTTGTTGCGCCGCGATTTAACCATCAACGCGATTGCCATGACGGAACAAGGCGAATTGATTGACCCTTACGGCGGACAACGGGATTTAGAATCGCGTTTATTTCGTCATGTTTCACCCGCTTTTGTCGAAGATCCGGTGCGCGTTTTACGATTGGCACGATTTGCCGCCCGTTACGCGCCACTTGGTTTTACAATTGCATCAGAAACGCATTCGTTAATGTGTGAAATGGTGGAAGCGGGTGAAGTCGATGCGCTCGTGCCAGAACGCATTTGGGCGGAAGTCGTGAAAGCCTTGGGCGAAACACAACCGTCCGCGTTTTTTTATACATTGAAAGCCTGTGGCGCGTTGGCAAAAATTTTCCCCGAACTCGACGCGCTATTTGGTGTGCCGCAACCGGTCATTTATCATCCTGAAATTGATTGCGGCATTCATAGTTTGATGTCGTTGGAACACGCCGCGTTATTATCGCCGCGTTTGGAAGTACGTTTTGCCGCATTGGTTCACGATTTGGGCAAAGCCATTTCACCCAAGGCAAATTTACCGCACCATTACGGACATGAACTTCAAGGCGTGGCGTTGGTCGAAAAAATGTGTGCGCGTTTACGGGTGCCAAATCATTTTAAAAACCTCGCGTTGCACGTCACGCAATATCACACGCATTGCCACAAAGTGAGCGAATTACGCGCGGCAACGCTGATCGATTTATTGCAAACATTGGGCGCATTTAAACCCGATAATCATTTGCACGATTTTGTTTTGGCGTGTGAAGCCGATGCGTGTGGACGATTGGGTTTTGAACAAGCCGATTATCCGCAAGCGGAAATTTTTCTGCGAGCCGCACAAGTCGCTGCCAATACGGACACCACCGCCGCATTAAATCGGGGTTTGCAAGGCGCGAAAATTGGTGAAGCCATTCGCCGCTTGCGCGTAAATGCCATAAATTCAGCCAGTTAAAAAACTATTTTTACTCATTCACTTTTAGAAACAATTCAATGAAACTTTTTTCATGGCTTTTTGTAGTCATTTTGCTCAACAGTATTTTTAATTTCGCCACCAATTTACCGCAAAACGTTGGCGAAGATGTGCCTGCGGGTAAACTCAATAGTTTGTCTTACGCGCCCTTTCGAGACGGTCAAGATCCGATGTTGGGCAGTTTTCCGAGCGCAAAACAACTCGACGAAGATTTGGCGTTAATGGGGCAAGTCACGCACGGCATTCGGACTTACGCTAGCGCGGAAGGCAGTATGCCGTTGATTCCAGATTTAGCGAAAAAGCACGGTTTAACCTTGTTACCAGGTGCGTGGTTAGGCGCGTTGAAACCCGATAATGCGATTGAAATTGCCGCGCTGATTCGTTCCGCCAATGAACATCCGGACGTAATTAAGCGCGTGCTGGTTGGAAATGAAGTGTTGTTGCGTGGCGATTTGAAACCTGACGAATTGATTGATTATATTCGCCAAGTGAAACGCGCCGTGAAACAGCCCGTGTCTTACGCGGACGTGTGGTCGATGTACATGAAATATCCTGAATTGATTAAAGAAGTCGATTTCATCACGATTCACATTTTGCCGTATTGGGAAGACGAACCGATTGCGGTGGCGGACGCGCCGGCGCATATTGAACGCATTTACAAACAAGTGCAGCAAGAAGCCGATTTGATTGCGCCACACAAACCGATTTTAATTGGCGAATCGGGCTGGCCCAGCGGTGGAAAACAACGCGGTTTATCGGTGCCGAGCGTGGTGAATGAAGCACGTTTTATTCGAGATTTTATTAAAGTCGCCAACAAAAACGGCTTTGATTACAACATTGTCGAAGCCTTTGACCAACCGTGGAAAGCCGCATTTGAAGGCACGATTGGCGCGAAATGGGGACTTTACGACAGTTCACGCCGACCAGTTTTTTCATTGACCGGCGACGTTTCTGAACATTCGACCTGGTGCCGAACGTTAGCCGCCGCGACGGTTTTATTTTTGGTCATGGTTGTACTTTTCAGAAAAGACACGTCAAATTTAAATACGCCGCGATTGATTAGTTTTTTAGCGATTACGCAAATTTTGGCGACGATTTTTGTGTCGCAAATCGAAACGTTGTGGCTGATAAGTTACACCGATTTACAACGTTTTCAAACGCTGATTATTTTAAGTTTTAACACGTTTCTGCTGAGTTTTGTGTTGCTGCGAATCAGTGCGGTTTTAAATCAGAAAATTCCCGCGCCCGAATTAGCGAAACGGTTATATGCGTGTGTGTTGATGGTGATTATTTTTGCGTTGGCGAAAACGGCAATTTTAGCGTGGGACGGGCGTTACGTCGATTTCCCCACGACCGTGACGCAATTATGGGTGGTGAGTTTGATGGCATTGGCGGCAATCAATTATTTCATTGAAAAAATGCCGGTCGTAAACAGCGTGAATTTAACCGCGTTATTGGGTTACGTTCCCAGCAAACCGACGTGTTTAACGCGTGTGAGTTATTGGCTGATGGGTTTGAGCGTGGCGTTAATCATTGGCGAAAGTTATTCATTTATGGCGAGTCGCGATTTTATTATGGCGTATCCGTCGATGATTCCACGTTTGGCGACGGCGATTTTATTTACGCTCACCAACACGCAATTATTATTTTGGTTAGCGAGTTTGGGCATTTTAGCGGTGCCGTTTTATGTCAGCGGCAAAACGGGTCGAAATGATTAAAAATCATTGACGCGCCGCGCGTCCGACGCTTATAGTTTGGACACTTTAATTTTTTATTTTTTAATCCATGGAGAGAAAATCGTGAGTAGTGAAGCTGTAGTTCATGTTAATGACAATGATTTTAACGAGTTAGTTTTAGAATCTGAATTGCCGGTATTGTTGGATTATTGGGCAGAATGGTGTGGTCCGTGCAAAATGATTGCGCCCATTTTAGACGCGGTTGCCGCAGAATTTGCGGGAAAATTAACAGTCGCGAAAATGAATATCGACGACAGTCCAAATACACCACAAAAATACGGTGTGCGCGGTATTCCAACGTTGATGTTGTTTAAAAACGGTGAAATCGAAGGCACGAAAGTAGGCGCGTTAACAAAAGTTCAGTTGGTTGAATTCATCAACTTGCATTTGTAAGCCGTCACGCTGTATTCCGAACCACAACGCTAAACTTGGTTTGACTGAGTTTGGCGTTTTTAGTTTTATGATTTCGACAAAATAAGAGTTTTCAATGCAACGTCTTTTTAACACGATTGGCATTATTGGCAAACCGAGCGATCCGATTATCGCTGACACGCTCACGCGCTTGTGTGGGTATTTGATTGTGCAAAATTATCGCGTCATGGTCGCGCTAGACAGTGCGCGTTTTGTGCATAGCGTTGAAGTCGAAAAATGCGCCGTTGCCGAATTGGGCAAACAGTGTGATTTGGTGATTGCGTTAGGCGGCGACGGCACGTTTTTAGCTGCGGCGCGAGCTATTGTCGCAAATGATGTGCCATTGATTGGGGTGAATTTGGGTCGATTGGGATTTCTGGTGGATATTTCACCGGACAAATTGCTCGAAACGTTAGCGCAAATGTTAGACGGGCATTACCGCGAAGAACAGCGTTATTTGTTGCGGGCAAAAATCATCCGTGACGAGCAAATTATTCACGAAGAAACGGCGGTAAATGAAGTCGCGATTCACCGTTGGATTACGCCGAGCATGATTGAAATTATCACCAAAATTGACGGCGTTTTTTTGAATTCGCAGCGTTCTGACGGGTTGATTATCGCCACGCCAACCGGTTCAACCGCTTATTCGTTATCCGCTGGCGGTCCGATTTTATATCCGTCATTGCCCGCGCTGGTTTTAGTGCCGCTGAATCCGCACACCTTAACCAATCGCCCGATTGTGATTCATGATGATGCTGAAATTGAAATCAGTTTTTGCCAAAATAAACAAATTAACGCGCTGGTGACGTGCGATCACATTGAGATTCCCGACGTGTTAATTAGCGACAAAATTTTGATTAAAAAAGAACCCGTGCCGATTCGGATTTTGCATCCGAACGGACACGATTTTTTTGAAATTTTGCGGAATAAATTGAATTGGAGTCATTAAATCAACCGCCCGTCATGTTCATATAACGCAAAATAATCGGCTGTTCTCTGACGTTGAATTCGTGTTTTTCTGGTTTAATTTCCATCGAATCCATAATTGCCTGTTTTAAATTAGCCGCGTTGAAATCGGGCGCACGCAAAATGGCTTTCAAATCGATGGAATGTTCATTGCCCAAACACAATAATAATCGCCCTTCAACCGTCAAACGCACGCGGTTACAAGTGCTGCAAAAATTGTGACTGTGCGGCGAAATAAATCCGACGCGCGTTTGCGTATTTGGCACAACGTAATAATCTGACGGGCCGCCCGTGTTGTCCGGACTTTTTTGCAACGTAAAACGACTTTCTAAATCGGCGCGAATCTCATCACTCGAATAATACGCTTCGGCGCGATTGTGTTTTTCGACAATACCGAGCGGCATTTCTTCAATAAAACTAATGTCGATTTCTTTATCAATCGCAAACTGCACCAAATCGCCCACTTCGTCGTGATTGCGATTTTTCAAAATCACCGCGTTCAATTTTATCCGTTCAAAACCCACTTTTTTCGCCGCGTCGATGCCATTTAAAACGATTTGTAAATCGCCAGTGCGAGTAATCGCTTTGAATTTCGCCGCGTCGAGCGTGTCCAAACTGATATTTAACCGTTTCACCTTAGCGGCTTTTAAAATCGGCGCAGCGGTGACAAGTTGTGAACCGTTTGTCGTTAACACCAATTCGTGCAACCCTTCCAACGCGCCAATTTGTTGCAATAATTCCAACGCACCTTTGCGAATTAACGGTTCGCCGCCGGTAATCCGAATTTTTTTCACGCCCAATTCGACAAACGTTTGGGCGAGTAGGAAAATTTCTTCGAGGCTCAAAATTTGCTGGCGCGGCAAAAACGTCATTTCTTCCGCCATGCAATACACGCAGCGAAAATCACAACGATCGGTAATTGAAATGCGTAAATAATCCACTTTGCGACCAAAACGGTCAATGAGTTTTGTCGTATTTTGTACTGTCGTCATATTGTTCTTGAAACCCCCGTGTTTTTAAATATCGATTCACCGCCAACAAAAAAGATGTTGGAAATCCCATTTTTCTTCACTTTACCTGTTTTCTACTTTACGATTTAAACTATTTTCATTTTTATTACGAGACGATTGTATGACCATTTCTTTTTCTACGTTGACGGTCAATGATTTAAATCGCGTCAATTATTCAGGCGTGTTGACCACCGATTCGTTGCTAGACAATAGCATCAACTGGAATTATCTCAATCCCACCCGCACGGTGCTTTATTACACGTTCGATATGCGGGGCTTTGATGATACTCAAATTAAATCGGGCGATTCACCGATTGGGGCATTTAATGTGACACAACAAAACGCGGCACGGGCAATTTTAACGTATGTTAGTTCCATTACCGGCGTGACACTGCAAGAAGTCGCGAATGGACAAAACGCCGATATTCATTTTGCGAATACGGATTTAAACGGTTCAACAACCGCTGGTTTGTGCGACAACAGTTACAGTTATGAATACAGCAACCGAAATATCGTGACTCGATACGCCGCCGACGCTTACGTTTATTTAGATGATGTGGAATGGAATGATGAAAACGGAACACCAATCGCTGGCACGCAAGGTTATGAAACTTTGTTGCATGAAGTCGGTCACGCGCTCGGTTTGAAGCATCCGTTTGAATCACCTTATGCGCTCACGTTTAACCAAGATAATACCGACAATACCGTCATGTCTTATCACCATGAAGGGGAATACAAAACCACGTTTCAGGCTTATGATTTAGCCGCGTTAGATTGGATTTATGGCGGCGATGGTTTGAATAATCCGAACGTTTCTAACGTCACAACTGCCGCACTATCACCTAAAAGTACCGCCGGAAATGATTATTTAACGGGAACCAGTCGCGCTGATACGCTGAAAGGTTTGGCAGGAAATGATACGCTCGATGGCGGTGCTGGACGCGATACGCTGATTGGTGGCGACGGAAATGATGTTTATATCGTGGATAATTTGGGCGACAGCGTGATTGAAACCAATTTGATTGACACGGATAGCGTGCAAAGTAGCGTGAATTACACGTTGCCGCGCCATGTGGAAAATCTGACGCTGACCGGTAATGCGAAACTAATCGGTTGGGGAAATGAATTGTCCAACGGGCTGATTGGCAACAGTGCGAATAACACGTTGAGCGGCATGAATGGTGATGACACGCTGGAAGGCGGCAAAGGTAATGACATATTGACTGGCGGACGCGGCGCAGATACGTTTGTATTTAATCTGCGCGATTATGATTTCAAAGGTGATTTTGCCCCTCGCGCGAGGAATCTCGACACGATTACCGATTTTGTCAAAGGCACGGATCACATTCAACTTAGCACAGATTTCGATTTTAGCGGTTTTGCCAGCGTGACGGGTTTGAAATCGGCGGGCGCAGCGAGTTTGATTTATGACACTGCCACTCGCGCGTTATATTTCGATGCAGATGGAGCGGCGAATTATTACGCGCCCACCAAGTTTGTACAATTTACAGGTCGGTTAAATTTAGACAGTAGTGATTTGCAGTTCATGGCTTGACATCCTCCCCGCCCTAAAGGGAACGGGGATTCCTTATTGCTAAGGAGCAGGTGTGTATCACTACTACCTACTGGTTTCTGCTGCTGACCGCATGACAGCACGATTCACTTCACAGACTAGCCCCCGAAAGTCCTCGGGTTATTTTGACGTTTAAATCGGTTTTTCAAGACTTCGCACTTGTTGCTTGGTTTTCGCTGAAAGTGATTTTGAAATCTCTACTAACTGGTGGTTATATTAGCACAAAGCTGAAAAATATCGCTATCGTGAACGCGGTCGAATTGAGCCGCTTACATCCTCGCCCTGAACGGCGAGGTTTTTCGCTACTAACGGATAAAACAGTATCAAACAATTGTTGCGTAGGGGCTTACTGCGTAAGCCCGCAAGACACAAACGTTATCATCAAACGTCCTGTTTATGCGGATTCACGCAGTGAACCCCTACAATAAATCGACTATCATTTTTAATGCGCTTCGTCCCAATTATTTCCCACGCCCACATCGACAATTAACGGCACTGTCAATTCTGCCGCGCCACACATCAACGTTTTAATCATCTCAATCGCGCTGTCGAGTTGCTCGGTTTTAATTTCAAAGACCAATTCATCGTGAACTTGCATAATCATTTTGGCATCGACATTTTCATTCGCCAACCACGCATCTACTTTCAACATCGCGCGTTTAATAATATCCGCCGCCGTGCCTTGCATCGGTGCGTTAATCGCGGTGCGTTCGGCGTATTGGCGCAACACCGCACTTTTCGATTGAATATCCGGCAAATATAAACGTCGTCCAAATAAAGTTTCGACAAAACCCTGTTCTTTTGCCAGTATTTTGGTTTCGTTCATGTACGTTTTCACGTCGGGATAACGGTCAAAATACGCATTGATATAAGTTTGCGCGTCAGTGCGCGAAATGCTCAATTGTTTCGCCAAACCAAACGCCGACATCCCGTAAATCAAGCCGAAGTTAATCGCTTTCGCCGAACGTCGCAATTCAGTGGTGACGTTTTCCAGCGGCACGTTAAACACTTCCGCAGCGGTGGCGCGATGAATATCTTGGTCATTTTGAAACGCGGTAATCAATCCCGCGTCATTCGCCAAATGCGCCATAATTCGTAATTCAATTTGTGAATAATCCGCCGCGACAATTTTATAACCGGCTGGCGCAATAAACGCCTGACGAATTTTGCGTCCTTCCGCGCTACGAATCGGAATGTTTTGTAAATTCGGATTCGACGATGACAACCGCCCCGTCGCGGTGATGATTTGATGATACGACGTATGCACGCGCCCCGTTTTGACGTTAATTTGTTGCGGCAATTTATCAATGTAAGTCGATTTTAATTTGCTCAAACTGCGATGTTCAATAATCAATTTCGGCAACGGATAATCTTCCGCCAATTCTTGCAACACCGATTCATCGGTCGAAGGTTGACCCGTCGGCGTGCGTTTCAAAACGGGCAATTTCAGTTGTTCATACAAAATCGTTTGAATTTGTTTCGGCGAATTCAGATTAAAACTGTGTCCGGCGGCATCGTGCGCGTGTTGTTCGAGCGACATCATTTGTTGCGCGAGTTCTAAACTTTGATGCGCGAGTAAATCGTCATCAATCAACACGCCATTACTTTCCAGCCGCGCCAAAACCGACAACAACGGAATTTCTAATTCTGTGTAAAGGCTGAGTAAACGCGGTTGTGCTTGTAATTTCGCTTGCAACGCATGATGCAAACGCACGCACACATCGGCATCTTCCGCCGCATAACGCGCCGCAATTTCAATGGAAACTTCGGAGAAACTCAATTGTTTCGCGCCTTTTCCCGCCACGTCTTCGTAACGAATAGTTTTTAAATTCAAATGCTTTTGCGCGAGCGCGTCTAAATTATGTTTGCCGGTACTTTCCAATAAATACGAAGCCAATAATGTATCGTGAGCAATGCCGCGCAACGTCACGCCGTGATTCGCCAAAACGTGATAATCGTATTTCAGATTTTGCCCGACTTTCAAATGCGTCGGACTTTCTAATAATGGACGTAATTTTTCCAGCACTTGTTTACGATTCAGTTGTGGTGGTGCGTTTGGATAATTATGCGCTAACGGCAAATAAGCCGCTTCGCCCGTTTGTACCGCAAATGATAAACCAACCAATTGCGCGGCGGTGTAATCCAAACTGGTGGTTTCGGTGTCGAACGCGATTAACGCGGCTTTTTCCAAACGCGCCAACCATGCGTCCAATTGCGCCATCGTGGTGATAATGTCGTAATGTGCGGTGGCGGTAGTTTCAGTGGTTTCGTTAATTTCCGCTTCCATTTTTGAAGATACGTCGGCGGGGATTTGCTTCAACCACGACGAAAATTCAAACTCCGTCAATAACGCTCGAAGCTGTTCATTGTGAATGGGACGGCGCGTCAAATCCGCCATGTTATACGGCAATTCTAAATCACAGCGAATGACCGTTAATTGTTTCGCCAGAGCTAATTGCGGCAAATTGGCGCGTAAATTTTCGCCCACTTTGCCGCTAATGTCGTCAGCGTGGGCGATTAAATTATCCAACGTGTCATATTCTGCCAACCATTTCGCGGCGGTTTTTGTCCCGACTTTTGGCACACCGGCAATGTTGTCAGAACTGTCGCCGACCAACGCAAGATAATCGGAGATTTGGTCAGGACGCACGCCGAATTTTGCAAACACGCCGTCAATCGTCAACGTCGTTTTGCTCATCGTATCTTCGAGCGTAATGTGTTCATTAACCAATTGCGCCATATCTTTATCGCTGGTGGCAATAATCACATGATGTCCGTGCGCGGCGGCATAACACGCTAACACCCCCAACACATCATCCGCTTCCACCGCCGCCGCGCTGATTAGCGGAATTCCCATGGCGCGAATTAAAGCGTGCAACGGTTTGACTTGGCTGCTTAACTCATCCGGCATTTTGGTTCGATTCGCTTTGTAATCCGCCGATAATTCATGCCGAAACGTTTTCCCCGAACTATCAAACACTACCGCCATAAACGTGGGGTCGTAATGATTGAGTAATTTTCGCAACATATTCGACACGCCTAAAATGGCGTGTGTCGGCTCACCTTTTGCATTTGTGAGCGGCGGAATCGCATGATAAGCACGATACAAAAATGAAGAACCATCAACCAAAATCAGCGGCGTTGTCATAAAATTTTGAGAAACCTAAAAAAGAAACATAACGCGCATTGTATGTTACAACCTCCAATTTCTGCGATAATAACGCGCAATAACACGCAGATTGTGTGCTAGATACTTCTTTCTTTCACTATAAAAAAACGAAAAAAAATTATGAACGAAAAAAAATACAAACCCTGCGATTTGGTTATTTTTGGTGCATTGGGTGATTTGTCACGTCGTAAATTGTTAATGTCGTTGTATCAGCTGGATAAATCGAATTTACTTGAACCGCAAACACGCATTATCGCAGTTGATAGATTAGCCGAAACACGCGAAACATTTACGGCGATTGCTCGTGACAGCTTAGTTAAATTTTTACCTTGCCAGATAGTAGACGAGGCGTGGAACCGTTTATCCGCCCGCTTTGATTATGTGCAATTAGATATTAGCAATGCGGACGAATTCAAAAAATTGGGCGCGATGCTGGATCAAAAAAATCGCACCACCGTGAATTATTTAGCAATTCCACCGTTTTTGTTCAAAAGTATTTGCACGGGCTTGCAAAAGGCTAAATTGGTTTCAAAAGATGCACGAATTGTGATTGAAAAACCGATTGGCTATGACTTGAACTCGTCGCGTGAAATCAATGACACCATGCAATCCGTGTTTAAAGAAGAGCAAATTTACCGTATCGACCATTATTTGGGTAAAGAAACGGTGTTGAATTTGTTAGCGTTGCGTTTCGCGAATTCGATTTTTACCACGAATTGGAGTCACAACACCATTGATCACATTCAAATTACCGTCGCGGAAGAAGTGGGAATCGAAGGACGTTGGGATTATTTC
This sequence comes from uncultured Pseudomonadota bacterium, assembly GCA_903870545.1. Taxonomy (GTDB): domain Bacteria; phylum Pseudomonadota; class Gammaproteobacteria; order Methylococcales; family Methylomonadaceae; genus UBA10906. The sequence goes on from CAIQDI010000033.1 coordinate 37,750, forward strand.
GACAAATCCGGGCAGTTACGCGATATGCTGCAAAATCATTTGCTGCAAATTTTGACGTTTATTGCGATGGAACCACCGGTTAATTTGGAAGCGCAAAGTATTCACAACGAAAAAATTAAAGTGTTGCAAGCGTTGCGTCCGATTGCCGATTACAACGTGGGCAAACGTACCGTGCGCGGGCAATATGCGAAAGGTTACGTCAAAGGCAAAGAAGTTCCTGGATATTTAGAAGAAGAAGGCGCAAATACCGAAAGCGCGACGGAAAGTTTTGTCGCGATTCGCGTCGATATTGATAATTGGCGTTGGGCGGGCGTGCCGTTTTATCTGCGAACCGGCAAGCGCATGAGTTATAAACGCACTGAAATCGTGGTGTATTTCAAACAGCAACCGCATAACATTTTTAAAGACAGTTTTTACGATTTGCCGCCGAACAAGTTGATTATTCATTTACAGCCGAAAGAAGGCGTGGAAATTGAAGTATTAAACAAAGTTCCAGGCATTGACGGGTCAATTCGATTACAAAAAAACAAATTGGATTTGAGCTTTTTAAATCAAACCAAAAAACACGTTTCAGGTGGTTATGAACGGTTATTATTGGAATCGATGCGCGGCAACAATACGCTATTTATTAGCCGCGAAGAAACCGAAGAAGCGTGGAAATGGATTGATTCTATTCAACGTGCGTGGGGAAATTTAAGCGATACACCGAAACCCTATCCAGCGGGAACATGGGGGCCGAATGCGGCGGATGCGTTGTTGGCGCGTGACGGTAGAACCTGGGAAGATTGATTTAACTTGGTAAAAATTAAAACTACAAACAAAAGGAAATAGTATGAATCCTGTTATTCAAAGTGTTACCAATGAAATTATTGAACGCAGTCACGTTAGCCGTTCTGCGTATTTAAAATACATTGACACTTACGCTAAAAAATCGCCGCAACGTGTTGGCATGGGCTGTGCGAATTTAGCACACGGTTTTGCAGCGTGTAGTCCAGAAGAAAAATCTGATTTGACCGCTAACCAAAAACCCAATATCGCCATCATCACGTCATACAATGATATGCTGTCGGCGCATCAGCCGTACAAAGATACGCCCGATTTAATTAAAGCGGCGATTCGTGAAGCGGGCGGCGTGGCGCAAGTGGCAGCGGGTGTTCCAGCGATGTGCGACGGGATTACGCAAGGTCAAGCGGGTATGGAATTATCGTTATTTAGTCGTGATTTAATTGCGATGACAACGGCTATTGGTTTGAGCCACAATATGTTTGATGGCGCATTATTCCTGGGCGTGTGCGATAAAATTGTTCCTGGTTTATTGATTGGCGCGTTGAGTTTTGGACATTTGCCCGCGATTTTCATTCCAGCAGGGCCGATGCCGAGCGGTATTTCCAATAAAGAAAAAGCCCAAGCTCGCCAACAATACGCGCTCGGTGAAATTGGGCGCGAAGAGTTGCTCGCCGCCGAAGCCGCGTCGTATCACAGTGCGGGAACGTGTACGTTTTACGGCACGGCGAACACTAATCAAATGATGATGGAAATGATGGGGCTGCATTTGCCGGGCAGTTCGTTTGTCAATCCTTACACGCCGTTGCGCGACGAATTGACCAAAGAAGCCGCGCGGCAAGTGTTGAAATTCACCGCGTTGGGCGATGATTATCGTCCCGTTGCACACGTTGTAGATGAAAAAGCGATCGTGAATGCGGTCATCGGTTTGTTGGCTACCGGCGGTTCGACCAATCACACCATGCACTTAATTGCGATTGCGCGAGCGGCAGGAATTTCGTTGAATTGGGATGATTTTGATAAATTGTCAAAAGCCATTCCGTTGCTAGCCAAAGTGTATCCAAATGGTTCGGCGGACGTGAATCATTTTCACGCAGCCGGCGGCATGGGCTTTTTGATTCAAGAATTATTGAATAATCATTTATTGCATGAAGATACCATTGCGATTGCGAATAAACGTGGCATGGCGAATTATTGCCAAGAACCTCGTTTAATCGACCACAAATTGGTGTGGGAAGCTGTGCCAAAAGAGCCGTTAGATTTGGAAGTATTAAGCACCGTCGCCAAGCCCTTCGCGGCGAGTGGCGGTTTGCACGTTATGAAAGGCAATTTAGGTCGCGGCGTAACGAAACTTTCCGCGCTGGATGTGCAACATCAAATCGTTGAGGCTCCAGCGGTGGTTTTTGACGACCAAGAAGATTTCTTAGCGGCATTTCGACGCGGTGAATTGGAAAAAGATTTTGTCGCCGTAGTTCGTTTTCAAGGGCCGCGTGCCAATGGCATGCCTGAATTGCACAAACTCACGCCGCCGATGGGTGTATTGCAAGACAAAGGTTTCAAAGTCGCCTTAGTCACCGACGGCAGAATGTCGGGCGCGTCAGGCAAAGTGCCTTCCGTGATTCATTTATGCCCCGAATGTGAAGTCGGCGGACCATTAGCGAAAGTGCAAAACGGCGACATTATTTCGTTGAATTTGCAAACGGGCGATATTAACGTGTTGATGGATGACGTGGAATTTAACGCTCGAATTCCTGCTCCGAATTCGGCACACAATCATCACATGGGCATGGGACGCGAAATGTTTGGGCATTTCCGTTTGGGCGCATCGTCAGCTGAAACGGGCGCATCGAATCTGTTTTTGGTCGATTAAAATAATCGTCAATCTGCACAAAAAAACCGCCCTTTGACATGTTAAAAGGGCGGCAAACCTTGAAATCACATTACTTCCAACATCCAACGAAACGCTTCTCAGCGTTGAAGTCAACAGCAGGCAAATTCCATTAACTCATCAAGCAGAACGTTGAGTATACCGACACTATGCCAGTACGTTTTGCAATTCAGTAAAAAATTATAGCGATAGGCTTCGCCTTACCACCTAAGTTTTCAGCATTTTCAAATTGCTTTAGTTTTTCTGCGTATATGATTATCGTCACTTGAAAAATTCAAAGCTAAGATTTTAGCACAAACGAAAAAGGCTGGTTTGCAGGAACTATCCCAATTTGTAACGCTTTAATAATGTTTGATCGATGGTTCTTAACGCTTTATTGATGAAAGATTTTGGTGGCAATTCCAATCTTAAAATACCTGATGAACCATGAAAAAATGCAGTATTTTCACTTGATTGTAATAGCGTTCGGACTTCAAAAAATGATTCTGCCGCCTCTTTACCGGTTGATTTTGCATTGTGTGTGATCGCAATTTCACCGCCGCCAAGCCAACCCAACGCCGCCGAAGGTAATTCATGCTGTTCGTAAGGAATAATGTGTACCGTTTCCGTTGTAAAAGTGGGTTTTGTATTATGACGTAATTTAACTTCGCCTTTTAATTGAACATTTCCTTCGAATAAATCAAACGCTTGTTCTTGAGTTACAACCGCTGTGAAGCGATATTCTGACGGATTGATAATCACGCCTAATTTTATCCCGCGTTTAAACCAATTGTTTAGTTTTGGATTAAATTCGGGTGCCACCCAAACGCCCGAATTTTCTGCAATGATTGTTAATTTCTTTTCATCTTTTAACAAGGATTCTAAATGTTGTTCCAAAACGGTGATGTGTTTAGCGATTGAATCGAGGTCAGAAATGTTTTCATTACGAGCCTGAGCAAGCGAAATTTGTTCTTCAACCAATTTTGCACGAATAATTTGCACGCTTAATTCCAATTCGTTATTGGTAAATTCGAGTAACGTGTCACCTTGCGAAACCAATTGCCCATTTTTAACATTTATTTTTTTCAAATAGCCGTTTGTTTCGGCGAAAACAGAAACAAAATGCGTGGATTCAACTACACCCGTCGCTTCAATTTCGGAAGAATACGGCACAAAAAATAATGATAAAACCGCCATTAAAAACACTGCTGAAACGCCATAAGCCCGTGATTTTTTACGGTGAATTTGCGGGCTTGCGTACAAATAATTTAGCGAACGATAAGCAGGAATAAAAATTAACGTTATTGCCGTCAATGTTGCCATCATAAAACCTAATATCAACCATTCATCAGCCGTAAATAAAATAATACCGACTGAAATCAATAACCGATATAAAAAACTCAGCAAGCCATAGAAACCCAACCATAAACTTTCTTTTTGCGTTTGACTCGGTGAAATATCATCCACGCCAAACGCATATTTTTGAATCCAAAAAAGCCATTGTCGTTGCGCTTTTTGCGCCAAATTCGGAATTTCTAAAATGTCTGACAAAATATAATACGCATCAAAACGGATTAACGGATTGCCGTTAAAAACCAAGCTCGAAATGGACGCAATCGTCATCAAATTAAAACACAAACTGTGCAGCGTTCCCGCGCCCGTATTTGCCCAAATCAACGCTGCAATGCCCGCCACAAATAATTCGGCAATCATTCCCGCCGCGCCCACTAACGCACGATGCCAACGATTGCGAAATGTCCAACTCGCGGTCGCATCCATAAACGGCAACGGCGTTAAAATCAGCAACATCACGCCCATCGAATGCACTTGTCCGCCGAAACGTTTGCACATCATCGCGTGACCGAATTCGTGCCATAATTTCAGAAAAAACAACGCAATAAAAAACCAAAATAAATTATCAGGCGCAAGCATACCTTGCGATTGGTCGCGTAATTCGTCGAAATGTTCGATAACCGCCACGCCGCCAGAAATCACAATCGCAAACCAAATCACCGCAAATCGCGCACTAAATAATTTATGAATAACGGGCGAACACCAATTTAAAAACGCATCGGGGTCGATGAGTGAAAATTTTGAAAAGAAAATTGAAAATAATTGCTGCTGTGTTTTTTGCGTTTTATGTTTTTGATGACGTTCAAAAATGCGCGTGCTATCAGGACGATTTTTAAAATACAATAAATTCGCATCATGCAATTGTGACAAAAGTTGAATTAACTCTTCTTGACCTGGCGCGACTTCGGGGCGTGTTTCAATAAAATTTTCCCATACTTCTTCCACCGTTTTTTCGGGCGTTAAGTGCATCAAAAATTGATACGCTTCAGGGCGAATTCTGAAAAATTTATCGTTAAACGTATCACGCAACACATACCACGTCATGCCACGAAAACGTTGTTTATGAATTTGCACGCTGGCAACTAAACTGATTTTATTTTTTGCGATACGATGCCACGACTCACTGAAAAATTCGCTCATCGATTACCACCAAAAATATAAACGTAAGAAATCAACGGTTTTATGCGTCAACAACCACAAGATATTCCGTTTGCCGGCATCGACTTTGACCACGCCGCTCATACCGGGGCGAATCCATTCTTCGGGTGCATTTTCAAATAACACTTTAACGTTAAAACTGTTCAATCCTGCGCTATCAACTTGCGCGAGTGGAATAATTTTTTCAACGTGAATCGGCAATTTAATATCGGGCTTGCTCAAAAGACGCGCTTCCCCCGTTTGATTTTCAGTAATAGCGTTGATGTTTTTCTCATCCACAATCACTTTTAAATACATTCCCGTTAATTTCGCGAGTTTGAAAATCGTGTCGCCTTTGCTAATCGGAACGCCCAACAAATCTTCTTTATCGCCTTCAATAATTACGCCGTCGAAAGGTGCTTTTAACGTGGCACGTTCTAAATAAAAACGCATTTCTTCTAATTTTGCTTGCGCTTGTTCGGTTCGGGCTTGAGCAATTAACATATCGGCGTTTTGTTCATTGCCCCGCGCTTTTTCACTTTCACGCAAAAATCGTTGCACATCGGAATAGGCTTCGGATTCTTTTAAAATAAGCTCTTGCGTATTCATTTGCATCAATAATGTATCGCGGCTAACTTTGTCGCCCGCATGAACGGTAACGTTATCAATATAACCATCAAATGGCGCGGTGAGATACGCTAAATCATCAGTTTCAACCACCGCCGTGGCTTCAATTCGATAATCCCATTTGCCAAACAGAACGAAAAATAACACACCACTTAACGCCAAAACGCCTAATTTTTTTAAACTGTTTTCCGTGCTAAAGCATCGATTCAAAGTCGTTTGAATGGTTTGTTTTAAACGTAATCCGACCCATTCATTTTTAAAATGTAATTCATCGAGCCACGGCGTAATTTGATTTAAAACCAAACGCAGCGCGTCGATTTCTTTTTCTGAAAAATCTCCTTCATTTTTTTCACAACTTAACACCGCTAAAACGTGATTTCCGTCTCGATGCAGCGGCAATGAAAGCAGTTGCGAGCTGTATGTTTTTTTCAGATAATTTTTATGCGCGGCGTTAATAACGGACGAATCATCATGATTATCGGGGAAAATCAGCTCTACATTTTGGTCAAACGCTTCTTCAAAAGCGGCTTCAATCCATTGAATAATTTCAGTCGTGCGTTCAAAACTATCCAAATGGCTTATCGCAATAGTTTTAACGTAATCGCCGTCGTCCCAACCTAAATAAACCCGTGAACACTGAAAACGCGCAGCAATTTCATTCACCAACAAAATCGACGCAGACATAAAATGCGTTTGATTTATCACCAATGCCGATAACGCTAAAATGTCGGTCGATAACGCCATAATTTGTTCAAATTCAGCGGAAACATTTCCCGCATTTTGAAGGGGAAAAGGAAGCGGTTTTTTGTTTCGTTCATAAAATAATGCGGGCAGATTCGCCAACAATCGCAACCGGACAATGGTTTCATTCAGTTGTGAATAATGACGTTTATCGACAATCAATAATAAAAACGCTTCCTTATTTTCGTCACCTGTTTCAAGCAATGAAACCAGACATAACGGTTGTTGCAATGAAAAAAGTGGCACAAGTTGGGGTTCTTGTGCAAATTTATTTTCCTTCGCCCGTTCAAATAAATTGGCGGCGGTTTGCCACAATGATTCTGGAATGGTTTCATTTTCAGGCACGCCAAATTGACCAACAATTTGCGAATTTGAAATATAAAGTAAAATTGGCGCACGACACAGCCACGCTAAATTGTTGGTAATTTGCGCGACAAAATCGGATTCTGTCCCGTCAAAATAATAAAGTGCGTTGATGCTGTTGAGAAGTTCTAGGCTGTCTGGTTCACGGGTAAATAATTTTGGCATTGAATTTTTTAAGAATTTAAAGCAGGTTTTTGTGTTTTGACATCGGGCAATAAAACAGTTGCCGGCATTCCCAATAAAATTGCGCCATCGCTGTTATCAAACTCAATTTTGACCCGCACAAGTGAACTCGATTTATCAACCATCGGCGAAATAAACGTCACCGTGCCGATTTTTTGAATGTCATTATTACCCGCTTTAAATTGAATCGTTAATTTTGAATTCTGTTTTAAATCGCGTGAATAAATGTCGTTGACGTTGATATTCACTTCCAAAAAACTTTTGGTGGTATCGACGATATGCAAAACCATTTTTCCAGGTTGCGCCCATTCACCTTGTTGAATCACCAATTCTGTAATCACGCCGTCAATCGGTGAACGTAAAATGCGGCGTTCTAATTCACGTTTCGCCATATTTAATTCAATTTTTTCGCGCTTCTTTTCTTGTTGTTCGCTGGTCACGTCACCTTCAACACCGGCATATTGCATTTCAATTTTTCGCACATCTTCTCGACTTACTGCGCCCATGTAATTGTGTAATTGGCGATTATTATTCATCAACTCGGCCATAATTTCTTTATTGTGGGCTGACGTTTTCAATTTTGAGCGGTCGTTTAAAAGTATATTGCGGCGTTGTACTTCTTTGAGTTGCAATTCATTTTCTAAATGCAATAAATCATCCCCTTTTTTGACTCTTTGTCCTTCTTTCACCAGCACTTTCGACACCACGCCATCCACGGGAAAACTGAGTTCAATATCATGAATCGGTTTGGTAATGCCGACAACGGAATCGGCGGCAAAAACGAAATTACTAATAAGCAGCAAACAAAACGGTTGAACTAAAATTTTAAAGCGCATAATTTTTTAAGAATCTAATCGAATGAGGTTAATGGCGGTGTTATCGCGGGTAATGTCGATACGGTATTTGTCGAATAAACGCCCTGTGATTAAATCAACTAAGGTTTCAGCAATTTTCAATTCCGTGAAGGTGGCATAATAACGGCGTTTACTGTCGGCGAATTCTTCTTCCTGTTTTAAAACGGTGTAAGCGTTACTTTTTCCCGCGTTCAAACGATGCCATTCAACATCGAGCAATTTTTCTTTTAAATCCACATTTCGTTTAGCATCGATAAGTTGTTGTTGACTGTTTTTAAGGTGTTCAATTTTGGCGAATAAATTATTATTTAAATCGCGTTTGGCGGTATCAACCGCCAGTTTTGCTTTACGTTGATTGATTTCAGCGGCGTTTAAATTGGCGTGGGCTTGGCGATTACCTAAAATAGGGACTTCAAATTCCACGCCCGCATTCCACGAATTATTTTTACCTAAAAACGCATCGCCCACTGCGTTAAATCTATCTTTTTGCAAGCCATTTTCTTGATTTGAAACCAACACATCTAAACGCGGCAATTCTTGATTACTCAAATACGCTACCCGGATATTTTCAATTTGTAACTTTTTTTGCGCCATTAAATAAGGCGGCCATTTTTCTAATGCGAGTGGTACGGCTTTATCAAAATGTGGAATTTGTACAATTTCATTCAAACTTGCTGGCGAAATAGGTTCAAAAATCAAATCCGCCTGACTGGTAATCGACACATTAAGCAAGCTCAAAATCAAACTTTGCGTATCAATTAACATGGTATTTGCCGCACTTAATTTTGTTTCGCGTAATGCAATCGCCGCTTCCGCTTCCATTTTATCAGCGGGTGGCAAAATACCTGCCACGATTTTCGCTTTAATATCGGATTGAATTCGTCGAGCAATATCGACTGAATGTTCCAGTTCGGCCACATTTTTTTGTGCTTCGTAAAGTTTAAAAAAGGCTTGTGCTACATTGCCCGTCGCGTCCATCACATTTTGTTGATAAGTATGAAGAGCCACGTCTAAATTAAGTTCTGCAATGTCGCCTTTCGATGCCGTCACGTCCAAACCCATATCGCGTAAAAGTGGTTGTGATAACGTCACCGCAAAAGTGTTGTCGTATTCGGTTTTATAGCTGCGCGTTTTTTCGATTAAATTACTTTGTCGTTCATTGCCATTTAACGCCACGTCAAACCGTGCGCCCGTTGGTAATAAACCTTTTATACCTGCTTTATATTGATCACTTTTTTCGAGGTAAGTATTTAAACTCGAACGGTAAGTGGCTTCTTCGGCGTTATTTTTATGGTCAATATCTTTGTGCGTGTACGTTGAATAAAAAACAGGTTCAAAAAGACTTCTTTCAACCGCCACTAATTCGCGCGAAACACCGGTTTGTAATTCGCCTTGTAAAATATCGGTATTGTGTTTGCTAGCTTCAAAAATCAAATCGCCTAAATTCATTTTTAAACGGTTTTTTTTTGATTGTTCAGAGGGTGAAGTGGTGGTTTCAAGATCAAGCGCGACACTTGATAACGCAAACGTTGTTGATGAAAGAAGTAACAGAATTTGAAACGGTTTTTTAAAAGTAGTCATTTTTTAGGCAATTTGTTTTTTTAAGGAAAATTAAAATAGAGATTTGATTATGGTATTTCACAAACGGCAGTCACGTTTAATCGTTATTGATTCATTATGAATGGGCATTTTTAACTCGAAACCACCTCATTAAAAAAACTGCGCCAGGATTTCAGCTAAAATACCGTCTCTCCAACCAGCCAATTTACGCATTAGTTTGATACTTTTTATTAGTCATGCCGTTTCCAACTTTTCTGTCAATAGCCTCGCTTTATATCAGTTTCTAAGCAAGCCTGCATTATAATTATGCTGGCTTTAAACCAGACCTTTCAAAGTGTTTTTTTACACATGACTAAAAAGCAGTTTTAGCGTGGACACATGAGGTGTATTTTTATCGAATTTTCACCTTCACTTTTGTTTTTTTTACACCATCGATTTTCATTTTCATCATTCATCAATTTGACGCGCTTTTTTGTGTGCGTGACAAATTGTTGTATGGTGGTTTTTGGTTAGGTTGTCAAACTTCGCGTGCCTTAGGTTTTCAGGCATAACTTAATTATTAAAACGTGAGCTTTCGTTTCAGGCATAACGATTTCTTTTTTCACACATTCACACGCACAAAAAAGGCTGGTTTTCGCCAGCCTTTTTTGAATTTTACGAAATGTAAGCCAAATCAAATTTACTCGCAGTCGCAAGCAATCGCTTATCGCGTGTCCATAATTTCGCATTTACAGCTAATCGTGTCGAAGCCAATAAATTAGCATCAATAAAACCAATTCCTAAACCAAACAAAGCATGGTTTTCGATAAATCCATTTATTTCATCGTGAAATGCAACAGGGACTTGCGGCAAATTATCTAACGCTTTCAAAATTAACTGCCGTTTGCTCAAATTCCCTAACGCTAATTCACCACGCACAAACGGATGTCCCAGCACACGATTGGATTCCAGTAATTTAACCAACTCAGATTCACCACTTCGTAAATGGTCAATCCAAACCGACGTATCTACTAAAACCATCATGCAACTGATTGACGACGTGAAATTTGCATCAATTGTGGTTCGCTCCCGCCTAAATTTGCTAAACGCTTGGCACTTTCACGTTCGATTAAGGCTTTCAAGGCTTCGCGTAACAAACTGGTTCTGTCGCGCACATTTGATAAAAGTCCTGCTTCTTCTAATAAATCATCATCTAAAACAACGGTTGTTCTCATTTTGGCATCCTTTGAAATGTAAAATAGTCATCAAATGATGCGTTATTTCGCATTTCAAATCAACACCCGCAAAAAGGCTGGTTTTCGCCAGCTTTTTTGTTTCATGATTGCCTGGTAATGTGAAAAGAATTAAACTCTTCGTACATTTTTAATCGTATTTCGTACGTTTTATTGGGGGTTTTATGAAAGTATTAAGTTCAACCGAAGTTAGACAAAATTTTAGTGCCGTGTTGTCAAACATAGAAATAGAGCCTGTGAGCATTTCAAAACAAGACAAAACAATTGCTGTTGTCATGTCACAAAAACGCTATAACGAATTAAAACGTCTTGAAGATATTTTATATGGAAAAGCTGCTGAATTAGCGATTCAAGAAGGTTTTGCTTCTGACATACAAGCTCAAGATTTAATGAACAGCATTGCGTAATGAGAGATTACAAATTCACTAAGCAAGCCTTTAAAACGCTAACCGATTTGTCAAAAAATGCACCTAAAATTGCCAGTCATATCAAAGAAATCATCACAAATTTGAGGCTCGATTTAATCGAAGGTGAAAGTCTAACGGGTTACGCAGAATTTAAAAAATTACGCGCTGGAAAATATCGACTGATTTACACGTTGCGTGGTGAAGTTTTATTCATAGCCATCATCGAAAAAAGAGAAACGGTTTATGCAACGTTTAAACATTTGTTTAAAAAAACGTCGGCTTTTGATGATTGAAAAAACAAACAAAAAAGGCGAGATTTCTCTCGCCTTTTTTGAAATTATTTTGCGTAGGTGTTTTTTGTCATGGACAAAACTCAGTAATATCTACTTTTATCTCTAAAGAAATATAGGAAGAACCAAACAAATCCCCAAAGCCCACCTGTTAATAATGTAAAAATAAGATGTCGCATGTGTGGAAAACCTATCCGTCCGTTATTGCCATTACTAGATGCAGCAGATGCAGCCGAGGCACCGCCGCCACCGCCGCCAGCATTCATAAATACCATTGGACTGTCAGATTTACCTTTTTTTAACTGTTCCATGTCACGCATCACTACATCAAGAATTTCGCCACAATGTTTGCACTTCTTCGCTGTTGCTATAACATCTTCCCCGCAATAAGGGCAGTCCTTAGTGTTCTTAGTGTTCTTAGTATCAGTTGCGTTTTCGTTCATATCACTCATATATATCACTCATATCAGATTTTCCTAAAATTATAATGACAACATTTGTCATATTGATTGACAGCCACATAAGTTCTTCCTAAATTTTTTAAAAGGTAGAACTCTATTCTAATAGCCAATTGTCAGATGAATGTCAGATTTTGGAAGAAACTTCCCAAGCCTTCTCCAACCGTTGCGCCAACACAGCAATCGCCGTTTTCAACTGTTGCGCGAACAACGACACCGCAAATCATTTTTTTGTTACAATTCAAACTTAGAAATTTTCAAATTCAGAGAGTGATTATTATGTATCGTTTAGGCTGGTTTTTTTCAGAATTTTTTGCCTCAATGGGGATTCCGCTTTTAATAAAAGTTGATGTACTTTTTGATGATGAAGCGAACGTTTATGTTGCAACCAGCTCCGATTTGAAAGGGTTAATCGTGGAAGCCGAAACGTTAGACGAATTAGAAAAAGAAGTTAAGACTTTATTGCCTGAAATTCTGGCATTGAACGTGCCGAATTTGGTTAAGTCGAAATCAACGTATTGTGCATTTAATCAAGCCCCGTTTGCTGTATGAATGGTTATGAAAAATTGCTCAAAGAATTATTGCTCCAACACGGCTGTAAATTTCTTCGTAGCGGTAAAGGTTCACATGAAATCTGGCTTTGTCCGAATGGTGTTTCTGTTGCCGTGAACCACACTTGTAAATCACGTCACACGGCAAACAGCATTTTAAAAGACGCTGGAATTGCACACCGTTTTTAAACCGAATCCCAAGCCTTTTCCAACCGCTGCGCCGACACAGCAATCGCCGTTTTCAACTGTTGCGCGAACAACGAAACCGCAAATTCTTCCAACATCCAACGAAACGCTTCCGTTTCAGGCGTGACGATTTCTTTTTTCAGCCGTTGCGAAACCGAATTCCAATATCGAATCTGAAAACGCGCGAGTTCATTGGCTTTTTGTGGCGTGTTATCGCGCTTGTCTAAACGGTATTGCATCGCCTTCAAATAACGCGGCAAATGTTTGAATTGAGCAAACGGAATCGTGCGAATAAAACCCGCGTAAATCAAATAATTCAGTTGTTCATCAAGGCTTTTTGTCAGCGGATCAGCCGCATTCAGGCGTTGCAAACTGGTTTTGAGTTCGCCGTAACTTTTCATAATTTCTAACGCCAACGTCGCAATTTCACTCGCGCGTGTGACTAACAAACTTTTGTTTTCTTTGAAACTTTGTTCAAACGCGGTTTGCGTGCGAATCGTTTGTCCTTCCACAAAAACACTGTTCAAAATCAACATCAACAAATCGTTTTTATACTCCGCAACGTGTTCCGATTTCAAAATCGAATGCGGTGGCAAACGGTTATAAGCCAATTCCAACGCGGCATTTTTAGGCATATTTTTCAGCGAGTAAGTACATTCTTTGCGCTGTTGTAGTTGAAACAATCGAATCAACCCCGCTTGATGTTGCAATTCTGCTTTGCGTTGCGTGTCAAAAATTTTCACGCCGACCGTTTCGCCTTCATCAACCAACGCAGGATAACCAATAAACGCCTGCCCTTTTTGCGTAAAGCTGTATTGCTCAGGCAAATCATCAAACGCCCATTGAATATAACCCGTGAAATTCAACTCATCGGCGGCGATTTGGTCAAAACTTTCGGCGGCTTGCGTGACGTGTTTTGCCTGCAATTTTTTCAAATCACGCCCGTAATCCAGCAAACGTCCTTCATCATCAATCACGCGAAAATTCATTTTTAAATGGTCAATCAACCCGTCGAAACTCCACGCATTGAGCGGAATGGCTTCGTCGGTGAGTTTGCGTAATCGATAACCGAGCCATTCTTCCAACGCGCCTTTAAAATCGGGTTCGATTTCTAAACAGCGTTTCACCGTTTCAGGCACGGGAACAAAATGTTTGCGGATGTTTTTCGGCAAGGCTTTGACCAGCGCGACACATTTTTCTTCCAGCATTCCAGGCACGAGCCAATCAAACGGCGTTTGCGTGATTTGATTGAGTTGATGCACAGGAATGATTGCTGTCACGCCGTCTTCATCGTGTCCAGGTTCAAAACGGTATTGCAACGCAATCGTCAGTTTGCCGACTTTTTTATGGTCTGGAAAATCCCACTCGTTGACGTATTCCTCGCCTTTTTCGCGCGTTAAATCTTCTTTGGTTAAAAATAAAAACTGCTTATTTTCACGCTCAACTTTTTTACGCCAAGTGTCGAGCGTCACGCCGCTGACGATTTCGGGCGGTAATTTGTGGTCATAAAACGCATACAACCATTCTTCATCTTCAACCAAATCCACGCGCCGCCCTTTGTGTTGAATCATGCCGACTTCTTCGAGCAATTTCTGATTTGCCTTATAAAACGGCGCGTTGCTGTGATAATCGTGGTCAACCAACGCACTGCGAATAAAAATCTCCCGCGCGGCTTTCGGGTCAACGTGGTCATACGGCAATTTTCGCCCCGCTTGCAAGGTCAAACCGTGTAACAACGTGCGCGAATACACCATCGAACGCGCACTTTTTTTCTCCCAATGCGGGTCGTAAGTGTGTGTTTTCACCAGATGCGACGCGCATTCTTCAATCCATTCGGGTTCAACTCGCGCCACCGTTCGCGCATAAACTTTGCTGGTTTCGACTTGTTCAGCGGCGACAATCCATTTCGGACGTAATTTGTGCAAACCCGAACCAGGGAAAATAAAAAACTTCAATCCGCGTCCGCCAAGATATTCATATTGTTCATGACGAAAACCGATATTCGACAACAAACCCGTCAACAACGCGCGATGAATTTGGTCATAACTCGCGTCATTTTCGTTTGGGTGCATTTTCAAATCGCCCTTCAGCACCTGCAAAATTTGGCTGTGATTGTCGTGCCATTCGCGCATTCGCATATACGACAAAAAATTATCCGAGCAGTATTTGCGAAGTTTGTTATTTGAGAGCTTTTTTTGCTGTTCGCCAAATGTGTTCCACACATTCAACAACGTCAAAAAATCCGATTCAGGATGACGAAATACAATATGTTTTGCGTCAGCTTGTTGCATTTTATCGGCAGGTTTTTCGCGCGGGTCTTGAATACTCAACGCCGCCACGATAATACTAACTTCTTTCAAACACACTTGTTCTTGCGCGGCAATCAGCATTCGCGCCAACTTCGGGTCGGTCGGAAATTTAGCAAGTTGTTTGCCGATTTCAGTGAGTTTGCCCGATTTATCGAGCGCATTCACTTCGAGTAACGACGTTTTGCCGTCGCGAATCATTTTGTCGTCGGGCGGTTCAAGAAAGGGAAAATCGGCAATATCGCCTAAATTCAACGCCGTCATTTGCAAAATTACGGCAGATAAATTTGTCCGCATGATTTCGGGTTCGGTAAATTCAGGACGCGCCAAATAATCATCGTGCGAATAGAGCCGAATACAAATTCCTTCGGCAACCCGCCCACAACGTCCCGCGCGTTGATTCGCGCTGGATTGCGAAATACGCTCAATCGGCAAACGTTGAATTTTACTTTTGGGACTGTAACGACTAATTCGTGCGTGACCGGTATCAATTACACCGCGAATATTCGGCACGGTCAACGACGTTTCCGCCACGTTGGTCGCCAAAATAATCCGAACTTTGCCGCCTTTGGGTTTAAAAACGCGCTCTTGTTCACTGACGCTGAGTTTTGAATACAGCGGCAAAATTTCGTATTGATTCGGATGGTGTTTTTTGAGTGATTCGGTAGTTTCGCGGATTTCGTGTTCACCCGTCAGAAAAATCAAAATATCGCCGCGCAAATCCCGATACAACTCATCGACCGCGTCTAAAATCGCATTTTGCAACTCGTCCGTGGTTTCGTCGTCTTTCTCATCTTCTTTTTCTTCAATCGGGTGATAACGCATTTCGACCGGATACGTCCGACCTGACACTTCAATAATCGGCGCATTGTCGAAATGCTCCGAAAAACGTTTCGTATCAATGGTTGCCGACGTGACAATGACTTTTAAATCGGGGCGTTTGGGCAATAACCATTTCAAATAACCGAGCAGAAAATCGATATTCAAACTGCGCTCGTGCGCTTCGTCGATAATGATGGTGTCGTATTGACTGAGATATGGATCATTTTGTGATTCAGCGAGCAAAATCCCGTCGGTCATCAATTTAATCAATGAACCCGCGTGCGTTTTGTCATTGAAACGAATTTTATAACCGACCGATTTGCCCATCGGTTCGCCCAATTCTTCAGCGATTCTATCGGCAACGGTTCGCGCGGCAATTCGGCGCGGTTGTGTGTGACCAATAAAACCCGCCGCGCCACGTCCAATCGATAAACAAATTTTCGGTAATTGCGTGGTTTTCCCCGAACCCGTTTCGCCGCACATAATTACGACTTGATTGTTTTTAATGAGTTCGGCAATGTCGTCTTTTTTGCCCGTGACAGGTAAATCTGGGAAATTTAACGCGGGAAAACTGGCGCGACGATTTTCAAAACCTGAAACTGATTTTTCAATACGGTTTCGCAAACCTTCAAATGCGGAAGGTTCGGCTTTTTTGTTGCGGCGCAACGAATCGAGTTGGCGTTTTAAAAGGGATTTGTCTTTGCTAAGACAGGTTTCGAGTTGTTTTGAAAGTTGAGAAATTAAATCGAGGTTTGACATCAAAAACGCCGTAAAAATAAAAACAATTATACGGCATGATGCAATTTTTGAGTGGAACTGTTGAAATTAAGCGTACGTTTAACTTTTTGTACCGTGTGACTAATTCATTAGAAAAGTTCAAATTTGGGCGGATAATCATCTTCATCGTTTACATTTAAACTATTGCTGTGATGGGATTCTTCTTCAAGATAATCGCTCAATACTGCGTCGAGTTGTTCAGTGAAATTGTCTGTATTCACGACCGTTTCACCCAACTCAGCGGCGAATTGTTGCAATAACTCATTCCGACGTTGTATCGCCATTTCCATTCGCTCAATCCGCTGTGTCACGATGTCTTGATATTGAATACTGCCCAAAACGTCGGTGATATTGCTCGATAACTTTGCATTACTTTGACCAATTACATTAAACAAAGTTTTGTAATACTGGCGCATATCGTCCTGATTTTCTTTTAATATGGTCACAGATTTCAACACATTTGCCGCTTCGTCCATTTGCAACATAACTTCTTTTAAAAACTTAAATTTCAAACCTTCTTGAATGGTTTTACGCGCCGATTCCAAACCATCTTCAATCATCATCGCAGCATGGTTAGACGTGACTGCCAATTTACGCACTTCATCTGCCACGATTTTAAAACCCAATCCAGCGTCACCCGCATGAGCAGCTTGAATAGCAGCGTTAACGGCAAGAATATCAGTTTGAAAACTAATATCTTTAATACTATCGACCAAATGTGTCAGCCCTTCAATTACGCCACTTGCGCCTTGAATAGTTTGCATATCGGACTGAATTTTACCGGGTATTTCTTGAATAAATTGCCCAATGTGTACAATAAATTTCACGCTGTCATCAACATCACCTTCCATTTTGTCGATTTTATCAATCGCACCATTGATGTAACGCACTAAATGCACGGCTTCATTACTCAAATCACGCATGACAGTCACCAAAGAAATCGCGGATTCTTTGGTATCATTTTCAACAACGTGTAGTTGATCAACCATGGCGTTATCCATAAGACAATTTGTTTGAATTACGTCATTCATTTGGGCAATGCACGCTAACAATCCAGACGTATCGCGCGTTGTTTGCAAATTACGCTGTGAAATTTCCACCAACTCATTTTGCAAACATAATAACAATTGCTGCGTTTCACCAATCTGATGACGCAATTGTCCGTCAATGGCTTGGCTAACGTTGAGATATTGCGTCATGGCGACAGCGGTTTGATCAATCAACGGCATAAACGATTGCGGCACATTGCCGAAAGATTCGTCTCTGTCGATTTGTAATGTTTCGATTAAGGCTTGTACTTGATTGGTCAGTGTTGCCGAACATTGCACCAAGGTTGCCGCTAAAATATCGGCAGAATTAGGAACGTCGATTGCGGCGGCGTTGTCGTGCAATAACGCACTTTCCACTTGGCGTGTAATGCCAGTCAAAATGCGGCGTAATTTTTCTCGTTCTTCGAGTGATAATGTGGCGGGAACCGGTATCGCTTTTAATAAAAACCACTGCCAAATTAACACCGTACTGATTGCTGCACCTAGCGCGATGCTGATAATCACCATTAACCATATCACCTCTTTTTCATTGCCAAATCGCCCTTCCAAATACGAATTAAGAAAAATTCCGCCACAAAAGAGCGTCACGATAACAATGCTAATTTGAAATACAGCGTTGTGCTTTAATTTGGCAATCATGGTATTACGCTCCGGGTAAGACTTGTTTGATAATTTTCAATAAATCTGCGCCACTCACCGGCTTCACTAGCCAACCTGTGGCTCCGGCTTGTTTACCTTCATCACGTTTGCCTTGTTGACTTTCAGTCGTCAGGGTCAAAATTGGAATAAATCTAAAACCCGCTAAGGCGCGGGCTTTTTTTATAAATTCAATCCCATCCATATTCGGCATGTTGATGTCGGTGATAATCAAATTAGGCTTAAACCCTGCGGTCAACTTTGCCAGTGCTTTGACACCGTCTTCGGCGGTTTCAACTTTAAAATCCGCGATTTCCAAATTATTTTTTACACTCATCAACATCGTCACCGAATCGTCTACGAGTAAAATTGTTTTTGTTGCCATGAATAGTTTTGCCTCTAATTTGCTCAATTGAAAATTCGCTTATTTACCCGTTTTAGGCTGTTATGTGCAAATCGCCTTTTTAAACCAAAAGGCGATATTACTTTTCCATAAGTTGAAGTAACGTCGCCGCCAATTCAGAAAAATCTTCAGCACCCCGACTTTTAGGTGCGTAAACACGAACAGGCTTACCTACACCAAAGGCTTCAGCTAATTTAATATCGGTACGAATTCCATTCAGGACACGCAATGCGCCAAATTGTTTTGTCACTTGCTCCGTCACTTGCCGATGTTGGCGAATGTGATTCGTCGTCATCACCGGCAGAAAACCTAAAATTTTCAGCGTCGGATTACGTTCTGAAATGACTTTGAATAATACGCGCACTAATTGCCGCACCCCCTCGAACGACAAAGGATGCGGCACATAAGGTACTAATACCCAGCTAGCAGCAGATAACGCATTTAACAGTAAATTATCGAGCGTTGGCGGGGTATCAATGATGACCAAATCAAACTGCGCGGTAATCAATTCATCCGTTAAAGCACGCGCTAATCGCTGCTCATCTTTACCGCTATTGTCATGTTGAAATGCGGGATTAGCAGGAAGAAGAAAAAGATTGTTAATCGATGTTTTGTGTATGGCTTCACCTAAACCCATTTCAGGTTGTGTAAAAATATCGTGAACTGTCGCCTGCCCTGCTGTCAATTTCACGCCTAATCCCACCGCGCAATGCCCTTGAGAATCTAAATCTACAAGCAATATCCGTCGCCCAGTGGCAGCAAATTCGGCGGCAATATTCAGTGAAACGGTGGTTTTACCCGCGCCACCTTTTCGATTAGTAATCACTAGGACAGGGACAGAACCACTCATAAACCTAGTGCGTGGTTTACAGCTTCGCGTAATTGATCACGAGTAAAAGGTTTGGATAAAATGCCTCTTACGCCCAACAGTTCAGCCGATTCTAAATTGAATTCTGCGGTAATCGCCCGCCGTCCACCCGAAATAGCAATGATGGCAATGTCAGGATTACGACTTAATAATTCGGTAATCACTTCAATCCCATCTTTATTCGGCATGATAATATCGGTGATAATCAAATCGGGCGTAAATTCATTGTAAATACGCACTCCTTCTACACCATCGAACGCCGTTCGCACTTCGTGTTTATCGCGCGTCAGCATTTGACTTAACAAATCACGCAACTGGTCTTCATCATCAATAACTAAAATTTTCGCCATAAAAAACTCCCTCAAATTAAAAACTAAAATTAGTGTTTCATTCTTACAAAAAGCCCTATATTAGAAAGGCTCAAAACTGTGTCTTAATATTTAGTCATTATGTCACAACATCCCTAACCATAATTGTAAATTTTCGTCTTTTGACCCTGCGACAATTTGAGGCTTAACCGCCATCAAAACTTGTAAATTAGCGGCGTGAATATGTCCACACTCCGCCAGATTTATTTTGCCTTTTGGATTTTTTAACAACCATTCAAGCAAATTTTCCGCTTCTTCAACACCGACAAAATCACTAAATACCGCTAAAGATTTTTTATATTCAATCGCCATAACTAAATCAACTCCCGTGGATTTAACACCATTAAAACCGACCCATCGCCTAATAATGCGGCACCAGAATAACCGGGTAATCCGCCTAAAATACCCGTCATGGGTTTGAGAATAATATCAACGGTTTCGCGGAAATTATCGACCAGAATGCCAACGTGTTCGCCGTGAATTCGCACAATTAACGTGGCAAATTCGTCATCTTCATTCGGCAATTGCGCGACATCATTCGCCAGCAAATCATTCAACGACAACAACGGTACAATGCGTCCGCGCAATACCGTCGTTTGTTTTCGTTTAATCATTCGCACTTGCGAACGTGGCACGCGCACAGTTTCCACCACTAAATCCATCGGCACGCCAAAAATTTGTTCGTTCGATTGGATAATCATGACATTCGTCACCGCCATCGATAATGGCAACGATAAATAAATGCGCGTCCCTTTACCGGCGATGCTTTCAATGCCAACCGTTCCATTGACTCGTTCCACAGCAGAGCGCACTACGTCCATTCCTACGCCACGACCCGATAAATCTGACACCACGGATGCCGTTGAAAAACCCGCCGCAAACACCAGATTGACAGCATCTTGGTCGCTAATACGCTCTAACGTCGCCTCGTCAATTAAACCTTTTTCGTAAGCCTTATTTTTAATGACGGTCGGATCGATGCCATTCCCATCATCAATAATTTCAATCAAAACGCGATCCGATTCTTGCGTGGCGCGAATGATTAATTTCCCTACTGCATTTTTGCCCGCTGCTACTCGCACATCCTGCAATTCCAAACCGTGATCTAAACTGTTACGCACAATATGAATCAGGGGATCTGATAAGGCTTCAACGATATTTTTATCGGCTTCGGTGTTTTCGCCTTCCAATACCAATTCGACTTCTTTGCCCAATTTTCGCGAAATATCACGCACCATTCGCGGAAAACGCTGAAATATAAAAGACATGGGCATCATGCGAACTTGCATAATCGTATCTTGCATTTCTTCGGCAACGCGATTGATGACGGCATATTGCGACTTTATTTCACGCGCCAATTCACGCACCCCAAAAACCGTTTCAGCGCGATTCGCTAAATAAGGCAAAGCATTTTTCGCGACAACCATTTCACCAATCAAATTCATCAGTCGATCAATTTTTTCTTGATCCACTTTTAGCGTTTTGGACTGTGATGCACCGGCTGCATCTTCCGAGCGACGACCTACGCTAACCACGTCTTCAGAACCGCGATTAGCGTTTTCTCGTCCACCTAACGATTCTATTATTTCTGATTCAGGCGTATTAACAACGGCAACATCCAACAATGCGGCTTCTAATAACGCTAATAATGGTAAAGGGGATTTTTCTGTTAATGCCAGTTGTAAAGCGGCTTCTGTTTCAATTTCATAAACATGATTGATGGTGCGATAACAACCTAAAAGTGTTGCGGCAACGGATTGTAATCGACCGGCTGACCATTTACCGGGCAAACTCAAAATTTCCCGCTGCGTGTTAACAACGGTGTGAAAAATTTGTAATAATTCGTCTGGTAAACCGCTGCTAATGACTGGGATAGTCGGCGTAATAACAGACCGCACCGCCACTGGCTCAATTGCTACTTCATGCGGCTTTATTGTGGGGGTCATGCTTGACCAATCGGGCGTAATTTGTGTGCGTAACGCATTCAACAAAGCGTATTGCATTCTTTCATTATCAGGCTCAACTTCAATACACTGCAAAACCCAGCGTAATACAGATGATGACCACAAGTCTGGCGCGGATAATTCCAACATAGTGAGAAGGGTGCGTGTCAATCCGGCAAGATTATTTTCCTCTAATAATACCAACGCACTGCTAATAAATTCGTCGTCCACGGTTTGATTATTCACGCTGCCATTCGGTTTAACAAATGCTAACGCGGGTATTTTTATGCGATGAATTTGGTCTGGCACATAACGAAATAAATCATCCAATTCTTCGGTAGGCGCAGTGGTCAGAAATTGAAATATCAATTGACTACGATAAACATCCATTTCAGCCAATGACGATGCGTCATTCGTTGAAATAACGTTTCGCCATAATGTATCAGGAACTTGTCGCGCTAAAAAGAACGGATCTTCGCCTTTAAAAAAGCATTCTGGTTCTGGTGTATATTGCAGCCAAAAAACAGTATCGCCATCCATAACGCAACGGTATAACGCCATTGCAATGGACTCTGGCAAGTTCAATTCGGGTAATTCTGCCCACGAAATAGCTTTGGCGGCAAGCCCCTCTTCCGTATAAATTTCAATAGCTACCGGCACATTCACCGCATCGGCTGAATCGAGCAATCCGCGCAAGGATTTAGCGACTTCTGCTGCTGTGGCACTATAATTTTTAATGATTTTACCTTCGACTTGAATTTCGTCCATCATCATTCCGACAAAATCCATTGCTTCCAGTAATTGATCCGCCAATGTATTGGAGTAATTGACACGCCCGTTTCGAACCGCATCCATTAAATCTTCGCTGGCGTGCAACACACGGGTCATTTCTGGAAAATCAAACAATCCACTATTGCCTTTTAACGTATGCACAAACCGAAACAGCTCCGTCATCAGCGGAACGCTATTTGGGTTACTTTCTAATTGCATTAGCTTTTCGCTGATGCTCTGCAAAAAATCACGCGCTTCAGATAAAAACTGCTCCAATAAACTGTTCATTACGAGAGATCTCCTAGTAATAATCGAACATAAGCCACTAATTCGTTGGGTTTAATCGGTTTAGTCAGGTATAAATTCGCGCCCGCTGCATAGCCGAGCGTCCGATCATTTGCACCGGCTTCGGTTGTCACCATAATCGCCGGAGCTTGTTTGATATTTTCTTGAAGGCGAAATTCTTTCAAAAATCCGTAACCATCCAATTTGGGCATATTGACATCGACAATATACAAATCGTAAGGTTTTACCAAGGCTTTTTCTAAGGCTTCAATGCCGTTAATTGCCTCGTCTACGCTATAACCAGCCGCTTCTAAAATGTTACGATGATAAAGTCGTACTGTTGCCGCGTCGTCAATGATTAAAATATGTTTCATCGTACATCCAAAGGTTTTTGATAAACAATTGCATCGGGAAATTTTCGAACCCGAAATAGTGAAGAAATACGACTCATCGATTCAGAATGCCCTAAACACACGAAACTGCCTGGTTTCATGGCATCAAAAAACATTTCAGCGGACTGCCTTCGTGCCGTATCGTCAAAATAAATCAGCAAGTTTCTGCAAAAAATAACGTCAATATCGCGGTAGGGTCGTACTTCAAACGCATTCATGATATTGACACGACTAAACTCCACGGCTCCGCGTAAATCGTCACAAATTTGGTAGCCTTCATCTTGATATTTAAAATATTTTGTTAAGATATTTTTAGGTAAATGCTGCACTGAACGTGAAGAATAATTTCCCCGTTTGGCTTGTGCAATGATGGCGGTGTCAATATCGGAAGACAGAATTTCAACATCCCAATCGTGAATTCCTGCCCAATGTTCAAGCAAATAAATGGCTATCGAATACGGTTCTTCACCTGATGACGACGGAACTGACCAAATGCGAATCGGTGATTTATCGGTTTTTTTGGCGGTAATTTCATCGAGTAACGAATTGACCAAACATTTGAACTGATATTCTTCACGAAAAAAATAGGTTTCGTTGACCGTCATAATGTTGACTAAATTTTGTAACTCATTGCCCGACGATTCAAAACGTAACATATTAAAATAACCACGAAAACTTTCGGATTCGGTGATTTGAATGCGTTCGATTAAACGTTTATCAACAAAATACCGTTTGGAATTTTCAAACAGCATTCCAGTTTTGCGATAAAAGTATTCTTTAAACTTCAAAAAATCTTCGTCGTTAATCGTAATAATCGCCATGTCACTAGCTCCCTTCTATAATACGTTTCAACGCTAAATCAGTTGAAAAACAAATATAAGGTTCGTCTTCAAAGCGAGCTTTTAGTTGTGTGAGTGCGGGAATCGATTTTTCTGTACCGACTTCACTTAGTAAATCTAACGCCGTTGCACACACGTTGATATGCGGATCTTTTTCGATGACCTCAATTAACCATTGTTCGACGTTGTAATGACGAAGCGATTCTAAAATGTTGACTGCAAAAATTCGCACGTCTGAATCTAAATCCGTCAGCAAATTGCTCATAATTGGCTCGACTTTATCCGGCACTTCTTTTAATACGTCAATCGCTTCATTGCGAAGTGCGGCATCTTCGCTGCGTAAACAAGAAACTAATCCTGCAATTGCCACGTTATCGCCTAAATGTGCCAAAGAATTCAAAATTCCTGCACGCACGCTGATATTTTCTTCAAATCCTAATCGTGTGACTAAGAATGGACTGGATTCTGGTATTTGCATTAAATCACGCACTGCCCAACGTCGAACAGTGACATCAGGCGAGTTCAATTCAAGTAGCAACCCTTGAAAATCACGTTCGTTTTCTCGCTTATCCTGCGTGATAGTTAAATCATCTGGAGCTTGTCTTTTTACAAATGCCATTTACATTCCCCTTGGTTTTTAATTGTTTGTCCACGTCAATATCTGACGGGTGATTTTATCGGACGACAAAACTACCGACGCGCCATTTCGGGCAATCAATTCAGCGGGCATTCCAAACACGACAGAAGATTGCTCGCTTTCTGCAATGGTACGTCCACCCTGTTTTTTAATTTCAGCGAACGCCTCTGCGCCGTCATATCCCATGCCTGTTAACATGACACCAATGATTTTCGTCGCGTCGTAATGCTCCAGTGCAGAACGTCCTAATAATTCCACGGAGGGATGCCACAACAGATTTTTATCTTCTGGTTTGGGAATAATGGTGAGTCTGCCAACCCGTCGCGCGATAGTAATGTCTGCACCGCCTTTGCCGATGTAAATAAATCCAGATTCAATCGACATAGGACGATTTGCCTCAACAACCTCTAATGCACACAAGTTATTCATTCGCTTGGAAAATTGCCCGGTAAAACTCGCTGGCATGTGTTGCGCGACGATAATCGGGAGAGGAAAATCTGCTGGGAACAACGGAAGAATATCCTCCAATGTGCGCGGACCACCGGTTGATACACCGATAATCACAATGCTATTACTGAGCGAATGCGACACCGTCTTAACAATCGAATGGGCTGGCGTGAAAATCGATGAACGTGTCACTTTTGCCCGCGCTTTCACTGCCGCTCGAACTTTACTTACCAATTCACGTTGTATCACATCAAGTGACAATGAAATCGTACCATCTGGTTTAGCAATGAAATCTACCGCCCCCAACGCCAAGGCTTCAAATGTCGATAACGCCCCTTTTTCCGTTAGCGATGACACCATAATAACCGGAACAAATCGTTGCGCCATCATCATGGTGAGTGCGGTCAAACCGTCCATTTTCGGCATGTTTATATCTAGCGTCACTACGTCTGGTTGAAAAAGTATATTTTCTTCCACGGCTTCTTTGCCATTCCGCGCCAAGCGAATTTCAAAATCGCCTTGCGCTTCAAATATCGAGCTAAGTTGTCTCCGCATCAATGCGGAATCGTCAACGATGAGTAGTTTAATCATGCCTCACCTCTCTTTTTTATCGTATTGCGAATTTAGCTAAACTATCGCGATCGTCTTCTTCTAGCAATCGTGACGGATCAATAAGTAAAATCAACCGATTTTGTTTTTCTAAATTCGCAACACGAGCAATCAGTTTTGACTGATTACCCGATAAATTTGGCGCGGGTTCAATGGCAGATTTTGGCACTTTCAACACTTCGGCAACCGAATCGACAATAAAACCCGTTCGCACACCATCAAACAAAAACACCATAATTCGTTGTTGTTCACAGCGTTCCAACATGGGCAAACCTAATCGACGACGTTGATCCACTACGGGTAAAATAGCACCGCGTAGATTGATAACGCCTTCAATAAACGCCGCCGTTTTTGGCACGCGGGTCAATTCATTCGGTACACGCACAATTTCTTGAACGCTATCGATGGGAACGCCAAATTCTTCTTTGTCCAGACGAAAAACAACCATTTGTTCATCGTCTTCGGTAACGGCTTTTTCTACATTGTTACTCATTGAATCATCCTGCATTTTTTCAAGTGAACTTAACGCTTCACGCACGGCGTTATGGCGAAACATATTATCAGCAGAGATAATAGACACTAGACGTTTACCATTATCCAAACGACAAACTTCCGCAATTTCTGACATATCGCCATCACGCGCTAACATAGCAGGCATCGAATCCACAAAGTTTTTCGATACGCGCAATACTTCATTCACGGTGTCCATCAAAATACCGACCGACGCGCCACCGACAGAAACCACGACAATGCGACTGTGTTCGTCCGGTGCTTTAAACGGCAAACCGAACATGCTACGCAAACTGACCAGCGGTAATAATCGTTGCCGCAGCGTCATCACGCCTAAAACGTGTGATTCAGAATGCGGAACATGAATAATATTGTCGGGAACTTGCACAATTTCCTGCACATCTTCAATGCTAATGGCATATTCTTGTTGCGCGACGGTAAAACTAACTAATTGCAATTCGTCACTGAATTTATCAGCGTCTTCTTGCACTTGAGATGCCAGCATTGTCGCGGTGTTATGTGTCGCCGATAATTTAGCGACTTCGGAAAATTCGGTAGCAATCAATTTAGCGAAATCTAACACCATAATCATCGCGTGTCCGCCAACATCTTTAATCAATCCGGTTAACAAATCCGTGTTGATAGTGCCGCTGATGGAAGCCACATCTTCAATTTTGCTTTCTTCCACTTCCACAACACTGGCAACGCGATCAACGACAAATCCCAACGGCTGCCCTAAATCAATCACAATGGCGCGGGTCGCATCGTCATATTCATTATCTGCAAAACCAAAAATACGGCGCAAAGAAATAATCGGTAACACTTTGCCGCGTAAATTCGCCAAACCTTCCAACGTACTGGGCGCAAGTGGCACACGCACAACGGTGGGAACGCGAATAATTTCCTGCACAGGTGCCATATCGACGGCAAACACTTCGTCACCCGCAATAAAGGTGACAAACTGCCGCATATTCGATTCTTGTACAAGTAAATCAAAACCTAAATCTTCATCCGTTAACGAGGATTCATTTACTAAATCATCAGCATTCATTGGCTGTTCATTGGGCATTTCGTGAGTCATAACATTGTCCTTGAATGGGCGTGAACGACTTACGCGCTTTGTAATTCATCAGCAAGCGAAGCAATTTCTTCAATCGCCGCCGCTAATTCTTCCGCACCTTGTGATTGTTGTGTGGCAGCGGCAGCGGATTCCGTAGCGGCTTTTTCAGCAATTTGGGCGACAGAAGCAATTTGATTAACGCCCACTTGAACCTGTCCAATCGCCGTGGAAATTTCATCGGACGCAGATAAAATATCAACCGAAGCACTTTCCATGACGATAATATCGTTTTCAATGACGAGCAAACTTTCGGTGCTAGCTTTCGATTTTTCGACTTCCGATTGAGCGCGAATAACAATTTCGGTCAAATCTTTGCCGACCACTGAAATTTGATCTTGCACGGCTTTGACTAAATCTTTAATTCGATCTGCATTTTCAGCCGAATCATGCGCTAAATTACGAATATCGGTGGCAACAACGACAAAACCTTTGCCAAATTCACCTGCGCGTGCGGCTTCAATCGAACCATTCACCGCTAACATGTTAGTTTGAATGGACACAGTCGCAATGGCATCAACAATTTTATCAATTCGGCGCGACAATAATTCCAAATCAGTGACTTGCTTAATGCTACTTTGCGTACTCAACACGGATGTTGTTACACCGGTGATTAACTCGTCAATCAATTTTTTATTAGTTCCCAACAATCCTTGAACATTACGAATACCGTCTAAGCCTTCGCTACATCTACCTTGAGCAACTTCTAAACCTCGTTGAATTTGCGATAAGGCATTGGCAGATTGTTCCGCCGCCGCAGATTGTGTACTTGCGCCATCTCGAATTAAACCGATTGCCGCCATAATTTGTGCGCCAGAACGGTTAATTTCTTGTACGGCAGAAGATAATTCCTCAGCAGAAGAGGCTACTTGTTCGGCACTTTTACCAATATCAGTTGAGACTTTTAAATCTTCGGCGATTTCCGACAAACTCTGTGCGAGTTGCTCACATTGAGAAAGAGCGCGAGCTTGCTCATCAACTGTTTTACTGGCTTCTTCTGCCGCCGCAGATTGTTTTTCAGCCGCCGCGCCAATCGCTTCTGAACCTTGTAACGCCTCGCGTGATGCCGTGGCGGATTCTTGTGCGCCGGTAGCAACCACCTTAATTCCATTTGTGACTTCAAGACTGATTGCACGAATGTTAGCGAGGTTTTCAGTCACTAGCACGCCACTTTCAACAGACGTTTCAATTGTTTTTGCTGACATATTTATTTCATCAGCAATTACCTTTACTTCTTTTTGAATTTGCGCGACTAATTCTTGAATTTGTTTCGCGCTTTTTTCTGATGTTTCTGCCAAAGTTCTGACTTCATCGGCGACCACCGCAAAACCTTTGCCATGTTGACCGGCGCGAGCCGCTTCAATCGCGGCATTTAACGCTAGCAAATTGGTTTGATCGGCAATTCGCGCCACGGCTTTAACTATGTCACCAATGTTCGCGGCTTGACGCTCTAATTCGTTCATCATTTCAACTGAAAGTGCTTGTCGTTTGGCAGCGAATCCGACGTTGGTTATTAAGTCGGCAATATCGCCGGCCACTTTACCGATTAAGGTATAAGCACTGTCACCTTTAGTTTGTGCGATATTAGCATTTTGCAATTGACGGGCAATTGCGCCATTGACTAATTTTAATCCAGAAGTTGATTCTTCGGCGGCACCCGACGCGATTTCTGCACTGGTAGCAATTTGATCGACAGCACGTTTTAATTCTTCTGTTGCGGCGGCGGCTTCGTTTACGCCGGATGCGAGCTGGCTGGTTGCCGCTGCAATACGTTCGGCGGCTTGTTGTTGTTTTGCGAAAGTGCGTGCTTTTTTGCGTTGAGCTTCAATCTCGTGCGCGGTAGTAGCTGAACTTGGACGACCGGTCTCTCTTGCTGAAGGTGACGAGGTTACAGATTTTTTGATAAGTGCCATGATAATTACCTTTAAAGTTTAAAAGCGAAAAAACTGTTCTCAATCACGATGTCGTGCCGACCACATTGTTATCAACAGCGGTGTTGTATAGACCACAAGGGGAATTGTTAAATAATTCTTCGTTAGATGTCATTGTTTTTATGCAGCAACGCGAATTCACTGTATCCACCCATGATGACAAAAAATCGCCATAAACGTGTTGCGTATAATTTGCTATAATTTGCACACCGTTCCATTACCCTGTAATGAAAGCACGAAACATTCCACAATGGTCAATCAAACCATTTTTATTGAACCTTATAAATTTCCCCCAACGCCTTTTTTTAAAGAGAATTCATGTCAAACTTCGCTAAAGAAATTATTCCCGTTAATCTCGAAGACGAGATGAAGCAATCCTATTTGGATTACGCTATGAGCGTGATTGTCGGTCGCGCTTTACCTGATATACGCGATGGATTGAAACCCGTGCATCGGCGTGTACTTTATGCGATGAGTGAATTGGGCAATGATTTTAATAAAGCCTATAAAAAGTCGGCGCGTGTGGTGGGAGACGTGATTGGTAAATATCATCCACACGGTGACACCGCTGTTTATGACACGATGGTCAGAATGGCGCAACCCTTTTCAATGCGTCACATGCTGATTGATGGTCAGGGAAATTTTGGTAGCGTGGATGGTGATTCGCCTGCCGCCATGCGTTATACCGAAGTTCGAATGGCAAAAATTGCTCATGAAATGTTGACGGATTTAGACAAAGAAACTGTCGATTTCACACCAAATTATGACGAATCCGAATCAGAACCTTCTGTGTTGCCAACGCGCATTCCAACCTTGCTAATTAACGGTTCATCCGGTATCGCCGTTGGTATGGCAACCAACATTCCCCCGCATAATTTGAGCGAAGTCGTCAGTGCATGTCTAGCGTTAATCGACGAACCTAATTCGACGATTAGCGATTTAATGGAACACATCAAAGGTCCTGATTTTCCCACAGCGGCGTTTATCAACGGCGCGGCGGGAATTCGGCACGCTTACGAAACTGGACGCGGCAAAATTTATCTTCGCGCTAAAACCCATTTTGAAAACATCGGCGACAGTTCGCGTCAAGCCATTATCACTACCGAATTACCGTATCAAGTGAACAAAGCGCGATTGCTTGAAAAAATCGCGGAATTGGTTAAAGACGGAAAGCTCGAAGGCATTTCAGGTTTACGCGACGAATCCGACAAAGACGGCATGCGAATGGTGGTCGAATTAAAACGTGGCGAAGTTGCCGAAGTCGTTTTGAATAATCTTTATAAACAAACTCAATTTCAAACCGTTTTCGGCATGAATATGGTAGCGATTCTCGACGGTCGTCCGTTCTGTTTGAATTTGCTTGAAATTCTGAATGCGTTTATCAATCATCGTCGTGAAATCGTCACGCGCCGTTCTGTTTATTTGCTTCGCAAAGCGCGTGAACGCGCACACATTTTGGAAGGTTTGGCGATTGCTTTAGCGAACATCAACGCCATGATTGATATGATTAAAGCCGCAAAAAATCCTGCCGAAGCGAAAGAACAATTACTGGCGACACAATGGGCGGCTGGTTTGGTTTTATCACTGATTGAACGTACCAATTCCGGTGATTCACGTCCTGATAATTTGCCGGCGATTTATGGTTTAGCGGGTGATGTTTATCGACTTTCAGAAGCCCAAGCGCAAGCCATTTTAGAATTACGTTTGCACCGTTTAACCGGTTTGGAACAAGATAAAATCGTGGGCGAATACACGCAACTACTCGAACAAATCGCCTTTTATTTGCATATTTTGGGCGACGATTTGCGTTTAATGGCAGTGATTCGTGAAGAATTAGTGGTCATTAAAGAACAATATAGTGATTCGCGTCGCACCGTCATTATGGAAAATCGGGCTGATTTGAACGACGAAGATTTGATTACCGAAGAAGATATGGTGGTCACGGTTTCGCACGAAGGTTATGTAAAAGCGCAACCGTTAAGCGATTACCAAGCGCAACATCGGGGCGGACGCGGCAAATCTGCAACGCAAACTAAAGAAGAAGATTTTGTTGATCAATTGATGATTGCCAACACGCACGACACGATTTTATGCTTCTCATCAAAAGGTAAAGTTTACGCGCTGAAAGTGTATCAATTGCCGATGGGTAGCCGAGCCGCACGGGGTAAACCGTTTGTGAATTTATTACCGTTGGAAGAAGGTGAAAAAATCAATGCGTTTTTACCAACTCGCGATTATGACGAAAACAAATTTGTCTTTATGGCGACGGCAGCGGGAACAGTGAAAAAAACGCCATTAAGCGAATTTGCATACCAACGTGTGAGCGGCAAAATTGCGATTGATTTGCGCGAAGACGATACCTTGATTGGCGTGGCAATTACTGACGGTCAACAAAACATTATGCTATTCAGCAGCAATGGCAAAGCGATTCGCTTTAATGAATCCGATGTCCGCTCGATGGGACGTACATCGGCAGGCGTACGCGGTTTGCGTTTGACGGAAGGCGAAAATGTCATTTCGCTGATTATTGCTTCGGAAGGCGAAGTATTGACGATTAGCGAAAATGGTTTTGGTAAACGAACTTTTGTCGAAAAATTCCGTCATCAAAATCGAGGCGGAAGCGGCACGATTGCAATGAAAACATCAGAACGTAATGGCGCGGTGGTGGGTGCGTTGTTGGTAAATGATACAGACGAATTGATGATTATCACCGACGGCGGCACATTAGTCAGAACGCGCGTGGCAGAAATTTCTGTGGTGGGACGTGTGGCACAAGGTGTGCGCGTGATTCGTTTGGATGAAGGTGAAAAAGTGGTGGGTGTGGATCGCATCGCGGGGTTAGTGGAAGGCGATATTGAAGATGTTGAAATCATCGACGTAATAGCAGACGGTGACGAAATAATTGACAGTGAAATCGACGACGTAATCGAAGAGTAACACGATGGAAAATTTCACACCTTATTCTGCATTTTTTGGTGGCTGCTTAATTGGATTATCAGCGGCATTATTATTGTATTTCAATGGACGTATTGCGGGTATTTCTGGCATGATTGCCGGCGCATTCGATGTAAAAAACAACGAAAATCACTGGCGATTATTTTTTTTAGGCGGCTTGATTATCAGTGCGGCAGTATTCAGCCACTTTTTTCAAAGTTCGCCCGCGACTTATTCACGCTCAACTTTATTGCTCATCGTTTCGGGCATTTTAGTCGGCTACGGCACACGACTGGGTAATGGTTGCACGAGCGGTCACGCAGTTTGCGGTTTGGCGCGATTTTCAAAACGTTCCGCCGCTGCTACTGTAACGTTTATGGCGATAGCGATGTTGACGGTTTATATTACGCGCCATTTATTGGGAGTTTCAATATGACAAAAAATTCCGCCGCGCTACTTTGTGGCACGTTATTTGGTCTAGGTTTATCGATTTCACAAATGAGTAATCCTGACAAAGTCCTGGCATTTTTGAATGTCACGGGGAATTGGGACGCGAGTTTAGTGTTGGTCATGGTCGGCGCATTGGTAACGCTGACTATCGCACAACATTTCATTCTGAAACGTCCACAACCGGTTTGCGATACCGAATTTCATTTACCCAAAACCGATAATTCGATTGATAGCCGCCTGATTTTAGGTGCCGCTATTTTCGGTATCGGTTGGGGATTAGTTGGTTTTTGTCCTGGCGCGGTACTCGCTGCATTGGGCGACGGTAAACTCGAACCGTTTTTATTTACCCTCGCATTAGGCGCGGGCATGATGTTGTTTAGTTGGTTTCACAGTAAAAAATAATGCCATTTACATTACCGCGTTAAGGACAGGACAAAACAGAATGAAAAAGTATTTAGTTCATATTTTCTTTATTATTACACTCAGCATGGCGACGTTTTTCATTTTTGAGCGCGTGAATACCGAGCCACCTATTGATAACTCGTTGGCATATTCCGATTTTATTGAGCGCGTAAAAAATAAACAGGTCGATCGTGTCGAAATTTCCGGACAAGCGATTAAATTACGCACCTCTGATGGTGAAAGTTACGAAACATTTAACCCTGGCGACGGGCATTTAATTGATGATTTGCTGGCTGCCGACGTACAAATTCGCACTAAAGTTCCACAAAAACAATCCATGTTGATGCAAATTTTCATCGCGTGGTTCCCGATGTTGTTGCTGATTGTCGTTTGGATTGTTTACATGCGCCGCAATCAAGGTTTGGGCGGTAACGGTTTTGGCAAAAGCAAAGCCCGGATGCTCGAAGAAGATAAATTAACCGTCAAATTCGCCGACGTGGCAGGTTGTGAAGAAGCAAAAGAAGAAGTTTCTGAACTGGTTGATTTTCTCGCCGACCCACAAAAATTTCAAAAATTGGGTGGACAAATTCCACGCGGTATTTTAATGGTTGGGCCTCCAGGAACGGGTAAAACGTTAATCGCCAAAGCCATTGCCGGCGAAGCGGGCGTTAAATTTTTTACTATTTCCGGTTCAGATTTTGTTGAAATGTACGTTGGCGTGGGTGCGTCACGAGTGCGCGATATGTTCACCCAAGCGAAAGAACATTCGCCATGTATTATTTTTATTGACGAAATCGACGCAGTTGGACGGCAACGCGGCGGCGCAGGAATGGGCGGTGGGAATGACGAGCGCGAACAAACATTAAACCAATTATTGGTTGAAATGGATGGTTTTAACGGGAATGAAGGCGTGATTATTATTGCGGCGACAAACCGCGCGGACGTGCTTGATAAAGCTCTTTTGCGCCCTGGTCGTTTTGATCGTCAAGTCAATGTGGGTTTACCCGATGTGCGCGGACGTGAACAAATTTTAAATGTTCACATTAAAAAAGTTCCCGCCGCCGACGATGTGCATTTGTACGATTTGGCGCGTGGCACACCTGGTTTTTCAGGTGCGGATTTAGCAAACATTGTGAATGAAGCCGCATTACTCGCCGCGCGTTCCAATAAAAAAGAAGTGAGCATGAGCGACCTCGAACGTGCGAAAGACAAAATTTTGATGGGTGCAGAAAAACGTACGATGGTCATGTCGGAAGAAGACAAATTGCTCACCGCGTATCACGAAGCCGGACATTGTATCGTCGGTCAATTATCACCTGAACACGATTCCGTTTACAAAGTCAGCATTATGCCGCGTGGGCGTGCGTTGGGAATCACGATGTTTTTGCCTGATCAAGATCAATACAGCGCAAGCAAACGTAAATTAGAAAGCCAAATTGCCAGTTTATTCGGTGGACGAATTGCCGAATTGATTATTTACGGCGGCGATCGCGTGACAACGGGCGCATCAAACGACATCGAACGCGCCACCGAATTAGCACGCAACATGGTGACACGCTGGGGCTTTTCAGAAAAATTAGGCACGATGGTTTATGGCGAAGAAGGCGGACAGCCGTTTATGGGTTATGCCGCAAAAGGCAGCAAAAACTCCGAACTGATTGCACAACAAATTGACGAAGAAATTCGTGCGGTGATTGATGCGAATTACCAACGGGCGGAAAATCTTTTACAAGATAATCTGAACGTTTTGCACAACATGGCAAAGGCGTTAATGAAATGGGAAACGATTGATAAAACACAAATCGATGCGTTAATGGCAGGCAAAGAACCGTTGCCACATCCTGAATTTCCTCAGCCAAATCTTGAGAAAAATGCGGCGGCATAAGCGATGATTCTTTATCACAATCCACAATGCAGTAAATCGCGACAAGCGTTGACGTTGTTACAGGAAAACGACGTTGACGTAACGATTATTGAATATTTGACAACACCGTTGACGATTGAAGAATTGGACATTTTGGCGCGAAAATTGGGTTTAGAGCCGCGCCAATTTATGCGTCACGGTGAACCCGAATATCAATTAGCGAGCGAGCATTTAACGCGGCAAGCGTTGTTACAAATCATCGTTAAACACCCGCGTTTGCTGGAGCGTCCGATTGCTGTCACCGAAACGAAGGCGGTAATCGGTCGTCCGCCCGAAAATGTGTTGGCGTTGTTATGATTAAAATTAACGTCACATATTATTATTGGTTGGCGGTCGCTGCATTTTTGGGTTTGTTTAGTTTGTTAATGCTTTGGAATACAATTTTAGTACCATCCACCCGCTTTCCTGTGGCGTTTCTTTTGTTGCTGAATATTACGCCGTTATTGATTCCGTTACGCGGAATGCTTAACGGCAATAAAAAAAGTTGCTCGTGGATGGCGTACATTAGTTTGTTTTATATTCTGCACGGAGCCGTTGAATGTTACGCCAACGCCGATGAGCGCGGCTTGGCGGCATTGGAAGTATTTTTAGGTTTACTCCTCTTTTTCGGTACGGCGTTTTACGTCCGTCCACCCGGTCAAAAAACGGCTCATGTCTGAACAATTTCCCCTGCATTTTGAATTTCGTGCGAATCAAACTTTCGATGATTTCTTTGCGGGAGCAAACGAACCTATTATTGAAGATTTAAAACGTTGTGTTTTAGGCAACGGTGAACAGCAAATTTTCGTGTGGGGAAAATCGGGACAAGGTAAAAGTCATTTGTTGCAAGCCTGCTGTCATTCCGCGCAACAACATCAACGGCAATCTTTTTATTTTGATTTGGCGCGTTATAGTCGTCATCAACCCGCTATTTTAATGGGGTTAGATGATTACGATGTGGTGTGTGTAGATAATATGGATTGGATTATTGGACAGGAA
Organism: uncultured Pseudomonadota bacterium; assembly: GCA_903870545.1. Classification (GTDB taxonomy): domain Bacteria; phylum Pseudomonadota; class Gammaproteobacteria; order Methylococcales; family Methylomonadaceae; genus UBA10906. The sequence goes on from CAIQDI010000033.1 coordinate 73,740, forward strand.
AACTGGGAACTTGCGCTGTGTGAATTTATGCAGCGACATTTTGAATGCGGGCATCAACTCATCATTTCAGCGACCGGTTTACCGAATTATATGACCATTAAAACGCCAGATTTGAAAACGCACCTTAGTTGGGGACTGACATTTCAATTGAAAACATTGGTCAACACTCACAGCATTGATGCGCTAATTTTTAAAGCGGATGCGATGGGATTTGAAATTTCGCCACAAGTTGGACGGTTTTTAATGATTCAGCATCAGACTGAATTAGAAGGTTTGTGGCATTTGCTAGAAAAAATAGACCGTGCGTCATTGGCGGCAAAACGTAAATTAACCGTGCCATTTTTGAAACGCTTATTTAACGTTGATGTGTAAAATTTGAACCATAAAAAACCCCGCGAGGATTGAATCTTCGCGGGGTTTTTAATGCGTAAAATTAGGCTTCTAAAATAGCCAAACGATCCGCTAACAAGGTTTCTAGCACCACAAGAGCTTTCGCAAAACCGTCGATGCCTTCAGCTAATTTGTCTTTAGCCATACGATTTTCTTCGTGCATTTTGTCAAAGGTCGCTTTATCAACACTGATTTTTTCAATTGCGGAAGTTGCCGCATTTTCAGGGGATAATTTGCGAATTAACGTAGCTTCCGTTGTGTGTGATTCATCAAGCAATGCAACTTCATCAAGTTCAGTCAGCAATGAAGGTGAAATTGTTAATAAATCACAACCTGCTAACTCGATAATTTCACCAAGATTACGGAAACTTGCGCCCATTACTTCGGTGTTATAGCCGAATTTTTTGTAATAGTTATAAATTTCAGTGACCGATAAAACACCTGGATCTTCAGCGGGCGCGTAATCTTCGATGCCAGTATCTTTTTTGTACCAGTCCAAAATACGACCCACGAAAGGTGAAATCAACGTGATCCCATTTTCAGCGCAAGCAATCGCTTGGTGCAAACCGAATAACAACGTTAAATTACAATGAATACCTTCTTTTTCTAAAACAGCGGCCGCTTGAATACCTTCCCACGTTGCCGCAATTTTGATTAAAACACGTTTGCGATCAATGCCAGCCGCTTCGTATTGTGCAATCAATTCACGACCTTTGGTCACAGACGCTTCGGTATCAAACGATAAACGTGCATCCACTTCCGTTGAAACGCGACCTGGAATGATTTTCAAAATTTGCAAACCGAATGAAACCGCTAAACGGTCAAATGCCAAAGTAACAACTTGCGCTGCATCGGCTGCTGCACCTAACGTTGCACGCGCACCATTCAACGTATCATCAACGATACTTTGATATTGTGGCATCTGTGCTGCTGCGGTGATTAACGACGGGTTTGTCGTTGCATCACGCGGCGTGAATTTTTCAATTGCGCCAATGTCGCCAGTATCAGCAACCACTACGGTGTATTGTTTTAATTGTTCGAGTAAAGATTGGCTCATTTAAATACCTACTTTAAAGTTAAAAAATGGTTTAGCGTTGGGCTTTCAGATATTTCTCAACGCCTGTCAGCGCAACATCGTTCACAATCGCTTCAACAACGGCAGCAACTTCTTCTTTCGTTTGCGTTGCCGCACTTGAAATATTTTTTTGCGCTAAATACTTGCTGACGCGGCTTGTTTTTGTTTCTGGAAGATTTTGCAAATAGCTTTCAACGCGCGTTGGCTTCGCTTTAGGTGGTGCATTGCGCTCTGCAATCGCTTTTTGCAACAGATACTTCGACACTTTGCTTGCAGGGGTTTTGTCTTGATTGGCTAAATACTTTTCTACGCCCGTTCTAACAATCGGTGCGCTATCTTTATTGTTATTTAAATACTTCGCCACACCGCTCAAGACGACAACAGGTTTGTTTTTTTCAGCAATGGCTTGACGTGCTAAATACTTCGCTACGCTGCTGGGTTGATTTTGCTCTTGAGATTTTAGATATTTCGCCACACCGCTTAACGTAATGGATGGCTGTTCCTCTAAATAACGACTTACACCTGTGCTACCGGCAGACGAATTCGACTCGGAAACAATCGCGCTGCGTACTGTCGTGCTGTAAGCGTCTTCCGATGTTTTACCAAAAAGACTTGAGAAAAAGCCCATAACTACCCCCGATTCGCGTCGTTTTGAGTAGCGGTTGCTTTTTGAGCTATGTTTTGTTTAGCAATATAACGTGCAACATTAGTTGGCTTACCAGCACGTTCCAAATATTTTGTCACACCAGAAATTTTAGGAATACGCGCGTTTAAATAACGTGTTACACCCGTTTCTTTCGGAGCATCTGGTTCGTTTGAAACGTTGTTTCCACCAAACACGCCAGCAAATTTAGGACATCTTGACGCTGCAAAACCCACTGCCGCTGCGGCTAACAAACCTAAAATTAACAAGTTAGAGTTGTCGCCTTCTTTTTCAGCTTTCGCAATAGCCGCTTCTTCCATAATGACTGCGCCAGCACTGCTAGTGTATTGGGAAATAGGAGCTGATTTGCTTGGTTTGTAGTTATCGTCACTAAACAAAACTTTAGGTTCAAAATCTGCTGCTGGATATTTTGCATCTTGTACCACAGGTGCTGCTACAGCAGGAGCAGCAGCAACAGATTTTGCCGCTGGAGCAGGCACAGCCGTTGATTTAACAGACTCATCTTGATACAGCACTTTGGGTTCAAAATCAGCCGCTGGATATTGACCCGCCAATGCAGCAAGTGGACTTGCCACTAACAATGCGATGATAGCACCTTGAAGTAAATTATTTTTTTTCACATTGACACCTATTTTTGTAGTTATGAAGTCAAAACCTCGCACGCCAAAACGTACGAGGACTTGTGCTAAAAATTTAAAAATTAAAGCACCGCTTTAACGTGTTTGACGACGTTTTCAGACGTAAAACCGAAGTGTTCAAATAACACGTTGCCAGGCGCAGATTCGCCGAATGTATCAATACCAACGACGCTACCTTCTAAACCAACATATTTGCGCCAAAAATCAGTGATGCCCGCTTCAATAGCGACACGTTTGACTTTCGGTAATAAAATGCTGTCTTTGTAGGCTTGATCTTGACGATCAAAAACATTGGTGGATGGCATAGAAACGACGCGAGCATGAATACCTTCTGCCGCTAAAGCCGCTTGAGATTTCATCGCTAATGTCACTTCAGAACCAGTTGCAATCAAAATTACGGCAACATCGCCGGCGGCTTCAGAAATAACGTAAGCACCTTTACGCATTGCCGCAATTTGCGCGTCATCGTGTGCAATGGCTGGAATCGCTTGACGACTTAGCACCAAACTAGTTGGTCCCGTTTTGCGTTCTACCGCATAAACCCACGCCACGGCAGTTTCAGTCGAATCCGCTGGTCGCCACACATCCATATTTGGAATGTAACGCAACGCTGACGTATTTTCGATAGGCTGATGCGTTGGACCATCTTCACCTTGACCGATTGAATCGTGCGTTAAGACAGCAATGGTTTGAATTTTCATCAATGCTGCCATACGCAACGCGCTTTTCGCATAATCGGAGAACATGTGGAATGTGCCGCCGAATGGCAATAAACCGCCGTGCAACGCCATACCGTTCATGATGGCGAACATACCAAATTCGCGTACACCGTAAGAAATGTAATTGCCGACTGATTTGCCGCTAACGTGTTTGAAACTGGCACAACTGGTTAAGTTTGAACCGGTTAAATCCGCAGAACCACCTAAAAATTCAGGCAAAATTTCCGCCAATCCCGCAATCGCTTTTTGCGATGCTTGACGTGACGCTAAGTTTTCGCCTTTTTCGTTGGTGGCTTTGATGAATGCGTCAGTAACTGTTTTCCAGTTTGCGGGTAAATCACCGGCTGTACGGCGTGTGAATTCAGCCGCTAATTCAGGAAATTCTGCCGCATAAGCTGCAAATTTAGCATCCCAATCAGATTCGATTGTTGCTCCTTTCGCTTTCGCATCCCAACCTGCATAAACATTTTCTGGAATCACAAATGGCGCGTGCGTCCAACCTAATGCTTCGCGTGTCAACGCAACTTCTGCGTCGCCTAATGCTGCGCCGTGACAATCGTGACTGCCACTTTTGTTTGGTGAACCAAAACCAATAATCGTTTTACAGCAAATCATGGATGGTTTATCGGTGACTGCTTTAGCCGCTGTGATGGCGGCATTGATTTCGTCAGCGTTATGACCATCAACAGATTGAACGTGCCAGCCGTAGGCTTCAAAACGTTTTACGGTGTCGTCGGTGTACCAGCCATCAATATGACCGTCGATTGAAATGTTGTTATCGTCCCAGAACGCAACTAATTTACCTAAACCCCATGTTCCCGCTAACGCACATGCTTCGTGTGATACGCCTTCCATCAAACAACCATCACCTAAGAAAACATAGGTGTGATGATCAATGATTTCGTGACCCGGTTTGTTGAATTGGTCGGCTAATAATTTCTCTGCCATTGCAAAACCAACGCCGTTGGTGATGCCTTGTCCGAGTGGCCCAGTTGTAGTTTCAACGCCTGGTGCGTAGCCGTATTCGGGATGACCTGGACATTTTGAATGCAATTGACGGAATGATGACAATTCTTTCATCGGCAAATCGTAGCCAGAAAGATGCAATAACGAATAAATCAGCATTGAACCATGGCCATTCGATAATACAAAACGGTCGCGATCTGCAAAATTTGGATTGGTTGGATTGTGTTTTAAATGGTTATTCCACAACACTTCGGCGATGTCCGCCATACCCATTGGTGCGCCGGGATGTCCTGAATTTGCCTTTTGAACTGCATCCATGCTTAACGCGCGTATGGCGTTCGCTAATTCTCTACGCGATGTCATATTTTTTCCCTTTGATTAAGTGGATTAAAAAATTGCACTATTAAAATGATTCAATAGTGCAACCCGTATTTTTGACCTAAGTGACTTTAAAAATTAAAGTGAGTGATTTTAAAATCACTCGCTTCAATAGTCAGTTTTTATTCTAAATTGGCATGTCTGGAACGCATGATTTCTTCTGGAATACCTTTCTCATGAATAATATGGGAAATAGTAGATTCCAAAAAGACTAATGTTGACAGCTCAAAAACGGTTCCCATTGGCATTCCAACGACTTTGCCGTACAACTCAGATTGTCCGATTTGGAACACACCGTCTGCCATATCGCCAATTGTCGATTTTGATTGGGCAGAAATCAACATGATTTTTGCACCAATTTTTTTCGCACTTTTAGTGAAAGCAACCAGCTGTTCAGTTTCACCCGAACCTGAGATGATAATTAACAAATCGCCAGCTTGAATGCTTGGAGTCACAATCTCGCCGACAACATTGACGTTGTAACCACCATGCACCAACCGCATTGCAAAGAAATTACCGACCAGTTTTGAACGACCGGCACCCGCAATAAAAATGCGTGATGCCGCGTCGAGCATAGCGGTTAGTTTTTCATCGTAAGATTCTTCAGTCGCTTCAAGAATACTGGTAATTTTATCTAAGATAAGTTGTTGGTGCATAAGGTTTCCTTAATTAAACAGCGTCAACTAATTCACGAATTTCACGCGCTGATTCAGCAGGTGATGCGGCACCGTAGATGGCTGCGCCAACTACAATAATGTTTGCGCCTGCACGAACTACGTCTTGAACAGTTTTAGCGTTAATACCGCCAGCAACTGAAATACGAACACCTAAGTTCAAACCAGCAATCAAGTTCAAATCAGCAAACGGTGTATCGCCAGCTGCTTGTGCATCTAAGCCTGTGTGAATACCGATAACTTGTGCGCCAGCGGCTACCGTTGCACGAGCGCAAGCTGCTTTGTCATCAACATTGATTAAATCAATTTGTGCTTCAGCTGAGTGAGCGTTCGCTGCTTTGATAACGCCTTTGCAAGTCGCTAAACCAGAAACACCTAATACAGTACAAATGTCCGCGCCAGCTGCGTAGAAAGGAGTCGCTTCGTATTCGCCAGCGTCCATTGTTTTTAAATCAACTAATAACAATTTGTCTGGGAATTCTGCACGTAACGCTGTTACTAAGTTTACGCCGTTGTGTTTGATACAAGGTGTACCAATTTCGAAAATATCAACGAATGGCGCAACTTGTTTTGCTAATGAAATCGTTGCGTCGAAATCTAAAGAATCTAATGCCATTTGAATCAATGGTTTTGCCATGATGTAAACTCCAAAAAAGTTATTGTTATAGTTAATGGTTACGCTAATTTATGCGAGGCTAACTTTAAATTAGAACGGGTAGGTGTGTCAATGCAAAATACACCTAATCTTTCTGTCCATTATCACGCAGTGTCACAGTACGATTGAACACTAATTTTTCGTGCGTGCTATCACTGTCTAAACAAAAATAGCCCGTACGCTCAAATTGATAACGATTTTCTAAGGTTGCAGTTTTTAAACTAGCTTCCACGCGGCACAAGTTCAGGGTTTGTAACGAATTCGGATTGACCACGTCTAAAAAGTTTTCTTCACTATCCGGTTGCGGCACAGTAAACAATCTATCGTACAATCGAATTTCTGCCGCGTGCGATTGCGCTTCAGACACCCAATGAATTACACCTTTTGCTTTGCGCCCTTCGGGATTTTTCCCCAACGTATTTTCGTCATAACTGCACCGCAATTCGCCAATGTCACCGTCTGCATTTTTAATCACTTCGTCACACCGAATCACATACGCGCCACGCAAACGCACTTCTTCGCCCACGCTCAAACGTTTGTATTTCGATGGTGGATTTTCAGAAAAATCGTCACGTTCAATCAAAATTGTTTTTGAAAATGGCACAATTCGCTTGCCGAATTCTTCACGTTGCGGATGATTTGAAACCTCTAAATTTTCGATTTTATCGTCTGGATAATTGGTAATCACGACGCGCAACGGCTCTAAAACCGCCATCGCCCGAAACGCATTCACGTTTAAATCTTCACGAATGCAGTATTCCAACACACCCATTTCAATCCACGAGTTTTGTTTGGTAATGCCAATGCGCTCGCAGAAATCTTTAATCGCTTGCGGCGTAAAACCGGCGCGACGTAAACCGGCAATCGTTGGCAAACGTGGATCATCCCAACCCAAAACGTGTTTTTCAGTCACAAGTTGATTCAATTTTCGTTTGCTAACAATCGTGTATTCCAGTTGTAACCGCGCAAATTCAATTTGTTGCGGATGACATGGCGTTTGTAATTGTTCCAAAACCCAATCATAAAGCGGACGGTGATCAGCAAATTCGAGCGTGCAAAGCGAATGCGTAATGCCTTCGATTGCATCAGAAATACAATGCGTATAATCGTACATCGGGTAAATGCACCACGCATCGCCGGTGCGTTGATGATGCACGCGGCGAATCCGATAAATCGCCGGATCACGCAAATTCATATTCGGTGAAGCCATATCGATTTTGGCACGCAACACAAATTGTCCGTCAGCAAATTCACCGGCACGCATTCGCGCAAACAAATCTAAATTCTCTTCAATCGAACGAGTGCGATCTGGACTTTCTTTGCCCGCTTGCGTCAATGTGCCGCGATAAAGGCGAATTTCTTCCGCCGATAAACTGTCCACATACGCCAAATCTTTTTGAATCAATTCGACTGCATAGTGATAAAGTTGCTCAAAATAATCCGACGCATGACGCAATTCTGACCATTCAAAACCCAGCCACGCCACGTCGCGTTTGATGGATTCCATGTATTCGACGCTTTCTTTTTCAGGATTGGTATCGTCGAAACGCAAATTACAAGTCCCGTTATTTTCTAACGCTGTACCAAAATTTAAACAAATCGATTTTGCGTGACCAATGTGTAAATAACCATTCGGCTCAGGTGGAAAACGGGTGGCAACTTTGCCATTATTTTTGTTTACGCCTAAATCATTAGCGACAATTTGACGAATAAAATTCGCGGATAAGGTGGTTTCTGGAGTTTGCATGGTGATTTTAAATTCAAAATGAAAAAATGTTAAAGCATAGTAAAGGAATCTTAAAGCACTCACAAGGCAGAAAATATGCCATGAAAAAGAATAGAATTCCATCTTGCTCGCATAATTGGATTGCGTTATTATTCTAAATCGCTGCGCCAACCGGTGTAGTTTACACAGAAAAAAACGGAGTAAATTTCATGTTAAAAAAACTTTCTTTTGCGGTTGCAACCATCGCATTGTCTGCCACAGTAAGCGTTGCAGAAGCCGCAGACTGTAAAGAAGTTCCTACTTTTGCACAATTACAAAGCACATTGAAAACAGCACAATCGCAAAGTAACGGCGGTTTTGGTTTAAATATGTGGGGAACGATTGTGAATCGTGCAGGCGAAGTCTGTGCGGTGGCAAAAACAGGCGTGGCAACTGGCGATCAATGGCCAGGTAGCCGTGTGATTTCTGCACAAAAAGCCAATACGGCTAATTCTTTTAGTTTGCCAGGCTTATCTTTATCAACGGCTAATTTGTATTCAGCCGTTCAACCAGGCGGCAGTTTATTTGGCTTGCAAGAAAGTAATCCGGTTGATACCTCCGTTGCTTATGCTGGAACGACCGCTAACTTTGGCACCGCAAAAGATGCTTTGGTTGGCAAACGAATTGGTGGTGTGAATGTTTTTGGGGGTGGCTTGGCACTTTATAACACGACGGGGAAATTGGTCGGGGCAATCGGTGTGAGTGGCGATAGTTCGTGTGCAGATCACAATATCGCTTGGCGTACGCGCCATTTATTGTCACTGGATAAAATACCTGGTGGCGTGGCAGGCGATAAATCTGACAATATCGTTTTTGACATTGGAACTGACGGAAAAAGTGTCAGCGGTTGGGGACATCCAGTTTGTAATGCTGCCAGTGCAGAAGCCAACACGACCGTGTTGAGCAACGCGCCAATAGCTAAATAAAATAACAGCAGCAGCGGGGTAAGTAGCTTTACTTGCCCTGTTCTTGGGATTGCAACGATTCTGTCGTGTTACGATTTGTTATTTTATCAATCCAACTGTAAATCCGCTTCACCAACAAACCTTCGTCGTGCAAATACAAATGCCCTTCGTCGTCAATTTTAACTTGTTGATAATTTGAATTTATTTTGCCCGCCACTTGCCGTTCTCGCGCACTATTGACCACATTCGGTAAATCTGACGCGCCATAAATATCCAACATGGGCAGTGTCAATTTTGGCATAAACCGCAATGTTTGTGCCGTCAAATCACTGGTTTCAGGCACCGGTAAACTAATCGTCACCAACGCATTCACGTCCGCTATTTTTTCACTCAACGTATAACTCGCCATCAAACCGCCTAACCCGTAACCAATCACGACAATTTTTTCCGCCTTTTCAGTTTTGGCAAAATTGATTGCCGCCACTAATCGTGCTTTGGCTTCAGGAAAGAGCGCGTAGTAATCTTGAACTGCTGCATCTGCTTCACGCACCGGCAATTGTATCGACAAAGTTGCCCAGTGATGTTCAGGAAAAAAGGTGCGTAACGGTTTGATTATCGCTTGTTGATTCGGATTTCCGCCGGTGTCATGCAACAGAATAACGACACCGTGACGGGAATTTTTTGCCGTATCGGTATACAAACTTAAAAATTTTTTTCCGGGCGTTTCTAACCAAACCGCATGACCAAAATTTAACGTTTTTTGAATATCCGCCGCAAATTCTGCTTCGCGTTTGTCATCGCTCGCCACACACGTTAACGCGCCACATAAGCAAAGCGTAACACCCATCCGAGTCCATTTTTTGATAAACAACTGCGAAGAATTTTTCATGACTACATGCTATAAATAACGTCACGATTGCCGCTTTGCGGATCGTTAATTTTTTCTTTAATATCTGTCTTTGACTTGCCTTGTTTGATACGGTCACGATCGTATTTTGCCATCATTTCTTCCCATGTTTTGTATTGCTGATATTCGGCGAAACCAGCAGATTTACGTTGTGCGTAAATTTCTTTGCCCATTGCAATAATTTCGTCCGCTTTTTTGCCATCGACGGCTGACAAAAATTCAGCATTATCTTTTTTGGCATCGCGAATCATCCAAAAAGACATTTCATATTCGACACGCTTATCTTCGGTCAAATGATTTTTAATCATTTTCACTGATTTATAAGCAGTTTTTTCACTGTGTGCGTTGATTTCTTGACCATTGCAAGCCATTAAAAGACTGCAACTGAATAGCAACAAAACAAGGGGTAATTTTTTCATGAAAGTGTCTCGAATTAAAAAATGAATCGGATAATAACGCTAACGGAACAAACAAAGTAAAATACGCGGTTATTATAAACCTAAGCCGATTTTTTTATGCTGGAATTTATTTCTCTGCTCCGACAACGCTATCACGTTGTTTTGAATTCCAACCTACACGAAGCGCGTCAATACCAACTCGTTTTTGAACAGCTCACGTTGGCGGAAGCGTTTTTTCGTAAAGGTCAATATCTCAAAACGTTGCCATTATCGTGTGCGATTATTGGCCCAACGCAAGCCGGTAAAAGCTCATTGACGAATGTTTTTTTGCAATCCGAAAAGGCGGGAGTCAGTCCATTAGCGGGTTACACCGTTCATCCGCACGGTTTTTGTCATCAAATAGCGTTATCCGATTGCCACGATTTAGCTCGTTATTTCGCGCCATTCGTCCCACTTTCACGCGAAAATTTAAGTAAAAATCGTTTTGATTGTTATACCGTGGAACAAATTATTCCTAGCTCCGCTGCAAAAAGCGAAGATTTTTTACCGCCGACGTTACTTTGGGATACGCCCGATTTCGATTCGATTGACTCAACCGATTATCGCGAAGGGGTTTTAAAAACAATCGCGCTGGCGGACGTAATTATTTTAGTGGTCAGCAAAGAAAAATACGCCGATCAAACCGTTTGGGATACGCTCAAACTCATCGAACCGTTGCGCCAACCGACGCTCATTTGCGTCAATAAATTAAGCGAAGGTTCGGAAGCAATTATTTTAGAATCACTCAAAGAAAAATGGGCGGATTATCGGCGTGATAATTTTCCCGAAGTCATTCCGTTTTTGTATCAACAAAGGACAAAATCACCTGAAATTCCCGAATCGAAACGGCACGTTGTGTTTGAATTGGCGAAAAAAGTTCAACGCGAAAAACAGCCTCGGCGCGAACAAAAATTAGTCCAAATACATTGGGCAGAATGGACGAAACCGTTACGCGCCGAACACGAAATTTATCAAGCGTGGCAAACGCTGGTTGATGACAAGATTGAGCAGGCGTTGAACGATTATGCGCGAGATTATTTGAATCATCCGCGCCACTACGAAACCTTTCAACAAGCGATTGCCGAATTGTTATTGTTACTCGAAATTCCAAGTATGGCGAAAGTGATGGTGACCGCGCGAAAGGTTTTACTGTATCCGTTAAAATTAGTGCGGCGATTGGGTAAAAGTCGAAATCATCCGCAACGAAGCCACGAAATGATTGTTTTAACGCAGCTGATTAACCACACGTTGACCGAGTTAGCGCATGAATTATTGGCTAAAAATACGCCTTCATTGTGGCGCGAATTGAGCGAACAATTGCGTCAAAATCGCACCGACGTTTTACAAGAATTCCAGCTTTCTGCCGAGGATTATCACCAAAATTTCCAGCAAGATGTTGAACAAGCGGCGCAAGGACTTTATTCAAAATTAGCAGAACAGCCGCTGGTTTTGAATACGTTACGCGCCACTCGTGTCGCCGCAGATGCTGCCGTTATTGCGTTGACGTTGTACACGGGCGGAATTGGGCTGCATGATTTAGCGATTGCGCCGGCGATGTTAATGTTGACGAATTTACTCACGGAAAGCGCAATTGGCAATTACATGAAAAAAGTGGAAGCGGATTTGAAAACTCAACAACTTGCCGCCGTAAAAAAACAAATTTTCGCGCCACTCGCGCACCGCTTGACCGCTTTGCCGAAACACTTAAAAACCGACACGCATTTTGCGATTTCATCCGAACAACTTGCCGTTATTGAAACCCAATTTAATGAAAAACCGCATGGCTTACGATTACTCTGAACTTTTACAAAGCGTCGAAGATTGGACGCAACAGGCTTCTGAATTGGGTTGGCTAAATCCCCAGCAAACCCCGTTAACGCATGTCAAAAAAGAAGATTTTTTCTCCCCTTTTGAAAATGGAGGCGGCGAGGATTTGCGTGAATCGCGTCCGTTAATCGTGGCGTTTATGGGCGGAACGGGCGTGGGCAAAAGTTCGTTACTCAATCGATTAGCCGGAAAACCGATTGCAAAAGCGGGAATGACGCGCCCGACTTCAAAAGAAGTGACGCTTTTTCACCATCGTGAAATGTCGTTGCCCAATTTGCCGCTGACGGATATTCGCGTTGCAAATCATGACGATGCCGCGCAAAAAAATGTGGTGTGGATTGATATGCCTGATTTTGACAGCACAAACGCGCACAACAAAGAATTGGTTTTCAACTGGTTGCCGCACATCGACGTGTTGATTTACGTTGTCAGTCCTGAACGCTATCGAGACGAAAAAGCGTGGCGATTATTACTCGCTGAAGGCGCAACGCATGCGTGGTTATTTATTTTAAATCAATGGGACAGAGGCGTTTTTGAACAAGCCGCCGATTTTGAAAAGCAGTTAACACTGGCTGGATTTAACGCGCCACTTATTTTTAAAACCTGTTGTGACATCGACTTAAATTTAAACGATGAATTCTGCCAATTAACCGAAACATTAACATCGCTCGCCACGCAAAAAACTATCGAACAACTGGAAATACACGGCAAACACGTTCGCGTTCACCTGTTGCAAAATCAGTTACAAAATTATCTCGTACCATTCGGCAATGAAACCGCGTTGAAAAAATTACCGCATCACTGGCATTCAAATTGGAAAGCGACCGCCGCACAATTACAACAGGGTTTTGCGTGGCGGCTTCAACCGTTAGCCGAACATTTTGCCCAACACGTTAACGATTTATTAAACACAAAAAACCTGATTTCACTTTGGGATGAGTGGGCGCAAACTCGTTTTGACGATGCGTTAAATATGCTGATTATCGACGCGCAAAAATTGGGATTTCCGATTACGCCGCTGGAATTACAACTTTTACCGTTGCGCGAAAAAGCTCAAAAACAATTCAATTCCTACGTTGAACTTCAAACGCGGCAAGCGTTGGCGCAACGTGGAAATATCGTGCAACGCGCGTTATTAAAATTCGTGGCAATGGCAGAAATTGTGTTGCCGTTAGCGGCGATGAGTTGGGTCGGCTTTCAAGTGCTGAATGGTTATTATGAAAGCAATCAAACGCACGATCATTATTTGAATGTGGATTTTGCGATTCACAGCACGTTGGTTTGTGGATTGTCGTGGCTGGTGCCGTTTTTTATTTTGAAAAAATGCCAACCGTCGCTCGAAAAATGTGCGGTGCGCGGCTTGAATAAAGGCATTTCGCAAGGCTTGGCGAGTTTGACTGCCGAAGTAATTGCCGCTATTGAGCAGTTTCAACAACAACGCACCACGCAATTACAAAGTGTGCATGCGTTGCTGGCGGTGTGTGAATCGATAACTGAAAAACCGGTCGAATTTGCGCCAAATAGTCCGTTAGAGCGTATGTTGGTTGCTGAAAAATAATCGAATACAAATTTTCCGCTATAATTAGCCCTCTTTTCTCGTTTAATTTGGTCAAAATTGTGTCAACAATCAATCAAAAAGTAACTACTTTTCAAGGGCTAATTTTAGCCCTACAAACTTATTGGGCAGAACAAGGTTGCGTGCTGCTGCAACCGCTAGATTTAGAAGTCGGTGCAGGAACCTTTCACCCCGCGACGTTTTTACGCGCCATTGGCCCAGAGCCTTGGCGAGCGGCGTATGTGCAACCGTCACGTCGTCCAACGGATGGGCGTTTTGGTGATAATCCAAACCGTTTGCAGCATTATTATCAGTTCCAAGTTATGCTTAAACCGTCGCCTGAAAACATTCAAGAGCTGTATTTAGGTTCGTTGCAAATGTTGGGTTTTGATTTGTTGGAACACGATATTCGTTTTGTGGAAGACAATTGGGAATCGCCAACGTTGGGCGCGTGGGGCTTGGGCTGGGAAGTTTGGTTGAACGGCATGGAAGTCACGCAATTCACCTATTTTCAACAAGTCGGCGGTTTAGAATGCCGTCCTGTCACAGGTGAAATCACTTACGGTTTAGAACGTTTGGCGATGTATTTACAAGGCGTGAACAGCGTTTATGATTTGGTTTGGACAGAAACACCAAACGGCGTAGTGACTTACGGCGATGTATTTCATCAAAACGAAGTCGAAATGTCAGCGTTCAATTTTGACCACGCCAATGTAGACTTTTTGTTCCACAGTTTTTTAATTTACGAACAAGAATGCCAAAAATTGATTTTGGAAGATTTACCGTTGCCTGCTTACGAAATGGTGTTGAAAGCGTCACACACATTTAATTTGCTCGATGCACGCCACGCGATTTCTGTGACTGAACGCCAACGTTATATTTTGCGCGTTCGCACATTGTCGAGAGCCGTTGCCGAAGTCTATTATGCCAAACGCGAAGCCTTAGGATTTCCACTGTTGAACACGCAAGGAGCCAACTAAATGACAGCTCAACATTTATTATTTGAATTGGGTTGCGAAGAATTGCCGCCGAAAACATTATTGAAATTAAGCAACGCTTTAACCGTTGGCATCGTGCAAGGTTTAAACGAAGCGGAACTCGATTTTTCAAACGTAAAAAGTTTCGCCGCGCCACGTCGTTTAGCGGTTTTTATTGAAAATTTACAAGGTTCACAAGCCAATAAAACCGTACAAAAACGCGGCGTATCCATTCAAGCCGCTTTTCAACCAGACGGCACACCGAGTAAAGCAGCGTTAGCTTTCGCGCAAAGTTGCGGCGTGGAATTTGACCAACTCGAACGCTTAAAAACCGACAAAGGCGAATGGCTGGCGTGTACACAAACGATTGCTGGTCAAACGACGCAAAAATTGATTCCGGACATTATTCGCAAAAGTATTTCAAATTTGCCGATTGCTAAACGCATGCGCTGGGGAAGTTTCGCGGTTGAATTTGTTCGACCTGTGCATTGGGCGGTGTTGCTTTATGGCGAAGAAATTATTGAAACCGAAATTTTGGGTTTGCAAACAGGCAATCAAACACGCGGGCATCGTTTTCACGCGCCACAAAATCTGACGATTTCAAAACCTGAAAATTACGCCGAGATTTTATTTTCACAAGGCAAAGTCATTGCCGATTTTGATACGCGAAAAAGTCAGATTCGTGCCGATGCCGAAAAAGCCGCTTTATCAGTGAACGGCATCGCGCATATTGAAGACGATTTGCTCGAAGAAATTGCGGCGTTAAATGAATTTCCAGTGCCGATTACAGGGCATTTTGATGAACGCTTTTTAGCGTTGCCTGCTGAAGTGTTGATTACCACGATGCAGGAAAATCAAAAATACTTTCCCGTGAAAAATACCGACGGTTCGTTGCGCCCTTATTTCATCACGTTTAGCAACATCGAAAGCACCAATCCTGAATCCATCAAAAATGGGAATGAGCGCGTGGTTACGCCACGTTTAGCGGATGCCGAATTTTTCTGGAAACAAGACCGCCGTTATTCACTGGCGGATTTCGCGCCACGTTTGGAAACTATCGTCTTTCAAGAAAAATTAGGAACGGTTGCGGCAAAAGTTGAACGCTTAGTCAAAATTTCTGAATACATTGCGCCAAAAATTAACGCCGATGTTGAACTCGCAAAACGTGCCGCTTTTTTAGCGAAAAACGATTTAATGACTGAAATGGTCGGCGAATTTGGTAATTTGCAAGGCACGATGGGGCGTTATTACGCGCTGGCGGATGGTGAAAATTCGGCAGTGGCGTTAGCAATTGAAGAGCATTATTTGCCAAAACAAGCCGGTGGCGCGACTCCGACCAGCGAAATGGGTTGCGTCGTGGCGGTGGCTGAAAAACTCGACACGTTGGCGGGAATTTTCAGTGCTGGCTTAATCCCAACAGGCGATAAAGATCCGTATGCGTTACGTCGTGCGGCTTTGGGTGTTTTAAGAATTCTGATTGAACACGATTTAAAACTCGATATTTACGCGCTGACTGAATTTGCATTGTCATTATTTGCTCACGAATTCGACAAAACTAAAACACAAACGCTCGTGACGGATTTCATTTTTGAACGTTTGAAAGGTTACGCTTTAGACAAAGGTTTTACCGCTGATGAATTTGAAGCGGTTTTAGCCGTGAACCCAGCTGAACCGTTAGATTTCATGCAACGTTTAGAAGCCGTGAAAGCATTCCGTCAATTGCCCGAAGCCGAAAGTTTAGCGGCGGCAAATAAACGTATTTTGAACATTTTGAAAAAATCCGATTTGCCTGCTGAAACGATTGGTAAATTGGTTGAATCTGTTGAAATTACGCTACACGAATTAGCAAAAAAATCGGCGGCGGACATTCAACCGTTGCTTGAAAAACGTGATTATCAAGCAACGTTAAATCGTTTGGCAGAATTGAAACAACCTGTTGATGCCTTTTTTGATGGCGTAATGGTAAATTGTGACGATTTAGAATTACGCGCCAATCGCCTGGCGTTGCTGAATTTATTGTCAGCGCAATTTTTAACTTGCGCGGATATTTCTAAGTTACAAGCGTAGAAACCTATGACTTCCCACAACCTATTAAAATTGGCATTTTACACAATAATAATTTACGGCTG
The DNA here is from genome assembly GCA_903870545.1 of uncultured Pseudomonadota bacterium. Lineage (GTDB taxonomy): Bacteria > Pseudomonadota > Gammaproteobacteria > Methylococcales > Methylomonadaceae > UBA10906. Next base: position 90,401 of record CAIQDI010000033.1, read on the forward strand.
TGGGAGTGTTCACGCTAAAAAAAATTTGACGTGTTCTAATTTGAAAAATGTTGATGTTGAAGATATTTCAATCGAGGAATTGATGGAAACACCGGTATTTTTGGGTGCATCGCAACAAGCCGCCTGTGCAAACGAAGCGGCGAACATTGTCAGTTCAATTAGCGGCGCAGAAATTTTAACTCGTGGCGCACGCGATTTAGTCGATGTATTGCAGCAGATTCCAGGCTTTACGTTCGGTGTAAATATGAATAACGAAATCGGCTTGGGCGTTCGCGGTATTCAAGCGGATGAAGGCAAAATGTCGGTGTTTGTTGATGGGATTATGCTGACAGAACGACGTTTTGGAACGACAGCATTTGGCGGACGTTTTCCGATTGAACAAATTGACCGAATCGAAGTTATTCGCGATTCAAATTCAATTATCAGCGGCAATTTTGCTGAAATGGGAATGGTGAATATCATTACCAAAAATGCCAAACAAGCCAATGGACTGGCTATCACCACAGATTATGGACGGTTTGAACGAGGCGAAGCGCGTAAAAACATCAATGTTGCAGCGGGTAAAATCTTCGATGATTTAGAAATCAGTTTTTCTGGCAAAGCCAATGAATCACAACGTAGCGACAGGCTTTACACCGACGCGCACGGCAGTAGTTTTGATATGGCAAATAACAGTCAATTGGCTTCGTTATACGGCAATTTGGGTTTGAAATATAAAGATTTTAAAATTCGCCTGTTGTCTGACGAATACAATGTTGAAAGTCGTGACGGTTTTGCCGACAAGATAGCGGCAAAAAATACTTATTTGAACAACGCATTTAATACTTACGCCACAAATTTAGGGTTTGAGCATGAATTTAATGCTAATTTCAAAGTGAATTCAGCTTTTGATTTTTCGCGACAAAGTCCGTGGGAACGTTCAAAGCATTATGAAAATGGCAAACCCACAAAATTACAAGAAAAGGTGATTGTTGATCATTATAAATTTGACACAAAAGCGACGTGGATGACGGATTCTGGCAGTTATTTTGCGCTCGGAAATAGCTATCAAATCGAAGAATACACGCAGATTGTTTCAGGTTTTAATGGGAAATTGCCTATTTTCACGGATTACACCGCTTATGCCGAAGGGGTTTATAAAACGGATTTTGGCGATTTATTAGCGGGTTTACGCTTTGATAATTACAGTCAATTCGGTACCAATCTCGAGCCGCGTTTGGCATTGACCAAACAGCTCGATAAATTTCATTACAAATTACTTTATACGCACGCTTTTCAAGCACCAACGGGTGGCGATTACCAAATGAATCTTGAATATGACCAACAAAATAAACTGGGACGACATGTGAATACTCTTGTTCCAGAATTAGCGAAAACCTACGAAATGGAATTGGGCTATGCGTTTTCAAACAATTTTGAAGTGGTTTCAAACATTTTTTACACACAAATAAAGCATATTTTTGATTATTCATTTGATGCAAATTTTGATGATTATTACGTTAATTCAAAAGCTCTCGCCACTTACGGTATTGAATCAGGTGTGAAATATAAAAATGCGACATTGGGGCATTTTGATTTAAATTATTCGTTTTACCAGTCCGCGCAAAATTCCGCTTTCAGTTATTATCAAGCGACAAATGCTGATGGAACTGTGGTGCATCCGAATATGAATTTAGGGTTTCCAACGCACAAAGTGACGCTCAATCACACGTTTAATTTCACATCAAATTTATCGTTTAATCACAATTTAATTTTCATGAGTGATCGATTAGGTTACAGCGGAAATGAATTGACGCATTACAAACCCGAATGGCTTTATAACACCTATTTGCGCTATCAAAATATGCCGATTAAAGGCGCGGAAATTGGGTTGGGTTTATACGATGTTTTCAATGCGCGTTATCAATATGTTCAGCAATACAATGGGTTCCATCCGCCATTACCTGCTGAAGCGCGTGAATTGATGTTGCGTGTTTCTTATCAATTTTGACGATGCAAAAATACATTCTGCTCGACCGCGACGGTGTGATTAACCACGATTCGGACGAATTTATAAAATCGCCCGATGAATGGTTGCCAATCGAAAACAGTTTAGAAGCGATTGCGCTATTAAATCAACACGGTTTTCGTGTTGTGGTCATCAGCAATCAATCAGGTTTGGCGCGTGGTTTGTTCGACGAAAAAACGTTAAGCAAAATTCACGACAAAATGCGTGACGCGCTGGCTGATTTGGGCGGAAAAATTGAAGCCATTTATTTTTGTCCACATCAAACTGACGATAGTTGTGAATGCCGAAAACCCAAAGCGGGTTTATTAAAAAAATTCGCCGCAGATTACGCGGTTGATTTAAAAGATGTTTATTTTATTGGTGATTCGTTACGCGATATTCAAGCCGCGCAAACTGCTGGCGCAATACCCATTTTAGTCAAAACAGGTAACGGCGCAAAAACGTTACAACATAATCCAGAATTTTTAACTTCCCTTTCACTTTTTGAGAATTTACATGACGCAGCAAAATCCCTCATCGGTCGATAATCGTCCGAAAAATTACATCGGTTCGACTTTACTTTTTTTCAGTATTTTTTTTACCGCGACGATTGAAGCGACCATTTTATTTTTGCTATTTTGGGCATCGTTTGAATTGCGTTACAAAATTGGGCGTTTGTGGTGTCGTTTAATGCTCTGGTCGATGGAAGTATGTGTCGGTTTGAAATACGAAGTAGAAGGTCTGGAAAATGTCAATCCCGAACAAGCGGCGATTATTTTCAGTAATCATCAATCCGCTTGGGAAACATTGGCGTTGCGCTATATTTTACCGACGCAATCCGCCGTGATAAAACGTGAATTGTTATATTTACCGTTGTGGGGCTGGTCGTTATTATTGTTGAAATCCATCGTAATTGATAAACGTAACGCCCGTGGCGCGTTGAAAAGTTTGGTGAAAGACGGCACGAAATACTTGAACGAAGGTATTTGGGTGTTGATTTTCCCCGAAGGCACCCGCGCAGGCGCACGCGAAGTATTGCCGTTCAACATGGGCGGGGCGATGTTGGCGCATAAATCGGGATTTCCCGTGATTCCGGTCGTCCATAATGCCGGCGACTTTTGGGCGCGTTACAGTTTTTTGAAATATCCTGGCACAATCAAAGTAAAAATCGGTGCGCCCATTCAAACTAAAGGACGCAAAGCCGCTGATATTAACGCTGAAGCCGAAGCATGGATTCGACAAGCGATGTCAGAAATGTAAATCTACACTTTGCAATAAGACGGAATCCAGCTTTTTGCAATCATATAATCGGGGACGGTGTTGAAATCAAAGGCTTCGCCGTCTTGAATCATTTTTTTCACGTCGAATAACTGCCCTACTTCAGGAATGTCATTGAAGAACATCGTGTAAAACGGTTTTACTAACCATTTCGCTACTTTTATTCCAGTATCACCAATAAAATTGCGACGCTGTCCAACGTGTGCGATTTCGTCAATGGTAATTTCGTCGAGCAACTCTTTTAATCGATCACGCACTTCGGGTTCGCCAGCAAGCACTTCATCAAATAAACGGTACAAATGAAAATAAAACGTCACGCCCATCAATTCGGTGACAAATGCCGGTGTATCAATCAATAAACCAGGAAATTTCGGAAATTGTTCGTACATTTTTTCTTTCCACGGCGATAACGGCACCCATTCCACTTTGTCTAAACCGCACGTTTTCAGCATTTCATCGAACAATCGAACATGACAAAATTCTTCCGCCAAATGAATGCGGCTGATTTTGTCTTCGAGATTGGTGCAATTCGCCATACTGGGAGCCACGTCCCACGCGCCTTTAATGCCCACCCATTCATGCCGGGCGAATTTATACATTCCCGTTAACAGCAACGTAATTTTATCCAACGACGCAGGTTCATCCTGCATATCGACGTAATTGCGATAAAACGCTTCCGGATGGGCAAGCGGTGTGCGTAATTTAACGGGATGATTTTGAAAGTATTCGAGTTTGGCGCGTTTAACAACTAAATCGCGGTCTTGTTCTAAGAATTCGCCGCCGTGTTGTTGAGTGAATTCCCAATAATTGTCGAAATTTTCTTTGCGTTGTTGTGCCGTTGAAGGCGAAAAAATCGAACGATATTTAGCGGATGTCATAAGTGAATAATCCAAATTTCAGGTAGAAAGTTGAAATTCTACAGGATTTTCCTACTTATGACAGACCTTAATATTAGTGTCTGTATTCGTAGATTGGCTTATTTCCTGCGCTTTTTTGTGCCTTGTATGTTGATAACAGTGCTGTAATAATGCAACCATCGAAAACAAAAATGAGTAATGAAAGATTATGTTTGATGTCGGATTTTCAGAATTAGTAATGGTGGGTTTGGTCAGTTTGCTGGTAATTGGTCCCGAACGGTTGCCGAAAGTGGCACGAATGGCGGGATTTTGGATGGGTAAAATTCACCAAATGATTGCCAACGTAAAAGTTGAAATCAGCCAAGAATTTCACGCGGAAGAAATTCGGCAATTATTAAAAGAAAATGAAAGTATGACGTATTTAAACGATGAAAAAACTCCGCCAATCACCTCAAAGTTAGACCCACTTTCTGAGGAAATTTTACCCTCTCAAACGAAACCGTCCCATCATGAATAAATCATCGTCCGCTGAATTGCCATTTATCGCGCATTTAATTGAGTTGCGTAATCGGTTGCTGCACATCGTTTTGTGTATTGCGTTTCTGGCGTTGCCGTTGTCGATCTATGCGAACGATATTTATGCGTTATTGGCGCAACCGTTAATGGCACATTTGCCACAAAATAGCACCATGATTGCCACGAATGTCACGTCGCCATTCATGACTCCGTTTAAATTGTCGTTATTGACGGCCGTTTTTTTGTCCGTGCCGTTTATTTTGTATCAATTTTGGGGATTTCTCGCGCCGGCTTTGTATAAAAATGAGCAGCGCACCATTTTTCCGCTGTTAATTGCCAGCACCTTTTTATTTTATTGTGGCGTGGCATTCGCGTATTTTGTCGTGGCTCCGTTGGCATTGGCATTTTTCACTTCCGCCGCACCTACCGGCGTAACGGTGATGACCGATATTGAAGCCTATCTCGATTTTGTGTTGGCGTTATTTTTTGCATTTGGCATCTGTTTTGAAGTGCCGATTTTTACGATTGTCGCCGTTTGGTCAGGTTTTACAACGGTGGAAAGTTTGGTCGAAAAACGTCCGTATGTCATTGTTGGCGCGTTTATCATTGGAATGTTTTTAACGCCACCGGATGTCATTTCGCAAACGTTGTTAGCGGTGCCGATGTGGTTATTATTTGAAATCGGTTTAGTGTTGGCGCGATTGAAAATGCGTCCTGTAAAAGTAAAAGAGGTCGCCGTGGTTCCGACTAAAGTTAAAAAACGTCGAATGAAACCTAAGCTGTAAAAATTGGAGAAAACATTGATGAAAAAAATAATGTGCGTCATTGGATTGTGTTTGCTGATGTTAGGTTGTGATTCTGAAAAAAACAAAATACCCGAAGAACGCATTACGGTACGCATCGAAAAAAGAGATAATCTTGCTTTTGTGCCGCAGGAAACCACGCCGTTCACCGGTGAATTTCAAGGCTATTACCGTAACGGTTATAAAAAAGCAGAGATTCATTTTAAAGACGGCAAACAACATGGAGTTGCAAAAATGTGGTACGAAAATGGGCAACAAAGTAATGAAGCGATTTTTTATAACGGCAAACTGGAAGGCATCGCAACCGAATGGTTGTCAAACGGTAAAAAAAATAAAGATCGAATTTTCAAAGATGGAAAGTTAATAGAATCGGTGGATTGATGATGACTCATTTCAAAAGTTTAAATATCGCCGTTCTGACGGTTTCCGATTCGCGCCACGCCACCAATGACACATCAGGCGACACGTTAGCAGAACGAATTATTAACGCGGGGCATTTTGTCGCGGACAAACAAATTGTGCCGGACAACATTTATCAAATTCGCGCCACCGTGTCGCACTGGATTATGGACGCAAAAATTGACGTAATTATCAGCACCGGCGGCACCGGTGTGACCGGTCGCGACGGGTCGCCCGAAGCGATTACGCCGTTGCTCGACAAAGTGTTGGACGGTTTTGGCGAAACGTTTCGCTGGTTATCGTTTGCAGATATTAAAACGTCTACAATTCAATCTCGTGCAATGGCAGGCGTGGCGAATGGTACTTATATTTTTTGTTTACCGGGTTCGACCAATGCGTGTCGAATGGCGTGGGATTCGATTATTCACGCACAACTCGATTCACGCACGAAACCGTGTAATTTAGTTCAACTTATGCCGCGACTTTTGGAAAAATAATGCCTTCTGTTTTTTTATTTCTTGGCGCAATGAGCGCATTTTTAGGCGTGGTGTTTGGCGCATTTGGCGCACACGGTTTGAAAACGATAATTAGCCCCGAATTACTCGTCGTTTACAAAACGGGCGTGGAATACCAAATGTGGCACGCTTTCGGATTGATTGCCGTGGCGTTAATGCAGCAACACAACGCGCAATCAAAATTGCTCAAATGGGCAGGGTTTTTAATGTTTTTGGGCATTGTGTTATTTTCGGGTAGTTTATATGTGTTGGCGATTTTGAATATACCCGCGTTGGGTGCCATTACACCAATTGGCGGTGTATGTTTTTTAATGGCGTGGTCATTACTGATTATTTTCTCCGGCAAAAAATCCACACATTCACATCGAAATAAAAAATCGTCACGTTATTAACTTTCAGGATTATTAAAATATGGAACTCGACACATTAACCAATCAAGTGATTGCGTTGGCAGGTATTGCCCAAGCCGCTGCGTTGGTGGAACAATTAGCCACCACCGGAAAAGCGGACGATTTAGCACTTGAAACCACCATCGGCAGTTTATTACAAACCGAATCAGACAGCGTGCTAGATATTTACGGTAACGATTTAGCGAATTTGAAATTAGGTTTGGAGCGACTTAAAACGCAATTAACGGGTTATGAAATTGCGTATCCCGATCAAGCGCGTTATGCGGCGGCAATGGTGTTTTTGGAACGGCAATTAAGCAACCAAAAACCGATGCTTAAAACTATTTCTATCGGCGTAGAACGCGCCAAAGCGCAACGCGATCATTTTGGTTTGCAGCATGAAAATGTGTTGGCAAATTTAGGTGATATTTATTTACAAACTGTCAGTAAATTGCAGCCACGCATTATGGTGAATGGCGTGCCGGATTATTTATCGCGTCCCGATGTAGCGAATAAAATTCGTGCCGGACTACTCGGCGGCATTCGTTCGGCGATGTTGTGGAAACAATGCGGCGGACGACGTTGGAAATTTTTGTTATTTCGCAAAAAAATTCAAATCGAAACCCAACGTTTACTCAACCTAATTTGAACGATTCCAACATGGCTTCGATTCAAGAATTACTCGATAACGCCACCGATTATTTAACGACGGCTTCCGATTCGCCGCGCTTAGATGCTGAAGTGTTATTAGCGTTTGTGCTGGAAAAAAATCGCAGTTATTTGCGTGCGTGGAACGATAAATTTTTGGACAAGCCAACCATTTCGCGTTTTAACTTATTGATTTCAAAACGTTTAGACGGCGTGCCAATTGCGTATTTAACCGGCACGCGCGAATTTTGGTCACGCGATTTTAACGTTTCACCCGATGTGTTGATTCCTCGCCCCGATACCGAATTATTGATTGAGCTGTGTTTGGCGCAAATACCGACTAATTCAATCTGCAACATTTTAGATTTAGGCACCGGTTCGGGCGCAATTGCCGTCACGCTCGCCGCCGAACGTCCGAATGTAAAAATTTTTGCGGTCGATGCCAGTGCGGCGGCGTTAGAAATTGCCAAAGAAAATGCTCGCCGACACAATTGTCAAAATGTCGAATTCATTTTGAGCGATTGGTTTGCTGCGCTGCCCAAAATTAAATTCGATTTAATTGTCAGCAATCCGCCTTACATTGCGCCTGACGACGAACATTTATCGCAAGGCGATGTGCGTTTTGAACCCAAATCTGCGTTAATTTCTGCGGAAAATGGTTTGCGTGATATAACAATCATCGCGTCAGAATCGAAAAATTATTTAACACCGCGCGGGCAACTTTGGTTTGAACACGGTTACAACCAAGCACATGCGGTTCAAACTATTTTGACGCAGCGACAGTATTCTGACGTACAAACTTTCACCGATTTAGCGGCTCAACCGCGTGTGACAAAAGGTAAATTTATTCCAATCTAATCAGCAGGTGCAGCCATGAAAATTCATCAATTTGCCACCCAAGAAGCTCTCGCCAGTTTGCACAGCCGCCATGAAGGTTTGACGGCTGCCGAAGTTGAAAATCGCCTCAAAGAATACGGTAAAAATCAAATTGACGAAGTGCGTGGCGAATCAATGGTGTTACGGTTCGTCAAAGAATTCACTCATTTTTTCGCGTTAATTTTATGGCTAGCGGCGGGACTCGCTTTTTTTGCCGAATCGCAGCAACCCAACCAAGGCATGAAAACATTGGGTTATGCGATTTTAGGCGTAATTTTAGTGAATGGTTTATTTTCATTTTGGCAGCAATACCGCGCGGAACGCGCAATTGGCGCGTTACAAAAGTTATTACCCAGTTACGTTAAAGTCTTACGCGACAATCAAATTCAACAAATTTTAGCCGCACATTTAGTGCCAGGTGACGTGTTATTACTGCAAGAAGGCGATAATGTGCCAGCGGATTGTCGGCTACTCGAAGCCTTTTCATTGCGCGTAAATAACGCCACGGTAACAGGTGAATCCAAAGCACAAGCACGAGATGCCCTGCCCTCAACCGAAGAAAGTTTAGAACACAGCCGCAATACTTTATTAGCCGGAACTTCCGTGGTTTCGGGCGAAGGACGAGCGTTAGTTTTTGCAACGGGAATGCACACCGAATTCGGAAAAATTGCCCATTTAACACAAACTGCCGTCAAAAGTGATTCGCCGTTGCAACGTGAAATCATGCGTTTAAGCCGAATTATCGCGGGCTTATCGGTCACGTTAGGCGTGATTTTCTTTTTCATTGGGCAAAGTGTCGGTTTGTCGTTTTGGGCGAATTTTATGTTCGCGATTGGTATTATTGTCGCCAATGTTCCCGAAGGTTTATTGCCTACGGTGACGTTATCGTTAGCAATGGCGACGCAACGCATGGCAAAACGTAATGCGCTAATTCGGCATTTGCCATCGGTAGAAGCCTTGGGATCCGCGACAGTGATTTGTACCGATAAAACGGGTACCCTGACTCAAAATAAAATGTCCGTTTGTGCGGTCTATTTACAAAATCAATCATTCACCACGACTGAGTTACAACGCCAATCCGATATTATCGTGGCGAATCGGCGATTTTTTGAAAACGCGCTGCATTGTCACAATCTCAAAGAAACCATGAATAACGGGCAATCGAAAACATTGGGCGATCCGATGGAAATCGCGCTGGTTCACACCGCCAAAACCTGTTTGGGTGAAACGTTAGCGTATCCCAAAATTAACGAAGTCGCGTTTGATACCGACCGCAAACGTATTTCAACGATTCACCAAACGCCCAAAGGCGTTGTGCTGTATTGCAAAGGCGCGTTGGAAACCGTGTTGCCATTATGTACGCGCGTGCAAGAGGGCGATGCGATGGTGCCGATGACCGCCCAATTACACCAGCGTTTTGTTCAGGCGCAAGAAGCGATGGCGGATAAAGGTTTGCGCGTTTTGGCTTTTGCGTGGCGTGAAATCGATGAAGGTCATAACAGCGAAGCGCAAGAAAATGAGTTAATTTTGTGCGGGTTAGTGGGTTTGGAAGATCCGCCGCGTCCCGAAGTGTCGGAAGCAATGCGCCAATGCCATGTAGCAGGAATTAAAGTGATTATGGTCACGGGCGATCATCCGCACACAGCGGTAGCCATTGGTAAAAAAATCGGGCAAGTAAGAACTGAAAATCCTTTGGTGATAACGGGCGACCAATTGCGTAAATTATCAGAAATTCAATTGCGACTAGCATTAAATGCACCCGATATTATTTTTGCGCGTGTGGCGGCTGATCAAAAAATGCGAATTGTTGCCGCGCTGAAAAAGAAAAATCATATTGTCGCGGTGACGGGCGATGGCGTGAATGATGCGCCCGCATTGAAACTCGCCGATATTGGTATTTCGATGGGCATTACCGGTACGGATGTCGCCAAAGAAGCGGCGGATATGATTTTATTGGACGATAATTTCGCCACCATTATTGCGGCGATTGAAGAAGGTCGGGCAGTTTATGACAATGTTCGCAAATTTTTCACCTATATTTTAACGCACACGATTCCAGAATTAGTGCCGTTTTTAGCATTTGTATTGTTGCAGATTCCTTTACCATTAACGGTGTTGCAAATTCTCATTATTGATTTAGGAACCGATACGCTACCGGCTTTGGCGTTGGGTGCAGAAAAACCTGATGCCGGAATTATGCAACGCCCGCCACGCTCCAAACAAGAACGTCTTGTCGATGGTCGACTGTTAATCCGAGCCTATTTGTTTTTGGGTATTATTGAAGCGTGTGCCGCGATGTCGGCGTATTTCTTTGTGTTGTATAGCGGCGGCTGGCATTGGGGCGAAAGTTTAGACAATCAAAATCCACTTTATATGCAAGCGACGACGGCGTGTTTGGGCGCGATTATTATCATGCAAACGATGAATGTTTTTCTGTGCAAAGTGCCTAATCGCAGTGTATTCAGTGTGAACTTGTTTAATAATCCAATGATAATTTGGAGTATTGCGCTACAAATTACGTTGATTATTGCCATTATTTATACGCCGTGGGGGAATTTAATTTTTGGTACGGTGCCATTGACCGAGCAAACGTGGCTGATGATTTTACCGTTTGCATTGGGAATGTTGGCGATTGAAGAGTTGCGGAAGTTTTTGTTTAAAAAACGCGGCTTAACTTAAACTCATTTTCAACGCCACTGCTGTGGGTAACGGTGTCAGCGTCAACGTAGCAAATAAAATTGCCGACAGCATCGATAAATGTCCGCCAACCGGTAAACCCGACATGGCGGCATCTACCGCGCCGCTGGCAAAAATCAACATGGGCACATACAACGGCAACACCAACACCGCTAATAATGCGCCGCCTTTGCCTAATCCCAACGTCAACGCCACGGCAATTGCGCCAATCAAACTCAGCACCGGCATTCCCAATAATAACGTCGTTAACAAAATTATCATTACGTCGGTATCCATGCCCAACATCGTGGCAATAAACGGAGTCATCAATAATAATGGCACGCTCGACAATAACCAATGTGCAATCACTTTGGCTAATACCAATAACGACAACGGGTGTGGAGTCATCACCATCAATTCCAAACTGCCATCTTCAAAATCCGATTTAAACAGCGTTTCCATCGATAACAAAGACGCTAATAATGCTGCAACCCAAATAATCGCGGGGGCAATCCGTTTTAACAATAGCGGTTCCGCCCCCAACGCGAGCGGAAATAATGTCACCACCATCACAAAAAAAGCGAGCGGGTTAATCAATTCGGAACTGTGACGATAAGCCAGCAAAACATCGCGGCGAATCACAGCGATAAAAGCAATCAATAAAGTCATCGGCGTAACTCGATTTTTTGCACTAGCGTTTCAGGCAAATGCGTTTCGTGATGGGAAGTCATAACAACCATTCCGCCTTGTTTAACGTGTTTGATAATGAGTTGTTCGACCATTTGAATACTCGATTTATCAAGCGAAGTATACGGTTCATCCAGTATCCACAATGTTTTATGCGTACATAATAAACGCGCCAATGCCAAACGGCGGCGTTGACCCGCAGATAAATAACGCACTGGCGTATTTTGATAACCGTTTAATTGCACTTGCTGCAAAGCCTCATCAATACTCAATGTTGGCACGGCGAGAGCTTGTGCGTATTGTAAATTTTCTTGCGCGGTAAGCGTATCTTTCAAGCCATTATTGTGACCGATGTAAGCCACATCGCGATAAAATGCAGCGGCTAAATCTTGAATGGATTCATTATTCCAAAATAATTCGCCTTCATCAGGTTGCCGCAACCCCGTTAAAATTCGCAATAACGACGTTTTACCCGCGCCATTCACACCTTCAATCAATAAAATTTGTCCGCTGTGAAGATAAAAATTTAAACCACTGAACAACGTACGATTGTCACGCTGGCAAGCAATTTGACGCGCTTCTAAAATAAATTCGGGCATTATTTTGGTTTAATGGAAAGTAACATTTGCAAATTTTGAGCCGTTTTTTCACAACTGATTGCGGTTTGTTCGACGCGCTGACGTAATCCAAAACCAATGCTCAAACCGTCACTTTCACGCGCGGCGTATTCGTTCAGCGATTCACAGGCGCGTTGCATTTGCTGTTCAGCTTTCAGAATGGTTTCCGACGGTTCCGTTTCGCTAAACATCACCTCATTCGTCATGCTATTTTGCAATTGAAATACACTTTCGACCCGTTGCCGAAAAGCCTCTAACGTTTGGTTTTGTTCGCCATAAGTGCCGAGTAATGCCGTATTGCACCCCAACAATAGCGTCGCGTTCGCTAAAATAAATAATAAATTAAGTCTAGTTCGCACAATTAAACCGAACGGGTGTCAATTTGATTCACCAACGCGCTCGCGGCAAGTTCCAAGCCTTGTTTATAAAACTGGCTGGCGGCAACGGCATCATTTTGTGTCGATGCTAAATCACCCAGTAAACGGTAACTTTGTACATTTGGCTCAAGCACAATACTTTGTTGCAAATAACGCTGTGCTTTTGCGTAATCGGTACGTTGACCACTTAATTTTCCTAATACCATCAACAAAATCGCGTCATTCGCGTGACCGATTAGCCAACGTTCAGCCGTTTCGAGTTGCAAAACAGGATCGGTCGATTGAATGTTGCCGAATAAAACTAATAACGTGTCGCTCCAATTTGCCGACAAGTTTTTCACTAATTCTTCTTCAATACTCGCGCCAGCATCGACATCAATCATGGCAGCAAAATAAATCGCCGCGACACCGCGCACGACTTTAATCGACAAAGGCATTTCCGCCCACAAGGTTTGTAATGCAAAACGATTTTTTTGTTCAGCGGCTTGTTTCAGTAAATTACTAAATACTTCCGTTTCAACCAATTTCAACTCTGCTTCCATTAACACTTTGTGCGTGGTGAGCGACGGAATTAACGAACGTAACGACTGCCAATCTTCAAGTTTTTGATAGGTTAAATGCAGCAAACGCAACACATTGGCTTGTTTTGGATTGATTGAGTGCAAGCGCGTCAAGGTTTCTAAGGCTTGTTCATATTGTTCACCCGATAAATTTAATTCGGCTTGCGTCAACCCAATGGCAATTTCCGCGTCATCGCCGTGTTTAGCGGCAAATTGTAAATACTCGTCTCGTTTATCAAACGCGCCCCGAGATTGAGCAGCGCGGGCGGCAGTTAGATAATGAATTAAAGGCGCACCGCTGTGTGAAGCGTGCTTAATTAAAATCGTCTCCGCATCTTCCCAATTCCCTTCCGCTGAATCGACTAATCCTTTGATTAAGGCTTTTTGTGATAAAGCTATTTTGTTGTTAGCGACGCGCTTTTTGATTTTGGTTGGCAAGCGAACTGTCCAACCGAGTAAGCGAAAACTAAAATATAGCATGAAAAACACCGCCACCAACGCGCCCAAAAAGACAAATAATGACGTTTCCAACGACCACTGATCAATGCCGATTAACACATAACCCGCGCTGTTCAAATGTGTCAGGAACTGGCTGCCGTAAAAAGCCGCTGCGCCTAAACCACCTAAAATAATTAAAAGAAAAAGCATTTTTTTCATGATGAATTTCTCTTATTGTTGCGCGGAAGGCGTGGTTTCATCTGCAACCGGCGCAGATTTCGTGGGACTGGATAATGCTTTGTCTGTTTCAATTCGCAATTTTGTAATGTCGCGCAACATTTTCAGCGACAAGCTAATATCGGGGAATTGGCTACGAATTCGCACGGCAGCGATTTTATCAAGCGACGCGGCGAAACGATCCGCTTCTTTTTCTTTGGCGAAGTTTTGCAGTAACCATTTTTGTGCGTCACTTAAACTCGCTTGATAAAGTACGTCGTTTTGCTGAACCAGAGCCACCGTAATAATTTCTAATTTGACCCGCAATTGCTCGCGAATAAATTGCGCTTGTTCGGGCGTTAAAATTTCGTTGACGTGTTGCTGAACGTGGCGAATCGTCACCATCGTTTCCAATTGTCCCATTAAATCTTTTGGCTCTTTTTTAACTTCTGGCGCAACGGGTTTAATTGTTTCGTCTTTTCCAGCGTAAGGCAACAGCAAAGTCAGCGAATCAATTTGAGTTTCTAACATTTGCAACGTTGAATAAATACCGACAACATCTGCGGCATTGACGCGACTAATGGCGGCAATATCTTTCGCTAATTGTTCGCGCACTTTATATGCGGCAGCATCACCACTTTCGCGCAGCCTTTGATCGGCAGCTTCGAGAGCTTCTTTTGTTGTGTTGACATCGCCCATCAAAAGTAGACGTTGGTTTGCCACACTCAACAAATATTCTGCGTCCGCCAACAACCAATCGCCGCGCGTTTTACCTAATTGGCGTTGTAATTTTTGGATTTCTTCGGATAACTCTTTGCGCGTGGTGTCTAATTTTTCGCCGTGCAATTTTGAGAATTCAGTGACGCTGTTCGTAAAATGTAATTCTTTGTTACCAACGTCAGTTTGAACGGCGGCGAGCTGTGATTGAATTGCCGCAAGTTGTGCTTGGTAATCGCTGATTTGTTGCGATACCGCGCCTTTCACTTCACCGCCTAAACCTTCTTGTTTGTCGCGCAATTGCGAAAGAAAATAATAGCCTGCGCCTGCGACAACGGCAATCACCAATAAAATGATTAGACCAAACCAAAATCCGCTGCGAGAACGTCTGACTTCTTGCGTTGTCTCTTTGACAGTTGGTTGTTGTTCAACCGATTCAATCAATTCAGCCACTTTTCTTCCCCATTTATTATCGTCGTTATTGTATTAAGAATTGCGTCATCTGACGGCATTTGCGCGAGTGAAATACGTTCAAAACCGAGATTTTTTGCGATGGTTTGAATGCGCTCACCGACTACCACTAAAGGTATTTTTTTTAACAAATTCTGTTGTGATTCAGGTAACATTTTTACCAAATTCTGTATCGCTTCGCCACTGGTTATCGTTATTAAATTTAACTGTTTTTTCGTGATTAACTGCGAAACTTCGGCGCAATCGATTTCAGGTATTTCGCGCCGATAAACGTTTTGATAACTGACCTTTGCACCGCGTTTTTCCAAGATATTCGCTAAGGTTTCACGTCCATTTTCACCCCGAATTATCACGATATTTTTCTGGGAAACACGCTGTAATTCGGGTAAATCTAATAACGCCTCGCTATTATAACCATGCTGAGGCATTAAATCGACGTTCAAACCGACAGCTTTTAAGGCTTGCGCGGTGGCTTGACCGATTGCAAAACACGATTTTGTTTTCAAGTCGCGCATTCTAGCATCATCCAACTGTGAACAATAACAACGCACCGCATTTACGCTAGTAAAAATAACAAAAATTGCCGATGTTAAATGCTGCTCAATTTCGTCTACACTCAAAATTATCGGAATAATTTCGAGCGTCGGCAAACGAATCGGAATGCCATTATGAGCGTGAATTAACGCGCATAAATTTTCGGCTTGATGGGCGGGGCGCGTGACTAAAATTCGCGTTTGTTTTAAATCAGCCATCAATCAACGCTTTCAAAATTTCAGCCGCACCTTGTTTCAGTAATTCATCGGCAATACTTTCGCCAATTCCACCGGAATTTTTAAAATCGCCACGTTGTTCAGCATGATAAATGACGCTGCCGTCAGGATTTCCGACCAAACCACGCATAAAAATTTCGCCATCGTTTAATTCGGCAAAACCTGCAATGGGAACTTGGCAACCACCGTTTAATTTGGCATTCATGGCGCGTTCAGCGATAACACAAATTGCAGTCATTTCGTCGTGTAAGGATTTTAACATTTCGTTAATTTCAACATCATCAACGCGGCATTCAATGCCAATTGCGCCTTGTCCGCACGCTGGCAAACTGGTTTCTGGTGGCAAACTTTGACGAATTCTGTCTGCCATTCCTAACCGTTTCAAACCGGCAGAAGCGAGAATAATCGCGTCATAATCGCCCGCATCGAGTTTCGCTAAACGTGTATTTACATTGCCGCGCAACGACAAAATTTCGGCATTCGGAAAACGCGCTTTGATTTGGCATTGGCGACGCAAACTCGACGTGCCGATTTTTGCATTTTCGGGTAAATCGTCAAAGTTTTGATAATGATTCGACACAAACGCATCGGTCGGATCTTCGCGTTTCAAAATCGCCGCAAGGTGCAAACCTTCGGGGAAATCAATCGGCACGTCTTTCATCGAATGCACCGCAATATCAGCGTTTCCTTCGAGCATTCCTTGTTCGAGTTCTTTTACAAACAAACCTTTTCCGCCAATTTTCGCGAGCGGCGAGTCGAGAATTTTATCGCCGCGCGTCACCATTTTAACGAGTTCGGTTTGAATGTTGGGGAACGCCTGTTGTAAAAGTGCGGCGACGTGTTCGGCTTGCCAAAGTGCTAACGGACTTTGACGGGTGGCAATTCGGATAATTTTAATAGTCACTTGGAATTAAACAGTTAGAGTTAAAAGTGGTAGGTCGAATTCATTTTAGTGAAATTCGACCTACTCGGAATTACAACGCGCTAATTTTAACGTGTTGCGTTTGTAAATTTCCCAGCGTCGATTGCAATTCAGCCAAACGCGCACGTTCTTTTTCAAGTACGGCGGCAGGTGCTTTTTCAACAAACGACGGATTGCTCAATTTCACTTCGATGCGTTCCAATTCGGTTTGGATTTTCAAAATTTCTTTATCCAAACGCGCCAATTCGGCGGTTTTATCAATCAAACCCGCAATCGGAATCAGGATTTGCATTTCACCGACAATCGCAATCGCTGATTCGGGCGCAACTTCATCCGCATTCAACCACGTCATCGTTTCCAAACGCGCCAATCGGTTCAAATAAACACGATTTGTTTCTAAACGTTCGGCATCTTGCGGCGAACCATTTTGCAATAAAACGGGTAACGGTTTGCTTGGCGCAATGTTCATTTCACCGCGAATTCGACGCACGCCCAAAATCACCGCCATCAACCAATCGGTATTTTGAACGGCTTCATTATCAATCTTCGATTCGTCCGAAATCGGATACGGTTGCAACATAATCGTGTCGCCTTCGATGCCAGCAAGTGGCGCGACACGTTGCCAAATTTCTTCGGTAATGAACGGAATAATTGGATGCGCCAAACGCAAAATCGTTTCTAAAACGTGCAACAAGGTTTTGCGCGTGCCACGTTGCAAGGCTTCGTTATCCGATTGCAACGCGACTTTGGTCAATTCCAAATACCAATCGCAGTATTCGTTCCAAGTGAAATCGTAAATCGCTTGCGCCGCCAAATCGAAACGGTAGTTATCGATTGCGTGGCTGGTGGTTGAAATGACTTGATTCAAACGCGCCACAATCCAACGGTCAACGTGTGAAAATTCACATTCGCCCGTGATGCCGCAATCGTGTTCTTCGGTATTCATCAAAACGTAACGCGCGGCGTTCCACAATTTATTGCAGAAATTGCGATAACCTTCGGTGCGAGCCATATCAAAACGAATATCACGCCCCGTCGAAGCCAATGACGCAAAGGTAAAACGCAACGCATCGGTGCCGTAAGATTGAATGCCGTCAGGGAATTGTTTGCGAGTGGCTTGTTCGATTTTTTTCGCAAACTGTGGTTGCATCATGCCCGCCGTGCGTTTCGCCACCAACGTTTCTAAATCGATGCCGTCAATAATATCAATCGGGTCTAATACGTTGCCTTTTGATTTGGACATTTTTTGCCCTTCGGCATCACGCACCAAACCGTGAATGTAGACTTCTTTAAACGGCACTTCGCCACGGAATTTCAAGCCCATCATAATCATCCGCGCCACCCAGAAGAAAATGATGTCAAAACCTGTCACTAAAACGCTGGTCGGATAAAAAGTTTTCAAGGCTTCAGGTTCATTTTTGCCGTCCCAACCTAATGTTGAAAATGGCCATAACGCTGACGAAAACCAAGTATCCAAAACGTCTTCGTCTTGTTTCAAAAAGTAATCAGCGGGCAAATGATGTTTTTCACGAATTGCCGCCTCAGATTCTCCAACGTAGATATTGCCTTTGTCGTCGTACCACGCAGGAATGCGATGTCCCCACCAAATTTGGCGCGAAATGCACCAATCGTTAATGTTTCGCATCCAATCAAAATAAGTGTTTTTCCAATTGTCTGGCACAAATTTAATATCGCCATTTTCAACAGCGGCAATCGCAGGCGCGGCAAGTGGCGCAACTTTCACATACCATTGGTCGGTCAAAAAGGGTTCGATAACACTTTGGCTACGATCGCCGCGTGGCACCATCAATTTGTGGTCAACGATTTTTTCTAATAAACCCGCCGCTTCAAAATCTGCCACAATTTGTTTGCGAGCTTCAAAACGGTCTAAGCCACGATATTTTTCAGGAATTAGCGCGTCGTCGTCGATGCTAGCATTGGCAGTTAAAATGTTAATCAAACCGCCACGCGGCAAATCTTGAATCGCCGACGTATCGCGGTGGCGCATCCAGACTTCGTAATCGTTGAAATCGTGGGCTGGCGTGATTTTGACGCAACCCGTTCCGAATTCGGGGTCAACATAATCGTCGGCAATAATGGGGATTCGACGACCCGTCAAAGGCAATTCGACGAATTCACCGAGCAAATGTTGATAACGTTCATCTTTTGGATTGATGGCAACCGCCGCGTCACCGAGCATCGTTTCAGGGCGCGTCGTGGCGACGATTAAATGCCCTTGACCATTCGACAACGGATAACGCAAATGCCACATAAAACCGTTTTCTTCTTCGGACAAAACTTCCAAATCCGAAACCGCCGTGTGCAAAACAGGATCCCAATTCACCAAACGTTTGCCGCGATAAATTAAGCCTTCTTCGTGCAATTTAATGAACACTTCTTGCACCGCGCCCGACATTCCATCGTCCATCGTGAAACGTTCGCGCGACCAATCCAACGATGAACCCATTCGACGCAATTGGCGCGTAATCGTGCCGCCCGATTCTTCCTTCCATTCCCAAATCTTTTCGATGAATTTTTCGCGTCCGTAATCATGGCGCGTTTTACCTTCAGCATTACATAAACGTTCGACCACCATTTGCGTGGCAATTCCCGCGTGATCCGTTCCCGCTTGCCATAACGTGTTGCAACCTTTCATACGATGATAACGTGTCAGCGCATCCATAATTGTGTCTTGAAAAGCGTGTCCCATGTGCAAACTACCCGTCACATTCGGCGGCGGAATCATGATGCAATACGGTTCACCTTCGCCGCTCGGCTCGAAATACTGATTCGTTTCCCAATTTTCATACCAACGTTGTTCAATATCGTGTGGCGCGTACGTTTTTTCCATGAGTTTTTCCTTATGAATTTTTAAAATTAGAAATTTATTTTTTTAAACGGATTGCAATTATCGCAGACAAAATCAGCGTGACAATTGAAAACATCAGCAAAATTGTCATTGGTAAACCGATATTTTGATTTTCCGCTGGAATAACGTCGGGCAACGCTTCGAGCTGATGCGCGACGGGTAAATCCAACATCACGTCTTTTGTCATCGGCGGATAACACACGCCTCGTTCCGCGCAACCTTGAAAATACGCCCGCAATTTAACGGTTTGTGCGCCGTGATCTTCGCGCCACAATGGCACATTAAAATTCAAATCTTCGGATAAAACTTCAACATTCCCAAAGGCTTCGTCATGTTTTGGCTCACCATTTGGAATCGTGTAATCGCCGAGTTTTACGCCCTCACTGTTGACTAATTCGAGTTTGATTTTTTCGCGATACAAATAATAATTCGGCGCAATTTCCCAACTCACAAACAATGTGTTGCTATTTTTAACGCTGGCAGAAAACTCAAAGGCTTGTTCAGGCTGCAATAATTGATCTCCAAATAAATTTAATTTCAACGCCGAGGCATTTTTAACTAATTGCTCAAGTGAATCGGCAGCAAACGTGGGCGAATTGAATAAAGTAAAAATAATTACAAAAATTAGGCGATAACGTGACATAAGCGCATCCAAGTAAATAATCAGTCAAGGTTTAGCAACATTATCGTAGAAAATAAGCGAGTTTGCCTTTATATTGTTGGCAATTGACCTTTTACATTTCACATTGAAGCTAATTTTATGAACATTTTTCGTCTATTTTTTATTGCGATTGTCGTTATTTCTTTTGCAGAACTTTATGTTTTGATTGCTGTTGGTAGCGTTTTGGGCGCATTACCAACCATTTTTTTGATTCTGGCGAGCGCGGCGTTGGGTTCGTTTTTACTGAAACAACAAGGGCTGGTGACGTGGCAACGTTTTCAAAATTCGATAGCGCGACAAGAAATGCCAGCTTATGAATTAGCAGAAGGTTTTTTAATTTTGCTCGGCGGCGCATTATTATTAACACCAGGTTTTATAACGGATGCCGTGGGGTTGATTTGTTTATTGCCTTCGTTACGCCGCAAAATAATCAATTATGCGATGCAGCATTTTTTTGTCGTGCCGCCCCAGCAAAATGACAATGTGTTGGAAGGCGAATTTCGCAAAGACGTTGAATAAATGACGCTTTTACGCGCTTTTTTCTGCCAAATTTTCGGGCTTTTGCTGACGTTCGGTTTGGCTTATTGGCTGCCAATTTTCCATCATCCGATTGTGTTTTTATTTACGCAAAGCGGCTTGGCGGTTGGCAACGCATTTTTACTGCGTCAACCGTCGTGGTGGCTTCTGATACATCTGTTATTTTTACCCAGCGTGTTTGTTTTTTTCACACTAGCGTTGCCGTCGTGGTTTTATCTGATGGCGGTGGTGATATTAACGCTGATTTTTTGGGGAACTGTTCGCGGCGATGTGCCGTTATTTTTGTCATCATCGGAAGTCGCCGAAGCGGTTGCCGTGTTGTTGAAAAAAGAAAATGCTCAAACGTTTGTTGATTTGGGCGCGGGCGTGGGTTCCGTCGCGATTCCTATCGCAAAACAATTACTCGCGGTGCAAGTCGAAGCGTGCGAACGTGCGCCGTTACCCTGGGTAATCAGCGCATTTCGCGGTCGAAACTTATCGAATTTTACGGCATCGCGACGCAATTTTTTCACTGCCGATTTTTCAAAATACGACGTAATTTTTGCCTTTTTATCGCCGAGAGTTATGCCCGAAATCAGCGAAAAATTGAAAGGCGAAATGCGAGCGGGAACGTTGTTTATTTCGTCATCGTTCCCCTCGCCAAACTGGCAACCCGAAAGCATTCTCCACCTTAACGACCGTCGCAAAACCGTGTTGTTTTGTTACCGCATTTAAAGATAAATAGTCATCAACCAACGCGAATCGCCACGAAATTTAATCAACGCCCGTTCCTTTTCGCCCTCACCTTCAATGTTCATAATGGTTCCTTTACCGAACGTTGCATGATGTATGTGCTGACCTATTTGATAATGGCTGTCGGTTTTAATTTCGGGCGGTAATGTTGTCGTAGAAAAAATGGGCGTTTTCGCTGTAATGGGGCGCGATACCTCACTTTTTGGACGCACCTCATCAAGAAAATCAACGGGAAGCTCTCGTAAAAAGCGTGATTTACTCGGTGACGTTTCACGCCCGTACAAACGCCGACTTTCAGCGTGTGTGATATGCAATTTTTTCATGGCTCGCGTAATGCCAACGTAACATAATCGCCGCTCTTCTTCTAAACGCCCGACATCGTAAATCGATTGTTGCGACGGAAATAAACCTTCTTCTACGCCGACTAAAAAAACCAACGGAAATTCCAAGCCTTTCGCGGTGTGAAGCGTCATTAACTGCACACAATCCTCAAATTCGTCCGCCTGTGGTTCGCTAGATTCTAAAACCGCATAACTTAAAAATGCCGCTAATTCGGACAAATTTTCTTCTTCATCGGGTTTATATTTAAACGCGGCAGCGGCATTCACCAACTCTTTCAAGTTTTCGACTTTTTCCGCACTTTTTTCGACTTTGTCTTGGGAATAAAACGCCATCAAACCACTTTGCTCAATTACAAATTGAACCTTTTCACCCAGCGATAATCCCATCGTTCGATTTTCAAATTGCATGATTAAATCTAAAAAATTAGACAAAGCCGTTGCCGCGCGTGCGCTTAATTGCTGATTGTCCGACAATAAAATTGCCGCCATCCAAAGTGAAACCTGTTGTTCATTTGCTAATTGGCGAAGCGCATCAATCGTTTTTGAACCCATGCCGCGCGTCGGTGTATTCACAATGCGATCAAACGCCGCATCGTCATCCGGATTCGCCAATAATCGTAAATACGCAAGCGCATTTTTAATTTCAGCACGATCAAAAAATCGTAAACCACCGTAAACACGATATGGCGTTTTTGTTAACATCAATTGTTCTTCAAACTGCCGCGATTGCGCGTTGGAACGGTATAAAATTGCGGCTTCAGTGCGTTTATTACCCGCTGCAACCCAATGACGAATTCTTTCCACCACATATTTTGCTTCGTCAAATTCGTTGTATGCCGCATAAACCGCAATTTTTTCGCCGTCCGCCGTGTCCGTCCACAAGTCTTTGCCCATGCGCCCTTTATTATTGGCGATAATGGCGTTCGCGGTTTTGAGAATCGCTCCCGTTGAACGATAATTTTGTTCTAATTTAACGATTTGATGCTGCGGATACTCACGTTGGAATTTGTAAATATTTTCGATTTTCGCGCCACGCCAACCGTAAATCGCTTGATCATCGTCACCTACTACAAACATGTTGTCCCTAGCGGGACTTAACAGCGTGAGCCACAGATATTGAATGCGATTGGTGTCCTGAAATTCATCGACGTGAATTTGACTGAAGCGATTTTGATATTGAGTCCGTAACAACTCATCATCACGCAATAACTCGTAAACGCGCAACAATAATTCTGAAAAATCGACCACACCTGAACGTTCGCACAAAACTTCATATTCGCCGTAAATTCGCGAAAAGCGAATGGCATTTTTGTCCTCGCTACGCACTAAATCTTTGCTTCGCAAACCTTCGTCTTTTTGAGCATTGATAAACCATTGAATTTCTTTCGCGGGCAACTCTTTTGGGTCAACTTTCAAATCCTCCAATAACCGTTTAATCAAACGTTGCTGGTCATTCGAATCGAGAACTTGAAAATCCTTCGGCAAACGAGCTTGTTCGGCATGACGACGTAAAAGACGATGTGCGATGCCGTGAAACGTACCAATCCACATATTGGGCGCATTATTTTCTAATAAATTTTCAATACGCCCACGCATTTCGTTGGCGGCTTTATTGGTAAACGTGACCGCAAGAATGCTTTGCGGTGACACCCCATTGACTTGAATTTGCCACACAATACGGTGTACTAAGACGCGCGTTTTACCACTTCCTGCGCCTGCTAAAACTAGCATAGCTCTCGATGGTGCGGTAACGGCGGCACGTTGTGCGTCATTAAGTGGCGCGATAATTGAAGTTATATCCATAATTTTTGATTGCAGATTTTGAGCAGCTGTGTATAGTTTCAACGTAGACGAAGCCAGTTATTCGGCTTGTTTTTCGACAATAATTACACAAAGAAGGTTTTAAAATGAGTTTTGATTATAAACGTTTGTTTAAATTTGAATTGAACTTAGACGATAAACAGAAAAAATATCGTTTATACGGTGGCGTGGTCGCATTATTAGTTTCTGTCTTCGCTGCTAGTATTCCACTGCTATTAGTTGGTTTGGCGATGACAGCGATGGGCTATTCTGGATGGTGTCCACTTTGCTCTGCGATTCAAAAATAATTGCATATTTTGCGAAACCTCCACGCATTATTACAGGGACGTAATAATACAATTTCCGCGACTTTCACTTACTTGCACTTCTTTCTGTGACCACTATTTATCCCATTCCTGAAAATCATGCACAACGTTTTGTGTTACACAATGAAGTTCATGCGCGTTCTTCGATAATTCGAGGCTTGCCTGGTCGTGCTAGTCATTTAGCATTATCACGTTCTAGCGAAGAAAAAATCCAAGAGCGTCAGCATTTGAACCAACTTTGCGAACGTTTTGGCATGGCGGCACCCGCAGAAGATGCCGATCATTTCAGTGCAACATTTGATTCTTTTCAAATTCGTTGGGAGCAACATGGCGAATTCAGCACTTACACTTTTTATGTGCAAGGCGCAGAAGAAAAACCGTTTGCAGATCCTGCGTTGAAAAAAGTGCCAGTAGATTGGCTTTCAGATATGCCAGGTAAGATTTTGGTCGCCTCACACGCAACGATTTTACCCGAAAGTGAAAATCCTGATTTAGCTGAAATCGCCCCCTATTTTGCCAATAATCCATTGGTTGGTTCAACGGTAACAGGTGGAGCCGCTTGTGTATTTACCGATTTTCGCATTCACGTTGATGGTTTTAGCCGTTTTTTAATAGTGAATCAAAACTTACGGGTCGAGCAAGGTGCGCGATTATTACACAGATTATTTGAAATTGAAGTTTATCGTGTCCTTGCTTTACTCGCATTTCCAATCGCTCGCAAACTTTATCCTGAACTCAAAAAAGCCGATCAACAGCTGTACACTATCACGAATGCCATGACAAAATCTGCTGGCAATGATGCTAAATTGCTGGATGAATTAACGATGCTTGCTGCTGAAATTGAAAATCACGTTTCAAGTAATCACCTGCGTTTTGCGGCAGCGAGCGCGTATTACAATTTGGTAGAACAGCGACTGATTGATTTACGCGAAGTGCGAATTCAAGGTATTCAAACTGTCGGCGAGTTTATTAAACGCCGACTTGAACCCGCAATAAATACCTGTCGTTCAACAGCAAATCGATTTACGTCACTTTCAGAGCGCGTTGGCAACACGAGCCAATTATTGCGAACTCGCGTGAACATTATTATAGAGCGACAAAATCAAGCCTTACTCACCTCGATGGATTTACGCGCAAAAATGCAATTGCGAATGCAGCAAATGGTCGAGGGGATTTCCATTGTTGCCATTACTTATTATGCAGCAAGTTTGATTCGTGTAATGACTGAAACCTTACACGCATTCGGTTTTTCAGTTAATCCCGATATTGTTGAAGGGACAGCTGTACCGTTTATTTTGATAGGTATAGGTTTCGGATTTAAACGAATCCACCACATTATTAAAAATACGACGGAAGTTTCATAACCCATTTTTTTCTCAAATATTGCCCTTATAATACAAGGTTCAATCTTTCTAACTATTTCACTTTTTCATATTCAAGCAATGGCAACTAAAGAAGATTTTTATAAAATACTCAACGTCGATCGCAATGCAAGCGATGCCGAAATTAAAAAAAGTTATCGCAGTTTGGCGATGAAACATCATCCCGATCGCAACGCCGATAATCCCGCAGCAGCAGAAGAGAAATTTAAACAAATTAAAGAAGCGTACGAAATTTTATCGGATTCAAAAAAACGCGCCGCTTACGATCAATTTGGTCATGCAGGTGTGGATCCGTCAATGGGCGGTGGACGCGGCGCCGGTGCTAGTGATTTTGGTGATGCGTTCAGTGATATTTTCGGCGATATGTTTGGCAAGCGTGGCGGTGGGGGACAACAAAGCGCGGGACAACGTGGTTCTGATTTACGTTACAACCTTGAAATTAGTTTAGAAGAAGCCGTTGCCGGCACAGAACAAAAAATTCGGATTCCAGTTTTGGTAACTTGCGGCGATTGCTCTGGTTCTGGCGCAAAAAAAGGCTCCGCACCTGTTACTTGTTCAATGTGTCATGGACACGGACAAGTTCGAATGCAACAAGGATTTTTCACCGTGCAACAAACTTGCCCAACGTGTCGAGGTGTCGGAAAACAAATTAAAGATCCATGTGGCAAATGTTACGGTCAAGGGCGCGTTAAAGATGAAAAAACGTTGTCGGCAAAAATACCAGCGGGTGTGGATACCGGCGATAGAATTCGCTTATCCGGCGAAGGTGAAGCAGGACAATTAGGCGCACCTTCTGGTGATTTATATATTGAAATTCAGGTTAGTCGCCACTCCATTTTCAATCGAGACGGCGCAAATTTATCGTGTGAAATGCCTATTAGTTTCGTCACAGCATGTTTAGGCGGCGAAATTGAAGTTCCAACTTTAGGTGGCAAAGCCTTATTAAAAATTCCTGCCGAAACACAAAGTGGACAATCGTTTCGTCTTCGTGGCAAAGGTGTAAAACAAGTGCGTGGGGGCGCGGTCGGTGATTTAATTTGTAAAGTTCAAATCGAAACACCCGTTAATTTAACTGTCGAACAAAAATCGTTGGTAGAAAAATTAGGTGAATCACTGTCAAGCAGCGGCAAACACCACAGCCCACAAGAATCCTCGTGGCTCGATGGTCTGAAAAACTTTTTTACAAACTAAAACGAGTAATTTATGACACGAATTGCAGTAGTAGGGGCAACAGGGAGAATGGGGCTATGTTTAATGAAAGCTGCATTTCTGCACGATAACACGCAGTTAACCGTCGCGATTGCACGAACTGGTAATGATTCAATAGGTAAAAATGCAGGAATATTGGCAGGCATCGGCGCAATAAATGTGAATGTGAGTGATGATTTAAGTGACAAAATTAACGATTTTGATGTGTTGATTGATTTCACTCGCCCCGAAGTTTCGATGGAATACATTGAAATTTGTCGTAAAGCAGGCAAAAAAATTGTGATTGGTACAACGGGATATTCCGAAATTCAAAAATCAGAAATCACACGCGCAGCAAAGGATGTTCCGATTGTACTTGCGCCGAATATGAGCGTGGGTGTTAATCTATCGCTCAAATTATTAGAAATGACAGCGAAAGTGATGGGGAATTACACAGATATTGAAATTATTGAAGCGCATCATCGTCACAAAGTTGATTCACCATCTGGCACAGCATTACGCATGGGTGAAGTGATTGCCAAAACACTGGGAAAAGATTTAGAAACGTGTGCTATTTACGGGCGTGAAGGAAATACGGGTGAACGCGACCAAAAAACTATTGGATTTTCCACCATTCGTGCGGGGGATATTGTTGGTGAACACACCGTCATGTTTGCAGATGATGGTGAGCGTCTGGAAATCACTCACAAAGCCACAAGCCGTATGACGTTTGCGAACGGTGCAATTAGAGCCGCACTTTGGTTAAATATGAAAGAGTTGGGTTTGTTTGATATGCAAGATGTACTGGAACTATCGTAAAAATTTAGGCAAAAAAAACGCCTGTTCATCAGGCGTTTTTAAAAAAACGTGTTCTTGACAGAACTTATACTTCTCTATCTACAAGTTCAACATACGCCATGGGCGCGTTGTCACCTGATCTGAAGCCGCATTTTATGATTCGCAAATAGCCACCCGCTCTGTTTTGGTAGCGAGGTCCTAATTCATTGAACAACTTGGTCACCATATCACGGTCACGCAAGCGTGCAAATGCTAAACGTCTTTTAGCAACACTATCTTCTTTAGACAGGGTTATTAGCGGTTCAGCGAAACCTCTAAGTTCTTTTGCCTTAGGTAAAGTAGTTTTAATCAACTCGTGATTGAATAATGAGTTTGCCATATTACTGAACAAAGCCTTACGATGGCTGCTGTTCATGTTGAGCTGTCTACCAGATTTACGATGTCTCATATTTGAGTAACCTAAAATTTAATGTGATGTGGATTGGTTATGTTCGGCGAGACTGTCGGGTGGCCAATTTTCTAGGCGCATTCCCAAAGACAACCCTTTTAATGCCAAAATGTCTTTAATTTCAGTTAACGACTTTCTGCCAAGATTAGGTGTTTTCAACAATTCAACTTCGGTGCGTTGAATTAAGTCGCCTATATAAAAAATATTTTCAGCCTTCAAGCAGTTTGCTGAACGCACCGTCAACTCTAAGTCATCTACAGGACGTAAAAGGACTGGATCTATCGATTCATCTGGTGATGAATACTCTACTCTTGGCTGTTCGCTCACTTTTTCGAAATCTACAAACACAGAAAGTTGATCGTGAATAATAGTCGCTGCAAGTTTAATGGTTCGCTCTGGATCAACAGTACCGTTCGTTTCTAAATCAATGATGAGCTTATCTAAATTGGTACGCTGCTCAACCCTTGTACTTTCCACTTGGTAGGACACACGCATTACTGGGCTAAATGAAGCGTCTAAATGTAAGGTACCTATAGGGTAGTTTGAATCTACATTCGACTTACGAACACTTGCAGGTTCATAACCGCGACCACGACCTACTCTGATTCTCATGTTCAAGTTGCCAGTTTGTGTTAGATTCGCAATAATCAAGTCTGGATTTAAAATTTTTACATAATCCGGTAGAGAAATATCGCCAGCCGTAACTATTGTAGGCTGCCCAACGCCTTTTTTAGAAAGGGTTAATTCCGCACTATCTTTACCATCAACTAAAATTGCTAACTTTTTCAAATTTAGCAGAATATCAATCACGTCTTCATGCACACCCTCTATGGTTGTGTACTCATGTAAAACGCCATCAATTTCAACTGAAGTAACAGCACAACCTGGAATAGTCGATAAAAGAACACGCCTCAACGCATTTCCCAACGAGTGTCCAAATCCACGCTCTAAAGGCTCTATAATGATTCTTGAGTGATTTGGCGAATCGCTTACAACCTCAACTAACTTAGGTTTAAGCAAACTAGGGATAGAACTAAGCATTTGTATTCCTCGGAACTCTAATTATTTAGAGTAAAGTTCCACAACAAGTTGTTCATTAATGTCACTACCTAAATCAATTCTGTCTGGAAGACTAGTAAACGTTCCCGTCATCTCTTTAGACGAAACATTAACCCAAGACGGAAAACCATACTGCTCCATAATCACTAGAGCTTCGATAATGCGTTGCTGTTTTTTAGCTTTTTCTCTAATTGACAGCACATCACCTGGTAAGACTTGGTATGAAGGAACGTTAATCAGAGAGCCGTTTACTTGAATAGACTTGTGTGAAACAAGTTGACGAGCTTCAGCACGTGTACTGGAAAAGCCCATTCTGTAAACTACGTTATCTAGCCTTGACTCTAAAAGATTTAACAAGTTTTCACCAGTAGCACCTTTTTTCATATCGGCTGATTTGTAGTAGTTTCTAAATTGTTTTTCTAGTACGCCATAGATTCGGCGTAAACGTTGCTTAGCGCGTAACTGTGTCGCGTAATCTGAATTTCTAGCACGTTTTGTACCATGTTGACCTGGTTTCTGATCTAATTTACATTTATTTTCCAGCGATTTGCCCCTGCCTTTCAAAAATAAATCAGTGCCTTCTCTACGGCTTAATTTACAAGTTGGTCCTAGGTATCTTGCCATGTTTTAATACTCCAGTTTCTCTACACGCGACGCTTTTTGGGAGGGCGACAACCATTATGTGGAATGGGAGTCACGTCAGTAATATTGTTAATTTTAAAGCCTAGGTTATTCAGGGAGCGTACTGCCGATTCTCGACCTGGACCCGGCCCCTTAATTAACACATCAAGGTTTTTCATTCCATATTCTTGAGCAACAGCCCCAGCTTTTTCAGCTGCCACCTGAGCAGCGAATGGGGTGCTTTTGCGTGAACCTCGGAATCCTGATCCACCTGATGTAGCCCAAGACAGTGCGTTGCCTTTTCTATCAGTAATTGTAATTATTGTGTTGTTAAAAGATGCGTGAACGTGTGCTATGCCATCGGCAACTTCTTTTTTAATACGTTTTCTTGAACGATTTTGACTAGCCATTAGCTGATACTCTTAAAATTGTGCTTATTTTTTAATTGGTTTACGAGGTCCTTTACGAGTGCGTGCATTCGTTCTAGTACGCTGCCCCCTTAATGGCAATCCTCTACGATGTCTTATCCCACGATAACAACCTAAATCCATTAGGCGCTTGATGTTCATTGACACTTCACGACGAAGATCACCTTCGACAGTCATCTTCGCTATAACGCCACGAATAGCTTCTATCTTATCTTCAGTTAAATCCTTGATTTTTACCGAAGTTAACACACCTACTTCGCCGCAAATTTCACTTGCAGTTTGACGACCTATGCCATAAATCGCTGTTAAAGCGATAACTGCGTGTTTGTGATCTGGTACATTTATCCCAGCAATACGTGCCATTTAATACTCTCCTGAGTACATATTCTAATTCTAAGATTGGTTCCCCAATTATAACATATTGTAATAATTGGGCAATTATAAACTTAACCTTGACGCTGTTTGTGTCTACCATCTTCACAAATAACCCTTACAACGCCATTTCTTTTTACAATTTTGCATTTTCTGCAAATTGTTTTCACAGAAGCGCGAACTTTCATAGAACCTCCAATACTTCACAATGTTATAAAGTTGCTGACCGTTATTTTTTTAGGTTAGCTTTTTTCATTAAACCTTCATACTGCTGTGACATAACATGGGTTTGCATCTGGGAAATAAAATCCATGACGACGACAACAATAATTAACAACGAAGTCCCACCAAAGTAGAATGGAACATTCCAATAAACAATTAAAAACTCTGGTAACAGGCAGACCAACGTAATGTAAAAAGCACCAATCAATGTAAGCCTAGTCATTACCTTATCGATATAAGCACTGGTCTGGATACCAGGTCTGATACCTGGTAAGAATGCACCTGACTTTTTCAAATTATCAGCTGTTTCCTTAGAATTAAACACTAAAGCAGTATAAAAAAAACAAAAGAAAACAATCGCTAATGCATAAAAAATAACATAAACGGGCTGTCCTGGTGAAAGCAGTGTTGCAAAGTCTTGCAACCATCCAAATCCTTCGCTTTTGCCAAACCATCCGGCAATCGTTGCAGGAAAAAGAATTATACTAGATGCAAAAATAGGAGGGATGACACCAGCCATGTTTAACTTCAATGGTAAAAAGCTACTTTGACCTGCGTATGATTTACGCCCCTGTTGTCTTTTTGGATAGTTAATAACAATACGCCGCTGACCGCGCTCTACAAAAACCACTAGCATTGTTACGGAAATTGAAATCAAAAAAAGCAACACAATAAACGCACTACTCATCTCACCTGTTCTAACAAGTTCAAAAGTACTACCAATTGCCTTCGGTAAACCTGATACAATCCCTGCAAAAATAATCATCGATATACCATTTCCAATGCCTCGCTCTGTAACCTGCTCTCCTAGCCACATTAAGAAAATAGTCCCAGTAACCAGTGTGATTGTTGTAATTACAACAAAATCAAAACCTGGACTAAGCACAACTGACAAACCACCTGCTGTTTGATTCTGTAATGCTAAAGAAATACCAATTCCCTGGAAAGTAGCTAAAACAACAGTTCCATAACGGGTAAACTGGGCAATTTTACGCCTTCCCAGTTCGCCATCTTTCTTCATTTGCTCCATTGAAGGCACAACAACCGTCATAAGTTGCATAATGATAGAGGCTGATATGTAGGGCATAATCCCTAGCGCAAACAAGCTCAACCGCATCAAAGCTCCACCTGAAAACATATTAAACATGTCCAGAATGGAACTACCTTGCTGTTGAAACATTGTAGCTAAAGCTTTAGGATCTATTCCTGGAACAGGAATGTGCGCCCCAACACGATAAACGATAAAAGCACCCAAAACAAAAAGCAGACGTGCTTTTAATTCTGAAAAATCACCGGTTTTATTTGCCATTTGCGCTCTTGATACACTCACTTACGCCTCTACTTTTCCACCAGCAGCTTCAATAGACTCTTTTGCACCTACTGTTACCTTTACACCTTTTACAGTTATCGGTTTAGTCAGCTCGCCTGATTTAATAATACGAGCAACCTTTGTAAAAATTGGCACGATGTTAGCGTCAATCAAGACTTTTAAGTCAATCACATCCACGGTCAAGTCATTTAGTTCGCTAAGTCGTACTTCAGAGGAAAACCTTGCTTTATGAGAAGTAAAACCTACCTTTGGCAAGCGGCGTTGCAACGGCATTTGACCGCCTTCAAAGCCTACTTTGTGAAATCCCCCACTACGAGCTTTTTGACCTTTATGACCACGACCACAAGTTTTTCCCATAGTACAGCCGATACCACGACCTACACGCCTAGACTTTTTACGCGCACCATCTGCAGCTTTAATTGTATTTAGAAACATTAAACCTCCTCAACTTTGAGCATGTAAGCTACTTTGTTGATCATCCCTCTGTTTTCTGGGGTATTCACTACTTTAACCGTCTGGTTAATTTTACGCAAACCTAAACCTTTCAAACAAGCTCTATGATTAGGTAAACGTCCAAACCGACTTTTCGTCATTGTGACACTCAGCATATTATTCATATCATTAACCACTGATTTTATCAACAGATAAACCACGTTTTGCGGCAATTTGGTGAGCGTTGTGCATTCCAGTTAAACCGTTAATCGTAGCACGAACTACGTTGATTGGATTATTCGTTCCAATACACTTTGCTAAAACGTTATGTACGCCAACAACTTCAAAAACTGCACGCATCACGCCACCTGCGATAATTCCAGTACCTTCTGAAGCAGGCTGCATATAAATTTTCGCGGCACCTGTCGTATTAGTAATAGCATACTGAAGGGTATCGCCTTTCAATTCAACTTTACGCATATTTTTACGCGCTTGTTCTAACGACTTTTGAATAGCAATTGGTACTTCACGAGCTTTACTAACGCCGTAACCAACGCGCCCTTCACCATCACCAACAACAGTCAAAGCAGTAAAACCAAAAACACGACCGCCTTTTACCACTTTTGCGACCCGTCTAACATTAACCAATTTTTCTTGTAAGCCGTCAGTGGAACCTTGAGTAGGTGCTGTAGCCATTGTATTCTCCTAAAATTTCAAGCCAGCTTCACGAGCTGCATCTGCCAATGCTTTGACGCGACCATGGTATTTAAATCCTGAACGATCAAATGCAACCTCAGTAACACCTGCTGCAAGAGCCTTCTCAGCTATACGCTTACCTACCGCTATCGCAGCTGTGATATTGCTCGTTCCTTTCAAATCGGCTTTTATTTCAGACTGATTAGTGGAAACGCTCGCCAGAGTCACGGTGCCATCGCCACTAATAATTTGTGCATAGATATGCTGGGATGTCTTGTGAATTGACAACCGGGACGCACTCAACTTTTTAATTTGACTGCGTAGTTTTAATGCACGTTTCATACGAGTTTGTTTCTTATCCATAACGCTACCCTTATTTTTTCTTAGCTTCTTTTCTAGCGACATGCTCGTCTGAATAACGCACACCTTTACCTTTGTAAGGCTCGGGTGGTCGATAAGCGCGAATTTTTGCTGCAACCTGTCCAACAAGTTGCTTATCACTGCCTTTAAGGACAATCTCGGTTTGGTTTGGTGTTTCTACGGAAACCCCTACAGGGACTTCAAACTCAACTGGGTGCGAAAAACCAAGCGACAAACTAAGAGTATTTTCTTTCGCTTGTGCTCTATAACCAACACCAACCAGAGTCAATTTTTTCTCAAAACCGACAGATACACCGATCACCATGTTATTTACAATCGCTCTAGCTGTACCAGCTTGAGCAGTCGCATTTTTATCGTCCCTATCCCACAGCATAGAAATCAAACTATCTGTAATTTCTATACCAACTAATGAATTAAAATCAAACGACAACAAACCTTTACTACCTTTAATAGTCAGACTGCTCCCTTTAATTTCAACATCTACGCCGCTTGGAATAGTAACGGGAGCTTTAGCAATTCTTGACATAACTACGCCTCTGTTAGCAAACGGTACAAATAACTTCGCCGCCATGTCCAATCGCGCGAGCGGCTCTATCGGTCATTACCCCATTTGAGGTTGATACGATAGCCACACCCAATCCGCCGAGAACTTTAGGCAACTCATCTTTTGATTTATAAATGCGTAAACCTGGTCTACTGATTCTTTTAATATTTTCAATAACCGGTGTACCTTTGTAATACTTTAACTCAACAGTCATTTCTGTGTGACTGCCATTGGTTTCGGTACCAAAATCTGTAATATAACCTTCTTCTTTAAGTACTTTTGCAATAGATACTTTAAGTTTAGACGAAGGTTGTTTTATAAATTTTTTACCAGCAGACTGACCGTTTCTAATGCGTGTCAGCATATCCGCTACTGGATCTGTCATACTCATCGCTTAATTCTCCAAAATTGATCCAACAGAAGTTACCAACTTGCCTTAACAACACCTGGTACGTCGCCGCGCATTGTAGCTTCACGTAATTTATTACGACTCAAGCCGAACTTGCGGTAATAACCATGTGGGCGACCAGTTAAATTACAACGGTTACGCACCCTTGATGCACTGGAGTCTCTGGGTAATTTTTGAAGCTGCAAATGAGCAGATTCCTTATCTTCAAAAGTGGCATTAGGGTTTCTAATAGTTTCCTTTAAAGATTTACGTTTAACGTTATACTTTTTAACTAACTGCTTGCGCTTTTCTTCACGTGCAATCATTGATTTTTTTGCCATAATCTATCGCCCTTCTACTGCTTAAACGGAAAATTAAACAACTTCAACAACGCTAAACCTTCTTCGTTCGTTTGGGCTGTTGTCGTGATAGTGATGTCCATACCGCGCAACATGTCGATTTTGTCGTAATCAATTTCAGGAAAAATAATTTGTTCTTTTACACCCATCGAATAATTACCGCGCCCATCAAAACTTTTTGGATTTAATCCCCTAAAGTCACGAACTCGTGGAATTGAAATGCTAATCAAGCGATCCAAAAATTCGTACATTTTGTCACTACGCAAGGTAACTTTACATCCAATAGGCATGTCGTCACGAATTTTAAAGCCTGCTATGGACTTCCGTGCTAGTGTTATTACAGGTTTTTGACCTGAAATTTTTTCCATATCACTAATTGCAAACTGCAGTACCTTTTTGTCTGCTACAGCTCCACTCACACCCATATTAAGGGTGATTTTAGTGATGCGTGGTGCCTGCATTACAGACTTGTAACCAAACTGCTCAATAAGAGCAGGGCGAACAGATTCTTTGTATACCGATTCTAATCTAGCCATGATTCACCTTTAAGAGTCTACAACTTCATTAGTTGATTTGAAGTATCTGACTTTTTTTCCATCTTCTAAGAATCTAAAGCCTACCCGATCTGCCTTTTTTGTTACAGGGTTGTACAAACCTACGTTGGAGATTTCAATCGGCATATCTTTCACCACAAAGCCACCCTGAACGCCTGCGTTAGGATTTGGCTTTTGGCTTTTTTTCACCTGATTAATACCTTCAACGAGAATTTTGTTATTTTTGAGGATTTGTGTAACCAGACCGCTTTTGCCTCGATCCCTGCCTATGCGAACGATAACCTCGTCGCCTTTTTTAATTTTTTGCATAATTTTTGCCTCGACCTTATAACACTTCAGGTGCTAATGAAATAATCTTCATAAACTTGTCACCTCTGAGTTCACGCGTCACAGGACCAAAAATTCGCGTTCCCAACGGTTGTAGGTTGTTATTTAAAATAACCGCTGCATTACCATCGAAACGAATAACTGAACCATCAGGACGGCGCACACCTTTGCGGGTGCGGACGACCAAAGCATTATAAACCTCACCTTTTTTCACTCTGCCGCGAGGAATCGCATCTTTTATGCTGACTTTGATTATATCACCAATGCCTGCGTAACGTCTGTGCGAACCACCGAGTACTTTGATACACATGACCTTCTTCGCGCCACTATTATCGGCGACCTCAAGGTTAGTTTGCATCTGAATCATGATTTATTCCTAAAATGTAAAATTTTAAGTGTCAAAAGGGACTACTTGTTAGTCCGTTCTAGCACTTCTACCAATTTAAACGTTTTGTGTCTTGACATAGGACGACAGGATGTAATCGCGACAACGTCGCCTTCCTGACAAGAATTATCCTCATCGTGTGCCATCATCTTGGTCGAACGCTTAATATACTTCCCATAAATCGGGTGTTTTACTACGCGCTCAACTAAAACAGTAATGGTTTTATCCATTTTATTGCTAACAACACGCCCTGTAATAGTTCGTACTTTAGTCGAATTTTCACTCATACTACGCTCTCGCCATCTGATTTAACACAGTTTGAACGCGAGCTACATCACGTCGTAACTTTTTTACCTGAGCTGTTTTAGACAGCTGACCAGTACCCTTTTGCATCTGTAGAGTAAAACGCTCACGTGCAAACTCTGTTAACAGAGTTGACAACTCATCCCGTGATTTTTGGCGTAGTTCACTTGCTTTCATTACATTATCGTCCGTACAGTAAATAGTGTTTTCAATGGCAACTTAGCTGATGCTAGTGTAAACGCCTCACGAGCTAACTCTTCAGAAACCCCTTGAATCTCATACAACATTGCGCCGGGGCGAATCTGAGCAACCCAATACTCTACGTTACCTTTACCCTTGCCCATACGAACAGCTAAAGGCTTTTCAGTAATTGGTTTATCGGGAAATACACGAATCCAAATCTTTCCGCCACGCTTAACGTGTCGGGTAATAGTACGCCTTGCTGATTCAATTTGGCGAGCTGTTAATCTACCTCGACTAACTGCTTTAAGACCAAACTCACCAAAACTAACGGATGAACCGCGAACAGCGATACCGTTGTTTTTGCCCTTGTGTTGTTTGCGAAACTTTGTTCTTTTAGGTTGAAGCATCTTTTTGTCCCTTCAACTATTTTTTAGATTCAGAATTAACAGACGCTTTGTGTGCATCTATATCGAACACTTCGCCTTTGAATATCCACACCTTAATGCCGATAATTCCATAAGTCGTATGTGCTTCAGCCGTTGCATAATCGATGTCTGCGCGCAAGGTATGCAAGGGAACTCGCCCTTCTCTATACCATTCGCTGCGCGCAATCTCTGCACCATTCAAACGACCACCCACGTTTATCTTAATACCTTCAGCACCCAAACGCATAGTGTTAGTTACCGCACGTTTCATTGCTCGACGGTACATGATACGCTTTTCTAGCTGCTGGGCAACGCCTTCTGCAACTAGGTACGCATCTAATTCGGGTTTTCTGATTTCTTCAACATTCAGCTGAACAGGTACGCCAATCATTTTTGCAATTTCTTGCTTTAAAACTTCGATGTCTTCACCTTTTTTACCAATCACAATTCCAGGGCGTGCCGTGAAAATCGTAATTTGCGCGTTGTTTGCTGGTCGGTTAATTTGAATACGACTCACAGAGGCATGTGCTAATTTTTTTCTTAAAAACTCTCTTACTTTTAAATCTTGGTATAAGAAAGTGGAATAGTCCTTGCTGCTTGCATACCACCGCGAATTCCAATCTTTAACAATACCTAGTCGTATGCCTGTTGGATGTACTTTTTGTCCCATGTCAACCCCTACTCGCTCTCTGCGACTTTAATGGTAATATGGCAGGTTCTTTTAAGGATATGGTTCGCACGACCTTTAGCTCTTGCCTTAAATCTTTTTAGTGTTGCTGCTTCATTCACGAAGATAGTGGACACTTTCAACTCATCAATATCGGCACTTTCATTGTGTTCAGCATTTGCAATTGCTGATTCTAAAACTTTTTTTACAATAAATGCAGCTTTTTTTGGACTGAATTTCAAAATATTCAGTGCTTTTTCAACATGGAGACCACGAATTTGATCGCAGACCAACCGCGCTTTCTGAGCAGATAAAGGTGCATTACTTAATTTTGCTGAAACTTCCATCGTTCATCCTACTTAGATTTCTTGTCAGCCACATGACCTTTATAGGTTCGAGTGGGTGCAAATTCGCCTAATTTATGCCCCACCATGTTCTCAGTAACAAGAACGGGGATGTGTAACTTTCCATTGTGTACTGCGATGGTCAAGCCCAACATATCAGGAATAATCATTGATCTTCTAGACCAGGTTTTAATCGGTTTCCTACTACTGTTTTTTATAGCATCATCAATTTTTTTAAAGAGATGATGATCAATAAAAGGACCTTTTTTAATTGAACGCGGCACGTTGATTCCTTCTCTATTTTACTTACGACGTCTGATAATCATGCTATCAGTACGTTTGTTCTTTCTTGTTTTGTAGCCTTTAGTTGGCACGCCCCAAGGTGAAACAGGATGTCTACCACCTGAAGTTCGACCTTCACCGCCACCGTGCGGGTGATCCACTGGGTTCATAACAACGCCACGAACGGTTGGTCTAATTCCACGCCACCTTGATGCCCCTGCTTTGCCTAGAGAGGCTAAACTATGTTCAGAATTGGAAACCTCACCTATAACAGCGCAGCACTCTGCCAAAACTTTACGCATTTCGCCAGATCGCATTCTAATTGTTGCGTGAACACCATCGCGTGCAACTAATTGCACTGATGTTCCTGCGCTTCTCGCAATCTGTGCACCCTTGCCAGACTTTAGTTCTACACAGTGAACAGTGGTACCTACAGGAATATTACGCAGCGGCATACAATTTCCAACCTTGACAGGCACAAATTCGGAAGAAATCACTTCTTGCCCAACTTCAAGCCCTTTAGGTGCGATGATATACCTACGCTCCCCGTCGCGAAACAATATCAAAGCAATGTTCGCAGTTCTGTTAGGATCGTATTCTAATCGTTCAACAACAGCAGGAATGTCCAACTTATTCCTTTTGAAATCGATAATACGGTAATGCTGCTTATGACCGCCGCCGATGTGACGTGTAGTAATTCGCCCATTATTATTACGACCACCTGTTTTACTTTTTTTCTCTAATAATGCGGCGAAAGGCTTACCTTTGTGCAGTGCATCATTTTTAACCC
Source organism: uncultured Pseudomonadota bacterium (assembly GCA_903870545.1). GTDB lineage: Bacteria > Pseudomonadota > Gammaproteobacteria > Methylococcales > Methylomonadaceae > UBA10906. The sequence continues at coordinate 129,294 of CAIQDI010000033.1, forward strand.
GTACTACAAACCGTGATCCAGGTGAGGTCGGTTTTGACTTTATAATCGCCATATTGTTTACCGCTTCCTTTTCTATCTGAATTAAGCCGTTGCGAATTCAATATCGTAACCAGCTTTTAGCTTAACATAAGCTTTTTTCCAATCAGAACGCTTGCCTAAAGACTGACCAAATCGCTTTTGCTTGCCTTTAACGTTCAACACACGTACGGCATCAACCTCAACATTGAACATCGCCTCGACTGCGTTTTTAACTTGTTTTTTACTTGCATTGTGCAGCACTTTAAAAACAATTTGCTTATCTTTTTCAGCTACAGTTGTGCTTTTTTCAGAGATAACAGGTGCCTCTAAAATACGCATCAATTGGTATAAATTTGAACTCATGCGAAACACTCCTCTAGCTGCTTTAGTGCACCTGGTGTCATAATTACCTTGTCTGCTGCTACTAAGAGTACTGGATTCAAATTAGCCGCTTCAACGACTTGGACATAAGGAATATTTCTTGAAGCCAATGCTAAATTTTTGTCCACACTCCTAACTACAATCAGGGTGCGCTTAGAACCAAGAGCATTTAATTGTACGGTCAACTCTTTCGTTTTAGGCGTAGTTACTAAAACTTCGTTAGTAATAGCCAAACGACTTTGACGCAACAGTTCTGACAAAATTGAACGAATACCTACACGAAACATTTTTTTATTCAATTTTTGATCATAGTTACGTGGTCTAGCTGCGAATGTTACACCGCCAGTACGCCACAACGGGCTTCGGGTTGTACCAGATCTTGCACGACCAGTCCCTTTTTGGCGCCAGGGCTTAGCTCCGCCGCCACTAACATCCGAACGAGTTTTTTGTGCCTTAGTGCCAGCGCGTGCCCCCGCTAAATAACGAGTTACCAGCTGATGAACAAGAGTTTCGTTAAACACTTGACCAAATACAGCTTCACTGACAGACATGTCATCTTTTTCATTTAAAATAGGTATTTGTAGTGTCATAACTTAACCTCTATTCTTCATTTTAGTGGCTGAGGTAATGACAATATCTCCACCCTTAGCTCCAGGTACAGCACCTTTAACTAAAATTAGGCTTCGAACTGTGTCTATAGTATGAATTGTAAGATTTTGAATGGTAGTTTTGCTAGCACCTAAATGCCCCGCCATTTTTTTGCCTTTAAAAACACGACCTGGCGTTTGACACATGCCGATGGAACCAAGCACACGGTGTGATAACGAGTTACCATGAGTAGCGTCCTGCATGCTGAAGTGATGCCTTTTTACACCACCTGCAAAACCCTTACCTATGCTAGTTCCCTGCACGTCAATGACTTGACCTTCTGTAAAAATACTTAACGGCAATTCGCAACCTAATATAAGCTCTGAGTACTCGCCTTCTTCGATTCGAAATTCCCAAAGACCGCGACCAGCTGTTACAGAAGCTCCTGCGTAATGTCCAGCCATTGCTTTATTTACTTTAGATGATTTTTTATCACCAGCAGCAACTTGAATTGCACAATAGCCATCTTTTTCAAGATTTTTAATCTGTGTCACTCTGTTCGAGTCTATTTGCAATACAGTCACCGGAATTGATGACCCATCATCACAAAAAACTCTGGTCATACCACATTTACGACCAATAAGACCTATTGACATTTGCCAATTCCTTTATTCTTAATTCAACTTGATTTGAACGTCTACACCAGCTGCGAGATCTAGCTTCATCAACGCATCTACGGTTTTTTCAGTAGGCTCAACAATATCTAACAGTCTTTTGTATGTTCTTAGTTCATACTGATCGCGAGCATCTTTATCTACATGTGGCGAAACTAGTATGGTAAAACGTTCTTTTTTAGTAGGCAACGGAACTGGTCCCTTAACTTGGGCACCTGTTCTTCTTGCTGTTTCTACTATCTCACTAGCCGATTGATCAATCAATTTATGATCAAATGATTTCAAGCGGATTCTGATAGTTTGATTAGACATAATTTTTACTCAATAATCGATGCAACAACGCCTGCACCTACTGTACGACCACCCTCACGAATTGCAAAACGCAATCCATCTTCCATAGCGATAGGTGAAATCAATCTGACTTTCACTGAAATATTATCACCTGGCATTACCATTTCAACTCCTTCTGGCAACTCTACTGCACCTGTTACGTCGGTTGTTCTAAAATAAAACTGTGGACGATAACCGTTAAAAAATGGTGTGTGACGACCGCCTTCATCTTTAGACAAAATGTAGATTTCAGAGTTGAAATAAGCATGTGGCTTAATCGTTCCTTTATGTGCCAAAACTTGCCCACGTTCAACATCATCACGTTTTGTACCACGTAATAACAGCCCTACGTTATCGCCAGCCTCTCCTTGATCGAGCAATTTACGGAACATTTCAACGCCTGTACAGGTCGTGACAACAGTCGGTCTAATGCCAACAATTTCAACTTCTTGACCAACTTTCACTACACCGCGCTCAATACGACCAGTAACAACGGTACCGCGCCCTGAAATTGAAAATACATCTTCGATTGGCATCAGAAATGCGCCGTCAACAGCTCGTTCAGGCAGTGGAATGTAAGTATCTAATGCTTCAACAAGTTTAATGACTGAAGGCATACCGATTGCACTTTCATCGCCTTGTAGTGCTAATAGAGCTGATCCACGAATAATAGGTGTATCATCGCCTGGAAACTCGTACATATCGAGCAGCTCTCTGATTTCCATTTCAACTAACTCAATCAGTTCTTCATCGTCGACCATATCAGCTTTATTTAAAAAGACGACAACATACGGAACGCCAACTTGGCGGGACAACAAGATGTGTTCACGTGTTTGCGGCATTGGACCATCAGCTGCTGAACAGACAAGAATCGCCCCGTCCATTTGAGCGGCACCAGTAATCATGTTTTTTACATAGTCAGCGTGACCAGGGCAATCTACATGTGCGTAATGGCGAACTGTTGATTCGTATTCAACGTGCGAAGTAGCGATAGTAATACCACGCGCTCTTTCTTCTGGGGCGTTATCAATTTGATCAAATGCCTTTACTGCACCACCATGCAACTTAGCCATTACACTGGTTAATGCTGCTGTTAAAGTAGTTTTACCGTGATCAACGTGACCGATTGTGCCAACGTTTACATGTGGTTTACTACGAGAAAATTTTTCTTTAGCCATGAGTTACACCTTAAAATAATTCAAATTTTTACGAAAATTTCTTAATGATTGCTTCGGTTATATGCGCTGGCACTTCACCGTATTTTCCAAACTGCATACTGTACGTTGCTCTACCTTGTGTAGCCGAACGTAAATCGGTGGCATAACCAAACATTTCCGACAACGGTACTTCGCAGTCAATTATTTTTGCCGACACAGTTTCATTCATTGCGTGAATTACACCCCGCCTTTTACTAACATCACTGATAACATGTCCCATGTATTCCTCTGGGGTTGTTACTTCAACACGCATTACCGGCTCTAATAAGATGGGATTTGCGATTCTCATACCTTCTCTAAAGCACATAGCAGCAGCTGTGCGAAAAGCAGAATCACTCGAGTCGGTGTCATGGTAAGAGCCATCAAACAATGTCGCTTTTACATCTAAAACAGGATAGCCTGAAAGAATACCACTTTTCAACTGATCCTGAATGCCTTTATCAACAGCTGAAATGTATTCGTTCGGAAACATACTAGTTACAACATCGCTAACGAATTGGTAACCAAAACCGCGTTCCTGAGGTTCTAATCGTAAAAAAACGTGAGCATATTGACTCTTTACTCCCATCTGGCGAGTAAACTTAGTCTCGTGTTCAATGGTTTTTCCTATGGTTTCTCTGTAAGCCACCTGAAGTGAACCAACATTAACATCGATACTAAACTCTCGCCTCATGCGATCGACTATTATGTCCAAATGCAGCTCCCCCATTCCAGATATGACAGTTTGTCCAGAATCGGAGTCTACATTTGTTTTAAAAGAAGGATCTTCCTGTACTAAACGCCTTAGAGCAACAACCATTTTATCTTCGTCACTTTTAGTCTTCGGTTCAATCGCAATTGAAATAACAGGTTCAGGGAACGCTATCCTCTCTAGAACAATAGGTTCTTTATCATCACAAATCGTATCACCAGTTACCACATCTTTTAGACCGATAATTGCAGCAATATCGCCCGCAAAAACCTCCCTAATTTCTTCTCGGCTGTTAGCGTGCATTTGAACAATTCGCCCAACCCGCTCGCGTTTCATTTTAGTAGAATTATAGATGGTATCACCGGCGACTAGCACGCCAGAATAAACCCTAAAAAAAGTGAGTACACCAACAAAAGAATCTGTAGCAATTTTAAAAGCCAAGGCTGAAAATGGTGCTTCATCTTTTGCTAATCGCGTTACCTTTGCACTACCTTCACTTCCTGATGTACCTTCCACAGATTTAACATCAATAGGCGATGGCAAATAGTCGATAATTGCGTCCAACAGTGCCTGAATACCTTTGTTTTTAAAGGCAGAACCACAAAAAACCGGCGTAGCGCGACCAGAAATTGTTAAGGAACGAATACCACTTCTAATCTCGTCATTAGTCAAAGTTCCCGTTTCCAGGTAACAATCCCTCAGGAAGTCATTTGCGTCCGCAGCTATTTCAATTAGTTTTTCATGCCATTGAATCGCCTCATCTGCTAGTTCTGAAGGTATATCCGAGTCTTCAAAGGACATTCCCATGTCGGCATCATGCCAACGAATGGCACGCATACTCAACAAATCAACAATACCCTCAAAAGAATCTTCTCGACCGATTGGTAGCTGCAACAAAACTGGGAATGCCGTTAAGCGAATTTTAAGCTGATTGATTGTACCAAAAAAATCAGCACCTAATCTATCCATCTTATTTATAAATACTATCCTTGGCACTTCGTACTTGTCAGCTTGCCGCCAAACTGCTTCGGATTGCGGCTCAACACCACCAACTGCACAAAATACTACACAAGCTCCATCCAAAACGCGCAGCGATCTCTCAACCTCAATTGTAAAATCAACATGCCCTGGCGTATCAATTATATTGACATGATGCTGATCATACTGACCATACATTCCATTCCAAAAACATGTTGTCGCAGCTGCGGTTATTGTTATGCCACGCTCTTGCTCCTGCACCATCCAATCCATAATAGCTGACCCATCATGAACCTCTCCCATTTTATGGGAAATTCCTGTGTAGTACAGAATACGCTCGGTTGTTGTAGTTTTTCCAGCATCGATATGAGCCATAATGCCTATGTTTCGATAAAGTGCTATTGGTGTTTTGCGAGCCACGATGAAAAACTAGCCACTACCAGCGGTAGTGTGAAAACGCTTTATTCGCATCAGCCATTCTGTGAGTATCTTCACGCTTTTTGACAGCTGATCCTCTACTTTCAAAAGCATCTATCAACTCACCTGCTAATTTAGCTGCCATAGTGCGCTCGTTCCTTTTGCGGGCTGCATCGATCAACCAACGCATAGAAAGTGCCAAACGACGTGCGGGGCGCACTTCCACAGGTACCTGATAAGTGGCACCGCCAACACGTCTGGACTTAACCTCAACACGTGGCTGGACGTTTTCTAACGCTTTGGATAGGATATCTAGCGGTAACTCGTGACCTTTGCGTTCAATAACTGCTAACGCGCCATAAATAATACTTTCAGCAATTGACTTTTTGCCGCTTTCCATAATCATATTCATGAACTTTGTTAGCATAACGCTTCCAAATCTCGGATCAGGAATAATTTCTCTTTTTGTAGCTACTCTTCTTCTAGACATTTACTTACCAAATAAAATTAGCTTTTAGGACGCTTGGTTCCATACTTAGATCGTCCACATTTTCTGTTGCTTACTCCGGAAGCATCTAAACTTCCGCGTACTACATGATACCTTACACCTGGCAAATCTTTAACACGCCCTCCGCGGATTAAAACAACGGAATGCTCCTGAAGATTATGCCCTTCACCACCTATGTAACTACTTACCTCAGCACCGTTGGTTAGCCGAACGCGTGCTACTTTTCTGAGAGCAGAGTTAGGCTTCTTAGGTGTTGTTGTATAAACGCGAGTACACACGCCGCGACGCTGTGGGCAAGCCTCTAAAGCCGGAACGTTACTTTTCTCTATTTTTTTAGCCCTAGGCTTGCGAACCAACTGGTTGATTGTTGCCATATTTTTACTCCGAAATGATTCTAACAGTCGACCCCATAGCTGAAATCAACCTTAACGGCACTACTTACCCTAGTAGGTATATTTGAAGTGCCATAGTTAACTATAGGTCAATATAATACTAACTATTTAATACTAGGTCAAGTTTAAATATTTAAGGCTTGCTTAAGAGCCTCTTCGACATCATCAACATCAATGACTACAGAAGAGTCTTCTCCAACAATTATTACTTCAGAAAATGCTGAGCGTTGCCGTCTATTTTCATGGTAAGCCAATCCAGTACCTGCAGGAATCAGTCTTCCAACGATAACATTCTCTTTCAAACCTTGTAAACTATCACTTAATCCACGAACTGCAGCGTCTGTTAAAACACGAGTAGTTTCTTGGAATGAAGCCGCTGAAATGAAGGATTCTGTCGCTAATGAAGCTTTAGTTATACCTAGCAAAATTGAATCGTAACTTGCTGGAATTTTCCCTGTAAGTTCGGCACGATCATTTTCCTGGCGCATCGCCGCACGCTCTACCTGCTCACCTTTTAAAAATGTTGTGTCACCAGATGCAGTTATTTCCACTTTGCGTAACATTTGGCGAATAATTGCTTCAATATGCTTATCGTTAATTTTTACGCCTTGCAAACGATACACATCTTGGATTTCTTTAACTAAATAATTTGCCAGTTCTTCAACACCGCGTAACCGCAAAATATCATGTGGTGTCAATTCACCTTCGGCAATAGTTTCGCCCTTTTCTACCTGTTCCCCCTCAAACACTGTGATATGCCGCCACTTGGGGATTAGTGTCTCAAATTGTTCGCCGCTTACATCCGTAATGGAAACGCGCTGCTTGCCTTTAGTTTCCTTACCAAAGGAAATAGTACCAGTTGCTTCAGCTAAAATTGCTGGATCTTTAGTTTTACGCGCTTCAAATAAATCTGCAACGCGGGGCAAACCACCGGTAATATCACGAGTTTTACTTGATTCTTGTGGAATACGCGCTAAAACGTCACCGATTTTTACTTCACCACCATTTTTTATGGTGACAACCGCACCTGCAGATAGAAAGTATTGTGCCGCAATATCTGTTCCTGGTAAATAAATTGTGCCGCCGTTTGCGTCTAATAATTTAACCATTGGACGTAATTCTTTACCAGCACTGCCTCGTTGCTTAGGATCAATAACAACCTCTGAACTTAATCCCGTAATTTCGTCCGATTGTTTTAAAACTGTCACCCCTTCAACGAAATCTTTTAGCTCGATAAATCCATCTACTTCAGTAATAACAGGTCGTGTAAATGGATCCCACGTTACGATGATTTCGCCTGCATCAATATGCTCGCCCTCTTTTTTAGACAACACCGAACCCGAAGGAATTTTATAACGCTCACGTTCACGATCATATTCATCCATCACAACGACTTCGCCAGACCGTGACACAGCGACTAAATTTCCTTCGCGATTAACGACACTTTTCAAGTTGTTTAGGCGAACTGTCCCACCCCATTTTACTTCAACTTTACTAATAGCTACATCACGAGACGCGGCACCACCAATATGGAACGTTCTCATAGTTAGCTGCGTACCTGGTTCGCCAATGGATTGCGCGGCGATAACGCCGACCGCCTCACCAATATTAACTAGGTGTCCACGACCTAAATCACGACCATAACACGCTGCACAAACACCTTGACGACTTTCACAAGTAATAATGGAGCGGACTAAAACATGGTCAATCTTGTTTAATTCGAGCTTTAAAACCCAATCCTCATCAAGGAATGTTCCACGAGGTGCCACAATATGCTCGCCTGATTTGTCCATAATATCAACGGCAGCAACTCGTCCAAGTACCCGTTCTGATAATGACTCAACCACGTTGACACCATCAATAATTGGCGTCATTAACAAACCGCTGCTAGTGCCACAATCTTGTGAACTAATAATCAAATCTTGTGCAACATCAACCAATCGACGAGTCAAATACCCTGAGTTTGCTGTTTTTAGTGCGGTATCCGCTAGCCCTTTTCGTGCGCCATGCGTTGAGATGAAGTATTGTAAAACGTCTAAACCTTCACGAAAATTCGCGGTAATCGGTGTTTCAATAATCGAGCCATCCGGTTTCGCCATCAAGCCACGCATACCCGCTAATTGCCGAATCTGTGCCGCTGAACCCCGCGCTCCTGATTCTGCCATCATAAAAATAGAATTGAACGATTTTTGTTGTATATCGTCGTCTATAGATTCTTTTATTTCAGCTGGCAAAGTACAATTTTGGCGATGAACGGTAATTTTAGTAACACTTTCTTCGTAATCATCGTCTGTTATTTTGCCGGCTAGTCGATTGACATCAAGTTCACGAAGCATTTTTTCAGCCCAAGTATTAACAAGACTTCTGGGGCTGAGTTTAACAATATCTGTACCGAGACCTTCCATCATCACTTTAGCAATTTGATCGTTAGCATGTGACCAAATATCAACAACCTTGTTATATCGTTCGCCATCAGTAACTAAACCAGCAGCATATTGGCTCTGGATTTCATTTACCTCTGCATTGGAAGCAGCTAAAATATCACTTTTTTTAGCTGGAATCGCCATATCTTCGATACCGAATGAAATACCAGATCTTGTCGCATATTTAAATCCTAAATACATCAACTGATCCGCTAAAATAACCGTGTCTTTATTACCCATATAGCGATAACTGTGGTTAATCAAACGCGAGATATTCTTCTTCGTCATATCGCAATTGACTAAGTTAAACGGCATTCCTTCAGGAATCATTTCCCAAATCAAGGCACGACCAACTGTCGTTTCAACGCGCTGTGTTGCTGATTTTTCATTGGTGTCTTCGGTAAGTTTACCGGTAATTCTCAATTGGATTTTAGACTGCAACTCCACCGACTTTTCAAATAAGGCTTTATGTATTTCACCTACGCTAACAAAAATACTGCCATTACCAACTGCATTCATTTTTTCGCGGCTAATGTAATACAAACCCAAAACCATATCTTGTGAAGGATTGATTACAGGTTCACCGTTCGCAGGTGACAAAATGTTGTTGGTTGCCATCATTAAAGTTCGAGCTTCTAACTGCGCCTCAATAGACAACGGAACGTGTACTGCCATTTGATCGCCGTCAAAATCTGCGTTAAATGCACTACAAACCAGAGGATGTAATTGAATAGCTTTACCTTCAATTAACGTCGGTTCAAAGGCTTGAATTCCTAAACGATGCAATGTTGGCGCACGATTAAGTAAAATCGGATGTTCACGAATTACCTCTTCGAGAATATCCCAAACTTCAGGTCCTTCACGCTCAACCATTTTTTTAGCAGCTTTAATCGTCGTCGCTAAACCACGAAATTGTAACTTGCTAAAAATGAAAGGTTTAAATAATTCTAATGCCATTTTTTTCGGCAAACCACATTGATGCAAACGTAATGAAGGTCCAACAACAATAACCGAACGACCGGAATAATCGACTCGTTTTCCAAGCAAATTCTGACGGAAACGCCCTTGCTTACCTTTAATCATGTCCGCCAACGATTTTAACGGACGACGGTTTGTCCCCGTAATAGCTCGACCGCGACGACCGTTATCCAACAGCGCATCGACTGATTCTTGTAGCATTCGTTTTTCATTACGCACAATAATGTCAGGCGCACTCAAATCTAGCAGCCTATTCAATCGGTTGTTGCGATTGATAACACGACGATATAAGTCATTCAAATCAGAAGTTGCAAACCGCCCGCCATCAAGTGGTACTAGAGGACGCAACTCGGGTGGTAATACAGGCAAAACTTTCAAAATCATCCACTCAGGACGATTTTTTGAAGCTAACAACGCACTCATAACCTTGAGACGTTTGGCGTATTTTTTGATTTTAGTTTCTGAACTGGTTGCGTTTATTTCTTGTTTTAAAATTTCAACTTGTGCTTTTAAATCAATAGATTTTAGCAACTCGTAAATAGCTTCTGCACCCATTTTAGCAACAAAATCATCACCGTATTTCTCTTGCGCGTCTTGATAATCATCATCACCCAACAAATCACCTTTAGTCAGAGGCGTGTCACCAGCATCTAAAATAACGAATGATTCAAAATACAACACGCGCTCAATTTCGCGCAAAGTCATATCCAGTAACAATGCGATACGCGAAGGCAACGATTTTAAAAACCAAATGTGTGCCACGGGACTTGCTAAATCAATGTGTCCCATTCGATCACGGCGTACCTTAGACAGAGTAACTTCTACACCACATTTTTCACAAATTACGCCGCGATGTTTTAATCGTTTATATTTACCGCACAAACATTCGTAATCACTCACAGGACCAAAAATTTTGGCACAAAATAAGCCATCACGCTCTGGTTTAAAAGTACGGTAATTGATGGTTTCAGGTTTTTTTACTTCGCCATACGACCAGGAACGGATTACATCTGGTGAGGCGAGGCCAATACGAATAGCGTCAAAATCTTCTGCACGATTTTGACGTTTTAAAAAATTCATTAAATCTTTCAAGAGCTTGTCCTATTTAAAATAAGTTTAAAAGCACAAGGCGCAACCCGCGCCTTGTTGACTAACTTGTGCCTGGATTATTCTCGCTCTAACTCAATATTGACCGCCAATGAACGAATTTCTTTAATCAGTACATTGAATGATTCAGGCATTCCCGCTTCCATTTTGTGATCACCATCGACAATATTTTTATACATTCTCGTTCTACCTGTTACGTCATCGGATTTAACAGTAAGCATTTCTTGTAACGTATAAGCTGCGCCATAAGCTTGTAACGCCCAAACTTCCATTTCACCAAAACGCTGCCCGCCAAATTGAGCCTTACCGCCCAACGGTTGTTGAGTCACTAAACTGTAAGGTCCTGTCGAACGAGCGTGCATTTTGTCGTCAACTAAGTGATTCAATTTAAGCATATACATATATCCAACAGTGACTTTACGCTCAAATGGTTCGCCAGTTAAACCGTCGTACAATATAGTTTGACCGTCTTCAGGTAAATCTGCCAAACGAAGCATTGCTCGAATATCTTCTTCGTTCGCACCATCAAAAACGGGTGTCGCCATAGGTACGCCAGACACTAGATTCGCTGCCATTTCCAAAATTTCAGCATCGCTAAAAGATTTCAAATCTTCTTTTCGACCTTCATCTCTGCCATTATAGATTTTATCCAAATACTCTCGAATGGCTTTAACTTTACCTTTTGACTCTTCGTATCTTGCCTCAAGTATTTTGCCAATCTTAACACCAAGACCTTTCGCTGCCCAACCTAAATGGGTTTCCAGCACCTGCCCGACGTTCATTCGCGAAGGTACACCTAAAGGGTTAAGAACAATATCGACAGGATTGCCGTCAGCCGTATACGGCATGTCTTCAATAGGGCGAATCATTGAGATAACCCCTTTGTTACCGTGCCGTCCCGCCATTTTATCACCAGGTTGAATTCGACGTTTCACGGCCAAATACACCTTGACCATCTTCAATACGCCTGGCGGCAAATCATCACCCATTGTGATTTTACGTTTTTTTACTTCGAATTTTTCGTCAAAGTCTTTACGCTGCTGCTCGATTTGTTTTTGAGTTGCCTCAATCAAGACATTTAGCTCATCCTCTTTCATTTTGAGTTTAAACCAATCCGATGGCTTCAAACCATTCAAATATTTTTGCTTGATTTCATCACCTGCTGTCAAATCTTTGCCAACTTGTACAATCTTGCCAACTAATTCTTTGGCAACTCGTGCAAAAATATCACCTTCCAAGATTTTAATTTGATCATCCAAATCTTTGCGATAGCTTTTAATTTGATCTGCTTCAATATCCAAAGCACGCTTATCTTTTTTAACGCCGTCACGGGTAAAAACTTGTACATCAATTACGGTTCCTTCAATGCTGCCTGGAACACGCAATGATGTATCTTTAACATCTGCCGCTTTTTCGCCAAAAATAGCGCGTAACAATTTTTCTTCGGGGGTAAGTTGTGTTTCACCTTTTGGTGTAACTTTACCTACCAAAATGTCACCGCCTTTAACTTCTGCGCCAACATAAACTATACCCGATTCGTCCAATTTAGATAACGCCTCTTCACTGACATTTGGAATATCGGCTGTAATTTCTTCAGGACTATGCTTGGTGTCTCGAGCAACGCATGTTTTTTCTTCAATGTGAATGGTTGTAAAGCGATCCTCTTTGACAACGCGCTCAGAAACTAAAATTGAATCTTCAAAATTGTAACCATTCCACGGCATGAATGCCACCAACATATTTTGACCAAGTGCTAGCTCGCCCATATCTGTGGATGGCCCATCTGCCATAATGTCGCCAGACTGCACAACATCACCGACTTTGACTAACGGTTTTTGATTGATGCACGTATTTTGATTGGATCGGGTGTATTTAATTAAGTTATAAATATCAACGCCCGATGTCCCATTTTCAGTTTCAGTATCATTGACCCGTACAACAATTCTCGCCGCATCAACGGATTCAATTTTACCACCGCGTGTCGCGACAACGGTCACACCAGAATCTTTTGCTACTGTGCGCTCCATGCCAGTACCTACTAATGGTTTTTCAGCGCGTAATGTTGGTACAGCTTGGCGTTGCATGTTCGAACCCATCAACGCACGGTTCGCGTCATCATGTTCTAAAAATGGAATAATTGAAGCTGCAACCGAAACAATTTGTTTCGACGAAACATCCATATATTGCACAGTATCCGACATTGCCAACGTAAATTCATCTTTATGGCGACAAGATACCAAACCATCAATCAACTTTCCTTTCTCATCCACAGGCACACTGGCTTGTGCGATAACAAATTCACCCTCTTCAATTGCAGATAAGTAATCTACTTGATCCGTAACTTTGCCATCTACTACTTTACGATAAGGCGTTTCTAAAAAACCATAATTATTGGTTCGTGCGTAAACGGATAGTGAGTTAATTAAACCAATATTGGGACCTTCTGGTGTTTCAATTGGACATACTCGACCATAATGCGTGGCGTGTACGTCACGAACTTCAAAGCCCGCACGTTCACGAGCTAAACCACCTGGTCCAAGTGCAGAAACACGGCGTTTATGTGTGATTTGCGACAACGGATTATTTTGATCCATGAATTGCGATAATTGGCTCGAACCAAAAAATTCTTTGATTGCCGCTGAAACGGGTTTAGCGTTCACAATTTCCTGCGGCATTAAACCTTCTGAATCCGCTAACGTTAACCGCTCTTTAACAGTACGCTCAACACGAACTAAACCGACACGAAATTGGTTTTCAACCATTTCACCTACAGAGCGCACCCGACGATTTCCAAGATGATCGATGTCATCAACAACACCATTACCGTTGCGAATAGCGATTAACTCTTTTAAAACATCAATAATGTCGTCTTTAGTTAATGTTCCAGATCCTACGATTTCTCCACGTCCTAAACGTCTATTAAATTTCATGCGACCTACGGTCGACAAATCATAACGATCGTCAGTAAAAAATAAATTTTGAAATAAATTTTCTGCTGATTCACGTGTCGGCGGCTCACCAGGACGCATCATGCGATAAATTTCAACAAGTGCCTCTAAATTATTAGTTGTCGTATCTGCACGCATCGCGTTAGAAATATATGCACCACAATCTAAATCATTGACATATAAAGTATTTATCTCACTCACGCCGCATTCAATACAACGTTCAATGACAGATCCGGTCAATTCATCGTTGACTGAGGCGATTAGCTCCCCTGTTTTTCTGTCAACTAAATTGTGACCCAAAATTTTGCCAACTAAATAATCTCTTGGTACTTCAAATGAGGTCAGCCCTGCTTTGTTAATATCGCGAATATGCTTCGCTGTTATGCGTCGTCCCTCTTCAACTAAAACTTGGCTACCATTCTTAATATCAAAAGCAGCAATTTCACCACGTAGCCGTTCAGGCACGATGTAAAAAATACAAATATCTTGATTTATAACAAATTTATTAGTTTCAAAAAATATGCTGATTATTTTTTCGTTATCGTATTCTTTATCTAATGCACGCAGCAGGATAGTTGCTGGAATTTTTCTACGACGGTCTATACGTACATAAACACAATCTTTATGATCAAATTCGAAATCTAGCCATGAACCACGATAAGGGATTACACGAGCATTAAATAACAATTTACCAGACGAATGTGTTTTGCCCTTGTCGTGATCAAAAAATACGCCAGGAGAGCGATGTAGTTGCGAAACAATGACACGCTCAGTGCCGTTAATGACAAAAGTTCCATTTTCGGTCATTAAAGGTAATTCGCCCATATAAACTTCTTGTTCGCGAATATCTTTTACAACTTTTGCTGTTGCTTGTGCATCTTTATCATAAATAACTAAGCGGACTAGAACACGCAATGATACTGCATAGGTTGCACCACGCTGTTGGCATTCTCGAACATCAAAAATAGGGTCACCTAGGCGATAACGCACATATTCCAACACTGCGTACCCGTTATGACTTTCGATGGGAAAAACACTTGAAAAAGCCGCGTGTAAACCAACCGTTTCGCGTTTAGCTACGTTTACACCTGTCTGTAAAAAATGAGCGTAAGAGTCAATTTGCGTAGCAAGAAGATAGGGAACATCAAGCACTTCAGTGCTTTTCCCAAAGTTATTTCGAATACGCTTTTTTTCGGTAAAAGAGTAAGTCATATCGCTTTAAAACCTTTTATGTCGTAGAACGCTTTACTGTGCAATCATTGCAAGCAACAAAAGGCCGGTGACAAATTGCCACCAGCCGTTCATAAATCGGGTGAAAAACCTGTGCAGCTTAATTAAAATTTATTTAATTTCAACTGTTGCACCAGCTTCTGATAATTCTTTTTTGAAGTTTTCTGCATCGGCTTTAGAAACAGCCTCTTTCAAAACTGTCGGCACGCCTTCAACTGCGTCTTTTGCTTCTTTTAAGCCTAAGCCAGTCATGCTGCGTACAACTTTAATTACAGCGACTTTGTTTTCACCAAAGCCAGTTAAAATCACATCAAATTCTGTTTGCTCTTCAACGGCTGCTGCCGCTACAGGTGCTGCAGCAACTGCGACCGCAGCGGAAACACCAAATTTCTCTTCCATCGCTGAAATTAAATCAACGATTTCCATGACAGTCATGTTTGCAACTGCGTCTAAAATATCCGCTTGTGAAATTGCCATTGTATGTTCCTTTTATATAAAGTAATTAGGTGTTAAACGAGTTAATAAAAATTAGGCAGCTTCTTGCTTTTGATCTCTGAGTGCAGCCAATGTACGAACAAATTTTTCGGTTGGTGCTTTCATTACAGACATCAGCATAGCAATCCCTTGGTTGCGAGTTGGTAAATTTGCCAAGCGTGGCAACTCTGAACCGCCATAAGACTGACCACCAATAGCAACGATTTTAGTAATAAGTTTATCGTGTTTTTTTGCAAAATCACTAATCAGACGACCTGCAGATCCGGGATCATCCATTGAAAAAGCAATTAATAACGGTCCTACTAGACCACCCTGCATACATTCAAATTCAGTTCCTGCCACTGCGCGTTTTGCTAACGTGTTTTTAACAACTCGCAGGTAAACACCGGTTTCCCTAGCAGTTTTACGCAACTCAGTTAATTCGGTAACGGTCAATCCACGATACTCTGCGGCAACTGCAGAATGCGCTTTCGCGGCAAATGCAGCCACTTCTTCTACGACAACTTTTTTGCTGTCTAAATTTAGAGCCATAACCTTACTCCGATATTTTTCAATTTGAAAATTCACACTATTTGTGTGTTTAAACTTACGGTACGCAACCTATATCTGGTTACGTTACGCCTACGCAGGATTATTAAATGTTACCATCCCTGCGGTCTTTGACGGTTACAGGTGTTTTACACCGTAACTCAAAGTTTGTTTGATTACAAACCACTCATATCTAACCACAGACCTGGGCCCATAGTTGAAGACAGTGTTACTTTTTTAACGTAAACACCTTTTGAAGTTGTTGGTTTTAATCGTTTTAAATCTGTTATTAAAGCTTCTAAATTACCTTGAATCGCTACAGCATCGAATGCTACTTTGCCCAGCGTACAGTGGATAATGCCTGACTTATCTGTTCTATATCTAACTTGCCCTGATTTTGCATTTTTAACAGCAGTAGCTACATCTGTAGTTACGGTACCGACTTTAGGGTTTGGCATCAGACCACGAGGACCTAAAATCTGTCCTAGCTGACCGACTACTCTCATTGCATCGGGCGATGCAATGACAACGTCGAAATTCATTTCGCCCTTTTTAACTAAATCGCCTAAGTCATCCATACCTACAATGTCTGCACCTGCTTCTCTAGCAGCATCAGCATTTGCGCCTTGTGTAAATACTGCTACACGAACTGTTTTACCGGTTCCATTCGGTAACACAGTTGCACCTCGAACATTTTGATCAGACTTTCGTGGATCAACACCTAAATTCACACTAACATCAATGGCTTCACTGAATTTTGTCGTGGTGAGTTCCTTCAATAAAGCCACTGCCTCCGCTACAGAGTATTGCTTAGTCGTATCAACTTTTGCTTTAATTAGCTTTGCTTTTTTTGTTAACTTAGCCATTACAAACCCTCTACGGTCAGACCCATGCTTTTCGCACTGCCTACTATTGTTCTTACTGCAGCCTCTAATGTTGCTGCATTCAAGTCTTCCATTTTAGCTCTTGCTATATCTTCTAGCTGTTGGTGAGTAACGACACCAATTTTTTTAGTATTGGGATTACTACTGCCACTTTTTAAGCCTAGAGCTTTTTTTAGTAAAATGGACGCTGGTGGTGTTTTTGTAATAAATGTAAAGCTTCGATCACTATAAACAGTTATAACAACTGGCAGGGGCAATCCTTTTTCCACATCTTGGGTTTTTGCATTGAATGCTTTGCAAAACTCCATTATATTAACGCCACGCTGCCCCAGTGCTGGACCAACTGGTGGACTTGGATTTGCTTCACCCGCTTTGACCTGCAGTTTGATATATGCAGTTATTTTTTTAGCCATGATTTACTCCTGGTGCATGGGTTAAACGCTTTTTAGCTACCCTTAAAACGAAAATTCCTAACCGTAAAAATTAGGAAAAAACTAAAAACACAATACTGCTCTGTGGTACTACTGATATTGAGCAGAGTCTACTTTCTTTAAAATTACTACAAAGAACTCAATTTTTCGTTAAAATAAATCCATTTTTAGCGAAATATCGCTGTGTTGTAAAATCCGCTAATTGTTGCGAAAAATTATTAAAAGATGCGACGTTTCATTTTTATACCCGCTGCTCAATGTGTCGGGTATTAAACTTTCTTTTTGAGTTTTTATTTAGAGCATAATTCAGTGCCATTAAGTTTTTTCAACCTGATCGAAATTTAATTCAACAGAAGTTGATCTTCCAAAAATAAGCACTGCTACTCTCAACTTACTTTTTTCGTAAATAACTTCTTCAACTTCGCCATTAAAATCTTTAAACGGGCCATCTACGATTCTGATAATTTGACCTGCTTCGAATAACACTTTAGGTCGGGGTTTATTTATTGCAGCTTCAATGCGTTGCAAAATTACCGCTGCTTCTTTGTTAGAAATTGGTGCTGGGCGATCAGGAACGCCTCCTATGAAGCCTAGAACTTTAGGAGTATTTTTGACTAGGTGCCATGTTTCATTGGTTAACTGCATTTGCACTAGAACATACCCTGGAAAAAACTTCCTCTCACTTTTCCTTTGCTGTCCCATTTTCATTTCTACAACTTCTTCGGTCGGAATTAGTATCTCACCGAAAAAATTTTCTAAATTTTCGCGTGCTACACGCTCGAGAAGCGAAGCCTTAACTTTATTTTCAAAGTTAGATTGCGCCTGAATAACATACCATAGGTGTGACATAGTACTAAAGCCCTTGGTTTGTCAGTAGTCTAATGCCCCAGAATAAGAATGTATCTAACAGCCAAAGAACTAAACTAACTATTGATACCATTGCAAAAACCAAAAGTGTTGTGCGGGTAGTTTCCTCGCGAGTCGGCCAAACAATTTTGCGTACCTCTATCTTTGAATCTAAAATAAATGTGCGTATTGAAATGCCCCGCTCTGTAGTCAGTACTATCGACATTGCCACTAAAAAAGATGCGAGAAGCCCCGAAACACGATAGATTAACCGTGCATCGAAAAAATAGTAAAATCCTGCAATTCCAAAAATAACAAAGAAGACCGAGAAAACTTGTTTGACGACATCAAAAACCT
Source organism: uncultured Pseudomonadota bacterium (assembly GCA_903870545.1). GTDB lineage: Bacteria > Pseudomonadota > Gammaproteobacteria > Methylococcales > Methylomonadaceae > UBA10906. Next base: position 147,715 of record CAIQDI010000033.1, read on the forward strand.
TTAGTGATGTATCTGCTTGCGTATTCATAAGGGAGTGCGGTTTGTGAAAGGATGAAATAAATATACGATTTTTCTGGCAGGCCAGGAGGGGATCGAACCCCCAACCAACGGTTTTGGAGACCGCCATTCTACCAATTGAACTACTGACCTAAAAATACAGAAAAACTCGTCATTAAGACTTTATTAAAGAGCTAGCATTACAAAAAACGTAAAAAATCACTCTATCATAATAAACAATTGGCGTTGTATTATCTTGAATACACTAGCTACACTAAACATTCTGTGTATTATTGTATTTTATTAAATACATCTAGCAAAAAAGACAAACACGATTCAGTTTATTTTGGAGCTCATAACCGGATTCGAACCGGTGACCTCTTCCTTACCAAGGAAGTACTCTACCAACTGAGCTATATGAGCCTTTTTTGGAGCGGGTGATGGGAATCGAACCCACGCAATCAGCTTGGAAGGCTGGAGTTCTACCATTGAACTACACCCGCTGAATTATTTGGTGGAGGGGGGAGGATTCGAACCTCCGAAGGTAGAACCGGCAGATTTACAGTCTGATCCCTTTGGCCGCTCGGGAACCCCTCCTTAACATTCGCTAATTATGTTTTACAAATACAACTTTGTCAATAGTTAACTATGTTTTTATATTCAATTCATTCATCGCTTTTAAAATATCACCTAAAACCATGTCCGAAATACAGAAACTAACCGCTCTAAACGTCGCGTAAATTTGTTCATTTTCAATTTTATTTGGTTCGGATAGTACGTAATTAGAAACCTGGTGACTTAAACCTGGACGATCAATACCTATACGTAACCTATAAAAATCACTACTACCCAAATGAGCAATTATATCCCTTAGCCCATTATGTCCAGCATGACCACCGCCTTTTTTTAGCTTCACTACACCCGTCTTAAAATCTAATTCGTCGTGTATAACTAAAATCTCGCCAGGATCTATCTTGTGGTAACGCGCTAAATTGCCAACAGCCTGCCCACTTCGATTCATAAATGCCATAGGCTTAAGCAATCGAACTGAAGTGTTTTCAATAGTCACCAAGGCTGTTTGACCATTAAAACGTGATTCATTAAGCCATGAACCAGAAAATAAATAGTCTAAAAATAAAAACCCAGCATTATGCCGGGTTTTTTCGTACTGCTGACCTGGATTTCCCAGACCAACGATTAACTTAATCACAATTGAGACTACGCTTCAACGGGGACTTTAGGTGCTTGCATAGAAACTACAGGCAAATCATGATCTGTACCATGCGTCAATTCAACAATTTGCACACCGACTGGCAATTTAATTTCTGACAAATGAATCGAGTGACCTACATCAAGATTCGCTAAATCTACAGCAATAAAATCTGGTAATGACGCTGGTAAGCACAAAACCTCAACATCAGTCATTGTGTGTGTCGCTACACCGCCTTTTTTACCGCCCGTGCCAGTGTGTTCGTTGATAAAATGCAATGGGACGTGAACCTTAATACGGTCTGCTAGGTTAATACGCAGAAAATCAAGATGCAAAACTCTTGGTTTTGCAGGATGACGTTGTAAACCTTTTAAGATTGCTTTTTCAGTTTGCCCATCAATGGTCAAATCAAGAATATGCGAATAAACTTCCTGATGTGCGAGGTGCTTTAATACTTCATTATGACTTAATGACAGCATTTGGGGTTCACCATGACCATAAATTACAGCAGGTACACGACCGGCACGGCGAATTCTTCTCGCTTCAGATTTACCCGACTCTGCACGATGCTCTGCAACAAATTCAAATACATTAGACATTTCAATTACCTTGTGCTTTTAGCACTTTATTAAATTTTTAATCTACATACATCGAACTGACAGATTCGCCAGCCGAAATGCGCCTGATTGTTTCCGCAAGCATTTCTGCCACGCTTAACTGTCGGATTCGACCCAATTTACTAGCCTCAAAGCTGAGTGGTATCGTATCCGTGACAACCAACTCATCAAGTTCCGAATGGCTTAAATTAGCTAAAGCGGCTCCTGATAAAACAGCATGCGTACAATACGCAACTACTTTAATTGCCCCATGCTTCTTTAATGCGCTAGCTGCATGACAAAGCGTGCCAGCAGTATCAACCAAATCATCAACTAGAATGCATGTACGACCTGAAACATCACCTATGATATGCATTACTTCGGAAACATTCGCTTTGGGGCGACGCTTATCGATAATCGCTAAATCTGCATCACCTAAGCGTTTAGCCAATGCTCTAGCACGAACAACTCCACCTACATCAGGCGAAACGACAATCAAATTTTTATGTTGCTGCCGCCAGATATCACCAAGCAAAAGTGGTGACGAATAAACATTATCAACGGGAATATCAAAAAAACCTTGAATTTGATCAGCATGTAGATCGATAGTCAATACGCTATTTGCGCCGGCTTGCTCAATCATTTTAGCAACTAATTTAGCACTGATTGAAACGCGTGCCGAGCGAGTACGGCGATCCTGCCTTGCATAACCGTAATAAGGCATCACAGCTGTTATTTTTGCAGCCGAAGCGCGTTTTAGCGCGTCAATCATGACAAGCAGCTCCATTAAATTTTCGTTTGTAGGAGAGCATGTTGGCTGAATAACAAAGATTTCTTTACCTCTTACATTCTCTTCGACTTCAAACGCAATTTCGCCATCACTAAATCTACCAAGAGTGGCCATTCCGAGACGCATATTTAGTTTTTTTACTATGCCTTCAGATAAAGCTGGGTTAGCATTTCCAGAAAACACCATAAGGTTGGTGTCGCTCATTCAAACACTCCATGAATGCATTAAGCGTAGTATTAGATGTTGGCTGGGTCGCAAGGATTCGAACCTTGGTATGCGGAGATCAAAACCCCGTGCCTTACCGCTTGGCGACGACCCAATTTTAGTGTTGCAACTACAATTATATAACAATAGTTAAGCAAATAAGGGTGATTTGTTACTACTTTTGGTGAGATAGGTTTGCCACTTGTCCTTAAGTGTAAGCTCTGCCTCAATGGCAAGATTTTCAGAGTTGAACAACGCAAAAACACATGCACCTGTTCCTGTTAACCTTGCTTCAGAAAAAGCACTTAAATCACATAACGCTTTTTCAATTGCTTCATAATGCTTACAAACCACGCTAAGACAGTCATTAACTACCTGTCCTGCGTTGAATTCGTCTATTGTTATCGATTTGCTATTTCGTGTCAAATCATTAGCTGAAAAAATTTTTTTTGTGTTCACATGGCAATCCGGCTTTAAAATTAAAACCCATTGTTCTTTAAGGCTTATTTTCGATAATTTCTCACCCACACCCTCTGCCCAAGCTGCATATCCAAATATAAATACCGGCACGTCTGCACCCAAAAAAAGCCCTAACTCCATCAGTTTTCGTTGCGATAACCGCGAATTCCACAACGAATTTAAAACCACCAACGTGGTCGCGGCATCAGAACTTCCGCCACCCAGACCGCCACCCATCGGCAAATTTTTTTCTAACTGAATTCGTACTCCACCCGAATAACCTGTTTCTCTTTTTAATAATTTCGCGGCTTTAATAATCAAATTATTATCATTTTCAACGCCAGAAATAGCGTTTTCCAGTATGATTTCGCCCGAATCATTCGGCAAAAACGTCATCCAATCGCATAATTCAACAAACTGAAACACCGTTTGTAATAAGTGATAACCGTCTTCGCGCTGCCCAATAATTCGTAACATCAAATTCAATTTTGCTGGCGCAGGATAACGTACGCCCCACTCAAAAACTTTATTTTCGTTTGTCATCTAACGTCCACTGATCAATAAAAAGTTTTAGTTTCACAGAATCATTAGTCACCGTCATATTGCGCGGCAAAACGTAATTATTCACTGACTGCATTGTTTTATATTGATTATTCCAACCAGCTTGCTCAAAACCATTTTCAATCGCACTAACTGCTTGCGATTTTTCCGGAATTCCCACCACCCAATAACGCAATGATTTCACTGGCACAAATAACCCGACTTGTTGATTGATAAATTCTTCTGGATTGGTCGATGTTTTTACATCACCACCACCGCGATCAATACTCACACCAACCGAATTTAATTGAATTGTCACCGCACCCTGCCCTAATGGTCCCGATAATTTAATCAAATCTTCTTCGGGCGAATGCTCCCAATTGATACTCGCCTGCGCGACATCACTTTTACTCACTATCGCAATGCGTCCATCAAATGCCCAACGCGGCAAGTCATACAATTCACTTTGTGCGCTAGTCGGTTTGTACGCTATTTCTTCAGGTGTCGTTGTCATCAAAGAACACGCTGGCGATAACAAAATTCCGACTAATAACAGCGTTTTTTTCATTTAGTCACCACCCAAAAAACGTTTTTTGAAATCCAGCAAATCGGTGTCTTCCGGCGCAATTTTCAATGCACCTTCAAAAAACTTTTGCGCGTCTTCTTTCTTATTCATCGCCCAAAGAACTTCACACAAATGCGCGGCAATTTCACCACTATTTTGTTTTTCATACGCTGACTGTAAATATTTCAAGGCTTGCGAATGATTGCCCAATTTAAATTGTAACCAACCAAAACTGTCCATAATCGCCGGTTCATTCGGTTGTAATTTAATTGCACGTTGCAGGTATTTTTCCGCTTCGTGATAACGCTTTGCATCATTCAACAGCGTGTAACCCAACGCATTCAAGGCTTCAGCATCATTCGGTTGTTTAGCGAGAATCTTTTTTAAGTCCGATTCTAATACATCCAATTTTCCTAAATGCTCGGCAATTAACGCACGGGTATAAAGCAAATCTTTTTCATCTGGTGATTGCAATAACATTTCACTTAATAAACTAAACGCTTTATCGTATTGATTTTGTTGGTTATATAATCCGGCTTGCATTAAAACTAGCCGCAATTTTTGTTGCGGATATTTTTTCACTAACGTTTCTAAACGTACTTCAACCTCATCGTATTTACGTTCTTTTGCCAACAAGTTAATCGCCGAAATACCTGCGTCCAACGCAAAGGTGTTGTCGGTCACTTTATCAAATAACGCGATAGCCGCCACAACATTGTTCCGTTTTTCTTCTATTTTTCCCAGATAAAAATTTGCCTGAGATGTCCATTCTGCTTGTTCTGCCAGCGTTTTTAAAATCGTTTCTGCGTTACTTTCACGATTCAACTGCAAATTGATTAACGCCAATGCAATATAATTTTCACCATCCTTCGGCATTTGCGTAATTAACGCCTGATACAGCTCCGCCGCAGGTTCATATTCCGCTGTTTTAATGAGTGTTTGTGCGAGTAATTTTTTAAATACCGGATTATTAGCATATTTCAAAATTGCTGCATTTAACAACATTTTGGCACGCCCTAAATCATTTGCCATCACCGCCAATTGCGCCTGAATCACCAACGGATGCTCCCAATTAGGTTGCAACGCCAACGCTTGCTCAATTTTCTTTTCAGCCTGAACATTATTTTTCATTTGCATCGACAACAACGACTGTACAAAATAAATGACTGGTTTATTGCTTGTCGTTTTAGTCGCTAACGCTTCCAGCGTATCGTAAACAAATTTTTCTTTGCCTTCTTTTTGTAAAATACTACTCAGTTCCAGTAACGCATTTTCAAAATCGTCAGATTCCGTGGTCAATAACGCATTTAACGCTTTAACGGCAGCGGTTTTATCGTGTCCACGCAACGCAGACAATGCCGCCAATTTTCGTGCGGTTACGTTTTTAGGTTCTTGATTTACCCATGCCGACACTGCGTCATTCGTTTTGCGCGAATCTTTAATTTGTAACGCTAATTTTGCTGCTTGCTCTGCAAATTTTGGATCGTGAACCCGTTTGGTGAGTTCCATATATGCTTCATACGCCAAACCATACTGCTGACGCTGCGTCGCTAATTCTGCTGCTAAAAGCAAATACATCACATCCGGATCAATGGCAGTTTTCGCTGCAAGCGGCGGCAATTCAGATGCAGCAGATTTATTCGCCGTCGATTCTGGGCTTGGCGAAGTAACCGCTGGTATCACGGCTTCAGATGATGTTATTTTTTCAGATTCAATGGCGCAACTGCCTAATAAGATAACGCTGATAAAAGATAAAAATGGTAGCTTTAACACGCTTGTTCCTAGTTTGTGACGGAATTAAATTTATTTATAGCGTAGCAGAAAACGCGCCTAAATTAGAACGCTGATTTTTTACAGTTGGATAACTCGGCTATATTTCTTAGAATAGCACAATCATACAGACGTTAAAGCCTAAGGTAAAAAGCATCTCGCCCACTGACTGGGGTCTTTAATTTTTTTTCATCTACAACGAAATTCGAATGACACTTCTTGCCCTTGGTATCAATTACAACACTGCGCCCGTCGCTATTCGTGAACGATTGGCGTTTTCTGCGGATAAGCTACCGGATGCGTTGCAAGATTTGCTGCGATTGAGTGAAATCAATGAAGCGGCGATTTTATCAACCTGCAATCGCACCGAATTTTATTGCACTACCCAATCAACGAATCAAAATGTGTTAGTTGATTGGATTGCTCAGAATGGCAAATTTTCCCCGCAAGATTTAATGCCGTATTTATATTCTCACACCGACGGCGCAGCGGTTCGACACATGTTTCGTGTCGCGTGTGGTTTAGATTCGATGATTTTAGGCGAACCGCAAATTTTAGGGCAAATGAAAACCGCTTATCAAACCGCGTGCGATGCCGGAACAATCGGGAAATTATTGGGGAAATTATTTCAGCACACCTTCACCGCTGCAAAAAAAGTCCGTACCGATACCGCAATTGGCTCAAGTCCAGTTTCGGTTGCCTTCGCAGCGGTACAATTGGCACAACAAATTTTCGACAAACTTAGCGAGCAAACCGCCTTGTTAATTGGCGCAGGCGAAACGATTGAATTGACCGCTCGCCATTTAAGTCAGCAAGGTATCGGGCGCATTATTATTGCTAATCGAACATTTGAAAAAGCTCACACGCTTGCCGCACAATTTAACGGTTACGCGATTAGTTTGGCAGAAATTCCCAATCATTTAGCCGAAGCCGACATTGTGATTTCCTCAACCGGTAGTCAATTGCCCATTTTAGGCAAAGGCAGTGTTGAAAGTGCGTTAAAAAAACGTAAACGTAAACCCATGTTTATGGTTGATTTAGCCGTGCCGCGTGACATTGAAGCCGAAGTCGAACAATTAGCGGATGTGTATTTATACACCGTCGATGATTTGCAGTACACGATTGAACAAAACATGAATTCGCGTCGTCAAGCCGCTGAACAAGCTGAAGAAATTATTGATACGCAAGTCGATTATTTTCTCGCGTGGTTACGCGCTCAAAGCGCACAAACACTGATTAAAGATTACCGCTCACAAGCTGAATTATTTCGTGATGATGCGTTGCAAAAAGCCTTAACGTCGCTTAATAACGGACTGCCCGCTGAAATTGCCTTGCAACGTTTAGCGTACACATTAACCAATAAATTGATTCATACGCCTAGCACGCAAATTCGCGTCGCAGCAGAAAATGAACGCCACGATTTATTGTCAGCCGCATTAGAAATTTTTCAACTAAATCCGTCTTAATCGCGCCAACTCGCTAATTTTTCAAACTTTAATTTGAAAAATTATAAAAGCGAATTTATAGAAAATATGGGCTATGATGCAAACGAGGTAAAAGCTATATAAACGCCCATTATTGTCGTCACAATCCAAAGAGAGGTAACACGTCATGAGTACATTTTTTATCATTTTTTGTATTTTTGCAGTTGTGTTGGTCTACATGAGCGTCAAATCTGTTCCACAAGGCATGGAATATACGGTTGAGCGTTTTGGACGATACACCAATACGTTAACACCAGGCTTAAATATCATTACTCCCGTTATCGACCGAATTGGTCAGCGAATGATTATGATGGAACAAGTGATGGATGTGCCGTCACAAGAAGTCATTACCAAAGACAATGCAATGGTGACGGTAGATGGCGTGGTATTTTATCAAGTCATGGATGCGCCGAAAGCCGCTTATGAAGTCAGTAAACTAGATTGGGCAATTTTAAATCTAGTAATGACCAACATTCGTACCGTTATGGGTTCGATGGATTTGGACGAATTGCTGTCGCGACGGGACGACATCAACGCCCGTTTGTTGTTAGTGGTCGATGATGCAACAACGCCGTGGGGCATTAAAGTGACGCGAATTGAAATTAAAGATATTGCGCCGCCGAAAGATTTAGTTGAAGCAATGGGGAGGCAAATGAAGGCGGAACGTTTAAAACGCGCGTCTATTCTTGAGGCGGAAGGTTTGCGTCAATCCGAAATTTTACGCGCTGAAGGCGCACAACAAGCCGCTATTTTAGAAGCAGAAGGACGAAAAGAAGCCTCTTATCGTGATGCTGATGCACGCGAACGTTTGGCACAAGCGGAAGCAAAAGCGGTTCAAGTTGTTTCAGAAGCCATTGCAAAAGGCGATATTCAAGCCATCAATTATTTTGTCGCTCAAAAATATGTTGAATCACTAAAGCAAATAGCTGCGTCAAACAACAGCAAACTGATTTTTATGCCACTTGAATCGTCTAGCATTATCGGCGCATTAGGCGGCATTGCCGAACTCACTAAAGAAGCGTTGAGTAAAAAATGAACGGAATAGAATTGATATTTTGGCAGTGGTGGGCGTTGGCAGCAATTTTGCTCGTGGTTGAAGTATTAGTGCCGAGTTTTTTCTTTTTATGGCTCGCAGCAGCTGGATTCACAACGGGCATCATTGTCTGGTTATTTGCAATGACAATGAACACGCAAATTTTCATTTTTTCGGTGTTAGCCATTAGTGCGATTGTTCTGTGGAAAATTATTGGCAAAAAACCGTTAAAAAAAACGGATCATCCCTTGTTAAATAAGCGCGGACAGCAATACATCGGCAGAACGTTTAATCTTTACGAAGCGATTGAAAACGGACAAGGTAAAATTAAAGTTGATGACTCAATTTGGAAAGTACACGGCGAAGATTGTCCATTAGGTAGTAAAGTTCGGATAATTGCCGTTCGTGGAACAGTATTTGATATTGAAAAAATATGATTTTTATCAAAATCGCACCTGAAGTAATACGTTAAAAACAGGGGTTAAAATCTTCACGCTAATTACAACAAACGTTGGAAAAATAGAATGTATAACGTATCAACAGGTTTACCAAAAAAATTGGAATTTTTATTATGGCTAACTTTTTTGGCAATGCCCCAACAGGGATTCACTTCGACGAATCATTCTGTCATGTTGGTGGGCGACTCTGTCATGACAGCTCTTTCGCCACGTTACACCAATGCGGCGCAGAATGTGATTGGCGGCGATTTAAAATTTCAAGCGAAAGTTTGTCGAAAATTGACCACTTCAGGATGTTTGCATGGACAACCTGAAAGTGCGTTAACTGTTCTAAAAGGTAATCACGGTGTCGATACGGTGGTTATTATGATGGGACATAACGATGATCGCAGCGAGCGTTTTCGACAAAAAATAGATGTGCTGATGAATGAAGTGTCCGATGCTCACCATGTATTGTGGATGACCATGCGCGAAGTGAGTCACAGTTATCGCGCGGCTAACAAAATGATAAAAGAACAGGCAGCCCTGCACAAAAACACGCACGTTATTGATTGGGCTGAAATTAGCCGGAATCAATCTTCTTGGGTGGTGAAAGATGGCACACACCTTACCGCGACGGGGGCTAGAAATATGGCTTCGGTTATCGCAAAAGAACTGCAAAGTTTGAATTCAAATGAATTATCTTCAACGTATCAGTAGAATTTTAGCCATTTCGGTAGCGGTAAATCTTTTTTCTTGTTCGTTCATCGGGGAAGAAAATAAGACGGCAATAACACCCGATTTACCTAAAAAATCACACCTTCAAGAACGCCTGTTATTTATCGGTGACTCGCATTCAGTTGGCGTATTTGGGCGGACGTTAACCGCTCTTTTGGAACAGAATTTTCCCGAGCTGAAAATAACAGCTGTTGCAAGTTGCGGCAGTGAACCGCGTTGGTGGTTAGAAGGCAAAATGACCAATTGTGGATTTTGGATGCACGAGCCGAATGGTTTTGAAAACAAAGTCCTCAAAGCTAGCACGCCGAAACTCGATGATCTTTTGAACCAAATTAAACCAAAAATAACGATTGTGGCATTAGGTTCAAATCTTGTGCTAATGAGCAAGGAAGACCGTGAAGCGTACACCGAAACAATGATGGCAATGCTTGAAAATAAAGGCGGGGAATGTATTTGGATTAGTGCGCCAGACTCTCGAAAATTCAAAGCCGCTGAGATTGAAAGCGTTTATGAACTGCTCAAAAAACTATCCAAATTGCATCATTGCAAACTTATCGACAGCCGAAACCACACAAAATATCCAAGTTCAGGCGGTGACGGGCTACATTATGGCGGCAAAGAAGGTACCTCGATTGCCACGCAATGGGCTGAAAAAGTTTTTAATCACCTCAAACCCACACTTTCAAAATCACTTGAACGTCACATTGACCGCTAATTTCTCACTTAATAAACATCATGACAGTTACAAAATCGAACGCTTATTTATTTTTTTTAGACGGACTTCGTGCCATCGCCATCTTGGCAGTTTTGGCTTTTCACAGCGATAACACTTGGTTATCAGGCGGTTTTTTAGGCGTTGAAATTTTCTTTGTCATCAGCGGTTTTATTATCACTAAATTGCTTTTGGACGAATGGCAAAAAAACGGGCGAGTAGATTTAACACGTTTTTGGTTTCGCCGTTTACGTCGCTTAATTCCAGCGGCTTTTACCATGATGTTGGTGACGTGGATTTGTGTACTATTGTTTTTCCCCGATGAAATCAATCAGATTTTTGACGATTTAATTTATGGCATCACCTTCACAAATAATTGGAATTACATTATCAATGAACGGTCTTACTTTGATTTGATTGGGCGACCGCGATTATTTGAGCATTTGTGGTCATTGGGAATCGAGTTTCAATTTTATATCGTTTGGGCGTTAGCCAGTATTGGGTTATTTAGATTGCCGCGCGGGTTGGCGTGTACAGCGATTTTATTTTTCGCGTTAGCATCCACTTGTTTAATGACAACGCTTTATGATCCAAACGCCGATCCGTCACGGGTTTATTTCGGCACGGATACTCGCGTGAGCGCACTTTTTATCGGTTCATTAGTGGCTTTTTTAGTTCGTTCTCCTGAAGCCATTTTGAGCAAATTAAAATTTCAACTAATTAGTTTTTCAGCATTGCTTGGCATAATAGGATTGGTTTTATTTTGTATTTATGCCAAATCCTCCGATGTTTTTTTATACCAAGGCGGATTTTTGTGCGTTTCAATTTTGACCGCGATTGTGATTGGTGCGTGTTTGCTCATTTCTCAACAAAATTATTTCAGCTTGGCGTTGGCGTTTCTGAATAATCCGATTTTTCAAATAATTGGCGTGCGGGCTTATGGGCTGTATTTATGGCATTGGGTCGTTTTTGGCTTAACGCAGCCGTTTGTTGATGTTCCTTTCGGTGGCTTGCAACTTTTGGGATTTCGGCTGATTTTAACGTTCTTTTTTTCAGAAATGACCTTGCGATTTATTGAAAAACCAATCCGTCACGGCTGTATCGAAAACGCGATTAAAACCGTTTTTAAATCCACTGGTATGGAACAAAAAAAGTCCATTGCCTATTGTGCATTGGCGGGATGCGTGAGTTTGGCGGGCTGTTCCAGTTTACTAATTGCAACAGAACAAGAATTAGAAACGGTGCAGCACGAAGCAATCAATCAGTCCGTTGAAGAATTGCCAGAAATGAAAACGAAAGCGGTAAAGCTGAGTGTTGAGCGTATTATTTTTAATCCTGAATTGAACTTAAATTTATTAGAAGCGGCAATAGAAAACGCTGTTTTCATTCAAGACAAAGCGATGCTGAATGCTGAAAATCAGGAAGCCGCGCACGAGAAAAATTTAACGGACGTTGGATTTGAACAAAATGAAATGATTGCGCCCGATTCACAAAGTAATTTGCAAATTGACCGCAATAAAAATGGCAAAGGTTATATCAATCGCATCAGAACGATTGACGCTATTGGAAAAAAACCCGCTGTATTTTTGTTGGGTGATTCCGTAATGGTTGGCGCGACACCTGAATTGTTGAAACGGTTGCCTAAATTGAGCATCGATTCCCAAGTCGGACGGCAATTAAGCAAGGGGATTCAAATTTTGACCGAGCGTAAAAATAACGGCTGGCTGAGTGACACGGTGATTATTCATTTGGGAAATAATAGCCCGATTAACGCGAATCAAATGACGGCATTGGTGAATTTGTTAAGTGACACAAAGAAGATTATTTTAGTCAATTTGAAACTGCCAAGAAATTATGAATCCGCGAACAATCGTTTATTTAGCGAGGTGGCGAGTAAGAATCCGAATATCACGATTATAGATTGGCGAGAAAATAGCATGAATGCCAAAAATATTTTTGGAAAAGATGGCATTCATTTAACGTCTAACGGGGCAAAACTTTATGCCAGCCTGATTTCTGAAGTGTTGGTGGCTCAAAAATAACAGCATTCGTGTTTTAAGCGAAATACACTTGGAGCCATTAACCGATAAGGCGTAAATCGCCACCTTCGATTTTCAAGTGTAATTCGCCACGCAATAATTGCTGCAATTCATTTCCAACCATTGAAAAACGCCATCCGCGTAACAACAAACAGTCATCGTCATTGCCACAAAGTAACACTTCCAAATCGCTGCGGGTGGCTAAAATCGTTGAATTGAGCAAATTTTCTTCAGCACGAATTCGCACCAACGCAAACAAAATATCAATAATGGCTTCCTGTTGCGGGTCTTTTCCCGAAATACTTTTTGTGTATTCTGGCATCGGAATTGGCAACGTATTTTTGGCGACTTTAATCAATCGGCACAATTCTTTGCCGTAATAATTCAAAACTCTGTCCGTCAAACCACGAATTTTCGATAATGCTTCAATTGTTTCCGGCTGAATTTTTGCTAAATCAAACAATAATTCATCGCGCAGCAACCAATTTTTTGGACGATTTTCTTTTTGTGCGGCGGCTTCGCGCCAGTGCGAAACCGTTTGGATAATCGACAATTGTTTGCCTGTAAATTTATTTTTACCTTTCACGCGCAACCACGCATTTTCAGGCGTAGTTTCATATTGATCAGGATTTTCCAGTGCCATAAAATCATCCAACAGCCAATCAACACGCCCTAATTCGGTCAATTGCGCCACCATTTTTTGATAAATTTTACACAAATAAATTACGTCATCCGCCGCATATTGAATTTCATCGTCGCTCAACGGACGACAACTCCAATCGGCTCGCGTGTGCGCTTTGTTCAAATTGATATTCAAAAAACTCGACACCAATAATCCATAACCGGCATTGTCTTGAAAACCTAACAACGGCGCGGCAATTTGCGTATCAAAAATAGGCGTAGGCAATTTCCCCGTCAATTGATAAAAAATTTCTAAATCCTGACGACTTGAATGAAACACTTTAATCACGGCGGGATTATAAATGGCGTTAAATAATGGCGTTAAATCTGGCAACGCAATCGGATCAACGCACGCCACCCATTCTGGGGTCGCCAATTGCAACAAACAGAATTTGGGATAATAGGTTTTTTCACGCAAAAATTCCGTATCGACCGCAATCCAAGGTGCATTTTCAATCCGACGACACAAATCGGCGAGTTGTTCTGGTTTTTTAATATATTCAATTTTAGTCATAGTTAGCGTCTGCGCCGAAAACGATTGCAGTTAGATTTTGGGGTAGATTTACGCACTTTTAAGCGGGTAATGTTCAGTTTGTAGCCGTTAATATCGACGTTTTTCAGATGTAAAAAAATATCCGACGGCATATCTTCGGGTAATTCTAACAGTGTGTAATCGCTGCGAATGCTGATATTCTGGATATTATTTCTATCTACGCCGGATTCTTCAATGAGCATATTTTGCAATACCTCGAAATCTACGCCCTGTTTTTTACCAATATCCAAACGATACCGCTGCATACTTATCGGTGGTAATTCAATTGGTTCGATGGGAATAACTTGAATCGGGTGCGGCGGCGGTGAAATAACTTCACCTTCAAAACGCAGCGATAACAAGGCGGCGGCACAATCTAACGGGCTAATTTCTAGCTCCGTCGCTAAAATTTGCACCGCGTTACGTTTGCCGTCGAGATGACGGTGTTTCAGAATACCGCGTAATTGCCGCGTGATAATTTCAAACGAATTAACTTCAACCATAATGGTGTTAAATACGATTTTCTTTGATTTCGACAAAGGCTTCGTCGCGTAATTTTCGTAACCACAATTCGGTTTCCTCTTCAATTTTGCGTTTACGAATTGCGTCGCGTACCTGATTTTTTTTGAATTCCGCGCTGTTGTCACGATTTTCTCGGTCTAACACTTGAATAATGTGCCAACCGAATTGCGTTTGTACAGGATCGCTGATTTCGTTTATTTTTAATTTCGACATCGCTTCTTCAAACGGTTTGACTAATGCGCCTGATTCGACCCAATCCAGCGAACCGCCTTTAATTGCTGAACCTTTGTCATCTGAATGAGCGCGAGCCAATGTGGCAAAATCGTCGCCATTCGCAAGGCGTTCTTTCAATGCCCACGCGCGTTTACTGGCTTCGGCATCGTCCACGAGTTCATTCGTTTTAATCAAAATATGACGCACTTTGGTTTTGACGACCGTGTGACCGTCCGCCAATCCTTTCAGTTCCAACATTTTGATAATGTGAAAACCACTCGGACTTCGCAACGGTTCAGAAATGCTGCCTTGTCGTAATTTCCCCACTTCGTTGACAAATAACGTCGGCATATCGCGCAACGTTCGCCACCCTAAATCACCGCCTTTCAGCGCGTTGCCGTCGTTCGATTCGCTCATGGCGGTCTGAGTAAAATCTTGTCCCGCACGTAATTTTTTCACCACTTCATCGGCTTTTGTCTGTGCTTTTTGAATCGCTGCGGCTGACGCGCCTTCGGGCAAAGCAATCAAAATGTGTCCTAAATGATATTGCACCAACTCTTCGCCGACTTTGCCTTGTTGCGTTTCTAAATAGTGTTCCACTTCGCGATCAGTAACTTTAATGCGTCCGCCAATTTCACGTTGACGCAATTCGTTGACGACAATTTCATTTTTCATATTTTCTAAAAATGCCGCGTAACTCATGCCTTGTTTTTCGAGTTCGACTCGGAATTCTTCGGGCGACATATTATTTCGTTTCGCAATATCGCCCGCCGACGAAGTCAATGTTTCTTCGCTGATATTGATGCCCGCTTTTTCGGCGAGTTGCCGTTGCAATTTATCAACAATCATTCGCTCCAAAACTTGGTGACGCAAAATCGACATCGGTGGCATCTGCGATTTGCTCGCGGTAATGCGTTGCTCAATCGTCGTGACTTCTTTTTGCAATTCATTTTCTAAAATCACATCGTCTTCGACAATCGCAATAATGTTGTCCAACACTTCGGCTGGCGCGATGATGGGGAAAAGTAACGCGCTGCAAAGTAACGCGATTTGCTGATTTTTCTTTTTGTTCATTATTGCGTCGCTCGATAGCCGTAAATGTTTTGTTCTAAGAATGTATCTAATTTTTCGCCCATGCCGGTTAAGCCTTTCAGTTCGACTTGGAAAAATATGCCTGTTTGACTTGTGCCTTGAACGTCCGCGCCGTTATAAAACACATTTAAATTATTGACATAACGTCGTCCCACCACACGGAATCGCCAACAACAATTTTCTTTTTCAACACCGAAAAAACTTTCTTGCGTTGAATTGTAAAGCAGCGAGTATTGCCAACGCCCAATCGCTGACCAGTTGTCGTAAACAGGATAATGAAACGACACGTCAGTTTGTGAGATTCCGGTGGAGTACCGTTGTAAAGTACCTTCTTGTAAATCAGGAGTTTTTACTAAAATGTCAGGTGTTACATTTTCACGATAACGATAGCCTAAATTCAAAATTTCATTAGGTTGATTGGTTAAATGCAACATTGCTTTTCCACGACTAATATTGGCTTTGTGTGGATTCCATTGCAAACCGGAATCAATCGAAACATGGTCGTTAATGTGTGTACTGAATTCACCAATGATGTTAGAAAATGCGTTTGTTTCAGTATCAGGACTAACTTGACCTGATTTTGTAACTAAAATTGGCTTTCCATTTTCATCGAGAATTATATTCCCCGCACCATCAGTTGCCTTCATATATCCTTCGGATGTTGGAATATATTGTTGAAAATAATAAGGTGCTTGAACCTTCCTATCTTGAAAATAGAAGATATTTCCTAAACTGAATTTTGCTCGTTCTTTCCCTGTTTTCTCATCAACTAAACGTGAAGTAATTGCCGCCGTAATTTGATTTGCGTCTTGCATTCGGTCAATACCGCTGAAACGATTTTCGCGGAACAACGTGTTAAACCACATATCATAAACCGCCGTATCAAATAACGGAATGGCATCTTGATTTGTGTGGGGAATGTACAAATAGAACAAACGCGGCTCCAAAGTATTTAAAAATTCTTTACCACCTAAATTTAAATTACGCTCGAAAGTCATGCCGCTGTCTGTTGAAAAAATCGGTAACGTGCGTGAAATTTGTGAAGAGGAGGAAGCCGTATTCGATTGAGGATCACTTAAAAAATAGTTTGTATATTGCACCGCAATTTTGGGCGTAACGTAAGCACTCGCCGATTGCATTGGTAAACTGACCGACGGTTTGATATTGCTACGTTGTCCATTTTGCAAACTGGTATGTTGAAAATAAACAAACTCATTATCCATCGCCACATTTACCGGCACAAGCAATTGGTCAAACCCGTGTTTTAAATTCACATTGATTTGCGGCAATTTCCGATACGGCAATTTATCGCCCGTCAGATATTTATCAATCGATTGATAATTTTCAACCTTCGCCGTCGCGCTAATTTCGTCACCGTAATAACCGACATCTGCCTGACTTTTTAAATAACTGAAATTCGGCATACTCAACGCGCTGCCCAATTCCGCGAAATAATTTTTA
Source organism: uncultured Pseudomonadota bacterium (assembly GCA_903870545.1). Lineage (GTDB taxonomy): Bacteria > Pseudomonadota > Gammaproteobacteria > Methylococcales > Methylomonadaceae > UBA10906. Next base: position 164,790 of record CAIQDI010000033.1, read on the forward strand.
TCGGAAACGAAATTCAAATCGACGTTCGCTTGAATTTTATCGGTGAATTTTGTCGTGTTTTTCATAGTGGCAAAATAACGTGGTTTGTCTTGACGCAAATAATCGTTCGGCAATACTTCGACGCTGGTTTGACCTTGCGACGATTCGGTTAAATAACGAAATTCACCCGCCAGCAACATGCCACGTTTGGTTAAATAACGCGGTCTAAATGTCGCGTCGTAATTTTCTGCCATGTTGAAATAATACGGCGTGCTGATGTTGAAACCGCTGCGTTGCGTTGAACCAAAAGAAGGCGCGAGAAAGCCTGAACTTCGACGACTATCGGTTGGAAATGCTAAATACGGCGAATAAAAAACGGGCGTGCCTTTAAATTCTAGCCACGCATTTTTGGCAGAACCGCGCCCTTCTTCTTTGTCGATTTCTAATTCTGAAGCGTGAATCACCCAATCTTGATTTCCCGTTGGGCAACTGGTGTAAGCAACATCTTGATAGCGTGAAACCGTTTTGCTATCTCGATAAACCGCGCCCGCATGACCGCGTAACGATGCCGTTGGCGCAATAAAAAGTACGTCACGCAATTTTGCTTGATCGCTCGCCAAATCAAACGTCGCCGCGTTAGTATGAACGGACATATCGTCATCGCTGTAATACACGTCGCCTTGAACGTCTAATTTTCCCGCCACGCTGTCATAATTCGCAGCATTCGATGACATTTGTTGATCCGCGCGTTTAATTTGAACATTGCCAAAATAGCTGCTGATTTCATTTTCAAAAATTTCGGAATAATTCGATTGTACGTTAATGGGCGAGTGCGGACGATCACCTTTATTTGAACTCATTTGAACTTGTTTTGGCGCGTTCGGATTGGTGCAATGTTCCCACGGATCGATTTTCAATTGCGATTTTAAAACGTCAAACGTCTGTTCTTGAACACCATCAAACGCGGGTGACAAAATACGCAAACCGCTGGAATGATCACTTTTTGTCGAAACAGTTTTAATTTCTGCGACACTTTCACGTTCAGGATTTTCGGTGGAATTCGATTTTTTAGTTTGTTGGCAATTCCATTCGCTACTTTTTGCCTCGGCACCACATTGCCATTCGCCCGAAGTCGGTGCAGAGCGTGTTTCTGCCGCAACGGGAACGGCAATTGAACGCGGTTTTTCCACATCGATAACCGCTTTTTCAATCGGTGGCGGTGTAATGATGATTTCTGGCGCAACGACCGTTTCAACAATCGGAGTAAGTTTTTCAACTTCAACGGATTTAATTGTTTCAATTAAAACAGGTTCTGGCTTAATTTTAGAGGCTGGCGCAGCTTCAACAGGTTTTGCGTCACCACTACAGACCCATTCTTTACCGTCTTTACTTTGCTCGCAATTCCACGCGGAAGAATTTGTCGCAGCTTGGCTGGCATACGTTATGGTTGATAATAAAAGTAAGAATAAAGGTCGTTGCATAAGGGTGATTTAAGCCTAAATAGCCGAGTAATGATAGAATGCACGAGTGCTTTTGAGTCGTATTTTAACCTACTTTTCCCCCTGCATTCTAACTAAACAACATGATTTTAAATGATTTGAGAATAATAACGCTGTTGGATTGGCTCGAAAATGATTGCCTTTTGACTGTGTCGAATTGTGAACCGGCTTCCAATGACGCAAGTTTTCGACGTTATTTTCGCGTGACGATTGACAGTAAAACGTTTATTGCGATGGACGCGCCACCTGACAAAGAAGATATTGCGCCATTTATTCGGATTGCGGATTTGTTGAAACGCGCCAACGTCAATACGCCCGCTATTTTGCAGCGCAATCTTGATGATGGTTTTCTTTTGTTGGAAGATTTTGGTTCCCAATGGTTGCTCGACGAATTGAATGACGAAACTGCGCCGGAGCTTTATGGTCGTGCGTTGCGTGATTTGTTGCCGTTGCATGCGAATGAAACGTTATTGAATGCTAATTTACCGCGTTATGACGAAACGTTATTGCAGCGTGAAATGGCGTTGTTTGAAGAATGGTTTGTTGAACAGCTTTTAGACGGTGAATTGCCGCCAGAATTGTGGGCAAACGTGCAACGCATTTTGATTGATTCGGCGTTGGAACAGCCCACGGTTTGCGTGCATCGCGATTACCATTCGCGCAATTTGATGGTGTTGCCGAACGGTGAATTAGGCGTTTTAGATTTTCAAGACACGGTTCTGGGCGCGTTGACGTATGACCTCGTGTCGCTATTGCGCGATTGTTATATTGATTGGTCGGACGAACAAATTGAAACGTGGTTGCGGGATTATTTTGAGCAATTACAAACGGCGAACGTGGTGGAATGTAATTTCGTGCAATTTAAACGTTGGTTTGATTTGATGGGTATGCAGCGGCATTTGAAAGTGTGTGGCATTTTTTCACGTTTGCATTTGCGGGACGATAAACCCGATTATTTGAAATCAATTCCCCGAACGCTCAATTACATCGTTCAAGTGTGTGGCGCGTATTCGGAATTGCACGAGTTTCAACGGTTTTTGCAGCAACATATTTTGCCCGAATGGCAAAAACAATTTTTACTTTTAGGGCGTTAAAATGAACAACACATTAGTCAAACTCGCGCAGGTTTTAGAACAGCGCAAAGAACAATCGGGCGAAAAATCGTACGTTGCCAGTTTGTATGAAAAAGGCGTGAATTCGATTTTGAAAAAAATCGGCGAAGAAGCCACCGAAGTTATCATTGCCGCGAAAGATGGCGACAAAGAACAAATTATTTATGAAACGGCAGATTTATGGTTTCATTGCATGGTGTTATTGGCGCAACAAGGTTTACATCCGAACGATGTTTTGGACGAATTACACCGCCGTTTTGGCTTATCGGGTTTGGATGAAAAATCCCAACGTGAACAAAAATAGAGGAAACAAAAATGCACTTTAGCGTGATGCAATTAGCCTTAATTTTAGGCATTATCGTTTTATTATTCGGCACCAAAAAATTAACCAATGTCGGCGGCGATGTGGGCGCGGCGATTCGCAATTTCCGCTCTGAAATGAAACGCGGACAAGGCGAAACTGACGAATCGCACGACGAAGAAAAAGACAAAATCATCGAAGGCGAAGCGACTAAACCGACCGCCGCGCCGTTCAAATTCAAGAAAAAAGAAGACATAAAATGAGCGCGAAAAAACGCTTAATCATTGCGATTACAGGCGCGACAGGGGCAATTTACGGCGTGCGAATGTTGCAAGTTTTACAGCCTCAGCTCGAATGGGAAACGCATTTAGTGGTTTCGTCGGCGGGGTTGGTGAATTTGAAACATGAACTCGACATGACGCGCGACCAACTCAGTGCGTTGGCGGATGTCACGCACGGCATTCACGATATTGCGGCGACCATTGCTAGCGGCGGTTTCAAAACAGAAGGCATGATTATCGCGCCGTGTTCGATGAAAACGTTGGCGGCAGTCGCGCATGGTTTTGGTGATAATTTAATTTCGCGTGGCGCGGATGTGGTGTTGAAAGAACGGCGACGTTTAGTCGTGATGCCACGCGAAACGCCGTTGCATTTGGTGCATATTCGCAACATGGGCATTGTCACGGAAATGGGCGGTATTATGTTTCCGCCGATGCCCGCGTTTTATAGCAAAACGGATTCGTTGGCAGACATGGTAAATGAAACGGTCGGGCGCATTTTGAATATGTTTGACGTAGATGTGACGGGGCTTTACACGCCGTGGGAAGGGCTTTAGAAACTCACCAAACCCCCTTCAAAAAAGGGGGCTTTTTCTCTTAAACGTGAACAGGATTTATCTTAAAGTCCAAACGATAAATCTAACAGCGCGTTATCCAATTGACCAGCACGGAAACTTTTTCCCGATTCCACCGCCGTGACAATCACGCTAGCAGGACTGAATAACATTGCGTCGATTTTAAAAAAGTCGTAATCGCAGGCTTTGAAAATTTCGGCAAACGGTTTGCCATAATCTTTCGAGGTTGAGCTGGGCAATTCGTTCGCTAATTTCTCAGCCGCTTCGTCGCTGCCTTTCACAAATAAATGCACTTGTCCGGCGAATAAAATTGCATCGTTTGTGCGTCCCATTGCTTTGACAAAATTCGGATGAGGCGGACAAATTGGCGCAGAACCGCTGCCATCAATAATGTTTTCTAATGGAAAATGCAGCGCGTGAGCTTTGTGCATCGCCACTTCCAACACTCGCGCCACCACTTGCACACCACCCGCCAAACTGCTGGTCGGTGTGACAATAATCGTTAATTTAGACGGTGAAACGCCACACGCAGTCGCCACTTTTTCGATAATCGCTAACGGTGGAATAGCATCATTTTCAATGACCAACGTCGCCGTTTCAGCTTCATCGTGGTACGCCAATTCTTGATACAACTCTTCAACGGGTATGGTTTGACCGTCTTTTTGTTTCGTCGCCATCGCACGCGCTGGGCCAGAACCTAACGCATAATACTTTTCATGCGACAAACTCCAACCCGCGTATTGACTGCCCAAACAACCCAAAACAGGATTGCCCGTGTGAACATTCACCGATAACGGCCAATTCGTGGTGTATTGACTGTGCGAAATCGACACCGTTCCCATACCGCCCAAACAAATTTCGGCAATAATCCGACCCGCTTCCAGACCGCCAACGTGCTGAATTCCAGCATCAATGACCGTGCAACCATTTTCTAAAATTTCCACACCGACGCGCAATTTCGCCGCATTATCAATAAGTTGTTGAACTAACGGTTGCGTCAGTTTATTCACACTAGCTTGATTCATATTTAAAGACCTTTTTAATTGTTGAGTGTTAATTCGCACTAATTCCAATGCCGATGCTGTTTGCATTGCGCGGGCAATGATACTGCAAATGGGCTGATTTTTGCGAATTATTGCCCCAGCGTGCGGCAAATCGTGACAGTTTTCCAACCAATGAAAATGGCGGGGAATAATTAACGAACGGGGTGCGTAGAAAATTTGATAAGCGGAAAAATCGGAAACTCGATTCCATTCAGTTTCCAACGTCAAATGCGCGTTGAATAACGGCAAATCATAAAGCTGCATACTCGCTGACGGACGCGGATTGATTTCTAAAACAAAACAGCCTTTTTCAGCGAGCATAAAATCCAACGAATTCAACCCACGCAAATCAAAATGCCCGACCAGTTTTTGTAACCATGATTGAATTTGCGTTTTTTGAGCGTGAGTTAAATCGCTGTGATTTGAAATGCCCGAAAAAAGAAAATCCCCGTGCGTCGATTGCGTATGAAAACCGATTATTTCAGCACGTTTACCCGTCGCCAAAAACAAAACTGAACCCGCCTGCCCGTCACAAAAACGCTGCCAATAAATATTGTCAATTTGCGAATTGATACCCGCGCCACCTTGACCTTTTAACGGTTTGGAAAGCCAGTTTTTTTGTTTAGCGGGACAGTCAAAATGCGTTTCAGGATACGGAATTTTAAAAATAGCTAATGCGGCAAAAAACGACCGTTTATTCTGAACTTGCTCAAAAATAGCCGGCGAATTACCCGCCATTTCAAAACGATTTGCTAAAAAATACAGACTTTCCACACACGTTTCAAAACCACTGCCATAAACCACGCCGATTACTTCATCATTTTTTGATTCTAATTCACAAAGTGCGACAGTTAAATTTTCAATCGAAAGCGAATTCACCCGAATCACTTTTTTAGCGTAGCGCACCGTGTCAACATCCGCAAAACAATCAATCACCCAAACATCAAAACCTTCACGTTGCGCGGCTTGCGCGAGCATTCTTCCAGACGTGGCAACAATTAGCCAAACATTCATCGTGGCGGCGGTTTTCTATTTTCCATCGATAAACGCTTAATTTTATGCCGTTCCAAGAACTGAACACCCACAAACATCAGCCAAGACACTAAGGCTAATCCCGCTAATAAACCGCTGTACGCAAATTGCCACGGAATGCCCGCCGTCATCATCGAAAATTCCGACATGCCGCCAATTCCGGCAATCACATTCAACGGCATAAAAACCAAACTAATCACCGTCAGGCGTTTAATATCTTTGTTTTGATTGACGTTAATAAAACCGACGGTGGCTTCCATTTGGAAATTGATTTTGTTGAACAAAAACGACGTATGACCATCCAGCGATTCAATGTCGCGCAAAATTTCCCGCACATCTTCATGTTGAATTTCAGATAAAAATTTACCCCGCATTAAAAATGATAACGCGCGGCGCGTGTCCAACACATTACGCCGAATGCGCCCGTTTAAATCCTCTTCTTCTGCAATGGCTGCCAGAATTTTCGCCGCGCCTTCGTCGGTCATGTACGATTTAAAAACTTGTCGCCCGACCGATTCCAGTTCGGTATAAATATCTTCCAGCGCGTTGGCCGAATACTCCACATCCGCCGCGTATAAATCGAGCAACAAATCTTTCGCGTCTGAAATGTAATCCGATTCGGCACGAGCGCGTAACCGTTGCAATCGAAACGCGGGTAATTCTTCGCTGCGAACTGAAAATAAGGTGTCTTTTTTTAATACAAATGCCACGGCGACGTTGCGCGATTCGTCTTTTCTATCGAGTAAAAAATCTGAATGCAAATGCACTTCCCCATTATCTTCAACATAAAAACGCGCACTGGTTTCCAAATCCGTCAGCTCTTTTGGGTTTGGCAAATCTACGTCAAACACGTCTTTTGCCCAATTCAAATGCTCTTCTTCGGGCATGACCAAATCAATCCAAATCGGTTTGGCGTGCGTTAAATCGGCTTTAGTTTCAATCGGAATTTGACGCAATAAACCGTCACGCAAATCAAAAACCCGAATCACCATATTTCGATTACGCGGACGAAAATTTGCTGCCAACTCCACCCGAATATCGTAAGACATCACCCCGACAACTTCTTCTTTGCGTTCTTCAGCAATTAAATTCCAGATAATTTGTCGATCTTCGTGCGAAAAAATTTCCAACATTTGCGCGATTGCCAGCGCATCGAGTTGATCCAACAGGCGTTGCAATTCGACTAAATTTTGTTTTTTCACCAACTCTTCGACGAGCCGATGCCGCGCCAACACGCCGCGCACGTTTAAAATTGTTTCTTGGTTATACGTTTCGTCGTGATTGCTCATAATTATAGGCTCTATTTTTGTCGAGTCGGCGGCACAAGGTTTATTTCACAAAACAGCTTTTTTCAGCCGCTTCTTCGGCTTCTTTTAATTGCTTGCGTAAATCTTTGCTTTGTTTTGGATCTCGCGCCATTGCGCCATTTTCACCCGCCATTGATTTCAAATACGAAAATGTTTTGGCGGATTCAAAGTCGTTAAAATTGAGTTTTTCAGCGATTTTGTCAATTTTACAGCCACACGCATATTGATTGATGTAATTCAATCCGCCATGTTGCGCGACGCAATTCAGCACAAATTCCACCCGATCACGAGTTGGGTAATCGTTGGTTGAAGCGGCAGAAATTGGCGCGGCAGAATTTTCAACTATTTGTTCAGGATTGCTTGCACAACCTGCCATAATGAGCGAAATCGCAGACGTTAAAAGCACATTTTTCAAAGTATTTTTCATGTTAATTTTTTCCTTCCACACAGATAAAAAGACAAGTTACAGCTTAACATTATGACCTTACAAACAAAAGTAACGGGCGTGATTCTCGCAGGCGGACAGGCGCGGCGCATGAATTATCAGCCAAAAGGCTTGCAGATTTATCACGGACAACTGTTAATTTCCTATTCGTTCAACGCCTTGCGCCCGATGGCGGATGATTTGATTATTAACGCGAATCAAAATTTAAACGAATATCGCTTATTTGGCGTGCCAGTCATTTCAGATTTAACGCCTGATTTTTTCGGCGCGTTAGCGGGTATTTTAGCGGCGATGACGGTTGCTAAAACGGATTTATTATTGGTTGTGCCGTGTGACGCGCCACATATTACGACGACGCAATTGCAACATTTGCTGGCGGAACATGAAAAAAGTGGCGCGGAAATAACGGTGGCGCGTACCGGTGAACAAGTGCATTCGGTTTTTTTAGCGGTTCAAACGAGTTTGAAAACTAGTTTAGAAAACTATTTGGCGCAAGGTGAACGAAAAGTACAACGATGGTTTTTGCAACATCACACACATTATGTCGATTTTGGCGCGGACGCGATGGGCTTTGAAAATATCAACACACTGGCAGAATTAAACGCTATTCCGTGACCGTCACGTCAAAACCTAGAAGTCGAATTTCTTGCGCGAAATGCTGCATTATTTCTACTGGCATTGTTTTTAAATCAATCGCTTCCGGCTGATGAGACGGTCGCGCCAATGTGTAAATTGTGACGTTTTCAATCGACGTAGTGGCGCGAATGGTGGTCAATAAATCTAAAAAACCGTCACGCTCAGAAGTTGATAAACCGCGCTGTTGATAATCGACCAAACAAATTTGAATTTTCGTTAAGCAATGTTGCGACGCAAGCGTGATATTTTTCAAAACGGCTTCATTCGTTTGCGCGGAATGATTGACCCACATTCTGCCTTCGGGCGTTCCGCTGTCGAGTTTGAACCACACTTCGCCACCGTAATTATTCAACCATTTCAAACCCGTTTGAACCATCGGACGATGAATCAAACTGCCATTAGTAATCAGCACAAAATGACTTTCGGGAAAAATACCCAATTCCGTCGCTAAATCACCAATAATTTTTATCGCTGCGTCAAACTCGCTCAAACTGGTCGGCTCACCATTGCCCGCAATCGCAATATCTTTAATCACGCGCTGTTCGTTTGGCGCATTCATGCGCTCATAAAAATCCCCGTGCAAAACGTCATTCAAAAACAAACGTAATTCTTGCGCCAACAAATTCAAATCAATTTTTGGTGCCGTCCCGAGCTTTAATTCTGGCACTTGGCAATAAATACACCGCCAATTACAGGCGTTATTCGGATTGAAATTGATGCCAATCGATAATCCACCCGCGCGGCGTGAAAGAACCGGATAAACGTAAGTTAAGCCGGTGTCATTGCGATTATGATTCGTGATAGTGAGTTTAGGCATTTCGATAACTATTTGAATTAACAAGATGTTGAAGTATATCACACCGATAAGCGCGATTTTTTTGTGTGCTATAATTCAGAGGTTGTATGCAAGTTATTTACCTGTGTTTAACTAGAAACTTATAACTATAAAAATTAAAAAATTAACGAGGAAAAATCATGTGTTGGAGTGGTGAAGCATCCGGCGTACTCGCCGCCGTCGGCTTAGGAACGGCTTGTTACATTATTAAAAAAGGCGAATCAAAAGAGCTTTGGATTCCCTTAACGTATTTTTCGTTAATGGAATTGTTGCAAGCGTTCACTTACGTTTATATCGATTTATGTGACAATCCGAATAATCAGATATTGACGATGCTGGGATATTTACACGTCGCGTTTCAGCCGTTTTTTGTCAATATGGTGGCGATGTATTTCATTCCCGAAAGCGTAAAACTGAAAATTCGGACGGTGGTTTACACAATTAGCGCGGCAGGTTCGATTTTGATTTTGTTTAAAATGTATCCGTTCGCGTGGGCGGGACAATGTGTGATTGGCACTGAAGGTTTCTGTGGCCCGCATATTTGTTCCGTTTCGGGCGCGTGGCATATCGCGTGGCAAATGCCGTTGAATGGCTTGCTGTCGCATCCGGTCGAATGGTTGTTTAATTTCAATTGGGGCTTGCACGTTTTGGCGTATATTTTGGTGGCGTTTATTATGCCGACGATTTACGGTTCGTGGAAATTTGTGTTATTTCATTATTTTATGGGACCTTGGATTTCAGACATTACCACTGACGATCCGAATGAATATGCGGCGGTGTGGTGTTTATTCTCGATTGCGTTGTGCGTGTCGGTGATTAAATCGCCGGTGCGAAAATATCTGCACGTCACGAGCTGGCCTTTTTATAAAAAAACAATTGGCGATTCGTTGTAATTATTGCTGAATTTGGCTCACAAAAAAGCCCGTAAAATAACGGGCTTTTTTTATGTCAGGCGAAAACGTTTATTTTATCGAAACCAAATCGCGCCACACACCATCAACGCGCCCATTAAAATCGCCCACAGTTGACTGCGCTGTTGCTGCGCCATTTGTTGACGCAATAACGCAAATTCACGTTGTTGATTTTCTGCTCGTCGTTCGGCGTGCGCCGCATTATCGAGAGCTTTATAAAGCAAGGTCGGAATTTCAGGGAATTGGTCGGCGAAATCAGGAATTTGTTTAATCAGTTTTTTGATTTTAGCTTTCGGGCTTAATCGTTCTTGAAACCAATTTTCTAAAAATGGTTTCGCTGTTTGCCATAAATCTAAATCGGGATACAGTTGCCGCCCCAATCCTTCGATATTCAACAGCGTTTTTTGCAATAAAACCAGTTGCGGTTGAACGTGCATATCAAACCTCCGCGCCGTGTTAAATAGCCCCAGCAAAACTTGCCCAAACGAAATGTCTTTCAACGGTTTTTCAAAAATAGGTTCACACACGCTGCGAATCGCCGCCTCAAATTCTTCAATTCGAACCGAACTCGACACCCAGCCGGATTCAATGTGCATTTCCGCCACACGGCGATAATCCCGATTGAAAAACGCCAGAAAATTCTCCGCTAAATAACGCTGATCCGACGGCGACAACGTGCCAACAATACCAAAATCCACCGCAATATATTTATTCGGTATTTCGACAAAAATGTTACCCGGGTGCATATCGGCATGAAAAAAATTATCGCGGAAAACTTGGGTGAAAAAGATTTCCACGCCGCGTTCAGCAAGACTTTTAAAATCTGCGCCCGCCGCTTTCAATTGAGCAATTTCACCGACTGGAATGCCGTAAATTCGTTCCATGACCAAAATGTTTTTGCGAGTGAATTCCCAATGAATTTCGGGAACGTACAAAATTTCAGATTTTTCAAAATTCCGGCGCAACTTTGCGCCATTCGCTCCTTCGCGCATTAAATCCAATTCGTCCAGTGTGGTTCGTTCAAATTCTGCGACGATTTCTGTGCCGCGCAATCGCTTACCGTCTGCCCAAAAACGTTCCGCAAATCGCGCCAATTCGTACAACAACGCAATATCCGATTTAATGCGTGGCGCGATATTCGGGCGCACTACTTTGACCACCACATCTTCGCCGCTGTGTAATTTTGCGGTGTGAACTTGTGCGACAGATGCCGACGCTAAAGGCACGACATCGAATTCAGCAAACGCTTCGCCAATCGGCATGCCCAACGCTTGTTCAACAATACTAATCGCTAATTCACCACAAAACGGCGGCACGCGATCCTGCAATTTCACCAATTCGTCCGCAATATCGTCCGGCAACAAATCTTTCCGGGTCGAAAGAGCTTGCCCAAATTTAACGTAAATCGGCCCCAAATCTTCCAACGTGTGCCGAATCCGCACGCCGCGCGTATCGGCATTATTTTTAAATCGGGCGTACGGCGAAAAAATCGCCAGATAACGAATCGGACGCATAAACGGCGTTTGTAAAACAAGCTCATCCAAACCGTGGCGAATTAACACCCAATAAATGTGAAATAAACGAAAGATGATTTTTAGGCGCATTTTAGAAGATTCAAAAGGTTTAAAAAGAAAAAACCAAGGTTTGCACTCCAAATCAAATTAGTGGAGTACAAACCTTGGTTTGTATATTTACTAACGTTAGTGTGTGTTGGTTCCGGCTGAACCATTGTTGTGGCTGATATTTGACACGCCGTAAGGTTGTTTCATTTTATCGTAAACACCTTGCGTCGGAGCCAACCAAACCATGCCCGGGCCGGTGAATGTTTGTAATAATAATTCGCCGCTGGTCACGGATTGAAAAAACGTTTTGCCTGATTTTTCGGCTTGAAAACTCACGCTCGCCGTGCGAACAAAAGCGAAATTGCCATCGACGGATAATTTTTCGCCCGCCGCTAATTCATACACCATCAATTCGGCGACCGGAACGGGTGACACTAAAACGACAATGCCGGTGCCACTGGCTTGCGTTTGGAAAAAACCTTCGCCGCCGAACAACGCGCTGGAAATGTTATTTTGCAATTTTGCGCTGACTTCGATGCCGCCCGACGCGCAATAAAACGAACTTTTGTCAAAAATCAGCCCGTCGTTTTCGATGTTGAACAACAAATAATGCCCAAAAGTAGGTTCTAAAAAGACTTCGCCGCTGCCTTTAATTCGCGATTGAAACAACGATTCGCCGCTTAAAAATTTTCGCATCAACCCTTTTGCAATACCGCCGGTGCTGGATTCAAGCTGCAAATGCCCTTTCATGAAATACAACGCACTCGGTTCCAACAACAACTCGCCATTCGTCAAGGTGACGCGCACCATTTTCAAATGAATGTTGGCTTGATTGGCGAAAAAAATCTTTTCTGCCACATTCAAATCATCGGAACCGAGCAGCTTTTCATAACGCACGACATCGAACACTGCGCCCGCAATTTGTTCGGTTTCAATAACGGTAAAATTGTCCGTGCCGCTCATCGTTATAAACCGAATTCAGCAGGATTTAACGCCAATTCTTTGGCAATTTTCGCCGCAACCACTTGTTCTTGTGCGTCAAAATCACCGTCCGACGACGCAATCGCAATCATCATCCGAATCAACAAACGTCCCGCTTCAGCGTTGGTTTTCATTTTTCCTAATGCCAAATATGCTTTCGCTTCGCCGATGTCTTTATCGAATTCAATTTGTCCGACAAAATCTTGAAAGGCTTTAATTACGTCGCTCGTGGTGAAAATAGAGAGCGCGTCGTGCGTTTCAATGAACTTAATCATTTTTTGTTTTTCTTCGGAAGAAATTTTACCGTCCGCCATCGCAATTAACGCTGAACCCGCCATTGCCGCTTCTAAAAACTCTTTGTTTTTAAACTTTAAAACTTGGGTTTTGAGTTCGTTAGCTTTCGTTTTTACGTCGTTTAAAAAATCACTGAAATTCATAAATCACCTTTGTTTTGAAAAAGAATAGAAAGAAATTCGTACCGCATCGCATTGTACCGTGAAATGTGGTTGTTCAATTGCAAAATCACTGTCGGCTGCGTACTAACCGAACGTGGTTTTTATTGGTTTTGAGATTTAACGTTGCGTTACCGTTGCTGAAATCGACAATCCACGCAGAATCATATTTGGGGGTTTCCGACCAAAATTTTGTGCTTTTTTGATTATCTATCGAAAAAATACCAGATTCTGCATCAACCAATGTTTTCAGTTCGTCACTTGTTGGAACTCCCCAGTCATAGTGTCCCGCATAATTATCTTTTCTGGCTTCACTTATCGCCTGTTCCCACGTCGAAGTTTTAGCCGTTCCAGTAATTTTTTGATTCCAACTTTGCCCAACGGCGAAACGTTGCCATTGCAAACCCGTTTCGTTATCCGTTGCGATTCCATTTTTAACCGTGAATTTGCTGGCTGGTTTTAGTTGTTGAATTTCAGGCGACTCAACAACCGCTACATTTTCACCACGCAAACACGAAAAAACATCTTTCACATCGACATAAATAAAATAAAAAACGGGCGTGTCGAAAAGTAGAATCTCATCGTAACGGATTTGTGTTTGTTCGCAGGTTTGAGCGCAATTGGTTTCGTCTAACGTGATGCAATACGTCACAGGAATTTCAACGTTATCGCCGTTTTTGTAAATGCCATCGACAATGAATTCATAAAAATGCGCGAAAAAATCATCAAAGTTGTTTCGGTCAAAATCTAAATCTGAAATGGCGGCGGATTCGTCGATGGGTTTGAAAGTTTGAATGTTTCGCGCGGCAAAGAATTTTTCCACCGTCGGCAAAATCAATTCACGTTCAATTTTTTCGACATTTTTAACGCCAAAATAGCCCACAAACTGACTTTTTGCTTTTGAGTTTGTTTCAATCATCAAACAGGTTGCGTGAGTTTTAATTCTTTACGGAGTAAATCATTGATTAACACTTCTAAAATTTTGCGATTTGAACCATATTTTTTGTTGATGCAATCCAAAATATCACCGTGAATTTTGACAGGTTCAGGTTCTAAACAACCTTCTCTGAATTCATTCATGCAAGTATCTGTGATTAAGCCTGAAGCATGAAAATCACTCATAGTTTCATAAATGCCTTCAAGTATCTTGCTGTTATTTTTTATTTTAATTTTCTTCGTCATGGTTAATCTCCTTTAAATCATTTCTTGTTAAAGCCGTATCAAGCATTGCATCTGAAAAACCTAGCATCGTTTTGGCGTATTCTTTTAATAATTTGAGTTCACTTTTATCGATATTTTCACGTTGTTTTTTCTCAAAGCCAAACATAAAAAACCAACGGTCATTTTTGTTTGTGGCAATCAATGTTCGTACACTGCCACTTTTGCCACGATTGGGTAACGCAACACGTTTTTTAAAAACACCGCCACCTAAATCGGCATCAATTAAACCACGTTCCATTTCTTCAACCGCGTTGAGTAATAACGCATCGGTTAATTCTGTTTTTTCTAGCCAATTTGAAAAATAACGGGTTTTGAAAATGCGTTTGTTTGTTTCAATCATGGGTTAGGTAGATTTGTTGCGTTTCTAAAAAATTGGCAGTGATTACATCCAATTTATTATGCTGAAAACGTGTGTGAAGTTGTTTAATATCTATAAAACTATTGCCGAACCTAGGAATGACAAAGCAGCTACTGACTTCGTTATTAACATTTAATTTTTTCAAAGAAAATTCATAACAAAGTTGTTTCGTAATATCTAACTGCATTTTTTTATTGCTCCGAATAAAACAGTCAATCAATACATATTTCCAGTCATATACACTTACACTAAAAATATCATTATCTTCAGAAACTAAATCAGGACGCATCCAACGTTTTTTACCACGAAATTCAATAAAAAACGGGTCAGCAAAATCTTCTTTTTTGTAAATTGGAAAATAGCCCGCCGATTTGGCATTTGCAATGCGTTGACCATTGAAAATGATATTTGTATCGGCATAAATAATTCTCTTGAAATCAGTGTAAAAAAAGAAAGTGCTACACATATCCTCCCAAACCGACGAAAAATTACTAATTCCCCAAAACGTGCCGTCTTCGTGCGGGTTGTCCATGTCCAACTCGCCATAAAGAAACGTTTCAATCGCATCGTAAAGTCGCCAATAATCTTCGTCTTTGTACGCGGTGCGTTTGTCGATGTCGTCTAAAACCCCTTTGAGCGTGCGAATCGTGGTTTCAAAGGTTTCTTCGTTAAACAACGATTCTTCATGACTTAAATGTTGTTCGCTGAAACGATGCGCCAATTCTTGCACACGCGGTTCGATGTCGTGCGCCAATTCGTTTTGCAATTCCGACACAATGAAACAAAACAAATCAATCAGCGTCGTCGATTCATAGCGCAACGTTTGGCGCGGTAAATCCATTTCGTCGATGTAAATCACGTCTTTCGACAAATAAATCGCTCTGTCCAAATAGCGGTCAATTTTGGAATAATCGACTTTTTCATCTGCGCCAATACGCCGTTCCATTTGGTCTAACGCCAAATCACGATAAACGTCTAACAAATTTTCGATTAACGCGATTTTGCTATAAAGCACCACGTCGTTATCTTCTTTGTTTTTGAAACGATAACCGTCTTTTTCTTTTTGGATTTGATCTTTGCCGTTGGAACGAGTGTCTAAAATATCGCGTGTGCTGTCGCGTTCAAACTTTTGAAACGTGCGGTACATTTTGAAAAATAAATTTTTCGTGGCATCAAAATCATTTTCGGGAAAATCATCAAACCCGTGCGGCAAACGAAATTCCAACTCGTTATTCGCGCCACGCCGAATGCCGACAAACGAATTTGTACTTTCAGAATCGCAGCGTTTGGTGAGTTTTAGCGTTTTGAAATTAAACATGAATTACGGTTGTTTGTCTGTTGGAGTCGCAGTTGAAATCGGATGAAATTCAGATAATTTAAAGCCACAATGGTGCGTCATGATTTTCACAACGTGTTTGAAACGCGCCTCGCTGTCCATTGTTTCATCAGAATTCGATTGAAAACAACGCAACATATTGGCTTCAGCATCAACACCTACGCCCATTGTGGTAAATTTCGTTTTTTTCGTCCCTGTGGCATCCACGCAAGCATATTCTGTTTCAGTAATCATCGCCGGCAGGGGCTTTTTAAATTGTTCTATATTTTTCGCTTTTGAAATCGTTCCCGTGTGTTTTGCGAGGGTTCGCACATTTTCAAAACTGGCGCAGGGACTATTTCCAGCCAGCATTTCTTGTGGATTACCTGCACTTTTGTCCAACATTTCCAGACTAACTTCATCTATTTCAAACACCGAAACAGTAGGTTGCACTTCCTCTTTCTTGTCATTAGCAGATTTATCGGCGGATTGAACTGCAGCGGCTGTGACAGTTTCAATTTTTTCAAGGTGTACAACATCAAGGCTATCGGGGCTTTCGTTTATTGAATCGTATTCAACGAAAATAATCACAATCGGCAGCACAAGAATCGTGATTTGCGCCAATAACACACCGTTTTTTCTAAAAAACTTTACAATTTTTTCTGAAAGCATGTGTTTGTCCTCATTCTAATTTTTGAATTTTCTCAATAAAATTATCAACCTGTTTCGCAAAATCACCAAACGTAATCAATTGGTTGTCCTTGTCGTCGCCGAATAACAACGTAATCAGCGGTTTTTTGTCGCGATTAAAAACGCTGTCCCACAAGAAAAACATCAATTTGTTTTGAATACTCGATTTTTGAATTTCGTCGTCGGTGATGAAAAAATGCCCGATTTGTTTATCTTCAATGCCGCGAATAGATTTGTGATTGCTTTTGATAAACGTGTTCAGTTTGCCGACAAATAGTTTCCATTCGTCACGATTTACAAACGCCACGCCATCGGCTGACACTTTGTTATCTGGGTCAACATCAATAAATTCCCATTCCCAACGGCGTTTGAATGCGCTGTCCATGTAATAAATCGAACTGTCCGACGTGTTCATGCTGGCGAGGATCGACAAATTGGGCGGAATTTTTATGGTTCGATTTTCAAAATGGCAATTCAATTTTTTCTGCAAAGTCGTCGCTTCAATTTCTTCTTCACCGAATTTGTACGTTTTAACTTTTTTCTGAATAATCGAATGCTCTTTTAAATCACACAATTCAAACAGCCGATTAAAAATAATTTCATTTACGCTCACTTCGTAACTCGACCAGCCGTCAGGATTCCTATCGAGCAACTGAAAAATCGTGCCGAAAATCGCCGCAGAATTTCCACGATTGATTTCGTCAATCACCAGCGCGACTTTTTCAATTTCTGCGTCGTTCTCTTGCGCGGCGATGATGTTTTTGTAGGCTTGCGAAAGAGCTTTTAAAAAATGTCCTTCGTAGAATTTATATTGCACATTGCCGCCGACCGTTATCGGCATCAATTTCCCGACGAAATCGCCGTAAGTGTATTCAGGATGAAACACGGTTTTGATGACGTTGGCAGGCATTTTTTCAATATCAATCAATAATTCATACGGAATAATATGCTTATCAATTTGGTAACTTTTGCCCGTTCCAGGGCTGCCGAATAGGATTTTTTGTTGGTATGTTTTCATGTCATTATTGGTAAATGTAGTTACCCTATTTTTACGAATTACTTGCAATAATTCATAAGTATCGAGTGTATCTAAGTCTGCATTTAGCCCTTTGTCCGTTAACGACCAAATCCCACGTTGAGTCCTATCAATATAACCAGCATCACATAAATCATTTCTTGTCCAACCTATGTCGGTTTCTATTTTAAACGCCCCAGTAGATGTTGTTTGCGTTAGTTCTTCTTGGCTAATTCCGAGTTCTTTTATAACTTGGACAACGGCTTCAGATTTTTTCATTGCCCCATTATTTTTTTGAAGAACTTCTAATATGGGAATTGCGTATTTTAAAAACTGCGATTTTGATTTTTGTGCCATATTTTTTCCTTGTGTTGTGGCTGTTAAAAGTTAGTTTTCATCTTCCAAATACAACTCAGTCGCTTCTTTGAGATTCGCTAGGGCTTCGTCAATGGTTGAGCCAAAACTAGCAACTTCGATATTTAAACATTGCGAAACGTAGTAATCACCTTCACGGTAAATAGCATATTTTAAATTTTTCACATTAACTTCCTTTAAATTGAGACAATGTTTCTTAATGATAAACGACGCTACGATGCCCGATTTCAACAACCAAAACAATCAATTCACCGTCGTTTATTTGGCAAACTAATCGATAATCGCCGACACGATAACGCCACAAACCTTTTAAATCGCCTTGCAACGCTAAACCTTGAAGGCGTGGATTGTTTGTAATTATCAAATCGTCAACAAACGATTCAATGCGGCGTTTCGTTATCGAATCCAAACGTTTTAGCGTCTTTTCAGCTTTCGCAGAAAATTTAACCTTCCACATCATACAATTCCTTTTTTACGTCTTCCCAATCGCGAATTTCTTCTAAGCCCGCATCGATGCGTTTTAAGACTTTTTCAGCGGCTAAAATGTCTAATAAATCTTCTAAGCGTTCCGTCAAAATGCTGTTCACTAATTCGCTGACGGGTTTATTCATTTGTTGCGCGACAACTTGATAATGTTGTTCTAATTCGGGTGAAATGTTCAGCATGAGTTTATTCCTCGTGGGTTTAGATTTTTTTGTATTATGGCGTTTTTTTGTAACGGCAACTGCCTAAAATTGAAATACATTCTGCAAACCGTTGGCGTTAGTTAACATATCGCGTGGAAAGTGGCTGTAAATCAAACCGATTTTCAATTTAAATCATAAAAATCCACACGTTAAAAAAATGTGTGGACTTTTTATGCCTGACTTGCGCCATAAAGAAACGTTTCAAAAGTTTCTTCGTAAACAACGATTCTTCATGACTTATTTGAATAATGCTAGATGTATTTTTCGTCACCAAATTGGGTATTATTAGCCACGTTATCTGAGACGATTTGAGTAATTGATGCAATATCACCGTCGCTTGTTTGAGAGATAACAACACTCAGTTGAGAGACCAGAAATAGATCGCCGCCTGTCGCATTCAGAGTATTAAGCAATCCATTTTGAGTGATGCTAGATGTATTGCCGTCACAAAGTTGGGGGTGATTAGCCACATTATCTGAGCCGATTTGAGCAATTGACGCAATATCACTGCCCCCTGTTTGATCAGTGGTTGACCCATTGGTATTGCCATTTTGAGTAATCGTAACGGCATTCGTATCACCCAATTCATCAATTATTGCTGCATTGCCAAAACCGACAGACGTTCCAACATTATTTAAATCAAAATCAAAATTCGTTCCAAATTTGAGATTACCATTCATATCGAATAAGTCTGCTGTGGTTGACGCAGCAAGAGGATTTAAAATGGTACTTTGTAATTCAATTTTTAGAACATTACCTGGATCCATTAAAAAAGTTCCATTTCCATTACCGCCAAAATTCGGATTAGTAAAATGAAACGTTAATTCTGTCGCTGTCACCGTTCCAGACAGCAACCATAATTGACACACAATCCATAAACGCATCATAAATAAAACCTAATAAATATCTTTGTGTTGCTGTAAATACGATTTCAATGCGTCACGCGCGGCTTACGTTTTTTCTTCTATGCCACCGGCACGAATTCCCACACGCAACAACATTTCATCAATGCCCCACCCGTACGCTCATTCGCAAGAGCGACGGGTGCAATCAAACATAGAGCAATAACCGTGCAAAGTTTCATCGTTTTTTTGGACGTATCACAACATTATTAGAATTTCGCATTTATGAGACATTCCGTTTACTCCATGCGCTGATTTGGCTCATGCTTTTGCATTGTTGGAAACGGGTATTTGGGATATTTTCAGCATTAGCTGAATTTGATTTCTGAACGAACCAAGGCGGGATTTAAAACTATAACCGTCTAAAATTGAAACGCCTCCTGCAAACCATTGGCGTTAGCATCTCGCGTAGAAAGCGGCTTTAAATCAAACCGATTTTCAATCAATTTCAAAATCGACGTGGTGTCGTAAAGCGTATGATCAATATGCCCTTTTTTTGCAAACGGTGAAATAATAATCGCTGGAATCCGTGTTCCCGCGCCCCAACGATCGAATTCAGGTGGCGCGACGTGATCCCAAAAACCGCCGTATTCATCGTAAGTAATAATAATCGCCGTTTTAGACCAGCTCGAACTGCCACGAATCGCGTCAACAATTTCTTTCACTTCCGCATCGGCATCCTGAATGGTCGCATAACCGGGATGTTGATTTTTATTGCCCGCTGGTTTGAAAAAAACGACTTTCGGAAAATCGTTTTTTAAATCAGAAAAAAACTGACTTTTGTCTTTTAAATGCTCATTTCTAGCAGAACTGTCAGGCGCAAAATTGGCGTAATAAACAAATGGCTGATGATGATATTGAAAATTATCGTCGGTTTTGCGCTCGGCAACAGCATTGTTCCAACCGCCGGAATACCACGCCCAAGAAACACCTTTTTCAGATAATCTGTCGCCAATCGTTGCCTGATATTGCGGCGGCAATCGATTTTCAGCGTGTTCAGAATCAAACGGCGGATAAAACGGTTGAATCGTTCCCACCGCATAACCATCTTTTGTCACGGTGGGATCTTTCGTCGGTTTATCGGTGAACGAATCGTTTTTCCACGTTTTAAGTTCTTCGGGCGCGTCCTTAAATTCGGGCGTACAAGCACAAATTAACCACTGATGATTCAAAAATGAACCACCAAACGCCGCTTGAAAAAAGTTATCCGCCAAAGTGAATTCCTTGGCGTATTCCCACAACGCGGTGCCGGATAAATCGTAATATCCCATTGTCAACGCGCCCGCCGAAGACAGTTGAGCAAAACGATCATTTTTTCCGCCATCAATTTGCATTTGATGAATAAAAAATCGGTGCGTCAAATCAGGATGTTTGGCATCTAAACCGACGTAACGCCCGATATTAAAAGGCTCGTTCGGCAAATTTTCCGGAAAACGTGCATCGTTTTTCACTGCCGGCAACGTTTTGTAAATATGCCCAAATTCGTCTATTTGAGGCGGCGCATTTTTCGCGTTAGCCAGCCCGTTCGCGTTTGGAAACACCCCAAACAAACTATCGAAACTGCGATTTTCAAGATAAATCACCACGATGTGTTCGAGTTGATTCAAACCTTTGGTTTCAGCATGTGCGAACGTCGGCAATAGAGAAATTGAAAGAGCCAGCGCGGGAATTATTTTCATGATTTTCATTTTAGCCTTTCCGATTTTTCAACGCATGACCCGCTAAATTTTTACCTAAATCCCAAATAGAACCCGTGATTTTGTGGGTATCCGCAATGGTTTTATCAAACGCGCCAATAATTTTATCGTGGTCTTTTTGGGTTAAATTCAACGGTGGCAACAATTTCACCACGTTCATGCCATGCCCCGCGACTTGGGTCAAAATGTGGTGGTCTTTGAACAACGGAATCGTCACCATTTGACAAAAAAGCCCTTTGTTCGCGGCTTCCAACATTGCCCACGCCGCTTTGAGAGTCAAACTTTTTGGCGCGTGGAATTCAACCGCAATCATCATTCCTTTGCCGCGAGCTTCTTTTAAAAATTCGTAACGGCTGCTCATCGCGTTCAAATTGTTGATGATTTCTGTGCCGACTTTTAGGCTATTTTCGACCAAGTTTTCATTTTTTATAACTTCTAACGTCGCTAAACCTGCCGCCATCGCCATGTTATTTTTGGCGAAAGTCGAACCGTGAACAACAGCTCTGTCCATGCGGTTGTAAACGGTGTCCATAATTTTGGTGGTGATTGCCACGCCGCCAACTGGCACAAATCCGCCCGACAATGCTTTCGCCATACAAATCATGTCGGGTTGTACATTCCAATGGTCAACTGCCCAAAATTTCCCCGTCCGCCCCAAACCCGTTTGCACTTCGTCAGCGACGAATAATGTGCCGTATTGTTTGCACAGGCGTTCAACTTCAGGCAAATAATTGTCGTCAGGTAAATTCACGCCTTTGCCTTGAATTGGCTCGACGATAAACGCCGCCACGTCTTTGCCGCTCAAGGCTTTTTCTAACGCGACTAAATCGTTAAACGGAATCGCTTCGCAGTTTGGCAATAAGGAACCAAAGCCTTCTTTGAAAATGTTTTCGCCGTTCAACGACAACGCGCCCATCGTCAAACCGTGATAACCGTGTTCACAGAAAACGATTTTGTCGCGTTGCGTGGTGAAACGGGCAAATTTAATCGCTGCTTCAACCGCTTCCGTTCCTGAATTACAGAAGAACATTTTGGTTAAATTGTCGGGCGTGGTTTTGAGAATTTCTTTTGCCAATAAACCGCTCAAAATCGACACGTCGAGCTGCACCAAATTCGGCAATTCCAACGTGAGCGTTTCTTTTAACGCTTCTATGACGGTCGGGTGATTTCGCCCAATCCCAAACACGCCAAAACCACTCAATAAATCGAGGTATTCCGTGCCTTCTTGGTCGTAAAGATATTGCCCGACCGCTTTTTTGTAATGGCGGTCGTAACCAATGGTTTTTAAAACGCGCACCATTTGGTTGTTCAAAAATTGTTCGTGCAACTCAAATTTATCGTTGCTGTGTTGGTTCAAAAGGGTTTCGATGCTGAATGTCATAATGGTTTCTATTAGTAAAATTATTGTGGAAATTTAATTGCCGTGTTGATTTTATACGGAATCGATTCGACGATTTCTATATTTTCTGGCATTTCATTTTGAATAAAAAAGTCATCTTGTGTTTTGATTAAAAACGATTTGATTGCGCCACGTTTTTTTGCTGCTGCACTCAATAAATAAGCGGCTTCTGTGAGAGATTCATTTTTTTTCTGCATTCGGACTAAAACAGGTGTACCAAGATATTGTGTTTTGAGAATCGCATCAATGCCCTTATTTCGGTGAACAGGTTGTAATTCAACGCCTTTCAGTAAGCGAAGCGCGTCTTCATCAGCGGTAACATAGAATTGCCTGCCTTTTTTTAATAAAGCAGATTCTGTTTTAATCGGCGCAACTAATCGCTGTTTGGATAATGCCACTGCATCTGCTGATTCATCAATGCCAATATAGCGGCGATTGTTTAATTTTGCCGCAACTAACGTTGTACCACTACCGCAAAAAGGATCTAAAACAACATCACCTTTATTCGAGGCAATCGCCAAAACTTGCTCTAACAAAGCGATTGGTTTTTGTGTTGGATAACCGACACGTTCTTTTGCCTTCGGGTTTAAATAGGGAATATCCCAAACATCACTCAACGGCACGCCGTTTTTTGCATCGTCTAAAATAATTTCGCCGTTTTCACTTCTAGCATAAATAGACTTTCCCTGAACGTCACGAACTCGTTTTTGCAAAATTTGATCAATGTTAGTGGATTCAGAATAATCAGTGTAAAGCGTGTTAAATTTGAAATCTGCGGTTTTAGAATAAAAATAAAGCGTTTGATGTGAGGCTAACAATCCTTTTTTCGCATTTGACCAGCGTTTATACGTCCAAATAATTTCAGCGCGAAATTGTTCCACGCCAAAAATCGTATCTAAAATAGCTTTGATAATGTGCGTAGCATTTTTATCGCAATGTACAAACACACTGCCCGTATCGGATAAAACACGTTTTAACGCTATCAATCGAACAAATAAAAACTCAGCATACTCTTGATGGCATGACCATAAATCGTTATACGAAAAAGTTTTAGTACCGTCGCGCGTGGTTAATTTTTGCGTTTTTTGAGTAAAAAAAGGCGGGTCGAGATAGATCAAGTCAATCGAATTCGCGGATAATGTTGCAACAATTTCTAAACAATCGCCCTGAATCACGTTATCCAATTTATTCATTGATATTTGCCTGACTTTCTAAAGCAATTCTTTCTAAAATGGCTTTCAGGTCAATTTGAGTACGAGTTAAAACGTACTCCCACGCGCTGTCGCCGTAGTAATACTCGCCGCCAATTCCGCGATAAAGCGTTTCTAAGGTTTTTTGAATGCTAATGGCTTGTTTACGATTTGGATAGTAAAACATCACGCGAATCGGTTTATAACCCGCATCGGCAATGGCTTTTATGCGCGTATGTTCTTTCGTAATGTGGTCGCCATCCGTCGTTGCGTCGCGCCATTTAATTTCAATTGCGTTATTACCTTCCAAGCAATCAATCTCAAATGTTTTGGGGCGAGTTCCCAATGTGTTCGGGACTTTTGTAGTTGCCGATTCGGGAAATTGATGAAGAAAACATAATTTTGTGACTTCTTCTAAAAATGAACCCGCATATTTGTATAAAAACCGTCCTTTGTTTTGGTACAAATCAATCAATTGACCTTCTTTGAGCGAAACACCCAAAACTTGGTAAATCAAAAAATGGGAACAATCATCCGATTCCATTTCTATGGTTCGTTCGTCCATTCGCATTTTCAAATTGGTTGCGTATTTTGCCGAGCATACCTTTATTTCTTGTTCAATCTTCATATTTTAAATCCTCTTCCCGCTCCACGCAGGCAACACAATCAACGAACAAATCACCGTGAAAAACAGCCCAATCGACAACAACAAACCCATGCTCGCCATGCCTTGATGATGGGTAAAGGACAAACTCGAAAAACTGCACAACGTCGTAATCGAACTGAAAATAATGCCGCGCGTCGTGCTGCTATGCAACAGATTTTCGTCTTCGTTTTTATTAAAATGCAGGCGGTGCATAATTAAAATACTGCTATCAATCCCCATTCCTAACAACAACGGCAACGCAATCACGTTCGCAAAATTGAATGGATTATCCAGCAAAACATTCGTCGCGCCAGTCAGCAAAGCCGCCAACATCAACGGCGCAATCACCAACGCGGTATGTTTGAAATTACGATAAATAACCAAAAGTAATAACGTAATCGCCGTAAACGCGCCACCAAACGCTTGTAAAAAGGCTTTCACCACCGCGCCACCGCCCGCTTCATTCGCAATCGGCAAACCCGAAACCGCGTCATCGACACTTTTAATTTGTTCGACAAACTCTTTCATATTCGCTTCGATATTTTGGTCTTTCGCGGGTGCGATTAACACTTTGTACAAGCCATTTTTACTAACCCAATGCGAACGAAGTTCATCAGGAATGGCATTTAAATCAAACGCCGTCGCACTCAAACTGGTTCGCAAACGTTCCAACGTGTAAGGTAATAAACCCAATATATTTTTTTCTAATTGCGTATAAATCGCGGCTTCATCATTATGCGCGTGCAAAAAAATCTCAACGTGACTTTGCAATTTTTCCAGCGTTTCAAGCGGTGCATTCTGCGTTTTATCCGTAATCGCCTTTTTCAATTGTTCATTAAATTTAATTAACGCGCCGCGTTGTTCATGATTTTCTGGCAACGAAACGTTGAAATTTTCAAGCTGATTACCCAACATCAAATTTAAATCGTCAATAATCGCTAACTTTTCGTCCTGATTTTCAGCCACAAAACTGCTCAACGTAATCGTTTCGTGAACAGAGGGAAGCGTTTTCATTTTCGCCGCCAACGCATTCGCGTCATCCAAATTATTCGCCAAACCCGTCACCGCAAACGGCGAATCGTTTTTCGATTTCAGCAAATCTTTAATCGTCGAAACCGATTCACTTTGCGGGTCGCGCAAGTTAATCGGATTCGCGTCGAACGTTAAATTTGTCAACGCGCCACACGCGCCAATTGCCAATAAAATCGACGCAACACGAATCGATTTTGCGTAATGAAATGGAAACGTGACAATAAATTGTGGCGCGAAAGCAGATTTAATCGGCTTCGGATTATTCACGGGCAAAATGCACAGCAACGCAGGTAAAACCGTCAGCGAAATGCCCAAACCAATAAAAATTCCGCCACCCGAAATAATGCCCAGTTCTGAAACGCCCGCATAATCGGTTGGAATAAACGCTAAAAATCCCAACGCCGTCGTCAACGCACACAAAAATAACGACGAACCCACGCCTTTCATGCTGTGGTGAATGGCTTCAGCGTTTGAATAGCCGCGACTTTTACGTTCACGATAATACAAACAAATATGCACCGCGTAATCCACGCCCAAACCGATATACAAACTGGCAAACGCAATCGAAATCACGTTTAAATGCCCGACCGTAATCGCCGCAAAACCCGCCGTTAAAATCAGCCCCATAATTAACACGATGTAAGTAATGACCAGCAAACGCAACGAATGAAAGCCAATCCATTGCACCGCAAATACCAAAATCAACGACGCAATCCCCGCGACCGTCGCGCCATTACTGACGCTTTCGAGTTCTTCATGTTCCAACGCACTTTCGCCCGTAATCCGAACGCGAACCGTGGAATTTTCGCTCATGATTTGATTGGCAACTTCACGCGCGGCGGTTTGGGCGGCTTCGACGGGCAACATTTCATCAAAATGCACGACAGGTTTTGCCACAATTAAAACCCGTTTCGCATCGTCGCTGAGTTTGTTATTCGCCAACAACGTTTGCCACGACAATGACTGCGCTTTGTTATTGAGTTGCGCGGTAATTGTGTTATCCACCGCCAGCAATAACGGATTTAAATCCATCGGCAACGCATTTTCTTTTTCGTTTAACGCTTGTTGAATGATGTCGAATAAACCATCCAGCGAATAATTTTGCGCCAAATGCCCAATAAACGGCTGCGCGTCGGTGAGTTGTTTCGCAACGGTTTCTAAATCGGGCGTGTCCAAATACAGCAACGCTTGCTGACGAAAAAAATTATTGTCGGTCGGAATATAAACCGACGCAAAACGGTCTGGTTTGGCGCGAAGTGAATCTAACAATTTCGTCGCACTTTGCGTGGCTTCTTCCGGCGAATTGGCATCGACCACAAATAATGTCGTGTACGCATCGGCGGGAAATGCCAAATCGATTTTTTTTTGATTTTGCTGAAATGGCAAATCGGGCGACAACATTTCAGCGGTATTCGTGTTCACCGTTAAATGTTCGTAAACGTAATAACTCGTTTCTGCACAAAGTAAAACAGCGGCTAAAACAATAAACCAAGGAAAGTGAACAATTTGCTGTTCGCACCAGTGTGAAAGGCGCGACGAAAAACGAGTGTGATTCATGAATTTAAGGGCAATCAAAAAGGAAAAATAATTCTGAGAATTATAATCTATATGTTCATTTGTTTTGGCATTCATACCCGCGAATCGCGACATAGTGATAACATCGAACAATCATTCACTTCATTCAAACATTTACTTTATGAGCAAAAAAACTAAAACGGCTTTCGTTTGTGACCAATGCGGCGCAGATTATCCGCGCTGGAATGGACAATGCACCAGTTGCGGCGAATGGAACACGATTAAAGAAATTCGTTTAGCCAGCGCAACCCCTGAAAAACGTTCCACCAGTCACGGTTACGCCGGCAATCGTTCCGAAGTGAAATTTTTGTCGGACGTGAATTTATCCGAAGCCGAACGTATTTCAAGTGGTATTTCAGAATTCGACCGCGTACTCGGTGGCGGCATTGTACGCGGCAGCGTCGTGTTAATCGGCGGCGCACCTGGCGCGGGAAAAAGTACATTATTATTGCAAGCCATCGCCAACATTGCCGCACGCGATATTTCTGTTTTGTACGTTTCGGGCGAAGAATCGTTGCAACAAATCGCCGAACGAGCCAATCGATTAAAATTGCCCGCCGATAAAATTATGATGTTGGCGGAAACCTCGGTGCAGCGAATTTGCGACGTATTGGACGAAATTCACCCGCAAATTTTGGTGATTGATTCCATTCAAGTGATGCACACGCAAACGTCCGATTCGGCAGCGGGTTCGGTGTCGCAAGTACGCGAATCGGCGAGTTATTTAACGCAATACGCGAAGCAACATAACGTATCGATTTTCATGGTTGGACACGTCACCAAAGATCATTCACTCGCCGGGCCGATGACATTGAGCCACATTGTCGATACGCAAGTGATGTTGGCTTCGACCGACGACGCGCGTTATCGGGTGTTACGCGCGGACAAAAATCGGTTTGGCAGCGTGGGCGAATTGGGATTTTTCGCGATGGATAACACGGGTTTAAAAGAAGTGAAAAATCCGTCCGCGATGTTTTTAAATCGGGCTGAAAAACCATCTTCGGGCAGCGTCGTCACGGTACTTTGGGAAGGCACGCGCCCGTTATTGGTAGAAATTCAAGCTCTTGTCACCGAATGCCAATACGGAAATCCGCGCCGTTTAGCCGTCGGTTTAGATCAAAATAGATTAGCGATGTTGTTAGCGATTTTAGCGCGACACGGCGGAATTGCCACAGCGAGTGATGAAATTTACGCCAACGTGGTCGGTGGTATTCGCGTCACGGAAACCAGTTCAGATTTAGCGATTGTCGCCAGCATCGTGTCGAGTTTGCGGAATAAAATTGTCTCGCAAGAAGCGTTTTTCTTTGGTGAATTAGGCTTGAACGGTGAAATTCGTCCGGTAGCAAATGGTCACGCGCGATTAAATGATGCCGCCAAACACGGATTTAAAAAAGCCGTGATTCCAAAAGGCAATGCACCCAAAAAAGCGATTGCTGGTTTAGAAATTCACGCGGTTTCCTCGTTATCGGAAGTGTTAGATATTTTGTTTGAAATTTAGATTTAATGCGCTAAAGTCGCGCTTTTCGTTTTCACCTTTTCACGAGTTTTTTATGACCACGCAATTTAGCTTTGAATTTTATCCGCCTAAAACACCTGAAGGCGCAGTCAATCTGCAAAACGTGCAGCAACAACTCGCGCAATTGAACCCTGAATTTTTCTCGGTGACGTTTGGCGCGGGCGGTTCGACTCGCGATAAAACATTTGAAACCGTGATTGATATTCAAAAACGAGGCGTTCCCGCCGCGCCGCATTTGTCGTGCGTGGCTTCAACTAAAGAAAATATCCGCTCGATTTTGCACGATTATCAACAACACGATATTTCTAAAATTGTCGCCTTGCGCGGCGATTTACCGTCGGGAACGATGTCGGCGGGTGAGTTTCGTTACGCGAATGAATTGGTGGATTTTATTCGCCAAGAAACGGGCGATTATTTCGAGATTCACGTTGCCGCGTATCCCGAAGTTCATCCGCAAGCCGCCAATTTCAACGATGATTTTAAAAATTTCAAACGCAAAGTCGATGCCGGCGCGAATGCCGCCGTCACGCAGTATTTTTATAATGCCGAAGCGTATTTTCATTTTGTGGCGCAGTGCGAAAAAGCGGGAATAACAATTCCGATTGCAGCAGGAATTATGCCGATTACGCAGTATTCGCAACTGTTTCGATTTTCTGAAATGTGCGGCGCAGATATTCCGCGTTGGTTACGCAAACGATTGGAAAGTTTTGGCGATAATCGCGAAGCCGTGCAAGAATTTGGTTTGGAAGTTGTCAGTCGTTTGTGTCAGCAATTGTTGGACGGCGGCGCACCAAGTTTGCATTTTTACACCATGAATCAAGCAGCACCGACATTGGCAATTGTGAAAAATTTGAATGTGTGTGCATGAAAAATTCGGCTTTAAAAATGAAAATAAAAATGACGGTATCGCATTCCATTACCATTATGTGTGTTCATTATGTGTGTTCAATGGTTATAATTGTGCCTAACGTTGTACTCGTTACTAATCACCCACACACTTTCATTCTAAAGCCATTATTTTGATAAAATATTTTTCCATTTCATGTGTAACTCATTTTTCGATAAGGTTTTTTTTAACCGTGTCGTTATTTTCACTTTGTTTTAATACATGAAAAAAAAATCCAGTTTATTTTCACGCTTTCTGTTGTTGTACACCGTAGTGGGTTCAATAGCGGTGACGGCGGTTATCCTTAAATTGGTGAAAGACGAAGTGCAATCGTCGCGTTATCAAGCACATTATTTATCTGAAATCAGTAAACAACTCAGCTTCAAACTCGAAAACAAAGCCAGCAATTCCATTCGTTATCCCAATCATGGCCCTTACGATCAGCGGCTAGGTTATACGCTACTTTCAGACCAAATTGACCGATTACAAAAAGCCGGTTTTGGCATTACCGCGCAAGCGACCGCGTCGCCGATGATGATGCAATTGATGGATGAATACGGTTTATTTCCGTTGTATCACGAAAAAAATCAAGCCGGTTTACGTTTAGTGGATAGCGCAGAAAACCCCTTGTTTACTGCGGTGTATCCCACTTACGGCTATTCCAATTTCGATGTGATTCCGCCTGTTATTTTGCACACGTTGTTGTATATCGAAAACCGTGAATTGCTGGACGAAACGTTTAAAAACGTCAATCCCGCAGTTGAATGGGAACGGCTAGGCTTTGCGGTGTTGCAAATGATGGCGAAAAAATTGGGCGCAGATGTGAACGTTCCAGGCGGCAGTACGTTAGCGACGCAATTGGAAAAATATCGCCATTCGCCCAACGGTTACACCGAATCGATTGTGGAAAAAGTGCGCCAAATGGCGAGTGCGTCGATTCGTGCTTATTTGTTGGGCATCGATACGCGCCAAATGCGTCGGCAAATTGCGTTGGCATATTTGAATACAATGCCGTTGGCGGCATCAGAAAAATCGGGCGAAGTTCATGGCTTAGGCGATGGGTTGGTGTCATGGTTTGGCGCAGATTTTAAAGAAACGAACAAATTACTCGCCGCCGAAGCGGTGCAAACACTTACGCCTACTCCCGAACAAGCTATCGCTTATCGGCAAGTGTTAAGTATTTTATTATCTCAACGTCGCCCGACCTATTTATTAGGCGCGGGTTATGACGCGCTGCAAACTTTGACCGACAGTTATTTACGTTTGTTAGCGACGCAAGGCGTGATTTCTCCGGCGTTGCGTGACGCGGCGTTAGCGGTGAAAGTGGATCGCGTTCCGAAAAGTAGTACGCATTATTTATTTGTCACCGAACAAAAAACGCAAAACGTGCTTCGCGCTCGCTTGGCACAAACGCTGGGCATTAAAACGAATTATGATTTAGATCGTTTAGATTTAACGGTGAAAAGTACGATTGATTTTGATATGCAGCGACAAGTGACCGCCGCATTGAAAAAACTGAGCGAACCCGCCAACGCTCGTGCGGCAGGTTTATTCGGCGAACGTATGTTGAACGCAAATACGCAACTGAGTTCGATTGTTTACAGTTTGATGCTGTTTGAACGCAACGAAAAAGGGAATTTGTTGCGCGTACAAACTGATAATTATGATCAGCCGCTTGATATTAACGAAGGAATTCGGTTAGATTTGGGTTCGACGGCGAAATTGCGAACGCTAGTGCATTATCTTGAATTGATTGCCGAAATTTACCAAACTTATCAAGGACAAACGCCACAAGAATTAGCGAAAATTCAATTTCATCCGCGCGATTTTTTATCAATATGGACGGTTGACCAGCTGAAAGCGCATCCAAAAATGACGCTCGAAGAGATTTTGAATCAAGCCTTGGAACGCAAATATTCCGCCAGCCCCGGTGAGTATTTTTACACTGGCGGCGGCGTGCATCATTTCAATAATTTTAGTGATAGCGACGATTATCGAATTTTATCGGTGCGGGATGCGTTACGAAATTCGGTGAATTTAGTGTTTATTCGCATGATGCGTGATTTAACCTATCATCATTTGTACAAACCCGAAGGCATCGCCCGCTGGTTGGAAAATCCCGAAGACGACAAACGCCAAGAATATCTGGCTCGTTTTGCTGATAAAGAAGGATTAGTGTATTTGCGACGTTTTTATGCCCGATACAAAGGCAAAAGTACCGACGATAATTTAGAAACGTTGACTCAAAAAGTGTATCCAAAACCGTCACGGTTAACGATGCTTTACGAATCTATTTATCCTGAACGTGATAGAGCGGCATTAGATGCTTATTTACAAGAGCATATTCCCGCCTCGGTTTTGGCGGCGGAAAATGTGGATAATTTATTTTATAAATACACGCCGGATAATTTCGATTTACAAGATCAAGGTTATATTACCAAAGTACATCCATTGGAATTATGGATGGTGCGTTATTTGTCGGAACATCCCGCCGCAACTCGCGATGAAGTGATTACTGCCAGTGCTGAACAACGCCAAGATGTGTATCGTTGGCTGTTTAAAAATACACACCATTTTGCTCAACAACGCCGTATTTTGACGTTGCTCGAAGACGATGCGTTTAAACAAATTCATGCGGCGTGGGAACGAGTCGGTTATCCGTTTGCATCGTTGACCCCGTCTTATGCCACGTCGATTGGCGCGTCGGGCGATCGTCCTGCTGCTCTCGCTGAATTGATGGGAATTATCAGCAATGATGGAGTGAAATTGCCGTCCGTGCGTTTTTCAAATTTACATTACGCAAAAGACACGCCGTACGAAACGGTGTTGGATAAAACGCCAGAAAACGGACAACAAGTTTTATTGCCCGAAGTTGCCCACGCTGCCCGCAGTGCGTTGATTGGTGTGGTGGCAAATGGTACGGCGGGCGCAATGAATGGAGTTTATAAAGATGCTAATGGCAAGTGGCTAACCGTTGGTGGCAAAACAGGAACCGGCGATCATCGTAAAGAAAAATGGAGTGCTAGCGGGCAATTGATTGAATCGAAATTCATCAGTCGTGCTGCCACATTTACCTTCTTTTTAGGTGATAAATTTTTTGGTGTCATAACGGCTTACGTCGCCGGCGAAAACGCAGGCAGTTATCATTTCACCAGTTCGTTGCCGGTGCATATTTTGAAGTTTTTAGAACCGACGCTTTCGCCAATGTTGAACAAAGCCGATTTGCAACCTGTGAAAACGCCTGTTACTGCGCTAACTGTTGAACCGTGACACGAAATTTTTATGGTATGCTACGCGCCATAATTTTCCTTTTTATTAACCCACGAATTCAATGAGAACACGCCTTAAAATTTGCGGCTTCACCGATGTGGATTCCGCCGTTTATGCGGCGCATTTGGGTGTTGATGCGATTGGTTTAGTTTTTTATGCCAACAGTTCGCGCCACGTCAGCATTGAAAAAGCTATCGAAATTACCCAAGCCTTACCGCCGTTTACAAGCGTGGTGGGGTTATTTGTGAACGCTAACGAAAACGAAATTCGGAATGTAATCGCACAAGTGCCGCTCGATTATTTACAATTTCACGGTGACGAACCCGCCGCCGATTGTCGAATTTATGGTAAACGCTACATTAAAGCGGTGAGCATGAAAGCAGGTTTAGATTTCGACGCATTAAATGCCGAATATCACGACGCAAAAGGGCTACTTTTGGACGCTTATCATCCTGACGCAAAAGGTGGAACAGGTACATTATTTGATTGGGCATTGATTCCCGCAAAACGTCCGATTCCGATTATTTTAGCGGGTGGATTGACCGTGCAAAACATTAAACGCGCCATACAAATCGCTCATCCCTACGCGGTTGATGTCAGTAGCGGAGTAGAATTAGAAAAAGGTAAAAAAGACATCGTTAAAATGACTGCATTCACACAACAAGTTCAAGAAGGTGACAGAGAAACACTATGACAGAAAAATATAATATGCCCGACAATCGGGGACATTTTGGGACTTACGGCGGCATTTTTGTCGCGGAAACGTTAATGCCCGCGATTCAAGAATTAAACGCCGCTTATCAGCATTACATGGCAGACGCTGAATTTATTGCGGAATTAGACAAGGATTTACAGCATTACGTTGGTCGTCCATCGCCGCTTTATCATGCAGAACGTTGGACAAAAGAACTCGGCGGCGCACAAATTTATTTGAAACGTGAAGATTTAAATCACACCGGTTCGCACAAAATTAACAACACCGTCGGACAGGCTTTGCTCGCCAAACGGATGGGGAAAACCCGTATTATTGCTGAAACGGGTGCAGGTCAACATGGCGTAGCCACCGCAACCGTCGCCGCACGTTTAGGGCTGGAGTGCGTGGTTTATATGGGCGCGATCGATGTGGCGCGTCAATCGTTGAACGTTTATCGTATGAAATTATTAGGCGCGAAAGTGGTTGCGGTTGAATCCGGTTCAAAAACTTTGAAAGACGCATTGAACGAAGCGTTACGCGACTGGGTGACGAATATCGACGACACATTTTATATTATCGGAACCGTTGCTGGGCCGCATCCGTATCCTGCGATGGTGCGGGATTTCCAAGCCATTTTGGGGCGTGAAGCCAAAGCACAGTGTTTAGCGCAAGCGGGGAAATTGCCCAATGCGTTAGTGGCTTGTGTCGGTGGCGGTTCAAATGCAATGGGGCTTTTCTATCCCTTCATTGACGATGCGGACGTGAAAATGATTGGCGTGGAAGCGGCGGGCGATGGCATTGAAACGGGTCGTCATTCTGCGCCACTTTGTGCAGGTCGCCCTGGTGTATTGCACGGAAATCGGACTTATTTAATGTCTGATGACGACGGTGAAATTATCGAAACGCATTCAATTTCAGCCGGTTTAGATTATCCAGGTGTTGGGCCGGAACACGCTTGGCTGAAAGATTCGGGTCGCGCTCAATATGTGAATATCACCGACGACGAAGCACTGGGTGGTTTTTACGCGCTGACTCGAATGGAAGGCATTATTCCCGCATTGGAATCCAGTCACGCAATGGCTTACGTCACGAAACTCGCGCCCACCATGAAATCAGACGAAATTATTATCGTGAATTTATCGGGTCGCGGCGACAAAGATATGCAAACGATGGCAAAACGAGAAGGAATTGAATTATGAGTCGATTAGCTGGATTATTTGCCGAATTGGCACAAAAAAACCGTAAAGCGTTAATTCCATTTGTAACCGCTGGCGATCCAAATCCTGAATTTACCGTGCCGTTAATGCACGCCATGGTTGGTGCGGGCGTTGATATTATTGAATTGGGCGTGCCGTTTTCTGACCCGATGGCAGATGGCCCCGTGATTCAACGTGCTAGTGAACGCGCTTTAGCACATCACCAAAGTTTGCGTACCACGTTAGCAATTGCCACAGAATTCCGTAAAACTAATAGCCACACGCCGATTGTGATTATGGGTTATTTGAATCCTGTTGAAGTGATGGGTTATGAAAAATTCGCGGATGCCGTTCAAGCGGCTGGCGTTGATGGGGTTTTAACCGTTGATTTACCGCCCGAAGAAGCCGAAGAATGTACCGCTTTATTAAAAGCGCGTGGCGTGGATCCGATTTTTTTACTCGCGCCAAATAGTTCGGCTGAACGAGTGCAAAAAATGGATGCCATCGGCGCAGGTTATTTATATTACGTTTCACTAAAAGGTGTAACGGGCGCGGGACATTTGAATGCGGCTGAAGTTGAAACAAAACTCGCTGAAATTCGCACCAATACGAAATTACCGATTGCAGTCGGTTTTGGGGTGAAAGATGCGGAAACAGCAAAAATTATCGGTAATTTAGGCGATGGCGTGGTGGTTGGCAGTGCGTTGATTAAAGAAATTGAAGCCAATTTACACAATCCCGCGCAAGCAAAACAAGCCATTATCGAACTCTTAACCGCTATGCGGCAGGCAATGGATAACTAGTCATGAGTTGGTTTGAAAAATTACGTCCATCGATTATCAGAACGGAATCGTCGGGCAAAAAAACAACGGTTCCCGAAGGTTTGTGGGCAAAATGCCCCAGCTGTAACGCGATTTTGTACAACTCCGAATTAGAAAAAAACGGCAGCGTTTGTCCAAAATGTGATTATCACATGCGAATTTCGGGACGAATGCGGTTGAATTTATTTTTGGATGAACACGGACGCGAAGAGATTGGTAAAAACGTGAAATCCGTTGATCCGTTGAAATTTAAAGACAGCAAACGCTACAAAGACCGTCTGATTCAAGCGCAAAAACAAACCAAAGAAAATGACGCGCTCATCGTCATGAAAGGCGAATTACAAGGGCAAGCGATTGTTGCAGCGGCATTTGATTTTAATTTTATGGGCGGTTCGATGGGTTCCGTTGTGGGCGAAAAATTCGTTCGGGGCGTGAACAAAAGTTTAGAATTAGGCGTGCCATTTATCGTTTTCACCGCAAGTGGTGGCGCGAGAATGCAAGAATCGTTGTTTTCATTATTTCAAATGGCGAAAACCAGCGCAGCATTAACTAAATTATCTGAACGCGGCATTCCGTATATTTCGTTTATGACCGACCCGACAATGGGTGGCGTTTCCGCGAGTTTAGCCATGTTGGGCGACATTAACGTCGCCGAACCGAATGCGTTAATCGGATTTGCGGGGCCGCGTGTGATTGAACAAACTGTGCGTGAAAAATTGCCGGAAGGTTTCCAACGCAGCGAATTTTTACAAGAACACGGCGCGATTGACATGATTATTCATCGTCGTGACATTCGTGAAAAAATTGCCCGTATTTTGGAAATGCTGACGATAAATCGCAGTTCTTATTTTGTAGAAAGCGTGCATCACGAACAGTTGTCGCACGAAGTTGAAGATGCCGGTTAATTGCGTATCAAAATGAACCGATTTAATACACTTTCAGAATGGCTGATGTGGCAGGAAGGTTTTCACCCACACGCCATTGATTTAGGTTTGGAACGTGTGAAGCGCGTTTACGAAACTTTATTGCCATCGTACAAAAACCAAAAACCGATTACGATTACGGTGGCGGGAACAAATGGCAAAGGTTCAACAGCTGCGTATTTAGAAGAATTTTATTTCGTGGCGGGTCACAAAGTCGGGGCGTACACGTCACCGCATATTTTGCGCTACAACGAACGCATCAAAATCAATGGTCAACCTGTTTCCGACGACATAATTTGCGCTGCATTTGAACAAATTGATGTAGCGCGGGGCGATGTGTCGCTAAGTTATTTTGAATTTAGCACCTTGGCAGCATTGTTGATTTTTTCGCAAGCGAATGTGGTGGTTCAAATTTTAGAAGTGGGTTTGGGTGGGCGTTTGGACGCAGTGAATATCGTCGATGCTGAGTTAGCGATTGTCACCAGCATTGCGATTGATCACGTTGAATGGCTGGGGCAAACGCGCGAGGAAATTGGTCTGGAAAAAGCGGGAATTTTTCGTCCCAATACGCCCGCCATTATCAGCGATTTGAAACCGCCTGCTTCATTGATAAAACACGCCGTCAATCAAAACACGTTGTTGCTTCGATTGGGTGAAACTTTTTTTTACACAAAACACGGCGAAACGTGGACGTGGCAAGGGTTAGCGCAAACGATTTCAGATTTACCGCCGCCTGCATTGAAAGGCAATCATCAATATCGCAATGCGTCAGCGGCAATTTTGGCGACGCAGTGTTTGGCAAATCGTTTGCCGGTTAGCGAAACGTCGTTGAGAATGGGTTTGAAAAATGTGAAATTAGCAGGACGATTTCAATTGATTGACGGTGAAATTCCAATACTTTTGGATGTAGGACACAATCCCCAAGCGGTGCAAACGTTGGTCGATTATGTGAATGAAAATTTTTCAAACCGGCGCATTCATGCCATTTTTTCGATTATGAAAGACAAAGACATTGCTGGTGTATTGACCTTGATGAAACCTGTCGTCACCGATTGGTTTTTCGCACCATTGCCACAAAATGCCCGAGCGGTGACGGAATCTACTCTGCGCGAACTGTTTGAACAGTGTGAAATTTCAGCGGTCAATTTGGGATTTTCGGGTTTTGCCCAAGCCTTTGCCGCTGCAAAAAAACACGCGCAAGCGGGTGATTTAATTTTAGTATTTGGGTCATTTTTTTTAGTATCAGAATGCTGTGTGAATTTAAAAATAGGTGAAATTAAAAATGGATCATGAATTAAAACAACGTTTAATTGGGGCATTAGTGGTCACGATATTGTCGGCGATTTTTATCCCGATGTTGTTTGATGACCCCATTCAAGAAGAAGGGCAAGCCGTAAGCAACTTGACGTTACCCGCCGAAAATCAGTTTGTGGATGAGCCGGCGATAAAATTACCGGCAAATTCTGAACAAGTGTTGGCGATTCCACAACTGCAAGCAGAAGTTATTGCTGCACCGAACGCCCAGAATTCGCTACGTCCTGATGAAATGGACGAAACGCACGCGCTTAAATTGCAGCCCAAACCACATATTGCACCGGTCGTAAAAGCGCATATTGAAAAACCATCGTATTCTGAAACCACCAATTATGGTGTAAATGCGGACGAAGTGGACGATGAACCACCGATGAAACCT
This sequence comes from uncultured Pseudomonadota bacterium, assembly GCA_903870545.1. Classification (GTDB taxonomy): domain Bacteria; phylum Pseudomonadota; class Gammaproteobacteria; order Methylococcales; family Methylomonadaceae; genus UBA10906. Next base: position 202,838 of record CAIQDI010000033.1, read on the forward strand.
AAGTTGCCGCTTAAAGACGACACTAAAAAAAGTCATCCTGAAGACGATCTTTTGAAACAAATGCGGGCAGCAAAATTATCCGAAATCGATGGTACAACGGCACCAGCTAAAATCGATGCCCCCGTGATTGAAACAAAAAAAGTGATTGCGCCAAAAGCTACGCCGTCACGCTGGTTTATTCAATTAGCGAGTTTAACTAACAAAGCAAAAGCAGAAAGTTTACTTGAGGGCTTAAAAGAGCAAGGTTATCCAGCAGTTCTAACGCCGATTCAAAACGAAAAAGGAACCTTTTATCGTTTGCGTGTCGGGCCCGAATTAGACGGCAAACGTGCCGCAGAAATGAAGCGCAGAATGGAAGAGCAAAACCTAAAACCCATTTTAGTTTCTGAATAAATCCATGTTTTTTCCCAGCACAATCAAACCGTTTATCTGGATCGATTTCAGCATTGTCGCGTTGTGCGGCATGATGTTAATCATAGGCACGCTGCGCGGTTTTAGTCGTGAAGTAGTGTCGTTATTGTGTTGGGTGGTTGGATTTTGGACAAGTTTGCATTTTTGCGTGAGCGTATCGCCCGTGTTGCAACCATTCATTTTTGCACCCAACAAACGATTAGCCGTCACGTTTATTAGTTTATTAGTGCTAACGGTGTTATTCGGCGGCGTATTAGAACAGTGGCTGATAACCCGATTTAAACAAACGTACAAACACACGCCAATCATGGAACGTCTCGGCGGTTTACTCTGTGGAGCATTACAAGGCGTAGTCATCATTACAATTATCGTGACACTCGCTGGACTCACAGCTTTACCGACGAAAGTATGGTGGCACGACTCCAGTTTATTACCTTCTTTTCAAATAATTGCCATTTGGTTACGCGATCACGTTGCGGTTCAAATGACAAATTTATAACTTATCGTGTGTTCCTCTTTAAATTCAGGTGAAAAATAATGTGTGGTATTGCTGCTATCGTCTCCCATCAAGCCGTAAATCAAGATTTATATGACGCACTCACGGTGCTACAACATCGAGGACAAGATGCGGCAGGTATTGTTACTTGCGAAAAAGGGCGGTTGCATTTACGCAAAGATAACGGTTTGACCCGCGACGTGTTTAGTAACGAACAAATGTTGCGATTGCGGGGAAATATGGGCATTGCTCATGTGCGTTATCCGACGGCGGGTTGCACCAGTTCTGCTGAAGCACAACCGTTTTATGTTAATTCGCCATTCGGTTTAACGTTGGCGCACAACGGAAATTTAACCAATACCGAAGAACTCAAAAAAGCGTTATTTGTTGAAGATCAACGCCATCTGAACACCGATTCCGATTCTGAAGTCTTGCTCAATGTGTTCGCGCATGAATTGCAAAGTTTGGGGAAATTGGAACTCAATGTTGCTGATATTTTTGAAGCCGTCAAAGGTGTGCATCGTCGCTGTCGTGGCGCGTATGCGGTGGTGATTATGATTACTGGTTTTGGCATTTTAGGCTTTCGTGATCCGCACGGCATTCGTCCCGCTATTTTTGGTGAGCGTAAAACTGAGAAAGGAACGGAGTTTATGATTGCGTCGGAAAGCGTGGCGTTAAATGTGCTGGGGTTTGACGTGATTCGTGACATTGAGGCAGGCGAAGCCATTTTCATTGAAAAATGCGGAACTTTACACACGCAACAATGCGCTGAAAATACCGATCATTGCCCGTGCATTTTTGAATATGTCTATTTTGCGCGTCCCGATTCGATTATCGACAACATTTCAGTTTATAAAGCACGGTTGCGAATGGGCGAGAAATTGGCGGCGAAAGTGCAGCGCGAATGGGCAGATCACGATATTGATGTCGTCATTCCCATTCCCGATACCAGCCGCACCGCCGCGTTACAAATGGCGAATAAATTGGGCGTAAAATTCAGTGAGGGCTTCATCAAAAATCGTTACATCGGACGCACGTTCATTATGCCGGGACAAAAAATGCGTGAAAAATCCGTACGCCAAAAACTCAACGCGATTGATTTGGAATTTAACGGTAAAAACGTTTTATTGGTTGATGATTCGATTGTACGCGGCACCACGTCAGCGCAAATCATTCAAATGGCACGCGACGCAGGTGCAAAAAAAGTGTATTTTGCGTCCGCCGCGCCACCGGTTCGTTATCCAAATGTTTATGGCATTGATATGCCCGCCGCGCATGAATTGATTGCTCATGATCGCACCGAAGACGAAGTTTGTACCGCGATTGGTGCAGATAAATTGATTTATCAAGAATTGGACGACTTGATTGCCGCCGTACAAAAAGGAAATCCGAAAATTTTGCATTTTGACACCTCGTGTTTCAGTCACGAATACATTACTGGCGATGTCGATGATGCGTATTTGGAACGCATTGAAGCGTTGCGAAATGACGGAGCGCAAGAGCAAAGCAATTCTGAAAATTTCATTATTGAAATGCAAAACTGCGCGTAATAAAATTAAAATTAAGGTATGAGCGAGCGTGCCGATATTTTTGAACATAATGGGAATTACGGCGCAAATTTTGCTGTTAGTTTTGATAACGTAATTTTTAATCTCTCAACTTTAACGCGCACGCTTGGTAAAAATTTATGAAACTTAATATGCCAGTCACCCAAAAAGAAATCGTGATGACGAAGGGCAGCATTCTCGTCACACGCACCGATTTACAAGGTAAAATCACTTATGCTAACGATGAGTTTTTAAAAATCAGCGGTTATACTCGCGCGGAAATAATTGGACAGGATCACAGTATCATTCGCCATCCCGATACGCCGCCGCAACTTTTTGAAGATTTGTGGGCGACCGTTAAAGTCATGCGTCCGTGGACAGGTCTGATTAAGAATCGGACTAAAAATGGTGATTTTTATTGGGTTCACGCCAACATTGTTCCGCAATTTGAAAAAAACAAATTGATTGGCTATTTATCCGCACGTTTTGCCCCTAAAAAAGATGAATTGGAGGCAGGTATCGCGTTATACGAGGCAATTAAAAATAAAACAACAATAATCAAAGGCACTTCTGCGTTAATCAAATCAGTTCAAGATGTTTCATTATGGAAAAAAACGACGATTTCATTAACAGCATTTTCAATTCCTATAACGCTATTCAGTTACGAATTGTTTTTAACGCAAAATTATCTTGAACTAACCGGCGTTATCTCGGCGACAATTATTGCTGTCGCCATTAACATTAGTACGATTCATGAACTCAATCAAACGTTAGATAAAAGTGTCAGTATTTTTTATCGTCTAGCGGCTAAAGGTTTTGGAAATTCATTTGATTTGAAAAAAAATGGCATCATTGGCGATTTTTATCGTGGCTTATTTTCAATGGATGTGAGTTTAAGTTTGGATATTGCTGAATCTAAACGCCTTAACGCAGAAGCACTCCGAATTAATAGCGCACTCAATAACGTTCATTCGGCGGTATTAGTCGCAGACAATAATTTTGAAGTTATTTATATTAACGAAAGCGCAAAGCTACTTTTTAAACGTGCCGAGCAAGATATTCAAAAACAATTGCCTCATTTTGATTCCGATAAAATACTTGGCTCAAACATTGATTCATTTCATGTTGACCCAGAAAAACAACACACTTTGTTACAAAGTTTGACTGATTCTTATGAAGCTGAAATGTTAATTGGCGAACACGTCATGAACATTATTGCGAATCCTGTTTTAGATAAAAATGGCGATCGAATTGGTTTTGTGGCGGAATGGTTAGATAAAACAGCCGAAGTTAGGGCAATGAATGAAATTTCAGATGTGGTGCATTTTGCTTCGCAGGGAAATTTTGAACGACGCATTCACGAGGCAGAACACAGCGGTTTTCTTTTAGATTTAGTGAAAAATATCAATCAGCTTGTTGAAACCAGTTCAGTCGGATTAAATGATGTGGGGCAAATTTTAAACGCACTTTCTCGCGGTGATTTAACTAAAACCATGTCGGGCGATTATTTGGGAATGTTTGGGCAATTAAAAAACGATGCCAACGCAACTGTTGAAAAATTGCGTGAAGTTATTGAGCAAATTCAAGAGGCGACCGGAACTATCAACATGAGTTCGAAAGAAATTGCAGCGGGAAATAATGATTTGTCGCATCGAACTGAAAAACAAGCCGCTAGTTTAGAAGAAACCGCCGCCAGTATGCAGGAATTAACCTCGACGGTTCAGCACAACAGTGAAAATGCCGAACACGCGAATGAGTTGGCGTTAGGTGCGTCAAACATAGCCAGCAAAGGGGTTACAGTCGTCAGTCAGGTTGTGGATACGATGGAAGCGATTAAAGAATCGTCACGAAAAATCGTCGATATTATTTCAGTTATTGATGGCATTGCTTTTCAAACCAACATTTTAGCGTTAAATGCAGCGGTTGAAGCGGCGCGAGCGGGTGAACAAGGGCGTGGTTTTGCGGTGGTCGCGACAGAAGTTCGCAGTTTGGCGCAACGTGCCGCCGCCGCCGCAGGTGAAATTAAAAATTTGATTGGTGATTCCGTTGATAAAGTCGAAGACGGCACACGATTGGTAGCGAATGCCGGTCGAACGATGGAAGAAATTGTCAGCGCAATTCATGGTGTTACGCAAATTATGTCAGAAATTAGTTCCGCATCGACAGAGCAAACGACTGGCATTGAACAAGTGAATCAGGCGATTAGTCAAATGGACGACGTAACCCAACAAAATGCCGCGTTAGTTGAAGAAGCGGCAGCAGCGGCGGAGTCGCTGGAAGAACAAGCCAGCAGTTTGGCAAATACCGTCAAGTATTTCAATTTGTAAAAGGGTTAGGGGCGAATGATATTCGCCCTTTTTAAATCACAGTTCATGCCGATGCAACGCTAACCATTGCAATGCCAAAATGGGAATCGCCGAATCAATTTCGTTACGCGCTACCATTTCATAAGCCTCCGCAAACGGCACTGCTCGAACTAAAATATCTTCGTGTTCGTCAGCAACACCGTGTAAACCGCCCACATTTTCACTGTTAATCAATCCACAAAATAGCGTGATTTTTTCAGACGAACCGCCGGGCGACAAATAAAACGAATTGATGCGAATCAACTCTAAAATTTCGCAACCCGCCTCCTCTAACGATTCACGTCGCGCCACATCTTCGGCGGTTTCTCCGTCTTCCATAATTCCCGCCACAATTTCAATCAGCCACGGTGTGTTAATCGGCTTATCGATTGCGCCGACACGAAATTGTTCAATTAAAATCACTGCGTCGCGTTGAACATCGTACAGCACTACCGCCACACAATTTCCCCGCACAAACAATTCGCGCGTTATTTCACCACTCCAACCGCCAGCGAAAAGTGTGTGCTGCAACTGGTATTTTTCCATGCGAAAGAAACCATTGTACACAGTGTCTTTCTTTAGAATTTTCACGTCTTTTTCCATGTTATAATTGTTCGATTAAGGGTTTGAAAAGGAAAATTTAATGTCGCACGATAGACCCATCTCTCCACATTTACAAATTTACCGTTTGCCGCTGACGGGATTGATTTCCATTAGTCATCGAATCACGGGCGTGTTGTTAACGCTCGGTTTAATCGGCTCAGTGTTTATGTTGGCACAAGTCAAAAGTGGCATGCTCACTTATTTAGAAATGCAAAACCTGTTGCACACGTTGCCAATGCAAATGATATTAAGTGGTTTTATTTACGCGCTGATGTTTCATTTTTGTCATGGTGTGCGACATTTAATTTGGGATATTGGACAGAGTTTTTCGCGTGAAACCTTAATCCATTACGCGCTTGTCGAACTTTCGTTGTCGTTATTATTGACGCTTTTGACGTTGATGGTGTTGTTATGAAAGCCGCGCAACATTGGGGAATACAGCGTGTGACAGCGATTTTGTTAATTCCGTTGTCGTATTGGTTAGTGGCATTTTTACAACTTTGTTTGCACGCGAATTATTTTGAAACGCAAGTGTGGCTCACGTCACCCGTGAATCAAATAGCGTTAGGAACGTGGTTTGTCGTCGTTTGTTATCACGCCGCGATGGGACTGCAAGTCGTTTTGGAAGATTATGTGTCGAATCATGACAAACAACTTGCCGCAATTTGGAGCGTAAATGTATTTTTTGCCGGATTAGCCCTCAGCGCATGCGTGTTTTTATTTCAAAATTAGGACAAAAAAATGGTCATTAAAACCCCTGCGTTTATTCTCGACGAAGCACAATTAGTTGCTAACTTAACAACCTTGGCAGATATTCGGCAAAAATCAGGCTGCAAAATTCTTTACGCAATGAAAGCGTTGCCGTGTTCGCGCGTGCTGGAAATCGCCAAACCGTTTGTCGATGGATTTGCAGTCAGTTCGTTATTTGAAGCGCAACTCGCGCAAGAAGTTTTGGTCGGAAAAGGCGAAGTGCATTTAACAACGCCGGCGTTAATTGCGGACGAATTGTACGAATTAACGACGTTATGCACACATATCAATTTTAATTCGCTCACCCATCACGCACGTTATGCGCCCATCGTGCAAACGCAAACTAAAATGGGGCTGCGTGTTAATCCCAAACTGTCGTTTTTAAGCGACGAACGCTTTGATCCGTGTCGGCGTTCATCGAAATTAGGCATTGATATTGATACGTTGTGGCAATCGAATTGTTTAGAATTGGAACAAGTCAGCGGGCTACATTTTCACACTGTCTTTTCGGCGACGAACTTTACGCCATTACTGCAAACTATCGACAAATTACGCCGCTATTTTGGGCATCAATTAGAAAAATTACAGTGGCTGAATTTGGGCGGCGGTTATTTATTTCACCGCATGACCGATTATCAGCCGTTTATTGATTTAGTGATTCAATTGCGCCGTGAATTGAAAGTTGATGTTTATATCGAATTGGGCAATGGAATTGTCGGTAATGCGGCATCGATGGTGGCGACGGTGATTGATTGTTTTGAAAGCGATGACAAAACGGTGGCTATTTTAGATACGTCAATCAATCACAATCCCGAAGTGTTTGAATATCAGCGTGCGCCGCAAGTATTGGAACACGATGCAAAAGGACGTTACGCGGCAATTTTAGCGGGCGGAACGTGTTTGGCGGGTGACGTATTTGGCGAATATCGCTTTAAGCAACCGCTACAATTAGGCGATAAAATTACATTTAAAAATGTGGGTGCGTACACGTTAATTAAAGCCAATCGTTTTAACGGTCATAATTTACCCGATGTCTATTTACAACGTGCGAACGACGAATTGGAATTACTAAAACAATACACTTACTACGATTATCAACAACAATGGCTGATACCATCAGCAATCAATTTACTATAAAAATTACGACACAAGAGAAGGATGACAATGAGTTTTATAAAAGAAGAGCGCACGATTTTAGCGTTTAAATTACAATCAAAATTAAATCCAGATCAAGGCGATATTCGACCCGTCGCGGAAATAGTTGACGGACAATTGGACGAATTACATCAGGGCAATTTTTGTCATTCAAACAAAGTATTTGTCACAACCGGTTATCAGCTGATTGATGAAAAATTTAAAGATGGGCAAATGTTCCGAATTCCGGTCAATCTTGCGGATTACATTAGTACCAATATTGATCCTTATGCCGCATCAAAATACTTAACGCAAGGCATCAAAGCCGAAAGTTTAAAGCCTAATGAATTGATAGAAATTTTCGATGGCGAATTACCGAACAGAAATTACCGTTACTTTGAAAATGGCTTTTATCCCAGCACGCAATATATTTTTATGCGTAATAAAGAAGGTAACTGTTTTGGCCCTTTTTCTTGGAAATCTGAAGACGATGATTTAGGTTTTTCATTGGAATTATTGAATGAAAAGCCATTATTACGCTCGTACAACATGAGCATCGGGCTGGTATTTAAAATTAAAGCCGATAATTTTACGAAATATGCGACGACATGTTCCATTGAAAATAGGGATTACCATTTCATTCTGAACATTCGGGAATTTATTTCCGATTATGACTACCATGATTATGCGTCAGACGAAGAAATCGTTCGGTATTGCGCCAAATTAGCGAGTGAAATGGGAACAAAATCTCTGAATAAATCGGATTGGGATACGTTCAAAAAACTAGCCGCTCGTGATGCGAAATTTGGCACCTTAGTCAGCAAAAATCGCTTATCGCAATTATCCCGACTGAAAGACGAAGTTGATACGTCACAAAGTGACATTCACGATAACATCGAAGTCTTTTTAAGAAGCAGCAACGGCGATAACTTGATTAAAGATTTTGTGGAACGCAAACGCCCGCAATTATTGGACGATTTACGAAAAAGTATCATTAAAGAAAAAAATAAAGAAATTGAGGAAAAAGAAGACAAATTGTCGCAAGTTGAACAGCGTTTCAAAGAAAAAGATAAAGAACTGAAAGAGTTGAGCGTCGATGTAGAACGCAAACGCAAAGAAGCGAATCAAGAAGTGATTTTAGAACAGGCGGTTGCGGAACGTAACGAAAAATTACGCCATCTTGATCAAGAGTTGGCAGAAAAAGAAAAGCAAGTGAACGAGATTACCGAACGCTTTAATTTATCGTCGGAGCTGAACGAAATTACGCAACAAATTGAAGAAAAGAAAGTCATTCATAAACATTATGAAAAAGAAAATTCGTCTATCGAAGCGACGACCAAACGCTTAACCATTGAACGCGATAAAACGGAAGATGAACTTCGCACCAAGTTAATCGAATTAAAACCGTTTGTGGAACACATCAATGGTTCATTTTTTGTCAATAAAACCGAAAAAGATCGTGCCGTTTTTGTGGAAATTAACCAACTGACAAACCCTGATATGTTGGAACGTCAGCGGTTAGTAGTTGAGATGGTGAAGCATAATTTGCGGTTGCGCGGACGAGATTTTGAATCGTGGCAAGTGGCGAATTTACTGATTTCAACGCAACAATCGTTCATTACTTTTTTAGCGGGACTTCCCGGTGTGGGCAAAACGTCTTTGGCGCGTTTAATTGCCGAATCACAACAATTAGAACCGCGTTTGCAAGAAGTTTCCGTGGCGCGGGGTTGGACTTCGCAAAAAGATTTAATTGGTTTTTACAATCCGTTGTCGAATCGTTTTCAATCCGCGAATACCGGTTTATATGCGTTTATTGAAGCGTTAAGTTTGGAAACGAAAAAAGACGAACGTGCAATGGCGTATGTGTTGCTCGATGAAGCGAATTTAAGTCCGATTGAACATTATTGGTCGGCATTTATGGCGATGACGGATAGCGCGGGCGAGCGCGTTTTACGTTTAGGACAAGATACCTTAGCCGTTCCATCTGTGTTGCGTTTTCTCGCGACCATCAATTATGACGGCACCACCGAGCCACTCAGTCCTCGTGTTGTCGATCGCGCTCCCGTTTTGGTGATGGAATCGAGTAACAACTTTTTAGAAGAAAATGAAACCACGTTAGAAAAAGTGATTACGTTGCCGTTGTCAGCCATTGAAATGAATAAACTGTTCGGATTAGCGAAAAACATTCCCGCTTTTCAAGATGTTGAAAAAGATATTTTCAATAAAGTGCGTGAAATTCTGTCTCACCCCAGTTTGGAAAAAGGACGTTCATTAAGCATTAGTCAGCGTAAAGAAATTGTGATTCGACAATACTGCGCTCAAGCCGGTTCGTTAATGCGCTCGTTTGGTTGCGATGATTTTAAAGCCTTGGATTTAGCGATATTGCAGCACGTTTTACCGCAAGTGCGCGGCAGCGGACAGAAATTCGCCAAGCGGTTGATTGAATTAAAACAAATGTGTGAGGAAAATGGTCTCAAAGGTTCCGCAACGTATTTAGAGCGCATGTTGGCGTACGGTGAAACGGAATTGCATTCGTATGATTTTTTCTGTTGGTAATCCGACATGAAAATAACTTTTTTCATTGGTGACGAACGCCATTTTTGGAATAGTCACCATGAGGTTTATGTTGTTCGTGAAAATCAGGTGGTTTATTTTGAATTGGCAAACGTGGAAAGCTACGAACCCCCGACATTATTTATTGAAGATAACGAACTCAATTTGACGGTCGATTACCGAAGCGATGCGGGCAAAATCTTTCGTTCTGCACCAGATTATATTTTTCGAGAATCGTTCGGGCATTCCACGATTAACGTTTATTTTGGCGAACAACATATTGAACTTCGATTTGAAGTCGTTGTCCGAAAAGTCACGGCACAACAAGTCGAGGAAATGATTCAGTATTTGGCGAAAAAACAAGACGATATTTTGCGTATTTGTTTATCACGAACCCTATCAAACGCACAGGAAAAAACCGATCCTGAAATTATACTTAACACGGTGGAAACGTTTGTTAATACGTTAATCAGTTGTCGTTTGGAATTACAGCATCATTTACGCAAACGATTGGTGCCAATTCGCCAATCTGCGTGGAAATCGTCGCAAGGCAGCGACATTGATCCGTTCGATATTATTTTCAATTTGGACGCGCTGGAACCCGTTTTAGGCGAAGGCGATGTGGTGGTCAATGGACGTAGTTTTTCGATTAGTGAAATGGAAGTCACCACGCTGGAACCGTCAGCCAATGTGGAAGAAAACGCCATTTTGTTGGGCGGTTTGTATGCCATGAGTCGAATTATTTCCGTGCTTTTACTAGAGGTGAATTCCGGTTTTTCAAACAGTAAAACGGAGCTGGTGGACAGTGAATTTGAAACCCTGAGTAACGTTTTACAAAGGCTGACGGCTTCCAATATGCAACAACGTTGTGAACGCCAATTGTTTCAATTGGACGAATTCATTCGGTATTTTGAGAAAAAAATCGGCGTAATTTATAAAGGTGAGCGTCCGCCAGTGATGACTCCGTTTGTGCGTGCGTCGCGGATTTATCGGCGTTTGTTTGAACAATTACACGATTGGTATCAGTTGGGCGAACCCACGTTGGACGGTCGAAATTATCTGGTGAAATTGCGCTCGGTTTCCAAAATATACGAGTTTGTTGCCTTGTTTAAACTGATTGATTATTTGCACGATACCAATTGGCTGACGGTGAATAGCGATTGGGCGGCGGATTCTCATTTTGTGCCGTCGAAAATTATTTTTGAGCGAGACGGTTTGCGTTTAACGCTGCATTACGAAAAGAAAATTTACCCGTACAGCGAAGAAACCACGAAACATTTGGATTTGGTCGATACGAAACATTTTAAAGTGGATTGGGAATACAATTATTGGTGTCCTGATTTTGTTTTGAAGCTAGAAAGTAGCAATCGAACCAAAGCACTTTATGTCATTTTGGACGCTAAAAATAGCTCATCTGGTACGGTTCAACAAATACATTTGCCGAATTTAGTTAATAAATATTTTATGAATATGGCGATTTATGATGCCACACATCAGCATCTAAAACAGGACGCTATTTTAGGAATTATTGCGTTATTCCCTGATAAACATTCCACCGCGCCGACTTATTTACTGAATGGACGAAAATTCGGTGTCGATAAAAAACCCATTCGATTTCCGATTGTGACGGGCTTGCCCATGTTGCCACAATCGAATGATTTGACGTATCAAACACTGAATCAAATATTTGAAATTGCTGAAAAACAGTTAACAATTGATTGATAACAGACCTAAACTTTTCAACACACACCACTTCTAAATGACGACAACTCAACAACGATTATTAGAGCTTTTTAACGTACTTCCCGAACGTGAACAGAATGTTTTATTGGTTTTAACAGTCATTTACGCGCCCATTGGACAATCTAATTTACAAAGCATGTTGAAATCGGCGGGATTTGATACCGACACAATTAAATTAGTGAATCGTGATTTTCAAGATCGTTTTCAAAAGATGGGGTTTATTATTGGCGCACATGAAGGCTGGTATTGCCATCGTGACATCACGGAAAAATTGATGCGACTTGCGTTAAACAAACCGTGGTTTACGAAACTCGCACAACAAATTATTATGGGCAAAGATTTATATTCGTATTTACCACCGAAAATTTTAGTGCTGCATCAAGTTAAAAAGCTGCGTTTGTTCCTTTATCAAAGTAACGAAACAGGATTTGCCGCTAATATCGCGCTGTTATATCAAGAATTTCCCCAGCATTTTTCCGAAGTCATTCAGCAACTCTTTTTTGAACATTTTGATCGAGAATGGTTTGCAGAATTGCCCGAAAAAATTCGTTTTTTGGTGTTGCAATACAGCTTAATTAACGATTTTGCCGAATTCAATCCCAAATCGAATGGTAAAAAAAATGGACTATATCACTTACTGGAACAGTCGTTTGGCATGAATAAACCCGATGATTTGGACGTGATGCACACCATTATTGAACAGCGATTATTTCGTGGTAATGATAAAGATGCCGCCGAATGGTTGTATCAAGATAATTCCGCTGGCGGTGTAAAACTTCAAGCTATCCTCGCCATTTTTCAAAATCGCTACGATGACGCACTCGATAATTTTAATACAGCGTTAAAGGCTCTCAGAAAAAATAACAAACGCCACGCCACATTGGGCGGAATATACGATTTTTTCTACAGTTTAATGTTATTTCAAAGTCGCACGTTGGCGAATTTACAGTTGCTGGAACAGTATTTAACGATTTTATCCAGCAAAAACCGCGTACTTTCACCGTTAAACGCTATGTTATTCAATGCGCTTGATGTTTATCAAGGCAACGAAAACATTAAGCGTTCCTCGCTATTGGCTAAAAAACATTCGGCTTATGAAAATTTAGTACAAATTTTATTGCTGCATTGGTTAGATGAAACCGACCAAATCAGTAATGCAGCGCAACACGTTATTTTTCTCGCACCGTTAGCCAATTATTGCCAAGCGGCTCAAGAATTAAATCACGTTTGGTTTGCAGCAATGAGTTCGACATTATTACAACGGCTCGATTATCAGCATAAAACGTGCGACAAAATCGCGAAATACTACAACGAAGCTCCCTTTTTAAAATTGATTGACGCTTTTCCACGCACTGCCGCGTGGGAACGTGCCTTAGAAGCACTCGCGCAAGTGAACACATTGACGACTTCGCCAACCGCTGCTGCTGCGCCATCGGAATTACGGATGATATGGACGTTGCAATTAGACAACTCAAAAATTTCGCTCGAACCCAAAGAACAGCGCATGAGTAAAAATGGCAGCTGGTCGAAAGGTCGCGCCGTCGCGTTGAAACGATTACACAGTGAATTAGGCAGTTTTGGTTATTTGACCGAACAAGATCAACTAATTTGCAAAAAAATTCGGATAAGTAAAAACGAAGATTATTACAACTATTACAACACCGAAACCTATGTGTTACCGGAAGAAGCGTTATTTGAAGCAGTCGGACATCCGAACATTTATTGGGCAACGCAAGTGCAATATAACGCACCGATTGATATTCAAGCCGCCGCGCCACAGCTTTTGGTTCAAGAGCAAGACGATAAATTGCATTTGTCGCTGATTCCAGAAATTAGCCGTGATTCTCAAATGGTGATACAAAAAACGGCGACAGGCGTGTTGCTGTACGACATCAACGAACAGCATCGTCAAGTGGCGGGAATTTTAGGTGAAAAAGGTTTAACGATTCCTGCCAGCGCACGCCAACGGGTGATGGATTCGATTTCGTCAGTCGCCGCCATGTTGACGGTGCAATCCAACATGGTGGGAATGGCGACGCAAGCCGAAACCGTTGACGCGGACAGTCGTTTACATTTGCATTTGCAGCCAATTGGGCAAGGCATTCAAATCGAAGTATTTGTGCAACCATTTTTTGACGGTGGGCCATTGTATAAACCGGCAACGGGCGGCACGACGGTGTTGGCGGATATTGACGGCAAACCGTTACAAACGACGCGCGATTTTGACATTGAAAAGCAGCATATTGTGGAATTATTGGATAATTGCCCCGATTTGCCACCTGAAAATTCGTTGAAATGGTCGCTCGAAGATGCTGATACCGCGTTAGAAACGTTGTTGAATTTACAAAATTTAGGCGACTTCGCAATATTGGAATGGCCCAAAGGTAAAAAAATAAAACTCAGTCGCGAAATGGGTTTATCGCAAACTCGTTTTTCAGTTCGACATGAACAAAATTGGTTCAGCGTCGAAGGCGATATTGCCATCGATGACGGGCAAGTCTTGGATATGCAACGGTTAATGAGCTTGTTGGCGAATTCATCGGGGCGTTTTTTGCAATTGGAAGACGGTCAAATTATCGCGTTGACCAAAGAATTACGTCATCGTCTTGATGATTTAGCGGCTTTGGGCGACGTGAAAAACGACAAAATTCAATTTCACGCTCTCGCCGCGCAAGCCTTGGACGAAATCACCGAAGGCATGACGATTACCGCCAGTAAACCGTGGAAAGATCAGCTCAAACGTTTGGACGCATTGGGCGATTTAAATCCTAAAGTGCCGTCTACGTTGCAAGGCGAATTGCGTGATTATCAATTGGAAGGCTTTCAATGGATGAGTCGATTGGCGCATTGGGGTGCGGGCGCGTGTTTAGCTGATGACATGGGTTTAGGGAAAACGGTACAAGCGTTGGCGTTGATTTTATCGCGTGCGCCACAAGGCCCGACGTTGATTCTCGCGCCGACTTCGGTTTGCATCAATTGGCTAGAAGAATGTGCGCGATTTGCGCCAACGCTGAACGCGCAACAATTTGGCACGGGCGATAGACAAACGATGTTGGATAATGCCGGCACGTTTGATTTGATTGTATGTAGTTATGGTTTGTTGCAAAGTGAAGGCGAGCGGCTGCAACAAGTGCAATGGCACACGTTGATTGCTGACGAAGCGCAGGCGATTAAAAATAATCTCACGAAACGCTCCAAAGCGGCGATGGCGTTACAAGCGGATTTTAAAATGGTGACAACCGGCACGCCGATTGAAAATCATTTGGGCGAATTGTGGAATTTGTTTAATTTTATCAATCCGGGTTTGCTTGGTTCAATGGCAAAATTTAATGAACGTTACGCCAACGCGATTGAAAATAATCATGACCACAACGCGCAATATCGATTGAAAAAATTGTTGCGTCCGTTCATTCTGCGTCGCTTAAAAAATGACGTATTAACCGAATTGCCCGCCCGAACAGAAGTGACGTTGCACATTGAACTGAGTCCCGAAGAACGTGCGATGTATGAAGCGTTGCGTCGGAGCGCGATGCAAGTTATGCAAAATGCGACCGCGCAATCGGGGCAACAATTACAAGTATTGGCGGAAATTATGAAACTGCGTCGCGCGTGTTGCCATCCACGTTTGGTGTTGGATGAAAGCACGATTAGCAGTTCAAAATTGCAAGCCTTTGAAGAATTGGTCGATGAATTACTGGATAGCCGCCACAAAGCTCTGGTTTTCAGCCAATTCGTCGGGCATTTAAAATTGATTCGCGAATTACTCGACAGCAAAGGGATTGCTTACCATTATTTGGACGGTTCAACGCCCGTTGCTCAACGTAAAAAAGCCATGAATGCGTTTCAAGCAGGCGACGGTGATTTGTTTTTAATCAGTTTAAAAGCGGGCGGCACCGGTTTGAATTTAACCGCTGCGGATTATGTGATTCACATGGATCCGTGGTGGAATCCCGCCGTGGAAGATCAGGCTTCAGATCGAGCGCATCGCATGGGACAAAAACGTCCGGTGACGATTTATCGCCTCGTTGCAAAAGATACGATTGAAGACAAAATTGTCGCGCTGCATCATCAAAAACGTGATTTAGCGAACAGTTTATTGGAAGGTGGCGAATTGAGCGGAAAAATGTCGGTGGATGCGATGTTGGCGTTGTTGCGTGATGTGGATTCGAACGGTGTGGATGTTTAGGCAGGAAGTAGTTTTTCTAATGTTACGCGGTCGTTATGATTGTAGGGGTTCACTGCGTGAACCCGCATAAAAACGAATTTTAATTTTAATGTAGCTTTGTGGCATTGCGGGCGTACGCAGTACGCCCCTACGAAAGTTTTTGCGTAACATCAGGTTTTAAATAGAAACGATTTAAAAAACGATGATTTGCGGTAATTGTTTGGCGACGGTGGAAAGTGTTCGTTTCGCCAGTTGAAAATACTGCCCTAATTGAATCAAATGCGGTATTTCTTTGGGATTAAAAACCAATGACGCGATGATTTTAAAGATTTCGACTTCGCCGTTTTCATTCAACGCTTTTGAAACGGCAACTGGCAAATCCATTGACGCTGGATCAGCAATGGCGCGAATCGCTAAAAAAGGCAGTGCATAATGTTGTGCAACTTCCGCAATCGCGCCACTTTCCATATCTAACACCATCGCGCCGGTTTTTGCGTAAATGGCTTGTTTTTCTCCCGCTGTCGAAACAAGTGCATGGCTGTTAAACAACGCGCCTTTATACACGGCGACTTTTGAACCTAAAACTGTTTTTGCGTGTTGATGCCACGTTGCATTCACAGGCATTTCTAAGCCGTCACTATTTAATAAACTGTCAGCTAAAACCAAATCACCCATTTTTAAATCAGGACTTAATGCCGCTGCACAACCCCAACTCATCAATTGTGTTGCCCCTTTTGAAACCAATAATTCTGCGGCTTTCCGCGCATTTTCTACCCCCGCGCCGGAATACATCAAAATGATTTCGTCGGTAATAAAAATAAATTTACCACGCCGCATTCCCCGTTCCCACATGCCATTTGGCAAAGTTTTTAAGGTGCTAAGTTCTTCAGAAAGGGCAACGATAATTCCAGTAATCACTTTTTATCCAATTCGTTACGATAGCGAGCTAATGCCCACAAGGGGAAAAATTTATCGTAGCCATGATATTTCAAATAGAACACTTTTGGAAACCCGGGCGCGGTGAAACATTTGTCATTCCACACGCCATCCGCTTGTTGAGCGCGTAAAATAAAATTGATTCCCGCTTTAACTTCGGAGCTTTTACCTTCACCTGCCGCACATAATGCTAACACTGCCCACGCCGTCTGAAATGCGGTACTAAATTGATATTTGCCACTAAAATTCGTATCGTGATAGCTAAAATTATCTTCGCCCCAGCCGCCATCATTGCGCTGAACGCTTTTCAAAAAGGCGACAGCTTTAGTAAACATCAGATTCGTTTTTGGTAAATCCGTTTGTTCTAATGCCAGTAAAACCGACCAGGTTCCGTAAATATAATTTGTTCCCCAGCGTCCAAACCATGAACCATCGGCTTCTTGTTCATCGCGCAAATAAGCGATTGTGCGTTTTAATGCTTCAGCATATTCAGGGTGATTTTTGGCGACTTTCGCAATTAACATCGCACAACGCCCACTCACGTCAGACGTTGGTGGATCCAATAATGCACCGTGATCGGCAAAGGGGATTTCGTTTAAATAGTAAGCGGTATTATCCACATCGAACGCGCCATAACCGCCATTTTTCGATTGCATTTCGATAATCCAGCGCGTCGCTTGATGAATCGAATCGTCGTGCAATCTCGCATTTTCAGATTCCGCCATTGCAAATGCGACAACCGCTGTGTCGTCAACGTCCGGATAATGTGGATTATTAAATTGAAACGCCCAACCGCCACCGCCTTTTACATTCGGGCGAGAAATGCGCCAATCGCCAGGTTCATCAGTTAATTGTTTGGATTTCAACCAATCGTAAGCGCGATTTAAACTGACACTGATTTTAGGTTGAATGGCTTTTTTTTGGATTTCTTCAAACGCCAACGCACTCAAACCCGTATCCCAAACAGGCGATAAACACGGTTGGCAATACGCATCTTTTTCGTTAATTACGAGTAATTTATCAATTGCTTTGCGAGCGGTGACCACTAATTCATGATTTTTATCATAGCCCAATAACAACAACGATTCATACGCACCCACCATCGCAGGCATAATCGCGCCCAAACCATCTTCACCGTTCAAGCGTTCGATAATCCAATCTTTCGCTTTTTCAATCGCCAATTCGTGGGCGTTTTTAGGAATTAACGGACGAGTGACGCGCCCTAATTTATCCAAACCCAAAAAGAATTTATTCAGCATCGTGCGTTCAGGAAAATAATGCTGCTCTTCGTCAGGATGCGTGACGAACAATTCCAGAATCCTGACGTTATTCGGATTTTTCGCTTTCGCTTTCAACGTGCAAAGAATAAATAATGGCACCATCACCGTGCGTGACCAATACGAAACTTTGTCCAAATGAAACGGAAACCATTTTGGAAACAACATAATTTCCACAGGAATATAAGGCACTGCCCGCCAAGGCACTTGTTCAAATGTCGCCAACGCAATGCGGGTAAAAACATTCGCTTTCGCTGCGCCACCTTGTTGCAAAATCCATTCGCGTAATTTTGTCATGTGTGGCGCGTTAATCGAATCGCCCGCCATTTTCAGCGCGTAATACGTTTTAACGCTGCAACTAATTTCACCTTTACCACCGGTAAATAACGGATAACTACCGTCTTTCGATTGACGCGAACGTAAATACACCGCAATTTTTGCTTGCAAACTTTCGTCAATATCGCCGACGTAGTGCATCATCATGACGTATTCGGCAGGCATTGTGCAATCCGCTTCCAGCTCAAAAACCCAATAACCATCGGCGTGCTGCAAGTTCAACAATTTTTCCTGGGCGTGTTGAATAGCCGAATCTAAATTGTAGGCATTGCAATGAATGGGTATTGCCGAACTAACGGGATGATGTGAAGCATGGTCTTGAGACTCTTTAAACATGGCAATTGTCCTTAAAAATCACGATTTAGTTTGATAATGCCAATCGGATGAAACAAGCCCATGACTGGTCACATTAAAAAGTGCGGTTAATAAATAATCACTACGAACAGTTAGATTAGTAATGATGATCGTTGCTTTAACGCTATTTCGGGTAATTTTAGCTTGTTCGGAACGATTGAATTTCAAATTACTTTTTATTTTTTTCAACGTTAAAACAGCCATTCCCAACGCCAACAAACAAAATTTACGAATGCCGATTTCATGCGCGGGAATAAGCAATGTATAACGCAACGCATTATGCAAATGCCCGTGCGCGACGCTGATTAAATGCTCTAAACCTTCACTAAATGCGGTGTCGTTCGTTTCAGGTGTTAAATTTTTCAAGTCAAAACCCGTTTCGGTAAAAATATCCTGTGGCAACCAACACACGCCCCGTTGCGCGTCATCCCAAATATCTTTCAAAATGTTCGTCATTTGTAATCCTTGCCCAAACGACACCGATAATTTCAAAAGTTCCGTTTCATTTTTGGCGATTTCAGGTGAATAAAGACAAAATAATTTTGCCAGCATTTCACCGACACAACCCGCAACGTAATAACAATATCTGTCCATTTCAGCGAGCGTCGCTAAACCATCGTGCAAATTTTGCGCTTGAAAAATCGGCATTCCTTTTGCCATGGTGTTCACGCATTCTGAAAGTGCGGCAACTTGCGGCGTTTCAAAACTGTGCGTAATTTGAATGACGCGCGGTAAAACGTGAATCAATTGATGTTCCGCCGGAATTGTTTGATTTGAAAGAAGTGGAGCGAGTTCAAGAGCAAAAATTTCAGCTCTTTCACCGGTTTTAACGACCTGAATAAATTCGCTGCAAAAATAGCGTTTTTGTTCTGGCGAAAGCGACACTTCGTCTTCAATCGTATCGACAATGCGGCACAACAAATACGCATTAGCAATGACAGCGACTAAAGATGTTGGCAATTGAGGAATGGTTAAGGCGAACGTTCGTGAAACACCGGCAAGCAGTAAGGCTTGAAATTGGTCATCAGACAATTCGTGTAATGATTTTAAATCGTCTAAAACGGCTTGAGTTTCGTTAGTCATTTTTGAGTATAAATTCGCAAGTTTATGAGATGAAAAGGTTTGATTTATATCAACAATAATAGACTGTTTGTTAATGATTTGCAAAGTAATGTTGTTTTGTTGCGAATCGTCAAAAATGACAAGTATAAAAAATAGATTTGCAATTAAAACAGTAGGTTATTTCAACAAATTAAGTGAATACTGGAGTCAAAGTAGAAAAAAGAGTATTCTAACAAAAAAACTGGTAAGCGTATGAAAGGAAACTATTTTTTATAACGCGCTGATTTTCAAGTCGGATTGATTGTTGCTTTATTGAGACAAGATTATTTTCCGACATTATTCATCATTTAATTTTAGAGGAAGTTTTTATGGGCGTTCCGTTACGTCAACAATGGGCAGTAGGCAGTTATTTAATTAAACAAAAACTTAAAGGCGCGAAAAAATATCCGCTGGTGTTGATGCTTGAACCGTTGTTTCGCTGCAATTTAGAATGTGCAGGGTGTGGAAAAATTGATTATTCTGACGACATTTTAGATAAACGTTTAACATTTGAAGAATGTATGGCTGCTGTAGATGAATGCGGTGCGCCAATGGTGTCGATTCCGGGCGGTGAGCCGTTGATTCATAAAGATATGCCGCGTATTGTTGAAGGATTGATTGCGCGTAAAAAGTTCGTTTATTTGTGTACCAACGCGCTACTTTTAAAAAAACGCATTGATGATTACAAGCCATCGCCATATTTAACATTCTCGATTCATTTGGATGGAATGCAAGCGCGTCACGATGCGTCAGTTTGCCAAGAAGGTGTTTTTGATCGCGCTGTTGAAGCGATTAAATTGGCGTTAGGCAAAGGTTTTCGTGTGACTGTTAATTGCACACTTTTTCAAGGTGAAACACCGCCAGAAGTGGCTGAATTTTTAGATTATGCCACAGAATTAGGCGTTGAAGGCATTACGATTGCTCCCGGCTTTAGTTACGAACACGCACCCAAACAAGACGTTTTCATCAAAGCGAACGACGTTAAAGAATTATTTCGTGGCATTTTCAAATTGGGCAAAAATCGTGGTTGGAAATTAAACCATTCGTCGCTGTATTTAGACTTTTTAGCGGGCAATCAAGATTACAACTGCACACCGTGGGGAAATCCAACTCGTAACGTATTCGGATGGCAAAAACCGTGTTATTTGCTCGCGGACGAAGGTTACGCAACGACATTTCAAGAATTGTTAGACACCACGCCCTGGGAAAATTATGGCAACGTTAATAATCCAAAATGTGCGAGCTGCATGGCGCATTGTGGCTATGAAGCGACCGCTGTAGAAGATATGCTAAAACATCCCATCAAAGCACTTTGGACTTCGATTCGGGGTGTCAAAACGGACGGTGAAATGATTGTATCGCCAACCCCTGTTGTCGCGCCCGTTTCAACGTTAGCCGGCATTCCAATACACGTCGAACACACAAAATAATTTCGCGGAGAACGTGATAATGCAATTAAAAAAATTGGCGGTCGTGGTTTTCTCGTTGAGCAGTTTGTTTGCCACGTCCGCTTTTGCCCAAGAAGAAAGTGCGACCGCGCGGCAAATTATCGATAAATTTCAAACCGATTTAATTACGGTTATGAAAAACGGTAAAAAACTAGGTTATGCGGGACGTTATGAAAAATTAGACGCTGCCGTTTCTAACAGTCACGATTTGCCAAAAATTGCGCGAATCGTGGTTGGTAAAGAATGGGAAAAACTCACCGAAGAACAGCAAAAAAAATTAACCGACGTATTCAGTCGATTAAGCATTGCGTCTTACGCGCATAATTTCAAAGAGTTTGGCGGCGAAGCCTTTACGATTGATTCGGAAGAAGAAACAAAAATGGGCGGCGTAGTTATTCATTCACATTTGGATTTACCGGATGATAAACCGGTGAAGTTCGATTATATGCTGAAAGAAAAAGGCGCAAGCTGGCGAATTATCAACATTATTGCGAACGGTGTAAGTGATTTAGCGTTGAAGCGTTCGGAGTATACTGCGATTTTGCAACGCGACGGATTTGATGCGTTGATTGCGAAAATTAACGAAAAAATTGATTACTACGCGAAACAATAACAGGATATAAAAATGAACAGTAAAGCCGTAATCACTTTGATTTGTAGCGTTATTTTTTCCTCAAGTGTCGCTGCACAAACAACCTCGAACGATCCTTACGAAAATTTCAATCGGCAAATGTATGATTTCAATGACAGCGTTGACACTTATGTCGCGGCACCGTTGTCGAATGGCTATAAATTTATTGCGCCACAATTTGTGCAAACAGGTGTATTTAATTTTTTCACTAATTTGAAGAGTTTTAATGTCGTTTTGAACGATGTGTTACAAGCCAAATTTTCGCAAAGTGCCGCCGATTTTGGACGATTAACCTTGAATTCAACAGCGGGATTAGGAGGTTTTTTTGACGTAGCGAAATACGTTGGACTGGAACAAAATGACGAAGATTTTGATCAAACGTTAGCTGTTTGGGGAATTCCGCAAGGTTCATATTTAGTGTTGCCGTTTTCTGGCCCCATCACGGTGCGTGGTGTTCCGGCTTCTGCCTTTGATGCGGCGGCGAATCCGGCGAGTTATGCCAGCATTCCCGCGTATTATATCAGTGCGCCGGTACAATTTATGTCGGCATTGAATGCACGCGCCAATGCGGAAGGTGCGTTGAAGTTTATCAATGAAGCCGCAATGGATAAATACGTTTTCACTCGTGAATCATTTTTGCAATGGCGTAAAAATTTAGAAAATGACGGTAAAATCAGTGCTTCGTTAGACGACGATTTTATGGCGGAAGAAAAAAGTTCAAACCTAAAATGGCGCGATGATTACAAGCAATTTCAAATCGCTGCACAATCGTTTGCAAGCGTGACACAAAAATTTGACCTCGCGACACAAAATTATGAGCAAGCGAACTCTAAAATTGCACAGTTAAAACCAGTGAAAGCTAAACGTTAAAATCTAAAAGGCGAGTGTAAATTTATTCACTCGCCTTTTTTAAGCTCAAAAATGCAGTAATGAATGCACGTTGTAATTCGCTAATTTTTCACGCCCATTTAAAAAATCTAATTCCACCACAAACGCCAATGCCTTTACGGTTGCGCCGAGTTTTTCGACTAATTCACAACTCGCTTTTGCCGTGCCGCCTGTCGCCAATAAATCGTCAATCAATAACACGTTATCACCTACTTCAAACGCATCAATGTGCGCCTCCAACGTTGCGGAACCGTATTCCAAATCGTATGAAACACTTTGCACGTCGTAGGGCAATTTGCCTGGTTTGCGTAACGGCACAAACGGCAACCCCATTTCCCAAGCAACCAAACTGCCAAAAATAAAACCACGCGCTTCCATGCCAGCAATCACGTTAATATCGCTGCCTAAAAACGGCTGAATCAGTTGATGCACCGCAAGTTTTAACGCAGCGGGATCTTTCACCAACGGCGTAATATCTTTAAAAATAATGCCGGCTTTTGGAAAGTCGGGAATATCACGAATTTTTGCTTTTAATCGGTTCATTTTGCTTTCAAATTTAAGTTAAACGCACGCGCGGATCGACCAGCGTGTAAGAAATATCGGTGAGTAACAGTCCAAAAATATACAACACTGAACCCAAAAAAACCATCGCGCGAACAATCGCAAAATCTTGACTGTTAATCGCGTCAATCGTGTAACTGCCCAATCCTGGAATGCTAAAAAACGATTCCATAATCAAACTGCCCATAAATAACAGCGGCAAAATCACGACCACACCAGTCAAAATTGGAATCATCGCATTAGGCAAAACGTGACGAAATAGTGTTTGTGTTTCGGTTAAACCTTTGGCGCGAGCGGTACGAACATAATCTTTTTCGGCTTCTTCTAAAAATAAGGTTTGATACCAGCGCACGCCTGAACCAATGCCGGTAAAAACACCAATCAATACCGGCAAAATTAGAAACTTAATCATCGAAAAGCCGTCGTCATAACCTGAAATTGGCACGAGTTTTAACACTTTTGCCACCAAAAATTGTCCGCTGATAATGTAAAATAACGACGAAATCGACATTAACATTACACAAAAAATAATTCCGACTTGTTCAAAAGTACGGCGACGAAATAGCACCATTAACAACGCCACGCAGATATTCACCACTAAACCAATCAACAACGTTGGCAACGCTAACGCCAAACTTGGAATGGCGCGTTCTTGAATATCCGCACCGATATTGCGTCCGCTATCAGAAATGCCAAAACGAAACAGCATCAAACCCACCGATTTGGAATAAAAAATGGTTTGCGTGAATTTTTCGCTGGCGGGCGCGTCGGTATTCCACAATAAGGGTTTGTAGTAATCGTGTTGCTGTTTCCAATTTTGAATCGCTTGCTCGGTGACGTGTTTTTGACCCAATTGCATTCGTGCCATATCGTCGGGGCTATTCACCACAAAAAATAGCAGAAACGTTAATACATTCACCGCCATCAATAATGGCAAAGCATATAAAAAGCGACGGAGAATGTAACTAATCATTTATTCGTCGCCTAATTGCGTCAACAATTCCGCTTGATGCTCGCTAATCAATGGCAAAATCACTTGCTCCAAACCGCCTTCCATAATGTCGTCCAGTTTGTACAATGTTAAGTTAATTCGGTGATCGGTCAAACGCCCTTGTGGGTAATTGTAAGTGCGAATGCGCTCCGACCGGTCGCCGCTGCCGACTTGTAATTTTCGCATTGACGATTGTTCAGCATC
Source organism: uncultured Pseudomonadota bacterium (assembly GCA_903870545.1). Taxonomy (GTDB): domain Bacteria; phylum Pseudomonadota; class Gammaproteobacteria; order Methylococcales; family Methylomonadaceae; genus UBA10906. The sequence goes on from CAIQDI010000033.1 coordinate 227,312, forward strand.
TTGCTTTTCTTGTTTTGCAGAAAGTATGCGTGACGACAATAACGCCATCGCAATCGCACGATTTTTGTGCTGCGAACGTTCGTCTTGACATTCGACAATTGTGCCTGTTGGAATGTGCGTAATCCGAATCGCGGACTCGGTTTTATTGATATGCTGACCACCTGCGCCCGACGCACGATAAGTATCGACTTTCAAATCCGCTGGATTGATGTCAATGGCATCGATTTCATCCACTTCCGGCATAATCGCCACCGTACAAGCGGAAGTATGAATGCGACCTTGTGATTCCGTGTCTGGCACACGTTGCACGCGATGTGTGCCAGATTCAAATTTCAATTGCGAATACACGTCCCGACCTGAAACACGCAAAATGACTTCTTTATAACCGCCGTGTTCACCTTGATTTTCATTGATGATTTCAGTTTGCCAGCCTTTACGCTCGGCAAAACGCTGATACATTCGCGCTAAATCGCCGGAGAAAATCGCCGCTTCGTCCCCACCCGTTCCGGCGCGAACTTCTAAAAAGATATTGCGATTATCGTTTGGGTCTTTCGGCAAAAGTAGCACTTGCAATTCATTTTCCAAGGATTCGATTTTATCTTGCGCGTCGCTAATTTCATCTTTCGCCAAGTCACGCATTTCAGGATCGCTATCATTTGCCATTTCTTTCGCCGCGTTCAATGCTTCCAAAAGCAATTCGTAACGTTTGTAACATGCTACTAATGGGCTGATTTGCGCGTATTCTTGGCTCAAAGTACGAAATTTGTTTTGATTCGATTGTGTATCGGGTTCAGAAAGTAACGCGGAAATTTCGTCGTGACGTTCGCACAAATTTTGTAATTTTTGTTCTATCGATGGTTTCATTTATGTGGCGTATTAGGTTAGATAATTTTTAAATTATTGTTTATTTTAGGCATACTTTACAGCGAACACCCGATGTTCGATTTTTAAGATAAAACCAAGCTGTCAAAATGCCTTGTCGATTTCCCCAAAATCTTGTTCAGAAATGTTCCCAAAGTATGAGTAATGATTTTGCGGATGAAACGATTACTTAATCTCAAACGCGAACTTTTTCGATATGAAAACGCTCTGTTAGCCAACCGATAACGGTTTCAACTAATCGCCGTGTTTTCACCAGTTGATACACAAAAGTTTTTGCATGCTTCGTCTCTCGTATTTTTTCATAAAGGCGTTTGTAAATCAAACCTGTGCGGGGCAAGTGCTTCTTTATTAACCAGGGTTCTAAACAAAGCCTTTAATTTACAATCAATTATCCGTAAATTTCGCTCGTCAACCCAAAATCCTTCGACCGAATGCCGGTGAAAACTTTTATCAACATGGAATTATTACGTAATATGGGTTCAAAGAGCATAGCGCACACCTTGAATTTACTCCAAAATTGCTACGATATCAGAGAAGCGCAATGCTATGAAGCGATTAGAACGCTACGTTAGCAAGAAAAAGTAAGCTGTCCGCTTGCAACAGCCAAGAAATAATTAAGCGTGGTTATCATTCAAATCAGCCTTGTCGTCAGCGATATGAATGCAAAACCTGTCAAAAACGCTTTGATGATTTGACTGAAACAGTTTTGGCAGGGCATCATCAGCCATTATCGACTTGGATTTTATGTTTGTATTTCATGGGTTTGAATTTATCAACCGCTCAAATAGCCCGCGAATTGGATTTAAACAAAGATGATTTACAATTCATGACGGAACATTTACGAGCAGGGATTGATAAAAAAAGAGTTGGTAATGCTATTTGGTGAAGTGGAATGTGACGAGCTTTACCTTGTGGCGGGTCATAAAAAAGGACAACCTGAAAAAGTGCGCGATAGGTGTCAAGGTAATTGTCGCTTTTTAAATTAAAAATTAGACGGACTTTCTATCTGTCGATTTATCAGGATTTAAACTGACTTTGGGAATCCAGTCCCAGTTTCGAGTATCGCCACTCCAACGCGCCGTATTTTCCATTTTCGCTCTTTGGTAGAGCATTTTTCGTTGTGCCAAAATAGCTCTATCTTCACCACCATGACGCTGTTCTGGTGTAACAAAACGAATCGCACTATGTCGATGTTCCGTGTTGTACCAGGTTACAAAGCCATTGACCCATGTTCGTGCCGCGTTCACGTCGTCAAAAGGCTTAGACGGGAATTCGGGACGGTATTTCAGCGTTCTAAAACAGGATTCCGAGTAGGGATTGTCATTGCTCACGGCGGGACGACTGCGCGACGCGGCAATCCCCAAATCCTGCATGGTGGCTAACATGGTCGC
>CAIQDI010000034.1 GCA_903870545.1 uncultured Pseudomonadota bacterium
ATCGTTTAAAAATAGGTTGATTTCATCAGATTTTGTTTTGCCAGACAGGTTCTAATATTCCACCCTCTGTATTGGGGGGTACAGATGTGCCGTTTTATCAAAATAATCAGTTGCTAATGCAGAAGGCGATTCTGGTTGAATAGGTGGTTGAAATCATAATTTTTTCTTACGCCACTAATGAATCCCATTCGGTATGTTAGAATGACCGAAAATCAAGGGAGGATTTTTATGTCAATCAAAGTACAAATCAGTCTGCGTATTGATGCAGAAAAACTTATCGAGGCAAAACAGATATTGGCGCATTTGGGAATGAATTTCAGTGAAGCGGTTAATATCTTTGCTGCACAAGTAGTCGCGCAACGAGGATTAACTTTTCAGGTTGTCTTGCCACTGAAGAAACAAAAGCAGCAATAGAATAATTACCACATGAAGTTACTGGCAAATGAAACTTCTTTAACAGAGTATTCACATGAGTAATGATTTAGCTGCACTGAGTAGTTACAATGCCGAAAGTACCATAAGGCGATTGTTTTACCGTGTAACATTTTTTAAAAGTATCTTCACATTAAATCTTCAAAATCGCAGCAAACGGATGTAGAAAATTATTTTTACTAATTTCACTCACTTTTTGGACGTTATTTATGAATGAAAACACCGCTGACAACAGCACCTCGACAAGTCTTATCAATAAACCTAGATTTAAACTTCCAAAATCCCCAACGGGTATTCAAGGATTGGATGAAATTACAGGCGGTGGACTCCCAGCAGGTCGTCCAACGCTCGTGTGTGGGAGTGCGGGTTGCGGAAAAACCTTGCTGGCAATGGAATTTTTAGTGCGCGGCGCGACGGAGTTTGACGAGCCTGGTGTCTTTATGGCATTCGAGGAAACCACGAAAGACCTCATCCAAAACGTGGCATCGTTAGGCTTTGATTTAACCGTTTTGATTGCAGATAAAAAAATTCTTCTCGACTTCGTTTACATTGAGCGCAGCGAAATTGAAGAAACGGGCGAATATGATTTAGAAGGTTTATTTATCCGTTTAGGTTATGCCATTGATTCCATCGGAGCGAAGCGCGTCGTACTTGATACGATTGAATCCCTGTTTGCAGGCTTACCCAATCCCTTTATTTTGCGTGCCGAATTACGGCGGCTTTTTCGCTGGCTAAAAGAGAAAGGCGTAACCGCTATTATTACAGGCGAACGAGGTAACGAAACCCTGACACGACAAGGGTTAGAAGAATATATTTCCGACTGCGTTATCATGCTCGATAATCGTGTCACATCACAAGATTCCACGCGGCGATTACGCATCGTGAAATATCGCGGTTCCACACACGGCACGAACGAATATCCATTTTTAATTGATGAAAATGGCTTTTCTATTCTGCCCATCACGTCGCTAGGTTTACAGCATTCCATTTCCTACGAACGTGTTTCTACAGGTGTTCCACGTTTGGATACGATGCTCGACAATAAAGGTTATTTTCGCGGCAGCACGGTTCTCGTTTATGGCACCGCAGGAACGGGAAAATCTTCTCTTGCCGCCCAATTCGCTGAATCCGCCTGCCTGCGTGGTGAGCGCGTCCTCTACTTTTCTTTTGAAGAATCTCCTGCTCAAATCATGCGAAATATGCGTTCCATTGGCATTGATTTACAGTCGTGCATGGAATCGGGATTGCTCAAGTTTCATGCAAATCGTCCCACTTTTAGCGGCTTAGAAACGCATTTAGCAACGATGCACCGAGAAATTAACCGATTCAAGCCACAGATTGTCATTGTCGATCCATTGAGTAGTTTGCATATCGAAGGCAAAGGAGCTGAGGTTAAAGCGGTGTTGATGCGTTTGGTGGATTTTCTAAAAACCAATCAAATTACGGGTTTTTTTACGAGCCTCGCGACGAGTAACGCTGCGCTACCTGAAATTTTCAGCACGCAGGATATTTCCTCGTTGATTGACACATGTTTGGTGGTGCGTAGCGTCGAATCGGGGGGTGAACGAAATCGTATTTTATCTATTTTAAAGTCGCGCGGCATGACGCATTCAAATCAGATTCGTGAATTTATATTGACGACACACGGCATAGAATTGTGCGACGTTTATGTCGGTTCAGAAGGAGTTTTGACGGGTTCGGCGCGAGTGGTTCAAGAAGCAAAAAAAGTAGCCATCGCGTTGTTACATCAGCAAACAACCGAATACAAACAACGTGAATTGGAAAATAAACGTTCCATTTTGAACGCGAAGATTGCGACTCTGGAAGCTGAGTTCGCGATACAACAAGCCGAAGACGAGAAAATTATCGAGCAAGAAATGGCGCAAGTTCAACAGCTAGAACTCGACCGTTTGCGAATGGAAAAAGTTCGTGAAGCCGATGCTGTTCCGAACATAATTCTGGGAGATTAACATGGCACTTCAATCGACTGACGTTGATGAAAATGATGACTCGACTGTTTGGTTATTAAGGCTGTATGTTGCGGGAAGTGGTGCTAAATCGCTCGCGGCTTTTGCTAATCTTAAAAAAATATGCGAAGAATGCAAAGCAGGACACTACCAAATCGAAGTCATTGACCTGTTGGAAAATCCACACTTGGCATTTGAGGACAATATCGTGGCGATTCCCACTTTATTACGAAAAGTCCCTGAACCCATTCGCAAAATTATCGGCGATTTGTCGAATACCGAACGGACGTTAATTGGATTGGATTTGTTGCTGAAAAATGGCTCGAATACTTGGTAAATTTGATTAGGAGTGATTTATTATGACGACGAATAAAACGATAAGTTCGACTTGTAAATTTGAAGAAATGCTCGCTTCTTCGCCAGATTTACCAGCGTCGCCTTACCTTTTGAAATTATATGTGCTGGGTGCAACGCCCAATTCACAACGCGCTATCAAGAATATCAAAGACATCTGCGAGCAGCATTTGCAAGGACGTTACACGTTGGAAGTGATTGATCTTTATCAACAACCCCAATTAGCAAAGGGCGAACAGATTGTTGCAGCACCTACGCTCATCAAAAAACTGCCGCTTCCTTTACGTCGTATTCTGGGCGATTTCTCCAATACCGAGCGGGTATTAGTTGGACTTAATTTGAGGAGGATCGAATAATGTCAATGACTTCCCCTTGCGATGATTTGATTGAACTGGAAGATTGTCGCGCTCGATTAGCCGAGGCGGAAGAAACCTTGCGGGCTATTTTTAATGGCGAAGTGGACGCGCTTGTTGTCAGAAAAGAAGGAGGTGAAAACCAGATATTTACGCTTGATAATTCCTACCGTTCCTATCGTACGCTGGTTGAAGAAATGCGCGAAGGGGCAGTAATCACGACGAAGGAAGGCGTTATTCTGTACAGCAATCGCGCCTTTAGTGGATTTGTCAGAACACCGCTCGAACAAGTCATTGGCAGCTCTATTTTCGACTGGTTTACGCTCGACTATAAAAATGTGATTGCGGCGGTGTTGAATGGCACTTCCAAAAAAAAATACGCCGAACTCAGTCTTGTTGCGCGTGACGGCACAACGGTTTCCGTTCATCTTTCCGTCAGCCCACAAACAGCAGAACACAGCTTTTGCATGATTGCTACCGACTTAACAGAGATTAACGAACGCAAACAAAGAGAAATGGAGGCGTTAATGTTAGCGGCAAAGTTAAAGAGCGAGCGAGATGCCGAAGCGGCGGCGGCAAAGAATCTGCTGCGGCAAAGTAACGAGTTGGCTTTGCACAATCATATTTTGAAAAAAGTGGGTCACAACACGTTGGATTTACAGGCGTTGCATGCGTTATTAGACGAGTTGATTGAAAAGATTGAAAGCCAATATCCTGAGATGTTGTGTTCGATATTTTTACTCAATAACGTAACGGGAGAATTGCGTTGTGGAGCTACCCCCTTTTACGACAAGGCGATTGACGATTTAATTAGTGTTGACGACGTGGATCCTTCCAACATGTCCGCATTTCGAGGCGAGCGCGTCATTATCAAAGACGTATTGGCGCATCCGCGTTGGACAACTTTTTTTGAATCAGTGAAATCGGCCAATCTTCGTGCTTGTTGGGTGCAGCCGATTAAAAATAGTCAAAATGAAATTTTAGGCATGCTGACGATTTATCATCGTGATGCCGCGCTGCCGATTGAACCTGAATTAGTTTCAGTTGAGCAATATGCTAATTTAATTTTGCTCATCATTGAACGTTATCGTGATGACTGCAAAATTCAACAGCTGGCGTTTTATGATCCACTGACGGGTCTAGCGAATCGACGATTGATGTTAGAACGTTTACGCGGCAGCATTGAACATTGCAAACGTGAAAACAAAACGTTGGCGGTGTTAATGATGGATTTAGATAAATTTAAAACTGTAAATGATACGTTTGGACATGGTACGGGCGATGAATTATTGAAAAAAATGGCAGTGTGTCTTCAAGAACGTTTGCGAAATGTAGACACGGTTGCCCGTTTGGGTGGGGATGAATTTATAATCCTGCTGCAAGACATTGTTCATATTGATGATGCGGCGCGAGTTGCGGAACTGATTATAAATGACGTAAGCAAACCCTTAAAATTAAATGGCGGTAATACAGTGCAAGTCGGCATGAGTGTTGGGATTAGTTTATTTCCGAATCATGGCGACACGCCCGAATTACTGCTTGATCAAGCGGATACCGCGCTTTATCATGCGAAAGATTCTGGGCGCGGGCGTGTTGCTTATTTTTCAGGCGAATTGTCAGAAAAAATACATGAACGAATTACATTAGAAAACCGTTTACGCTACGCCATTAAAAATCACGAATTGCAGCTGTACTATCAGCCACAAGTTGAAATTTCGACGGGGAAAATTATTGGTATAGAAGCCTTGATTCGTTGGTTTGATTCCCAAATGGGTTTAATTTTACCGTGTGATTTTATTCCGTTAGCCGAAGAAACGGGGCTAATTGAAGAGATTGGCGAATGGGTTGTTTATGAAGCGTGTCGCCAAGGTAAAATTTGGATGGATTTGGGCATTACTCAATTAACAATTGCGGTGAATGTGTCGCCTGTGCAATTTCGTCGCTGTGATTTGAATGAATTAGTGAAAAATGCGTTGTATGAAACGGGTTTTCCCGCCGCACGATTAGAATTGGAATTAACAGAAAGTGGCTTGATGGAAAATCAAGAAAAGGTCGTTGATATTCTTAACCAACTCAGAATGCAAGGGGTAGGTCTCGCCATCGATGATTTTGGCACAGGTTATTCGTCGTTGGCATATTTAAAACGCTTTCCCTTGGATGTGTTGAAAATAGACAAAAGTTTTATCGATGATATTCCAGAATCCAAAGATGATATGGAAATTACAGCGACCATTATTGCGATGGGACATACATTAGGTTTCAAAGTATTAGCGGAAGGCGTTGAAACACCTGAGCAACTCGCTTTTTTAAATGAACAACGCTGCGATATTTATCAAGGTTACATTAAAAGTAAACCGCTCCCCGCCGATGATTTTTTAAAATTGTTGCAAGCGGATAGTGTGTAAATCACTGTTCATAGGGTGAGTTTAAACAAACGTCATCAAAGTTCCACGAGATTTTTATCAATGCTAGGAACAGCAGGGGTTTGAACGATATAAGGTCTTCCCAAATTCAAGGCGTTTTTGAGGGTGATTTTTTGGGAGATAACAAACCGACCGAATCCTACATTTTTTCATCGGAAAAATCGAATTCTCCGTGCAAGTTAAAATGCGCCCAAGTCATCACGGAACCATTTTCAATTGCGTCCAATAATTTTGCTTTTCGTTCCTCTCAGATTTGGTCGTGGGACATCACCTATTTGGCAACCTCGATACGCGGTCAATTTTTCTATCTCTATCTTTTTATTGATATTTTTAGTCGTAAAATAGTGGGCTGGCAGATTTTCGAGGAAGAAAGTGCGCGACAGGCGGCGGATTTAATTACCGATATTTGTTGGCGTGAAAACATCGCCAAACATCAAGTGACGCTGCATTCGGATAATGGTTCGCCCATGAAAGGCGCGACCATATTAGCAACCATGCGCGATTTGGGGATTGCGGCATCGCGGAGTCGTCCCGCCGTGAGCAATGACAATCCCTAACATGGGTCAATTACCTTGACACCTATCACTTCTGCTATCACTCCCAGACTAATTGAGTAAAGTGAATGGTATTTTATCTTTATTAGTTTTTGAGAGTAGCTCAGAGTTTTTAATTCTTCCTTCGACTACGTTTCCTAATAAAACTCTGGCGGGTTCATCATTGCGATTTTGTGGCACAAGCAACCCGCGCACAGCTAATTCTAAAATCAATTCGCGCAATTTCTCAATGCCATTGGGCGCGGTTGTCGAGGTGTTGGGTGAGTAAATTCATGGGTTAAAACCTAAAATGATTTTCATACACTGCTCAACGGTTGCCATTTCAGTAGCAGAAAGCGAGACGTTAATCGTTCTGACGTAATCCGCTGGTTATCAATCGCCCGCGCTTGGTCAATTAAAATATCAGACTCTTTTTGCAACAAATCACGCGATAAAAGATTCACTCGTAACGGATAACCATTTTTATTGATTTGCGTCGTTAGCGGTAAAACAAGGGTGCTGGGGTGGTCAAAATATCGTTTAAATCATCACATTGCAAAATCAAGGCAGGACGAATTTTTCCTGCTTCTGTGCCTTTTGATGGATTGAAATTAACCAAATATATATCGCCACGTTTAAAGCCCATCGGCATTACTCGCTTCTAATAATTGATTGATTTCTAAACTTTGTTGTCTAACCGAATAAGACGCATTTTTGACTTGCTGTTGTAGCTTTTTTCTTTTGAGCATTTCTAAATGTTCACGCAGTAATTCAATCATAATTTCATCGGTTGGTTTGTTATCTTCTTCGGCAATTTCGTGTAATAACTGGTTGATTTGTGCATTGTGGCTAATGCTGGAAGTAGTGGTTTGCATGATGTTCTCCTAGTCGCATTTATCTATTGGTTAATCTGTAATTGCTTTCAACACAATTTTCACTTGGTCGATAATTCTTTGAGAAACTCGCTCGATGAAAACGGCTTCACGTTCGACAAAATCGAAGGATTTGACCTGATGAACCAAAATTGCGCCATGTGTTTTTGATGTGTCGTCCAATACAACTTCTAATTTTATGCCGCGAATAGTGCTACTAATCGGCGCAACCAAAGCCAAACCTGTGTGTTGATTAAAGGCTTTTCTGGAAATGACAAAAGCGGGACGGCGTTTGATAATTTCTTTGCCGCTGCTTAGGTCGAAACTTAACCAAATAATGTCGCCGCGTTCAGGAATATAGCTCATAAAATTTCTTTACCTACAGCAGGAGCGTTTAACCATTCCCTGTCTTCATCAGTTAAAGCCAATGCTTCTTTTGGACTACCAGCGAGTAGTTCTTCTAAAGTGAGTTCAGTATTGACTGGACTTAAAACAATTTGATTATTTTCAATAGTTAACTCAAGTTTAGAACCAATGCCTAAATTAAGTGTTCTTAAAATGGCTTTTGGCAAACAGATAATCTCTGCTCCGCCAGATTGACGAATAGTAGAAGTTTGGGTCATCACACTAATCCATTTATATTTAAAGTTTTATGATTGTAAGATATTTTTCAATACTTCATAAAGGCTCAAGCCGTTGTTCATAATCGCCTTGTGGTTCACGTTCTAAAGGCGTGTCTTGTAAGCATCCAGCGGTTTTTTGAAAAAAATTAGCAGAGGCTAACCATTGCCGTTCAACAATTGCTAATTGCTCTTTGCTGGTATGTAAAAAATAAAATTCACGTTCAGGGTAATTTTTATGCCATTCGTGATAATGATTAAAAGCCGTTTTAGAATCCTGACAAGATTCGATAACCGCTAATTGTTCAAGATACCGCTGTGCGTTATCGGTGTGAGCATCTAACGCTTCAACGATTAACCACTGATTAGGATAATTCGCTCTAACTTGTTGCCATTGCATAATTCCTCCTTAATTGCTTGATAAAGCGGTATTTAATATCGCTTTCAGACTTTGCCGCAACGCATCAATTTCTTGTTGTTGCTTGGGTGTATTGGCTTAATAATTCTTCTGGGGCGTGGCTGAATTGTTCAACTTGATGCGGATTTTTACAATCTAAATTGAAAATTGCGTTATAAATGGCATCGACCGCTTGTTGCTGTTCTTTGGCTAGCGTCGTTAATAATTCAATTTTTAGCTTCAAGGCAGTCTGTTCTTCACCTTTCAATCTGCCTTTTAATTGTATATTTAACGCCTGATTTGTTTTTTGAGTTCTTCGGCTTTGTCCCTATGCGGTTTTGCACGAGTTTCAGCATCCGCTTTTAACTCAGAAAAATTAACTTTCCACGCCTGTTCCGTATCAACACGCGCACTAAAACCGTCTGCTTCATCGCCCCACCAATCAATCTCGGTTTGGAATTCGGCAAAACGCATCGGTTTGGTTTTGTTGTAATTTTTCACACCTTCTGGATAAGGATGCTCATAAAACCAAATCGTTTCAGTCGGTTTACCTTTGGTGAAAAAAAGTAAATTGGTTTTGATGCCAGTGTAAGGACTGAACACGCGATTGGGTAATCTCACACGTAAAACCGCGCCTTGATTTTTTACTTAATGGTAACCCATCGTGTCATCGTAACAGCGGCTGTCGTTCCATAAACATTAACATAGCCCGTTCCGTGATTTGCCTTATACGGCTTAACAGTGTTGATCATTTGATCTAAATAAATAGTCGGTGAGAAGGTCGTGCCGTCAGGAAGATTAATAATAAGAATCTGTCGATTGAATCTCTTTTTTCCTGGGTTGAACAGCAAACATGCATTGAATGTGCCAGCAAGGTTCGCTCATACAATGGACTTTTGGTTCATGTTTTCGGGAAACTCGTTGCCGCATTTTATTTTTGGAACTTTGTTCGCGTTTTTAGCTCTTAATCCGCATTTTAGTATCAAGTTCCCTGATTCAACATTGCCATTGCCATTTCAATCTGAGCTTTTCTTTTCGCTTCAAATTCCTCACTGCTCATAGAAGTTCTACTTTCGGCTGCTGATTTCTTAAATGGCATTTTGAACGGTTTATTTGAAATTGTTTTACTCATTTTTTGAAATTGAATTTCTGCATATTTCTTAGTCCAAACGTCATTCACCAATCCGAGTTTTTTCACCTCATCGTATTGAATGTAACCCAGAACTGGCGCATGAATAATGCCTTTGGTGACTAAATCTGACAAAATAGAATCACCATGTTGAGCAAATAGATTCCGAATTTCATCACTCCGATTTAACCGACATTTACTGGCTTGAAGTTCATCGTATTTACGAGTATCTAAAGTGCCGTCTTTAGCTTTGTTAATTAGCCCGTTTAAATACGCGATAGGTGAACGTATGCCTCCTGTGTTTAAAGCGGTTTTAAGAGTCATTAAAACAACTGTGTAAGCGATGTTGTCTAAACTGGCTTTAAGTAAGGTTTTCTTTGCCGACAATTTCTCAACTTCGGTTAATTGGGCGGGTAACTCTGCATCCAGTTCCGCCTCTGGGTTTATTGCTGGTACTTCAGCCATCACTTCAACAGGCTCAATGATGGGTTCAACAAGTATTTCAGGTTCATCAACGATTGAAATTATTTCTGTTTCAATAACAATTTCTTCAATCTCAACCGCACTCACTGCCGATTCAAAAGTGGTCATAATATCGTTCAGGGTGACTTCTGGGGTCACAGTTGGTTCGTTGATATAGTCTATTTCGGAGAGGTTTTTCGCTGTTAATTCTTCCTCCTGAACACAACGGGTTGTTGTTTTCTCAATAATTATTGCTCTTTCATTATTTGTTAAAATGTCACAAATTTCCTCACGAGGTTTTTTGGTACGAGGCGCGGTTGTTGAGCTGTAGAGGGCAGGGTCGATGGAAACCAGCCACCGCGTATAGCCCATTTTATTGCGGGTATAACTGGCAATTCCTATCCGTTGCAGGACAGTTAAGGCGGCATAAACAGTGTTGATGGAGATGTTGAGGGCAGAGACAATGTCCTTGGCGATAATCTTCCAATAGGGCGGTTTGGATAGCAGGTAGTTTAGAACAGCACTATCACGGGGTTTAAGCCCTTGAATATAGCGACCATAGCCAAGTAATTGGTTTGGTAAAGCAGTGTAGTTGTCGGTTACTTCAGGGCGGATAATGTTAGCGGTTGTCATAAAAGTGTCTTGGTTTACTTTTATGCTATTGCAATTATTGGCTTAAATGGTAGAATTAAGACCAGTTGTTTAGCCCTCGGGCTATTTGCAGTACCATAAAAATGTTAGTGTTAAATAGAAGAAGCCCAAACTTTTCGACGAGATAGGGGCTTTTTTTATGCCTGTTGATAAGTGATTTGCGGTCATGTTATCCATTACCGTCAATTTAGGCAAACAGAAATGCGGTTTATTTTCTAATTCACAAAATCATAAAGCCTCAAACAAATGACATTTCGTCAACTTCCCCCAATCGAACACAGTTCATTCCAGCACTTCATTTATTGACACAACTTAGTTTGAAAACTACAGTCACTACATTAAAAAACTCAATTCAACTATTCATCAGCATGATTATTCTTAGGCTCTATATGGATTCCAAGGTCTTTTTGTTAAACTGAGCAGATGGAGATCAAAGCAGTTAGTCAGAGAAGCGTAATGCTATGAAGCGATTAGAACGCTACGTTGGCAAGAAAAAGTAAGAACCTGTCTGATAAAAGTTTAAGTACATTTTGCAAGTGTTATTTTGAGCATAGTGATTCGCACCATGTTTTCAGCAGAAGCGGTAAGGATTTCATAGTCTTTGGCTAAACGTCGAAACTTGCCCAACCAC
>CAIQDI010000035.1 GCA_903870545.1 uncultured Pseudomonadota bacterium
GCATTCGCCCATGTTCCATAAACTGAAAAACTATTTTCATGGGCGAAGCTGATGCCAATTTAACAGCCAACAATTTGGGTTAGTTGATTGGTTTGGTCAGTGACAATTTATTCCCAATAGGTTTGGCAAGTGACAATTTATTGCCAATAGATAAAGCTGAAACAGGCTGTTCAACAGGTAGAAGCGAAATGTGCTGTTCAACAAATTTACTCTGCACATATATCCAAAGATTTTCCTTAACCTCCGCTTTTTTATCACTCGTTTCCAAGCGATAACTCGCTGAAAAATCAGCTACCCAGTCACCTTGAATATTAACAACGCCTTTGTAGTTAACGGTTGGATTTTCACCTGGCATATCCCGACAAAATATATCCAATGCTTCACGAATGATGGTTGTCACTGTAACGGGATTGGTATCAGGTGAAGTGTAAAAATGAATTTCATCCGATACACCATTGGGTGCTTCACTAAAGTTTTCCATAAATGCCTCAGATACTTTACCGTTCGCCAAACTCACCATGTGACCATCGTTAGATTCGACCCGAGTCGTTCGCCAAGTGATGTCTTTCACTATGCCTGTGATGGTGTTGATTTTTATTTTATCGCCTACTTTGAATGGGCGTTCAAAATTCAAAATAATCCCCGAAAAGACGTTGGCAATAATATCTTTAACTGCCATACCGACCACCATTGCGAGAACCCCTGACGTGGCTAATAAACTGGTGGGTGATTGGTTAAATACGAAGACTAACATTCCCGAAAATGCAAAAGCAAAAATTAAAATACTGACAAATAATTTGATCACATTGGGTACTTTGCTGTGGCTGTATTGTGCCAAAGGATCCCAAATGAATCGACGCACCCCAATATCTAGCAACACCGCGCCCAATATCCACCATAAACTTTCATACACAATAACGAACGTCATGGTTGTGGACGGTGCCAATTTGATGAACGCCCAATCGAGCGTTAAATTTCCTAATGACAATAATACCAATGGCCAGAAAATGAGGCGTAATATCCACGACTGCATTGCCCAAAACCGTCCCCAATGGCGATGATCCATAATCACCGCAAAAATGGCACCTAAAATCCCAAAAATTCCGATATAAATAAAATACTCACTCGGAATAATATCGCGTGCGCTCGTAGTTGGTTTAATACGCATTCCAAGCGTTATTTTTGAAAAGAGCGGTTTTTCACCGGTTAAACCCACATATTGAGGCGCACCATCACTATTTTCAGCGAAAATATCTTGCGATTCCCAAGCGTTGTCGATGGTCCAGCCGCTATTCGATTTAAGTACTTTGCGTTGATGCAAATCTTCAATCAACGCATGACCGGTAGGCATACCCAAAACGTCCACAACATACATGACGTTATTGCGATTAAGTTGCCGATGGCGAAAACTCATGCCGGCAACATGTTGACCGTAAGCCCGTTTTGCATCGGTAAAATTAAGTTTAAAATTTTGTTTGATTCGATAACGGCGATATTGCACATCCTCACCTTCTTTACTTTCTTCGGGCGAATCAAATTTAATGGGTTCAACAGAATTGGAAATTTGTAAATCTTGCGGAGAAAAGTCGCCACGATAACGAAACCAAATGGTCATATCGATATTCGCGGTTTCTTTTTGAAAATCTAAATCCGAAATTTCGTTTACTTTAACTCCGACATAAACCACGTTGGTTTTAAACATAAAACGATCATTCACATACAACACACGCCCTTGGCGCAACGCTTCGATGTAATTGAAATTCGCCCCTTTGGCGATAGGCAATAATTGAACCGGCGCAGAAATTAAACGTTCACCGTTATAAATGCCCATTTGAATCGGAATTTGGGCTTGATGATTAACGAAATTTAATTCGCCCAGAATACCATTTACCTCATCTTCACCGGGTTTTGAAGAAAGCGCAATTTTCGCGGCATCGTAAGCATAAGTAGCAATCCAATCCGGAGATTGTCCGTATTTTTCTTGGTAATAGCGTTGAAAATTTTGAGCTTTTTCATTCGCGGTATCAAAAAGTACCGGCGATGCCGTCACAATGCCATGCGTTAAAGAAGCTGCGTCTTTTTTGGCAGCGACTTTCGATACACTATTGGCAAACGCATTAGAGGCTAATTCCGAAGCACCGTAAAGTTCCAATGAATTACCGGTATCCCGAATACCTTTCACCAAGCGTCCCGACAAATTACTATCCGCGACGATATAAATAGCACCAATATCGATATTTTTGATTTCATTCAATACTTTTGTGAGCTGTGCTTCGGAACCGTCACCTTTTGGAATTGTCCAGACTTGCTTAACGGGAATATCGAACCGTTGATAAACTTCTACAAAAGGATTTACTAGCGAATCAAATTCCGCCCCTTCTTCACGAATCACATACATCAATCGTTGCTGTTGAATATTTCGGGCATAGTTAGCGACAAAACGGGCTTGATCTTTGGGATCGATTCCCAGCGCGGTAACGTTTCCAATCGATTCAGGTAAAAATAAGGGAGTCACCAATGGAATGTGATTTTTTTCATAAACACTGGCGGATTGCTTGAGGATTTCAGGATTGAGATAACCCACCACGCCAATGACCCGTTTATCCGCCACAATTTTTTCAGCGGCATCGGGCGTTTCTTCAACTTCCCAAAATTCGACTAATCGCTTGTTGATGCCACCTTTATCATTGACCGTATCAACATATAACTGCACGCCTTGCTTAACATTCACACCCATTTCACTGTTTAGTGGCACGACAATGGCGATTCGCGGGCGCGTTTCTATGTCGTCTTTTAAGAGCGTAAAGTGTGCAATTATTGATATTAGTGTTCCGATAACCGTAATCATCAATAAAATCAAACCAAAGAATGTCCATCTATGGCTGTGTTGTATCGCTGCAATAAATTTTTTCATAATTTTCAGTTAGATTAGTGGTTGTTTGACGGAATGGTTGAGTTATTTTGATTTCCAGCGGCTTTGCCCGCTGATTCAGCACGTTCAGCTTTCGCAATCGCCACATCAATAGGCGTACCACTTGCGAGAGCCGATCCTAATACATTTTCAAATACCCGTCCGTGTGACGAGGTTAATGTATCGATGTTTTTACCGCTCGCCAATGAATTGATTGGCGAGCTAACTTCTTTTGGTAAATTTTTCACTGTTTGCGTTGCCACTTTAATGGCATTTTCAGGCGTTGCGCCGCGTGCCATGGCACTTTTTACCGCACCATCGAATGCAGGACTATTTTGCATTTGGGGTGGTTTACCATTGGCAAAACCAGCTGTTGTACTTTTTGCGTCGATTTCAATGCCTTGTTGTTTGACGGCGGCTGATTGCGCGGCATTTTTCATCGCTTGATCCATGGAAATACCACGTCCCAGCGCAGAACTTAATGATTTACTAAAATCACCGGTGGGAATCGTTTTAGCAAATTGATTATTGCCCGACGATAAGGCTATTTTAGGGCTACTTGCATCGGCTTTAGCAGCGGCTGATGATTCGTTAGCCGTCGCCGTCGCGCGTTGTAAGGCTTGTTCAGGTGTCATGCCTTTTGCCAGCGCACTACTGAGTGAATTTTGGAAAGCGGGCGACGTATCCGTCAATGTACTTGTCGCGCCATTAACCAATTCGCCGCGTGGACTGTTATCAATTTTGGCAGCGGCTTCACTTTGTTGTGCGCTACCTTGCGCGATTTTTATCGATTGTTCTAAACTATTTCCGTTCGCTAAACTCGCGCTGAGTGAGGCTTCAAATGCTGCCGAACCCACGTTGCTTGCGGTTCCAGAAAGCGCAGTCAAGCTACTTGCTGTCGAAGCCCCCGCCAGTGAATTTGCGGCAATAGCTTGGGGAGTTGTCGGAATGGGTGTGCTAATCGCGGAATTAAATGCGTTTTGCGCTTGCGCCGTGGCGACGCTCATAGGCATACCGGTTGCCAGTTTTGCTACCAAAACTTGCGCGAAGGAATCACTTGCTTTCGCCGCTTCCGCAACGGGAACACCTGCTTTGATGGCGGCATCCCCTAATGAAGTTTTCAATGTTTCCACGCCATTGGAACCCGCTTTGGTACTGGTCATATTGTCGCTGAGAGTTGCTTTAGCTGTCGCGACACTAACGGGGGCAGCTTTAACCGATGCCGATGTAGTTGCAGACGAACTGCCACTTGCGGTTTTTACTTGGGAAGAAGCTGCTGTTTTAGTGCCGCTAGAACTTTCAGCACTGGCTGTTTTTGCTGTTGCCGAAGTGGTCGATTTTGTGGCATCGGTCGATTTTGCCGTTTGTGCTGTTGTTTGTGTTCCTTTCGCATTTGCAGCGGATGCGGTGGTAGCTGCGGCACC
>CAIQDI010000036.1 GCA_903870545.1 uncultured Pseudomonadota bacterium
CAATTGTTTTTCAAGCGCGTAAGCATTTGGTGTGAAATCCGAAATTATGACGCTCCGAATTCCTGTTGAAATAGCCGTATTGAGTTGTGCCATGCGTTTTTGAATGTCAGAAGTCACGCCAATTTTTTTATGGCGACTGCCGTTTTCGATAATGTAAACCAGTTTCATTTTGCGTCTCCTTTTGTGTAAATATCGATATGTTACAGTTTAGTTCAACTTCCTAATCCACTATTTTTATATGCGGTTAAAATGCGGTTGTTTTTGCTTTAGTTTTGAGCAAAAGACCGCCTCGTGGGAAACTGCGAGGCGGTTTTTTTGTGGGTGTTGAAATCAATCTGACGGGGTTTGTGGTTCGACTTCGGCTTCGGTTTCGGAAACGGTTTGGAGTTCTTCGGTTACATTTTCATCAATTAGCGATGGTTCTTCGTTTGTTTCGACAATCTGTGTCAGCGTTTTTTTCGCACCGTTCGGGTAATACGTTGTAATCGATTGAAAGGCTTTGCGTTGTTCCCGAATGACACGCCACGCGCCTTTGGCAAAATAATCTGGATTAAGTGCGAAGATGGTTGATTCCACGCGCTTTAAAATGCCAGCCGCTAAAAATGTATGAATCGCATTTGTCACAGATTGCACTTTGCAATCAGCTGATTCTGCAATGCGTCGTCTAATAACCATAGGTAAAAATATTTCCCCCTCGTAAGTTACCGTTGCAGCAACATAAACAAGAATTTTGACTTCGCCAGCCGTCAGGCGTTTAAAGGCACCGAGGTCTTCGAGATAAACTTTCATATACGGTGGCTCACTTATTCCTCGATTTACCTCTTCAAAGCTGGTGGTATCAAGTAATAATTCTCCCGTGTTGTTATCTACGAGCTGTTCTCTTTTTTCATAAACTGCAATAGCCATTTTCATCCTGAAATTATATTAGTGCGTGGTCGAATCCTACCATTAAGTTAAACTTGAAATTAAGTTAAAACTTAAACCGAGTTTAACTTAAAATAAAGTTTAACGTGGTTTCAAGTCTAACCTGTCCAAGTTACTAATTGCACCTGTTCAAGTTATATACTGCACCTTCACAAGTTACAATGTGCCACTCAAAGCCTCGCCACATCTCATTCTCCATATCTCTTATTTTTATGCGGCAATTTTAAAAGGGGAAAGCAAAAAAACGGGCAGTTATTAAAACCCGCTTTTGCTTGAAATTATCAGAAAAGACCGCCTCGTGGGAAACTGTGAGGCGGTTTTTTTGTGGTAAAATTCGAGCTGGATTTTTCATTTAAGGAGCAGAAAATGACAGACGAAGAATTGAAGGAATTGGTAGCGAGTTTGGCGATTAAGTCAGACAGATTAGATGCTCAACAGCAAAAAACTGATGAGCAAATGCGAAAAACTGATGAGCAAATGCGAAAAACTGATGAGCAAATGCGAAAAACGAATGACACGTTAAAAAGTATCGGTATTCAACTTGGGAATATGTCACGCAATCAAGGTGATGTTGCCGAAGAATTTTTCTTTAACAGTTTGGCAAACGACACCCATTTGGGCGCGATTCATTTTGATGATATTTCTAAAAATGAACACAAACGACGGGGTAAAACTGAAGAAGAATACGATATTGTGATGACCAACGGGAACGCGATTGGCATTGTTGAAGTGAAATACAAAGCACATATCAATGATTTAGAGAAGTTA
>CAIQDI010000037.1 GCA_903870545.1 uncultured Pseudomonadota bacterium
AAATCGTAAAAAGAACGCTTTAAATTTTGTGTCATCTGTTCCGCATCAGCCACACACTCAACTTCAAACCCTTTCTCGATTAAGAAATATCTTAAAAGTGTCCGTAAACGCGGATCGTCATCAACAATTAAAATTTTGGCAGAAAGTGTCATCCGCGCACCAACCGAACATTATAGTAGTTGTCCTTATGGTTGTAGTTTGAATGGTCGTAGCCGAAATAGGCATACCACGCATAGTTACTATTGTTAGCATTAGGCGAAGAAGACCAAAACAACCACGCATCATTTTTAGGAAAAACATTCTCATTGATACAATTTCCTTTCGTGCCTTTAGCTTCATCAATTAACGTTAATAATTCGTCAATTGTTGGGACGCGCCAATCTTTATAACCTGCGTAACCTTGCTGGTTAAATGTATCAGGAATGTCCATTGCATCGTCCCAATCTAGTTCTTCTGCATATCCCACAACCTTACCATCGTCCCATCGTTGCCCATAAGCAAATCGCAAACACATCAAACCCGTTTCGGGGTTGGTTGCAATGCCGTCTTGAACGATAAATTTACCGATTTGTTGTTGCGGTGATGTTGAAACGATTGGCGTTCGTTTTGGCGGAACGATAATTCTCGGTTCGGGCGTGATAATTTTTTGCGCTAACGGCGATTGAATCACGTACAACGCTAACGCCCACGATTCCACCGCCCAAAACGCAAACTCTTTTTGGATGTTGTCATGGCTAGTTGCTGTTCCGATAAATTCAGTCATTGTTTATACCTAAGAGTATTAATAAAAAATTTTAATTTGCGGCTAGGCTAGCTTTATTAAGCTCCTTGGCTTTCCGTTCTTATAACAGGGGGTTTAAATCACCTTTTTCTATGAAAAACACTTAAAAAACCAAGTCTGTTTATATTTAATCTATAAAAACGCAACCTTTAAATACATTTTTTTATTTAAAAACTGCAAAATAATACTATCGGTAAACTACTTAATAGTCACGAAGCGAATTGTCACAAAATGTCACAAGAACTCTGCAGGCTTTATTTCTATTAGGATTTATGGGCATCGTTAATCTCATTCGATCTAGCCGCAAATTTCTTTGAAGACGCATTTCCTATGGAAGCGCATATTCAAGCTACCACAGTACGAAATCATTTGCATCGTGTGGCGAAACGAGTTGAGGCGGAACTTGGTGAAGAACAGTTTTCATTTATCGATACATGCAAAAGGGATTTAGCTTCTTTACCGAAGCCATCTACACCCATTACGGTTGGAATCGATGGCGGTTATGTTAGAAAATGGGACGATAAAAAAACACATTTTGAAGTCATTGTAGGCAAATCGATTCTTGAAGATGGCACCAATAAATGTTGCGGTTTCATACAGTATTTAGAAAATCTTGAGATAGAACTTGATATATCAGCTGATGAAAATGTAACAACCCGCAAATTATTACGAGCAGTTGAAGAATTTCACACATACATTACAAATAATGAAAATTTCATTACAAACTACGCTGAACGTTATCGACAAGGCGATAGAATCAGCTCGGGGTTTGTCGAATCTGCCGTGAATTACGTTATAGCGAAACGATTTACAAAGCGACAACAAATGCAATGGAGTCCAGAAGGTGCACATTTATTATTGCAAACGCAAACATGTGTACTTAATGGCGACTTGGAACAAACGTTTCGGAAATGGCATCCAAAATTTAGAGCGAGTAATGATTAAAATTTAAAAATGGTTGCCTAAAAAGCCTCCCCCACTTTTGCATGCTCTCCAAATTTGCAATAAAAGCAGGTCACTTTGATTACGCGGAAATTCGTATTACAGAAGGTGATTGGGACAAAAAAAGAGCTACAGCGTATGTGCTAAAAAAAGTAATTTGCAAATTATCTCCTTGGCTTAGAATTAAGCATAGGCAGACGCTATCCGACCTCATCTATGCGAAATTTGCTTTGCTGATGAAATCTCCCCTGCTAAATCAGACCTACGACAGGATTACGAGGCAAGACATACTTAAACATAATGCAGCTACACGATGCCCTGCGTAGCTGCCTAAAACAAAAAATTCTACGCCGCTGTCAACACAAAATCATCCGCCGTCAAATTCTTAAAGCCCGTCAATTCAATTTCCATTTCGGAGGTGGTCAAATCGCTGTCGAGGTTCAATTTCACAATCGTGCTGGTGTTCACAAAATCCATTTCATAACGCACTTGGTTAATGGCGGTAAACGCTTTGGTACCTTGAAAGCTCAACGTGCCACTCGCGATTGCACTGAAATCAATGAATTCGTCCAACGAAACAAAATCAAAATCGGTAATGATGTCACGATGCGTGGTGGTTACGCCTTTTAAGACCGTCGGACTGCCCACGCCAGAATCACCCGCAGCGAAAACAAATGTGTCAGAACCTGCGCCGCCGTACAAATTGTCAACACCTGTGCCACCAGTAAGCGTGTCCATTCCACTACCGCTTTGGATTAGGTCATTCCCTGCGCCACCCAACAACGTATCACTTCCTAATCCGCTGGATAATGTGTCGTTTCCATCGCCACCATCAAGACTGTTGTTTCCGTTGTATCCAAATAACGAATCATCACCAGTACCGCCTACCAAGGTGTCGTTGCCATATACATCTACAGGGTCGCCATCTAGCGTGTCATTGCCATCGCCCCCTATTAACAAATCATCAGATGTTCCGCCGTACAGGATGTCATTTCCCGTACCGCCCGACAATACATTTCTAGCTGAATCACGGTGGGAGTAGGAGTAGTTGTTGTAGTAACTACCAGCACTCAACAAATCATCCCCCGCGCCACCCAATATCGTATCGGCTGTGCCGTCACCACCCAAAATTGAATCATTGCCATCACCACCATCAATCCAACGCACGGACGTATTGCCGCCAGTTATTGTGTCATTCCCAGCCAAAGCCATAATTCGCACGGTGGGTGCGCTGGTCAAAGTAGAAACATTGAGCGTGTCAGCATTCGCAGTTAACGAAAAATCCCACGCAAAAGTCATATCCGCAGGCGGTTGTGTAGCTGTGGCTTCTGCGACATCTGAAATAATTTTAGCGGCGGCAGCATCAGCAAGAGCCTGAGCGTCGGCGATAACTTTTGCAGCGGCGGCATCAATAATAGCTTGAGCATCTACAGCCGCTTTTGCGTCGGCAATCGCTTTCGCATCGGCAATTATTTTTGCAGCAGCGGCATCAGCAATAATTTTTGCGTCAGAAATTGCTTTGGCATCTGAGATAACTTTAGCCGCAGCCGCATCCGAAATTGCTCTGGCATCTGAAATCACCTTCGCATCGGCAATGACTTTCGCAGCGGCGGCATCCGAAATTATTTTTGCGTCCGAAATTACCTTTGCATCAAGAATAGCTTTCGCATCGGCAATTATTTTTGCATCGGCAATGACTTTCGCAGCCGCAGCATCTGAAATCACTTTCGCGTCTGCAATCACCTTCGCAGCGGCGGCATCGACAATCGCCTTGGCATCCGCCGCCGCTTTTGCGTCAATAATCACTTGAGCGTCGGCAAGAGCTTTCACATCTGCAACCGCCTTTGCATCGGCGATAATTTTTGCATCCGCAACCGCTTTCGCAGCGGCAACATCAGCTATAACTTTTGCGTCAGCAAGAGCTTTCGCATCGGCGGCAGCTTTTGCGTCAATGACTGCTTGAGCATCGATTATCGCTTGAGCATCCGCAGCAGCTTTTTCGTCCAAAATAGCTTGTGCATCGGCGGCTTCCTGAGCATCTATCGCCGCTTGCTCATCTAAAATAGCTTGCGCCGCGTCAGCATCCGCCTGAGCCTGTTCGTCCAAAATAGCTTGAGCGGCGGCTTCCTGTTCATCGACAATCGTTTGTATTTTTGCGCGTGTCATCAGCGAATTGCAGATATTGAATGTTGGATAAGGTGTCTGTGCCGTCGTTGGTTTCGTCACTGCCGACGTACTCAATTACAATTTGCGGCACACCGGTGTCGATGTTCACGATGATGTTGTAATCGTCTTGAATCGCGCTAAAAATAGCGGTATTTTGACCCGAACCACCGTCTAAACTGTCGTCACCCGTGCCGCCTTCGAGCGTATCAGCACCGCCACCGCCTAAAAGCGTATCATTGCCGTCACCGCCGTTTAGATTGACTTTGATATTGCCGCCGTCTGCTTCTTGGATAAGATTATCCAACTCGTTGCCGGTGCCGTTGGTGGCTTTCGCGCCCGATAAAGTCAGATTTTCGACGTTTTCGGTTTGCCCTAAATCAAAGCTCACGCTGGAAAAGACTTGGTCTTCGTCGCCGCCGTCTGCGTCTTCAATAATTTGGTCGATAAGATTGTTGACCAAATACACGTCCGAACCCAAGCCGCCCACGAGCGTGTCCATACCAACACCGCCATCTAAGGTGTCATTGCCGTCGCTGCCGTTTAAGTAATCATTTCCCGCCATGCCAGCCAGTACGTCGTCACCGATATTGCCCGTGATAACGTTGTTACCCGAATTCCCCGTGCCTATCAGCCCTTTGCCTTGCGCGTCATTCAACACCAAATTTTCAAGATTTTTGAGCAGCGTATAACTCGAAGTCGTTTCGACGGTATCGGTGCCGCCGGTTTTCACGTTGGCATTTGCGTCGATAACTACGTCGTTCACATTATCGACATAGTAGTAGTCATTTCCGTTACCACCGTCCATTGTGTCAACACCGCTACCGCCATTCAAGGTGTCTTTTCCGTCTGCGCCAATCAGTTTGTCGTTGCCCGTGCCGCCATCCAAACTGTCATCACCGCTCCCGCCATTTACCGTGTCGTCGCCAATACCGCCTAACAACACATCGTTTCCTGTACCGCCATCAATTGAATCATTCCCCGTGCCGCCGTCGAATTGGTCATTTCCGGCATTGCCGATTAACGTATCGTTACCGGCTAACCCGTTAAAAATATCGTTGGTCGCTGTGCCGATGAATTTGTCAGCGCGGGTGGTGCCTTTTTTAACTGCCATGTTTTATGCTCTCATTGGGTGGTAAAGCGTTTGAACCCCCTATCGCATGCTTCGGGGTGGGATAATAAGTATGGCACGCATGGGTAGCAATCTGTTTTTAATATCAAAAATAAGACTTTTTTAAAACTTATTGGACAAAAAAACAGGCATTTTTATTTAGCGAATTACCGGGTAGTTTGTATGATTGGCGCGGCTTTGAGGGGCTAAAACTCGTGAAAATGAGGAGCTTGAGCAACGCGGGGGATAAATTTACTAGCCGTCGCGGTGGCGGTTTTTAGAGGCTATTGGGGTGAATATAAAGTCTGATTGATGAAGCACTATTTGAAATTAACGCGCCCATTTTGAGGTATCAAAGGTTATGGATTCTTGATCTCTACGCCAAACAATCTGGTCAAACGAGTAATCGAAGATGGACTCACACCCAGTATCTTTGCCATATTGGTGTGAGAAATACCTAAATAGTCAGCGGCACGAGTAGTAGCTTTGGTTAATACTGATGATGGATCTCGGGTTTTATTAACGTTATTAGTAAGTGTTTGCATAAAATTCTCCTTTCTTTAAAAAGGATACGCTATTTTATTTTCTAGTGAAATAAAATTTTGTGACGGATACCTTTTATGTAACAGTTTTTGCGCTAAAGTAGAAAAAGTGGCAGCTCGTACCCGTAGCAGTGTTAGGTTCCTATTCCACCCTTTATACGCCGGGTAAAAGCCACACAGTTAAGCAATTGGATTCTGTATAAATAATTCTTTACATGAATACATGATTTTATGAATATCACTGTACTTGTTTAACAAGCCACTTGTATAGATTTATAGATTCATCACCTCTGTTTTAGCCTTACCGTTAGGTTCGTATTCAAATGCAACTTGTCCTGTTGTGAAGGAGTGAATAAAAGCCATTTTATCAACCAAAATGTGCAGGAGCAATTTCGATGTCATAAGAACGAATTGCAAACTCTGCTTGAGTAGCTAGTGAGCCTCTTGAGGGGTACAGCCGTTAAAACAACAGCCGCCTGACAGCCCACTAACCTGACAATATCAATGCTATTGTTGATAGCCCTTAAATCAAGAATCGCTGGGCGACACGTAATCAATACAAAATCAGCTACACGGACGGTCGCTAACGCGGAACTTTCCGATTGCGCGGCTGTATCTCAATAAAGACAAAATCTACGCCATTTTCCTCAGCAGCAACTAACACATTTTTTAAACGTACAGGTTGGGCTAAAACGACAA
This sequence comes from uncultured Pseudomonadota bacterium, assembly GCA_903870545.1. GTDB lineage: Bacteria > Pseudomonadota > Gammaproteobacteria > Methylococcales > Methylomonadaceae > UBA10906. The sequence goes on from CAIQDI010000037.1 coordinate 6,239, forward strand.
CAGGTGAATTAGATGACCGACTATCCCCCCAACTGGTTGCACTGGCTTGTCCATCAATGTCAATAATGACGGATTTCTTTTTAGCGTATTCAGCAGCGACGGCTAAGTTGACTGCAAGTGTTGTTTTTCCTGCACCACCTTTTTGAGAAATAATTGCTATCGTTTTCATGTTAATTAGTAGTTTTATTCAGTAGTTTTCATGTATTCATGCAAGTAATAAAGCATAATTTCATTAAATTCAATTGATTCACTGTTGAATATAACGCCCAAGCTGGGTTAAGTATCATCACCAAACTCGCAGTATTTACTCTATTCCGTACGTCGCACGAAACTAAACCCAAAACTACGTTTTGCACAATGCGTTAAAAACACGTTTGACCACCACCGCAAGGGTTACGTGGAGCAAACACGCAGAAGAAGCCTTAGCCAACCAACAAATTCAAACCTTACGCTTGGGTGTTTCGGATTTAGAAAACAGCGCGATTGATTGGTCACTGTTCAGTTTAAATCCTGATAAATCGACAGATAGAAAGTCCGTCTAATTTTTAATTTAAAAAGCGACAATTACCTTGACACCTATCGCTTGCGTCGCGTATCCACTTCTGAACAAGGACAATCAGGTTTAGGATTGGAAGCTCAACAAGCTGATATTGAAATCTTTGCCAAAGCTAATGAACTGGAAATTATTGCTGCTTACTTTGATATTGCCAGTGGAAAGGGTAGACTTGAAAACAGAACTGAAATCACGAAGGCGATGGCACACTGTAAACGTGAAAGATGTACTTTGATTGTATCCAAAGTCGATAAATTATCGCGTAACCATGCAGCAGTGACAGCATTGATGGAAAGGGGATTTCAATTTATTGCTGTGCAACTGGGTTTGAATTCAGATTCTTTTTCAACCCATTTATTTAGTGTTTTGGCAGAACGGGAACGTAAATTTATTTCTCAACGTACCAAAGAAGCCCTTGCTAGAAAGAAAGCCAGAAATGAACCACTGGGTAATTTAATCAGTTTACCTTTTGCACAATCTAATGGACATAAAACCATGAGTACGAATGCCGATGAATTTGCTCAAAAGTTTAAAGAACAAATCACCTTGTATCAATCACAAGAAATGAGTTTGCGAGGAATGGCAGATGCGCTAAATAAGTTCAATGTGAAAACTTACAGGGGGCATGATTGGAAGGCTCAAAGTGTCGCGAATTTAATTAAACGTTTGGAAACAATATGAAATTTTTAGATGGTTTAGATAATGATTTACGAATTGCCTTATTGGCTCAATTGCGTGATTTATGGACACACAACAGCACTGCACTCGAAGGCAATACTTTAACGCTGGGTGAAACAGCATTTATCTTGTCAGAAGGCTTAACTGTATCGGGTAAATCACTTCGAGAACATCAAGAAGTTGCGGGTCATGCGTGTGCGATTAAATTACTTTATGGACTGTTAAAACATGATAATCCCATTACAGAATCAGATTTATTTTCCTTGCATCGAGCAGTTCAAACTTCTGTGGTGATTGATATTTTTCAACCTATTGGGGCTTGGAAATGTGAACCCAATGGTACTTACGCACTCACGTTAGAAAACAAACAAACCTTCATTGATTATGCCACGCCTGCTAATGTACCTATTTTAATGATTGAATGGTTAGCCATGCTCAATTCAGCACTGAAAAAATCACTTGATGAAACTGAAGCATTAAAAATCTACAGTGATTTACATTTAGCCTTTGTTCGAATTCATCCCTTTGCAGATGGAAATGGACGCATGGCTCGTTTGATTGCCAATTTACCCGTTTTGAAATCAGGTTTTCCACCTATACTTATTGATAGAAATAAAAGACGAGATTACCTGCTTAATCTATCAACTTATGATATTGAAGCAGGGCAAGCTAAAGTTGGTCAGCCGTTATTACCAGAATCAAAATTGAAAAATAACTTTCAAGAATTCTGTCGGGAATGTTGGCAAGCATCACTGAATTTAGTTACTGAAATTGGTAGCCGACAATATGCTCGGAGCCATTCTTAAATTTACACCTTTTCTAGAACAATCAGGTATGTAAAATTTCTCCCCAGCAACGAATTTTGTAATGGTTTATGGTCTAGTGAGTGCATCCCAAGTTGATGATTTTTTAAATCAACACAGGAACATTATTTATAAAAAAGTTTTACGGATGCACGCTAAATACCGATAGGTGTCAAGGTAATTGTCGCTTTTTAAATTAAAAATTAGACGGACTTTCTATCTGTCGATTTATCAGGATTTAA
>CAIQDI010000038.1 GCA_903870545.1 uncultured Pseudomonadota bacterium
AGGGAAACCGTAAGTATCATAAAGTTGGAAAGCCGTTTCGCCTTCAATAACAGTGCCTTCCATTTTGGCAACACACGCTTCCAAAATTTTCATGCCCTGCCCCAGTGTTTCGGCAAAACGTTTTTCTTCACGTTCTAAAATCGTTTCAACTTGGGCTTGCGCGGCGCGTAATTCGGGAAATGCGTCGCCCATTTCTTGAGCGAGTGGCGCGACCAATTTGTAGAAGAAAATGTCGCTAATGCCAAATGGTTTCATTTGATTACAAAAATCACATCAGCCAATGAACTAAATGTCTGTGTTTTGCCACCGTACTGAAAGTTTATTTTTAAATCGTCCAGTTTTTTGTTTTGAAAATTATCAAGATACGAGGTAATTACGGGTTTCAATAAATCAAGATTTCTTTTCAATTTCCAAGAATTATTAAAATCATTGGAATCAACAAGCACCAAAAATAATCTATTTTCAGAACCAAAACGCATTTCGCCTTGATTTTCATATAGCCATGTCGCAAGCATTTTGGGATTGCTTTGTGCGTCTTTGAGAATTTGTAATTTTTCGTTTCGTAACGTCGTTAAAACAGAATTACAGAAATCGTCATTTCTATCCTTCATTCGCTCGGTTATTTCGTGGTAAATATCAGAATCTTTTGCTTTTTTATCAAAGGGAATGTTCGCAATTATTGCCTGATTTTTCAAAAATGTTAATTCAACAGGTAAGCCTTTTTCTTTGCGCTTAAATTTGACGTATTCAGCAGGAAGGTAAGTTACTTTCAAATCGAACGGAATAGAATTAACAAAAAAATCGACGCTTTTAATTTGCCCAACTGTCGGCAATACCAAGGAGTGCGATTTAAAAATGAATTCAATTAAAATACTACTCCAATGGTTATACCAACTGTTTAAAACATAACCTTGAACAGCAAGATTTATTTCAGTTTCAAATTTTGAAAGTAGCGTATCGTAAGAACTGTGAATTTTTACATAACGACTAATTAAGTATTTATCTAGCGAATTTCGGTAATCGCCACCCCAATCAAAAACTTTTAACTTATAAAGTTCCGACACTAATTGTTTGGTATCAATTTCAGTAGCTTGCTCTTTACTTTTTGTTTGAATGAAACTATTCAAAAGTTTATGCGAATTCTCAATATCACCGCAAAGCCAAATAAACAATTCCACAAATTGTTTTGCTAATGTTGTTTCTTTAAGCAAAATTTCATTTATTTTTGCAAATTCGGCAATCAATTCTTTACGACTGATTGATTTAGTTTTCAGCCACAATAATCCGACGTTATCGCTATTAAATTCTTCCAGTTGTTCGCTTTCGTAGCGTTTTTTCCAATAATTAAAATCTTTCATTGCAATTGTGCCTGTTTGATTATGTATACAAAATGTTTTTTCTTTGGTTTGCAAATAAACAAAAGTTCTTTGCTACCAGCCACACTACCTTTACCACCCCTTCCGTTAATATAAATTTTTTCTTCAATTTCAACTTGCCGATGTTTTGAAATAATTTTTTCAAATTCTTCCACGCTGGGATAACTACGATTGTTATAACTAATCAGCCAATGTGGTATGTTTTCAGCAAGTTCAAATAACGTTTCAAATGAAGCCATGACATCTTTCTTTTTATCGAAACCGCTTATTCGTTGTGGTTCATAACGTTTAATGCCATTTATAAATTGTTTGTCTTGCCAATACTCGGTAAATGTTTCGAGCAAATGATAAAAACTTTGATAATCCGCGTGGCTATCACAATACGGCGGGTCAAAATAAGCTAAATCAACATTTTCTAATATTGGTAATAATTCCAAAATGTTCGCATGATGACTGCAATTGTCTTGTTTATTATCAAAAACCGCGTAGTTATATTCAGGCAATAAATTTTCAAAAATAGTTTTCAGCGGTTTTATCAAACTGCTATTTCGTTTGATTCGCTCAGGACTACTTGCATATTGTAACGCCTGCGTGTGTGCAAAATGCCCCATTGTTATCTTTCGCGTCATACTGCGATTGATTACCGCATAAGCTAACGCTTGCTTGTAACGATTTTCTAATAACGGAATGTTTGCCCTGAAATTATCTAAAAATGCCGCTTCTTCTTGTTGAAAAAAAACATTCGTAAAGGTGTTTTCCATCAATTGGAAATCAGTTTTATTTTCAGCGTGAGCAAAAAGCAATTCAACATCACCTTTTGTTAATTGCTCCATATTATTTTCAACGAGAGCTAAACCAATTTGATTATTAAAATTTAAGAAATCGTTGGTAATTGTTTTAAACCCCAATTGCTTAAACAGAAAAGCTACAGATTGCGAACCCGAAAAAGCATCTAGTGCAGTTTGCACTTGGCTAGGAATAAATTTATTTATCCATGCCAAATGCGTGTGCTTTGCACCTAAATACTGCGGTGCAGGAAATTGGTGATTAAAATGAGGGTTATAAAGAAGCATCTGACACCTTAACGTTTGTTCGACATACTATCTGATTCATAGATCAATCAAACTCTTTCAAAATCAATAAGAACATAAGACCACTTTTCTTTATCTGTAATAGGATCTATTGCACATGATTCTTCAAGTTTAGCGTTAATTTGACAAGGGACGTCAAATTGTCCATCTGAAACAGACTTTGATAACTTGCCCTTTATTATTTCGTTATTTTCTATTTTCAACGCAAAGAAATCACTGTCTATATCGACTCCAACCAGGCAACCAACACGAGCTACAGTTCTTGTGGTCGGACTATCTGATTCTTTTATTTTTTGTAATGATTGTTTAACTTCGTTAAAAGATATTTGAGACTGTGAAGTTTCTCCCGATGGATACCCCCAGTCATATTTTATTGATACGTCTGATTCAACTATCACTTCCAACAAATGTTTAAATCTACTTCTAGCAAGAACATTGAAATGATGAAGTTCTTCGGGCAATGTTTCTGATTCTCGCAACGATGAAAGTAAATGTGCAAGCATTTTTATTGCATTAGTCGTTTCGTCATCAGGAAATATATTTCCGCCTTTTGATTGTAGGCGAACTCCAAATGAGCTTGCAAATAAACCTGTAGCTAGAATTTCACTATCAAATTTTCTTTTTTCTGAAACATTTCGACCATCAAATTTTTTACCACAAGACAGCGCGTGAATAACATTTTGAAATGAATCGAGTAATCTGCCCAACTTACCACAACCCATTTCATATACATTTGAAGGTCTAATAAATGCTAAATCTATAACCTGTCTATCTGAACGTTTAGCAATCTCAACAGCTGATGATGTTTTTTCGGGCAATGTTTTTGGCGCGGCTGATTCATGCAAGCTCAAATAATAGTTTTCTGGAGGAATCCATTCTTTTTCAATATCCATAGTTGATATTTCTGCAATAGAAAAATCAGCACCATAATTGTCCATAACAAATGCAAAACCTTCCTCAGGGTTACTAAGAACTTTTGCAACCGATATATTTCCATTTTTTAATGATGAATAGCGTTCTGGACTGACACGCAAATAGAGCCACGAATCGTAATTATCGGTTTCGTCAATCCAATAAACTAAGAATATTTGACCAACTTTGTCATGACAACTATAAAATCTTGGAATATCGTAATAATCGAAAATTTCTACAGGCGTTAAATCCTTTATAAGGTTTTTGAGGTAATCACTTTGTGACATTTTGTACCTCCTTAAAGGTTTTATGTGGTTCATCTGTTTGGAGCCACCAAGTTACATGAGATAGCCCTCCCGTTTCTTTTACTAAACCATCATCTTGTGTAATAGTGCCGACAGCTATTTTTTTATGCCCTAGAGCTTTTTTGAAATGCTCACGTTTTTTCAATATATCGTCGTGTTTTTGAAATACAGAAACACCATGGGCATTGCACAAAACATCATCCGCAAAATTACGATGGGGAAACTCTCTTTTTGTCGCAAGAAAATCATCTGCCCTTGGTGGGATATTTGATACAAGCCTAAATACTTCAAGCGTGTCTTGCCTTGCGTCACTTGGCGGACATTGCTCTGGAAAATCATCAAACCACATATTTTAATCACCAAAAAATCTAACGAAATTTTACGTTGAGAAAAAACAATCTCAATCGTTCCAGAGTTGCCATGAACAATGTTAGAGCAACACTAAAGTTGTTCTTGTATCCATTTATTCACTTCAACCAACGCCCCCGCCAACGCCGCAGGATTATTCCCGCCAGCTTGTGCTAAATCAGGTTTGCCGCCACCTTTACCACCGATTTTTGCGGCAACAAAATTCGCTAGTTCGCCTGCTTTGACTTTTGTGGTTTGGTCTTTTGAAACACCTGCAACCACGCTGATTTTTTCACCTTCCACCGATGCCAACACGATAACGGCGTTATGTAATTTGTTTTTCAATTGTTCGACGATTTCACGCAAAATTTTGGCATCAACATTTTCAACCGTTGTCGCCAACACTTTCACGCCGTTGATTTCAACCGCTTTCGCCATCAATTCATCGCCCGTCGCACTCGCCAATTTTGAATTCAAACGCTCCAATTGTTTTTCCAAACCACGAGCGCGTTCAACGAGTTGTTCGACTTTTTCGACCGCTTTATCGGGTGTGCCTTTGACCAAATCGGCGATTTGCACCAACGCGCTTTCACGTTGCGCGAACCACGCTAAACAGTTTGCACCTGTGACCGCCTCAATGCGTCGCACGCCAGCCGCCACGCCGTTTTCGCTGATAATTTTGAAACAACCAATATCGCCAGCCCGCGCAACGTGTGTGCCGCCGCATAATTCGGTGGAGAATTCGCCGATTTTTAACACGCGCACTTCTGCGCCGTATTTTTCGCCGAATAACGCCATCGCGCCTGCTTTGACGGCATCATCTTTTGCCATAACTTGTGCCGAAACCGCATTATTCAAACGAATTTGTTCATTCACCAAACGTTCGATGGTCGAAATTTCGTCAGCCGTCAACGGTTCAAAATGTGAAAAGTCGAAACGTAATCGTTCGGTATTTACCAGCGAACCTTTTTGCGCGACGTGTTCACCCAAAGTTTGACGCAATGCCGCGTGTAATAAATGCGTTGCCGAATGGTTTAATTCGGTGGCTTTGCGTTTCGCCAACTCGACAGCGGCAACCACATTTTGCCCGACTTTCAACGCGCCAGCACTGACTTTGCCTTGATGCAAAAATAAACTGCCTGCTTGTTTTTGGGTATCGGCAACGTCAAACGTCGCGCCATCCGCGCTAATGGTTCCGCAATCGCCAATTTGACCGCCCGATTCGGCATAAAACGGTGTTTTGTCTAAAACGATTACGCCTTCGTCGCCAGCGTTTAAGAGTTCAACTGCTTCGCCGCCTTTGAATAACGCCACGACTTGCGCCGCATCATATAAATTTTCATAACCGGTAAAATTCGTTTGTGAATCGAGTTCGATATTTTTGTGTGAATCGGTGCCGAAATGGCTGGCAGAACGCGCTCTATCACGTTGCGCTTCCATTGCGGTTTCAAAACCTGCGTAATCCACCGTTAAATTATGTTCACGCGCAAAATCCGC
>CAIQDI010000039.1 GCA_903870545.1 uncultured Pseudomonadota bacterium
AACTTGCCCAACCACGCAAAAGTTCGTTCAACCACCCAGCGTTTTGGTAAAACAGCAAACTCGCCTTTGATTTTTTCTGAAATGTATAATGTTCTGCCAAGTTGCTCTTGAGCATAAGTGACCGCTGTGCCGCGATAACCAGCATCACCCGAAAACGCTTTTAAACTCGGATAGCTATCAGCGGCTCGAAACATCACTTCGTCTGCCGCTTTGGTATCGTGAATATTTGCCGCGTGAACCTGAACTTGCAATAAGCAGCCTAATATATCGACCACGATATGACGTTTTCGACCCTTTACTTTTTTGCCGCCATCATAACCGCATTCTTCACTGTCGTAGACGGTTTTGACGCTTTGAGAGTATTCTACTAATCGATTTAATAGACAGTTTTATGGGTTCAAATTTTGACTAAAAATCCCTTAACGTATATTTCAGCCCCGTTATTAATGGAACCCCGTATTAAGGAATTTTAGCTAATATTTGAGCCAAGTCCAGCCATTTACTTGAATCCCGCTTAGCATGTTATCCTGAAAAAAATGAATTATTTCTCTTTTAAAATGGTGATTAGCGGTTTATTGGTCACGCTTTTCACGCAACTAAAACCTGCTAAACAAACTAAAAAAGCACTGCTAAAAGGTGTTAAAACACACAAGGATAAATTTGGACTGTACGTTAAATTTAATGCCCAATGGTAAAGTGCAAAAAGCAACACTTGAGAAATAAGCACCGCAAGCAAACCTGCAAAAAAACCTAATAATGCAAATTCGAGCAAATGCGTTCTTCGCAATAAAGCGCGATTGGCACCTAAAACCCGCATCAATGCACTTTCATAAATACGCTGATCCAAACTGGCGTGTATCACCGCAAATAGCACCGTCAAACCTGCAAACAAGGCGAAATAAAGAATGTAGTTAATCGCTGCAGTTAATTGTGTAAAAATGGTTTTTAACTGCGTTAAAACAAAATCGACTTCTAAAACGGTAACATTGGGATAGGTTTTAACTAATTGATTCAATAAATTTTTCTGTTCTTTGGGCAGAAAAAAACTGGTTAAAAAAGTTTGCGGATAATTATCTAAACTTGTTGGCGAAAAAACCATATAAAAATTGGGTTTCATCGTGTCCCAACGCAAACGACGAATACTGGTTACGTTCGCGATAACTTGTTGATTACTTATGGTAAAAGTTAAGTTATCGCCCAGTTTTACACCCAAACTGTTTGCTAATTTTTCTTCAATGGAAACTTGATTTTTAACAGGCATTTCATTCCACCACTCGCCCGAAATTATTTGATTATCTTCCGGCAATTGTGCCGACCACGTTAAACTTAAATCACGCCGAATCGCTCTATCGCCTTGCGTTTCTTTCGAGACAATTTTTTGTACAGCCACATCGTTAATCGCAATTAAACGCCCACTGATAACAGGATAAATACCGCTGCTGTGGATATTTTGTTGTTTGAAATCATTAGAAATTTTTTCAAATTGTTCGGGGAAAATGTTAATGGCAAAATGATTGGGCGCATTAGCAGGAAGTTGTAATTGCCAATCTTTGATCAAGTCTGTTCGCACGCTATAGCTTAAAATCATCGCAACCAACGTGACACTAAACGCGAGAATTTGCACGGTGCTTATTTTGGGATTTCGCAATAACGCTTCCACACCAAAACGCCAATTGAGAGGAATTTTAGGTAAAAAGCGTTTCGCGTAACGCAGAAAATGTGTCAATAAAAAGCTAAGAATAAGCAGCGTTAATAATCCGCCACCGATAATAATTGCCGTCATTTTTAGATTGTCTGTGTAAGACCAAATAAAAAAACTCGTCAAACTCAACGCAATGCCATAAACCAGCCATGCACTGGGCGTTTTGTTTTCCAATTGATGTTGAAAAACACGCAAAATACTCACTTTCCGCATTTGCAACAACGGCGGCAATGCAAAACCAAACAAAATAGTCATGCCCATCAAAAAACCAAGCAATAACGAAAAAAGACTCGGTGCAGCAATAGTTGCTGGTAAAAAACTTTTCAATAAATAAAACAAACCGTGTTGAGCCATCACGCCAATGCCACAACCTAACGCGCTGGTAAAAAAACCTAACATCAAAAATTGCAACACAAACAACATCATAACTTGATTTTGTTTGTACCCCAAACAACGTAAAACCGCGACGGTATTAAAATGGCGTTCTGTATAACGGCGCGTTGCAATCGCAATCGCCACGCCTGAAATTAGCACCACTAAAATGCTGAGTAATCCCAAATAACTTTCTGCTCGACGCAGAGCTTCGCCAATTTCAGGGCGATTTTGATGAATGTCGATAATGCGTTGCGAAGCGTTTAATTGTGGTGTGACGTAATCGTGAAACGCTTTTAATGCCTTTTCATCGCCGCTAAATTGAAAGGAATAATGCAAACGACTTCCCGCTTGAATAACATGCGCTTGTGCTAAATCGCGCTCATTCATCATCACTCGCGCCGACATACTATAAAAATCGCCTTGTCTATCAGGTTCGTAGGTGAGAATTTTGCTTATTTTTAAGGCTTTTTCACCGATATTTAACATATCGCCTAAGTTAAGTTTTAAAGCGGGCAAAATACGTTTTTCGACCCACACTTCGCCTTCTAATGGTGATTGAGAAGTGGTGATTTCATTTTCACTTCCGTCGCTAATTTTTAGCTGACCTCGCAACGGATAAAGTGAACTCACCGCTTTTACACTAGCAAGTAACAGCTCGTCGTTTTCCATTAACGCGGTAGGAAATTCGATGGTTTTTGCTTGTTTTAACTGTAATTTTGCCGCTTCATCAAGCCAACTTTGTGACATATCGTCAGAACTAGAAATGACTAAATCCGCCGCTAAAAACTCAGCCGCTTGAGAATTCATCGTGCGTTGCATTCTGTCAGAAAATAAATTCACGGCTGTTGAACATGAAACGGCAATGATTAGCGCGACACATAAAATCGATAATTCGCCATAGCGCATGTCGCGCCGCAATAATCGCCATGCCAATAATGCTGTCGTTTTCATAGAATTGCTCCCGCTTCTAAGGTGATTTTTCGATTGCAGCGATTCGCCAATTCTTTATCGTGCGTCACCAAAACCAATGTCGTTTTTTGTTCCTGATTGAGTTCAAACAATAATTCAATAATGTGATTGCCGGTTTTGCTGTCTAAATTTCCTGTTGGTTCATCGGCAAATAAAATGGCGGGTTGCGTGACAAAAGCTCTTGCGAGCGCGACTCTTTGTTGTTCGCCGCCCGATAATTTAATCGGCGTGTGGCTGAGGCGATGCGCTAAACCGACACGTTCTAATAAGGCACTCGCTTTTGATTTTGCTTGTTTATCACCGGCTAATTCCAATGGCAACATGACATTTTCAAGCGCGGTTAAACTGGCAATCAATTGAAAAGATTGAAAAACAAAACCGACGAATTGATTACGCATTTTTGCTCTTCCGTCTTCATCCATTGACGTTAAATTTTGACCATTTAAAATTACACAGCCTGTGCTAGGGGAATCTAATCCGGCAAGCAGACCTAAAAGCGTTGATTTGCCAGAACCCGATGTTCCAATAATGGCTAAACTTTCACCTTCGTGAATTTTTAGCGTTACATCTTTGAGAATTTGCAATGCGCCTTCGGGGCTAAAAACAGTTTTGCCTAAATTAACAGTTTCGATCATAGTATTCATGGATTTAATTTAAATTAACGTGGTGGGAATATGGGTAAGTTTTTTGCGGTGAGTTTGCTATTTTTGATGTCAATGACTGTCGCGGCACAAAATCGCATTTTAATTGTTGGTGACAGTATTAGCGCGGGTTTTGGCTTAGATAATGGACAAGAATGGACTGCATTATTGCAGAAAAAATTACAGGAAGAACAATTAAATTATCAAGTTGTGAATGCGAGCATTAGCGGGGATACCACAGCAGGTGGATTAGCACGAATTGAAAAATTATTAGTCGAAAACAAACCGCAATGGGTTTTGATTGAATTGGGTGCAAATGATGGATTGCGTGGTTTGTCACCAAAAGAAATGAAAAAAAATTTAGCACAAAGTATTTTACTTTCACAAAAATCGGGCGCGAAAGTATTGTTGCTAGAAGTTAAAATTCCACCTAATTACGGCAAGCGTTATCTTGATGCGTTTTATGCCGTGTATCCGCAATTATCGACTGAATTACATGTGCCTGTTGTGCCTTCAATTATGGAAGATATTGCATTGCATAAAGAGTTAATGCAAAAAGATTTACTCCATCCTAATGCGTTAGCGCAGCCGTTATTGTTAAATAAAATCTGGCAAACTTTAAAACCGCTTCTGTATTCGGGGTTCCAATACTAAAAGTACGAAAACGTACGCTAAGGAATTTCAATTTTCATAAACGACTAATTTCATTTAATAATTTATAAACCGTCGATCTACCGATTCCCATTTTTTTAGCAATTTCAGTTGCCCCAAATCCTTGTTGTTTTAAACTTGTTAATTCATCTCTATCAATACTTCTTTTTCTACCAAATTTAACGCCACGAAATTTAGCATCAATTCGCCCTTCATTAGTCCGTTCAAAAATTCGTTGTCGTTCAGCTTGAGCCACAGCAGATAAAATGGTGACAACCATCTTACCCATTGTGCCTCCGTGCTAATTCTATCGTCCAAAAATCTAACTGATTTCAGAATCTGTCTGGCAAAAAAAATCTGATAAAATCCAACCTATTTTTAAACGATGGCATTAGCGATTATGGCGTATCCGAGTGACTTAAAAATAGAAGAATGGCAGCTTATTAAAAAATTTTTTGAACCCACGGATAAGCAAGCACATCAAACAACACGTTGAGAATGCCATTATGTATGTAGTGCGAACAGGGCGTTATCTTCCCCAAGATTTTCCACCGTGGAAAATGGTTTATGACCATTACAGCAAATGGAATAAACGCGGTACTTGGGATAACGCGCTCAAAACGATAACGGAATTGGCTCGAAAAAAAACGGTCGTAAAGCCCAGCCAAGCTATGGAATCATTGACTCTCAAAGCGTCAAAACCGTCTACGACAGTGAAGAATGCGGTTATGGTGGCGGCAAAAAAGTAAAGGGTCGAAAACGTCATATCGTGGTCGATATATTAGGCTGCTTATTGCACGTTCAGGTTCACGCGGCAAACATTTACGGTACCAAAGCGGCAGACGAAGTGATGTTTCGAGCCGCTGATAGCTATCCGAGTTTAAAAGCGTTTTCGGGTGATGCTGGTTATCGCAGCTCAGCGGTTACTTATGCTCAAGAGCAACTTGGCAGAACATTATACATTTCAGAAAAAATCAAAGGCGAGTTTGCTGTTTTACCAAAACGCTGGGTGGTTGAACGAACTTTTGCGTGGTTGGGCAAGTTTCGACGTTTAGCCAAAGA